>NZ_CP029187.1:0-710551 GCF_003097535.1 Flavobacterium pallidum
ATGAACAAAACTGCGCAATCAGTATGGGAGAACTGTCTTCTTTTCATAAAAGATAATATCCAGGATCAGGCCTATAAAACCTGGTTCGAGCCGATTAAGTCAGTAGAGTTAACCGACAATGCATTATACATCCAGGTACCCAGTAAATTCTTTTACGAATGGCTTGAAGAGCACTATGTCAAATTACTGAAAGTGGCCCTCACTAAAGAACTCGGAAAAAACGCGAAGTTACTTTATAAAATCAAGATGGAAAACACTTATGGCAATAAACAACCGTTTACGGAACAATTGCCCAGTGCGCACCGCTCCCCGATGAAAGCCCAGGAAGTCGATGCTCCATTCAAAAACCTGAACCCAGAACTCAAAAATCCATTTGTAATTCCGGGGATCAGGAACCTCAAAATCGAATCACAGCTTAATGCCAATTATAGTTTTGACAATTTCCTTGAAGGAGACTCAAACAGGCTGGCACGTTCTGCAGGTATGGCCGTGGCTAACAAACCTGGCGGAACCTCATTCAATCCATTATTGATTTTTGGTGGTGTTGGATTGGGGAAAACCCACCTGGCCCATGCCATCGGTGTGGAGATTAAAGACAAATACCCTGAAAAAACGGTGCTGTACATTTCAGCCGAGATTTTCACCCAACAATATATTGATTCTGTTAAAAAGAATAACCGCAACGACTTTATCCATTTCTATCAGCTGATTGATGTGCTGATCATTGACGATGTGCAGTTCCTTTCCGGAAAAACAGGTACGCAGGATGTATTTTTCCACATCTTCAATTACCTGCACCAGAATGGAAAACAGGTTATCCTGACTTCAGACAAAGCACCTGTGGATATGCAGGATATTGAGCAACGCTTATTATCCCGTTTCAAGTGGGGTCTTTCTGCAGAATTACACCAACCTGATTATGAAACAAGGATTTCAATCTTAAAGAACATCCTGTATCGTGATGGTGTGGAAATGCCGGAAGAAATCATTGAATACGTAGCACGTAACATCAAATCGAATGTTCGTGAACTCGAAGGTGCCATCATTTCTTTAATTGCACAATCTTCATTCAATAAGAAAGAAGTTACACTCGATCTGGCGAAAGCCGTGGTGGAAAAATTCGTTAAGAATGTCAAACGTGAAATTTCAATTGACTACATCCAAAAAGTAGTTTCTGATTATTTCCAGCTGGACATCGATATGCTGCAATCAAAGACAAGAAAACGTCATGTTGTTCAGGCCCGTCAATTGGCCATGTTCTTTGCGAAGAAATTTACGAAAGCATCTTTGGCCAATATTGGTTCCCAAATCGGGGATCGTGACCACGCCACAGTGCTTCATGCGTGTAAAACTGTTGATAACCTGGTTTCAACAGATAAACAATTTAAAAAATTCGTGGACGATATCCACAAAAAACTATCGTTGTAATGCCCGTAAGGATTTTAATGGTATGCCTGGGAAATATTTGCCGGTCACCACTGGCAGAAGGCGTTCTGGCTTCTAAATTACCAAGGGACAAATTCAGGGTTGACTCTGCAGGGACAGGAAATTACCATAGCGGTAAACAACCTGACCAACGCTCCATCAATATAGCAAACAGAAAAGGACTCGATATTTCGACGCAAAGGGCACGCCAGTTTAAAGCCGAGGATTTTGCAATTTATGACCATATTTACGTGATGGATCATAGCAACTTTCGGGATGTGATGCTTTTGGCGCCAAATAAAGAGGCCGGAAAGAAAGTTTCTTATTTGCTTGACGCATTATTCCCCGGCGAAAATGTAGATGTCCCGGATCCGTATTTCGGATTGGAAAATGGCTTCGAAACAGTCTATGAAATGATTGATGAAAGCTGTACGCTCATAGCTGAAAAACTACTCAAAGAAGTCGAATAACTTCTTATAACATCTTTTTTAATGGCAAATCATTCGACCGGAAAACTATATTTAATTCCGACTACTTTGGGCGTAGCAGGCGATAATGATACTGCCAGACAATCCGAACCGATGGACGTTTTGCCGCATTCCGTAAAGCGGATTGTGGAATTGCTGGATATTTATATCGTGGAAAATGAAAAGACAGCACGTAAATTCATCAAAAGCATTGTTCCCGATAAGATACAAGCGAAGCTTCAATTAAGCGCCTTAAATAAGCACACCCAAACTTCAGAACATACTGAAATGATTAAGCCGTGCCTCGAAGGCAAGGACATCGGCCTGATGAGTGATGCCGGTTGTCCTGGCGTTGCCGATCCCGGCGCTGCGATTGTGAAACTGGCTCACGAAAAAGGCATTCAGGTGATACCGATGGTGGGACCATCATCAATATTGCTGGCTATGATGGCTTCCGGGATGAATGGGCAGAGTTTTACTTTCAATGGATATTTACCCATAGATAAATCCGAAAAGAAATCAGCGGTAAAGCAGCTTGAGAAATTGTCGGCCGATAAAAACCAATCGCAATTGTTTATAGAAACGCCTTACCGCAATAATAAAATGCTTGAGGATCTATTGCAAACACTGCATTCTGAAACACATTTGTGTATCGCTGCAGACATTACACTGCCCACAGAATTTATCAAAACACATCAAATCAAAGACTGGAAAAAAGTCAAGGTTGATTTACAAAACCGCCCTGCGATTTTCATTATTCATAAAATGTAAAAGCCCCCGTCCGGAGGCTTTTTTTATTTCACATCGTCATCTTCCAATTGGAATATTTCTTCTACGGGCTTCTCAAAAAACCGCGCCAGCTTGAGTGCCAGGACCGTTGAAGGCACATACTTTCCGGTTTCCATTGCATTGATGGTCTGCCGGCTTACCTGTATCTTATCTGCCAGATCTCCTTGCGAAATGGAAGCCATCGCCCTTAAAACCTTAAGATTATTCTTCATCACTCGTGTCTTTTTTAAGTTGGTATAATTTATAATGGAACCTGATGATAAAAAAGAAAATCATCGTAAAAGTATTGTAAAACAACACATTCAGGAATGGGAAACCATAAATGAACATGGCCAGGAACAGGATGATACCGTAATTCACATATACTGCCCAAACGAGGCTCTCATGCCTTATTTTGGAAATCAGTTCATCTTCATTCTTCAATCTTGAAAAGCAGATAAAAATCCCACCAATGATGAGGCAAAATAAAAGCAACTCATCAACGATACTATTGTTTATAAAAGCAAAAGCCTGGGATTTAGAGAATATATTATCGTCATTCACCAGAGTAAATACACGGCATACCAGATAATTGTCCGTGTTGATATTGAAAATCGATATGTACAGGCTGACCAGAAATGCCGGAATAAATAAAATCCAGCCAATCTTTTTAAAAGGGTTTGGTAATAAAAATGGCATTTTCATTGTCTAAAGTTTTAAAGTTTATTCAAATGTAAAATAAACTTTACATATAGACAAATATATTTTACAAAAAGAAAAGTTTTCTTTACTAAATAAAATTACCCTTAACAATCATCGCTTTTTAGAATGATCGATAAGGGTTATATTTGCAACAACGAACGTAATTGCAAGAATATACTATCTGAAAACTACAGGATTGTCTTCAGCAATAATATGCGAGGTATCATAATCAGCGTATTTCCTGAGATAACTCTTCAATGAAGTGCCGTAACCATCTACGATTTTCCTCTTTCCATCATATTTAAGGAATTTTTTTACAGAGCCCGCACCAAGCAAATGTGCCGCTGCAAGCATTCCTGATTCGGTCATCCTGATCCCGGCAACAATTTTTCCTTCATACGCAGCAATTTCGTCCTTGAGTTCCCATTTGTTTTTAGCAATCAAAGCACTGAATGCCTTTTCCTGCAACTGTGGATTTCTCAAAAAAGCGGCATTGTCCTTAATCCCAACGGAACGCAAAGCACTCGCACCAAACTGGTACTTGCCCATATAACCGAACGAATTAATTAATTTGTACTGACCCTGAGACTCTTTGAAAGCAATGGCTTCTTTAAAACCGGTAAAGGATTTTCCGGTATAAATCAGGTTTGAAAAAGGATAATCTGATAAATCCTTTGAAGGAAACTGCACGGAAGAAGGTTCATTTTCGGCAGTGGAGAACCACGATGGATTCTGATTTTTGGCAGCTTTAAAACCTGAGGAGATGAAAGCTACGATAAGGGTAATGCTAGTGTAATATATCCATTTTTTTAACATAAATTGGTTTTCTTCCAAGTCTGTCACCCCGGGAAATTACTAAGGGACAAATATACGACAAATAATACAAAACTGAATATCAGCAAGTTAATATTTCCCTAAAAGTAAAATGCATGTACTTTGACCTTTCCTAAACCGTTGACCTCAAAGGCGGGAGCAGGAATCTTAATCGTGTTAAAAAGAGAAAAAACAGTCTTTAAAAAGTGGGATTTTGTCCTGATTTTTTCCAGATTCACGTCGAAACTAAGGTAAAATTGACGTGTTCTCGTCGGATATCCGCTCAAATCCGGTACAGCTTCCCCATTTCCGGAAACCAAACCGTCCGCACCATAGCCAACAGCTACATTAAACCACTTCGGAACCGCATTGCATTTGGTAAAAGCGTATAAATTGGCGGAAAGCCAATACGTCTGCCCATTATAATCTTTTAAAAGCTGCTCCTGAAACGAAGTACCCAATACATCAGGCCTTAATTTTGCATAATGTGTCTGATGGAATGAAAACTTAGGAATAATGCGTTGTTCTTTCCAGAGTAATTCCTGCCCAATAAATAACGCTGTTCCTGATACATTCGCAACCATATCACCCGAAGACGCGCCCCATTCCGCCGAATAGCCATCAAAAACCTCAACGACGGTCAGGAATGCCAAACCGAGTGTACTGCCGTAAACAAGGCTGTTCTGCCGACTTACACCACTCCATCGTAAAGCCTCAAAGCCTGCTTTTCCAATATGGTAAGATGAATATACATGTCCAACCTTATCCATCTGAAGCCAATCGTTGTTGTCGTTGATGAAATGAAACGAACTTTGAGGGTAATCCTTATACCAAACCTGGCTTAAGCCCACCAATGTCCCAGTAGCCAAAACCGTTTCCGTTCCAATTACGAAATTTCGCCGCCCGGCATCCAGGGTGTCCGAAGGTGTAAGGAATGTATCAAATCCGCTTTGAGCAAAGACAATGGTGTTTACAAAGACAAACAGTAAGATGATGTGGTATCTTGAAGCCAAGACTATCTTTTTATGCCCTGGCTGTTGATCCATGCCACATATTTCTGGCGGTTCGCCTCATGTTGCGCTGGAGTGACAGCAAATTCATGGTAACCGAATTTGGTTACACTTGCACAGAAATAAATATAGTTGTGCTGTTCCGGATTTAATACCGCTTCAAGCGCTGTGATGTCCGGCATCGCAATAGGACCCGGCGGCAAACCTTCATACATATAAGTATTGTATGGCGAAACGGTCTGTAAATCTTTATTAAGCACCCTTTTAATAACAAGGCTGAAATCGTTGGCGTTTTTCTTCACGGCATAAATCACCGTCGGGTCGGCTTCGAGTTTCATGCCGCTTTTCAGGCGGTTTAAATAGACTCCGGCAACCCTTGGCCTCTCGTCTTTCTTCACCGTTTCCTTATGCACGATGGAAGCCAACGCGGACACCTGCAATGGTGTCAGGTTTTGCTTTTCTGCCAATGCGATGCGCTCGGGTGTCCAGAACTTCCTGTATTCCTTTGCCATACGGTCACGGAATTTCTCCGCGTTCACATTCCAGAAAAATTCGTATGAATTCGGGATAAACATCGACAACACATTATCTTCCGTAAAGCCATTATCTGCTAAAAATTTCTTGTTGCGGAAGGCATTCAGCAAGGACAAACTATCGGCTTCGATCTGTTTTGAAACCCTCCCGGCGAGATCTTCAAGACGCTCCTGGTTATTGAATGTCAGGTCGAAATGTACATTCTGGCGCAGCGAATTGATGATATCGTTACTGCTCATATCCTTCTTAATCAGGAACTTTCCTGACTTTACATTTTTATCGTATGACTTCTTTTCGGCAACCATCTTAAAACGGTCCATATCCTTTACCAAAGGTGCCATGATCGTCGTTACCTGATTAAAATCGGCATTCGTTGGAATATACACGTACATTTCCTTTTGGTCAAAAGCGGTATTCGGTGCGAAGATTTTCCTGTACAACATATAGCCGTAAACTGAAGCGGCTGTAACAATAACAAGTGATAAGATGATGAGTAATTTCTTAGGTTTCAATTGGTATGGTATTAAAATTGATGATTTATTAATTGGTAAAGGGCTTCATCCCTGTACCTTCCGCCGATCAGGTTCCATTGCTCTTTCACTCCGATCCTGCGGAAGCCAAAATTAGTAAAAAGCTTAATACTTGGCTCATTTTCGGTATCAATATTCGCATACACCTGGTGCAGGTTCAATTTCGAAAAAGCATATTGTATCAAAAGGCCTAAAGCTTCAGTACCGGCACCTTTATTCCTGTCTTTGCTTGCCTGTATCAGTATTCCGATGCCCGCGCGATGGTTCTTCGGATCGTATTCAAACAAATCGATAAGCCCTATCGGGACAGGATTGTCATGGTAACAGATGGCCAGGCGCAATTGTTTCGCCTCGAAAATATCCTGCTGTGCATTTTCAAGGTATTGACGGATCAGGTAATAACTATAAGGAGTGTGGGTATTGCTGACATGCCAGATGCTTTCGTCATTCTCGACATCATAAATGAAATCCAGGTCTTCGGGTTCGAGTGCACGCAGGCGGATGTTGTCTCCTTTTAATGTGATCATGGTATCAGATCTGGAATTCTCCTTTAAACACAAATGTGGCAGGCCCTTTTAAGAATACATTCGAATACACGCCTTCGTTTACAAAGAAGGACACTTCCAACTTCCCCCGGGAACGTTCAGTGTTACCTTGTCAGCATGGGTTTTGCCTAAAGCATGCATCGCAATCGCAACCGCAGTCACGCCGGTACCACAGGATAGTGTCTCATCTTCTACGCCCCTTTCATAAGTGCGTACCTTGAAAGCGGTGTCATTTTCCTGTTCTACAAAATTGACGTTGCTGCCTTTCTGCCCATATAAATCAGAATAACGCACTTTGGCGCCATTGTTTTTCACATCAGTTGAAAGTACGTTTTCGACGAGTTCCACATGGTGTGGCGAACCCGTATCCAGGTATACATATTCCGGAGTGATTGTCAAGGAATCCACGTCTTTCATCTGCAATGAGACGATGCCTTTTTCATAAATGGTAGCATAATGCGCGCCATCGGTAGCGATGAAAGTCGTTTCAACGTCAATGATATCGAGTTTTTTAGCAAATGCGACCAGGCACCTTCCGCCATTACCGCACATCGAACTTTCATTGCCGTCGGAATTGAAATACACCATCCTGAAATCATAATCGGGATCGTTTTCAAGCAAAATCAACCCATCGGCACCAATTCCGAAACGGCGGTCGCACAATCGTTCCACCAGTTTGATATCCGCTTTCGGAAATTCGCCGGAACGGTTGTCAATCATGACAAAATCGTTGCCCGTGCCCTCATATTTACTGAACTCAATCTTCATTGGAAAGCATCGTTTTACAGGTTAAAAACGCCTTTCAAAGGTACGAATATTATAACAGAAAGTTAAACCGTGTTAATCAGGTGTTAAACCGTTTTTTCGAAAAAGTAAATCCTATAATTTTGCCGTTAAATAACTTAAATATATACTACAAATGAAAAGATTTTCTAATTTATTCTTGGTTTGCTTGTTAAGCGGTGCCACAACATTAGGAGCTTACAAGTTATTATTTGAAGGTGATGGATTGCTTTCCCCGAAGAAATCTGTTGTAACACTTGCGAACCCGAATTACAATAAAACAGTCGGTTTTTCTGCGGAAGGGGTCGACTTTGCCGAAGCTGCCGACAAGGCGGTGCATACCGTCGTCCACGTCAAGAACGTTTCCTACCGCACCGTTTCCAACCCGATCATGGAGTACTTTTATGGCTATCGCGGCGGGCAACAGCAGGAGCAGGTAGGTACCGGTTCCGGGGTAATCATCTCAGAAGATGGCTACATCGTCACCAACAACCACGTCGTCCAGGACGCATCCGATCTGGAGATCACCTTAAACAATAAGAAAGTATATAAAGCGAAACTGATCGGTACCGATTCTAAAATGGATATTGCCTTACTGAAAATCGATGCCGACGAGAAACTCCCTTATGCTACTTTCGCTGACAGTGACAATACAAAAGTCGGCGAATGGGTACTGGCCGTCGGAAATCCTTACAACTTAACTTCCACCGTGACTGCGGGGATTATTTCTGCGAAAGCCAGGAACCTCGACACCAACGGCATCCAGTCCTTCATCCAGACGGATGCTGCCGTAAACCCTGGAAACAGCGGTGGCGCACTGGTAAACACCCACGGCGAACTGATCGGGATCAACACGATGATTTCCTCACAAACCGGATCTTATGTAGGGTATTCTTTCGCAATCCCTTCCAATATTGCCCGTAAGATTATCGAAGACATCATGGAATATGGCAATGTACAACGCGGTATATTGGGCGTTCGCGGTGCCGAATTGAATGGCCCCGTATCCAAAGAACTCGGCCTGAACCGTACCGAAGGCTTTTATGTAGGCGGTGTCGACAAGAATTCAGGTGCCGAGAAAGCAGGCATCAAAAAAGGCGATGTGATCATAAAGCTGGACAACAGCAACATCAGTTCCTATGCGGATTTGTCCGGGTTTATAAATACCAAACGCCCGAACGACAAGATCGAGGTAACCTTAGTCCGCGATGGGGATACCAAAACCGTTCCTGTGGTTTTGACAAAGTATGAATTTGTCAACGCAGAGTTTAAAGGACTCGAACTCGAAGACATTTCACCTGCTGACAGCAAAAGATTCAACCTGAACTACGGCGTAAAGATCAAGGACATCTCTAACGAGCGTTTCGCGGCATACGCCAATGATTTAAAAGGGGCATCATCCTGAGCATCAACAATGCGAAGGTCAAGGATATCAAATCCGTAAACGAAATGCTTGAAAACGTCAACGATAATGAAAGCGTGCAGATAGAAATGCTGACACGCAACGGACAGGTAGTCAGGTTTATCCTTTAAAAATTACAACAGTTCAAATTAAGCCGGTTCATACCGGCTTTTTTTATGCAATCTCCTGAAATGCAATATTTCCGCTTTTGAAAAATTCATAATAAAAGTTCAAAAAATATTTTACGAAAACGTTTGAAATACATATTTTTGCATCAAATTTTAAAAAAACAACACTAACCTTATCAAATCACAACGAAATGAATAATACCGCTTCCTACGAAAGAGAGCTTTCCTTCCAGGCCGACAGAAGACGTGCCGGAGTTGAATTTATCAAGATAATCAGCGATTTATGGTATGACAAATCCATCGAGATGGTATTGTTCCGCAACCAACTGATTGACCGTAATGTAAGCGATATCATCAACTTACACGAATATGCAGGCGCCTTCGTAGGCAAACCGATTTCCATTTTTGATTCTGTTGAGATTGCCAAAGCGATTTTGTCTTTGGATTTACCGCCTTCCAAACTCGACATCGGTAAACTGACTTACGAATTCCACCTTGAAGACGATAAATACCCTAATGCGAAGCATTTCGTCATCGACAAACTGAAAGATGCCAAAGACATCAAGGATATCCAGCCAAAAGATGTCGTATTATACGGTTTCGGGCGTATCGGACGTTTATTGGCGCGCGAATTGATGTCGAAAATGGGCAAAGGGAACCAGATGCGCCTTCGTGCTATCGTGACCCGCGACAAGAATGATGCCGTGACTTTGGAAAAAAGGGCTTCCTTGCTGAGGAACGACTCTATCCACGGTGACTTCCAGGGCTCGGTCATTGCCGATCCTGAAAACAATGCGCTGATCATCAACGGCACCACGGTGCATGTCATCACGGCGAATGCCCCTGAGGATATCGACTATACCGTATATGGCATTTCCGATGCCTTATTGATTGACAACACTGGTGCTTTTACTACGCAGGAGGCTTTGGCAAGGCATTTGAAATCCAACGGGGTTTCCAAGGTGCTGCTTACTGCTCCGGGCAAAGGCGTGCCCAACATCGTGCATGGTGTAAACCAAAATGAACACAATCCTGATACGGTGGATATTTTCTCTGCTGCGTCATGCACCACCAATGCCATTACCCCGATATTAAAAGCGGTTGAAGATACGTTAGGCGTTGTAAAAGGCCATTTGGAAACCATCCATGCCTACACCAATGACCAGAACCTTGTCGATAACATGCACAAGAAATACCGTCGTGGCCGTGCCGCCGGCCTAAATATGGTCATTACCGAAACCGGTGCCGGAAGTGCTGTCGCAAAAGCATTGTCAAGCCTTGCCGGAAAACTGACCTCGAACGCGATCCGTGTTCCTGTGCCAAACGGTTCCCTGGTGGTATTAAACCTTGAAGTGAACAAGGAAACCTCTATTGAGGAAGTGAATGCCATCATGAAAAAATATGCTCTCGAAGGAGAACTGGTAGAGCAGATCAAATATTCGTTAAGCAACGAACTGGTATCTTCCGACATCGTGGGCACCTCAGCGCCTTCGATTTATGACAGCAATGCCACGATTGTTTCGGCCGATGGAAAGAACATCGTGCTGTACATCTGGTATGATAACGAATACGGTTACAGCCATCAGGTGATCCGTTTGGCGAAGTATATCGCTAAGGTAAGGAGGTTTACTTACTACTAATAGGTGCAGGGTACAGGGCCTTGACATCATCAATATAAATCCGCTTCAGTTGAGGCGGATTTTTTGTTTTATTACTTTCGCCATCCTGATGCAGCAAAGATTCTACCTCAATCATTCTCTCAGAACTCTGAACCCTGTGCCCTGCACCTTGCAACCTGTACCTTTTTTTAATACTTTTGCCCTCTCGAAAATTGACTATGAAAAAGATACTTTCCCTACTCCTGCTGGTCTGCATCACCCTATCAGCGCAGAAAAAAACCGTAAACCCTTACGCAGCCATCGATGCCAAAGCATTGCAAATCCCGGATTCCTTAACCCGAAGCACCGACAAGATGGCCGCCTGGTTCAAATCGTCGTTTGCGACTGAGAAGGACCGTACCCGTGCGGCATTCATCTGGATTGCCAAAACCATCCATTATGACCTGGACAATATGTTTGCGCTGAATTTCTACGAAAAGCGTGAGGAGAAAATCGATAAGGCGTTGAAGACCCGCAAAGGCATCTGTGCCAATTATGCCGAGCTGTTTGCCGACATCAGCAACAAGATGGGGATCAAATCCTATGTCGTTGAAGGTTACACCAGGCAAAACGGCTTTACCGATTACATCCCGCATGCCTGGTGTGCGGCCTTTGTAGACGGCAGCTGGTTCTTATACGACCCCACCTGGGGCTCCGGGTATGTTAACGGCGGGAAATTCGTACCAAGGATTAACAATGCATATTACGAAACTATGCCGAAGGTATTGGCAAAATCCCATATGCCGTTTGATTACCTGTGGCAGTTCATGAACTACCCGATCACTACGGCAGAGTTCTACCAGGGGAAAACCGAACTGGACCGCAGCAAGCCATTTTTTGATTATCCTGCACAGATTGCGGCATACGAAAAGCTCGACCGCATCGACCAGCTGAAGGCATCGGCCAAAAGGATCGAGGAAATGGGACTGCGGAATTCGATGATCTTCGACAGGCTGCAGCACATCAAAATGGAGATCGACAACGACAGCAATAAGCAGAAGACGACGCTTTACAACGAAGCCGTAAATGATTACAACACCGGCATCAACGAAATGAACGCCTTTATCGAGTACAGGAACAAGCAGTTCAAGCCCGCCATGCCTGATGGCGACATCGAGGGCATGCTCCTTACCTCAGAAAGCAAACTGAACAGCGCCGTGAAAAAACTCGAAGGCGTATCCAGGGACGATGAGCACCTGGGCGCCTCTAAAACCCAATTGCTCAAATCGATACAGGATGCGCTGAAACAGGTCATGGAATACCGCGACTGGTTGGATGTGTACTTCGGCAAAAGCAAATCACAGCGCAAGGGGATGTTTTATGAGAAAAGGAGCATCTGGTCGGGGAAGTAGGCACTGAGTTGCTGAGTTGCTGAGTTTTTTTCAGCTGGCGAGCATCACGCACGCCGGCAGGTACAGAAAAAATTCGTTACAGTGATCACCAAAACGATTAAGGGGAAACCCTTAAAAACCAAAAAGATAATTTAAGTTTATTAAGGGTTTTCCCTACATCATTTTATAGAAAATGTAGGGAAAACCCTTGATGATTTGTAGATTTAATATTTTAGGTTTACCGTGATGGCATGACCCTGTGCCTGTTACGGGAATAACAATCCTTTGCTGCCCGGCTGTCGCGAAATGTGGAGGGGAAACATTTAAAATATGAAAAAAACAAAGTGGCAAAAAAAACTTCTATTCTTTATGACGGCTGTGATGCTGGCGCTTTCTGCATGCCAGAGCGAAGACTTCATTGTAGAAGCCAGGAGGAATGATGAAATCACCAGCAGGAAAGTCTGCCTTCAGGAAATGTATAAACAGACCGGAACTGAAAAAGCGGTCGCCCCCTTCCTTAGGAGAGGGACTGGAAACGCTCTTGCTAAAAACCTCGTATACAACGAAAAATATGGCTTTTATGTAGATACCGATGAAATCCTGATGAAGCAACAGGGTGATGATATTACGTTCACGCTTATGGTGTATAGGGACAATCCTGATGAGAAAACGGAAAACCTTGCTCTTACGAAACAAGCTGACGGCAGTTATGCGGTGTATTTGATTAAATATGATTTATCTGAAGATGATAAGGCAGATTTACAGGAAGGGTTACCCGTACTTGACATAAACCAAAAAACGGAATTTTACACTTTTAATGAGACGGCACGAAGCGGTTCTAACGGCACTACCTGGCATGCAGGAGACATAGTTCACCTTAAAGATGGGAGATGCGCCCGTATTAACCACGTTAATATCT
This sequence comes from Flavobacterium pallidum, assembly GCF_003097535.1. NCBI lineage: Bacteria > Pseudomonadati > Bacteroidota > Flavobacteriia > Flavobacteriales > Flavobacteriaceae > Flavobacterium > Flavobacterium pallidum. The sequence goes on from NZ_CP029187.1 coordinate 13,016, forward strand.
ATCAGGATGGCAGTATTTTTTTCGATGTTGAATTTGTAACGTGTGGGCCTGAAGAGCCTGCCAATCTTAGTCTCGGTGAAGATGGCGATGGAGGCGGTGGTAATGGCCCGGCAGTTCCTGTCTGGCATGGCATACCTGTACACGGCGGCGGAAACAATGGGAATGGGACCGGCCCGGGCAATACCGGGAGCAACGGCGGCGGTGGGCAGGGTCCCGATGCACCGCCGGTCTTAACCGGGCCGCTGGCACCGGGCGCCAATCCGGACCCTTGCGAAACGGCGAATAAACTGAAAAACGATCCTGACTTTAAAGCCAAGATGGCTGACCTGAAATTAAGTACAAACCAATGGTTTGAAAAGGTCTATACCGCTTATGACTTCCCGAACCCGGACAATCTATATGACAACTACAATTATATTGATTTCAGTGGAACGAATGAACATCCGGAAATGAATTATAGAATATTTTATCCTGATAAATTCAAAGGATTGATGCATAGTCATTACGACGGTTTGCTGTCTGTATTTTCCGTTACGGATTTGGAAGACCTATATACACAGATGAAAAATCCTGATATTTCAGACAATTTGTTTTCAGCTTTGGTCACTAAAAGCGGCACACAATACCTGATGATTATTTCTGACCCTGTGAAATTTTTGGCTTTCGGGGATAGATATTTATCCAGTGAACATAAGAGGAATAAATTAATTGAACTATCACAAAAGCAATATGCTATAAATGAAAATGGCACAAATCAGGTAAACGAAAAGGGATTTGTGAAAATGTTGTCTAAATTAGCAGGAGGTTTGGATGTATTTTCCGGCAACGCTGATTTTACGAATTGGACGAAATTGACTTATAATGAACAAACTGATGCAGTCATACCTTCTGACTGCCTTTAAAATATATAAATTATGAAAAAAATATATCTGGCACTATTATTAATTGCAGGAATTTACAGCAATGCACAAATTACCGCTGGGCTTCATGATGGTTATTGGCTTGAAGACATGCCTGTTGGCAGCTATGTAAAAGACACTAACAATGAACTTGACCCTTTTGCGGGCAAATGGGTTTGGACCAATGGTGATGAAAAAGTGATTTTCAAATTGCAGAAAGTCGTTCACTACCTCTTCCCCTGCGGATCTTATCAGGACTTTATGATTGGAAATTATTCTTACACAAAGGATAATGGTTTCACAACTGTTGTAAATACAATTAATCAGGTTTTAAGTCTTGATCCTGAATTACACCCAATGTCGGCAATAGGAGCAGAAAATAATTCAAAAATAAAATTTACCTTTCAGGATATAGCATTAAATAAAAAATCTTGTTGGGCTTATTTTGAGTTCTTACCCGGAAGCACAACGCAAATGACAGTTAAATTTGAAAATCCCGAAATAATGGGCGTTGTAGTCGATCCTAACAATCCGCCGCCGCCTTACAATTATGGATTTACAATACCACAGGGAATTATTTTGACCAAACAGTAATTGTAAAAGCCATCTGAGAAGGTGGCTTTGTAGATTTAATGTTTTAGGTTTACCGTGAACTAACCAGATGCGTATGAAAACATTAATTATCCTCTTGTTTACAATCTCTTTTTGTTTCGGACAAAATGCAAAAGAGAAAGAAACACAGCAAAAACTAAGTCATAAATGGGAATTAAAGCAATTCGAAGATGCTGAAAAGAAGGGCGCTGTCGTAACAGTTACACTCGTAAAATATGCTGACAATGTCACATTTGATTTTAAAGAAGACCAAACACTGGAAGTCATTTATTCTGCATCAAAAACAGAAAAGTATTTTTGGGAATTTAAGGGAGACCTTATGGAAATCAAATCTGATGGTTCCCAAAACTTCAATCCTGAGATATTGGGAATTTTTGAAGTTCACTTTCAGGACAAAATTTCCCAGCTTTTTTTGCAGCGGAAAAACGATCCGCATCATGGAATTATGCTGAAACAATAGTAAGTGCCATTTACAAGGCTTCAGCATGCCACCCGTACTACCAAACCTTTTAAAATTAATTCAACTATGAATTCGAAAATACTATTACTTATCATGTTCCTTTGTTACAAAAACCTCTCTGCGCAGTATGAAATGAAAGGCACGCTGAGCAATAGCGAACGGAACACTGTAATCTCTGATCTTTCTAAATTAACCAATACCGAAATAGATACTTTAAAAACCATTGTCATCAATTTTTATCGCAGTCCCGATAAAAAACCAAGCGGAAACTGTATCGATTTTTATACATCTGATGCAAAATACATTAAGTTCTTCAAAAAGAAGAAATCAAATGCAGTACAGTTTTTCATCACGGAAAAAAGTTTCCATTACGAAAAACCATTCGTTAAAGAAGACACCAACAATGTGATAAAGAATCTGCTTTTTACAGATGCTAAGCAATGTGGCAACTATATCATCATAAAACCGGATGGGAAATTCTTAAAACGGCTGAGCGAATACCGCCAATCTGACATTCCGGATATCATCAAAAAAATGTGACGGAAATAGTCAAGCATTTTAACCTATAAAAAAACGCCCTGCATCAACAGGGCGTTTCTATTTGTAAAAACTTCATTAATTATGCATTGCCTGCCTGTGCAATCAGGTTCAATGCCGATCCTGCAACGAACCAGCCGATCTGGCCTTCGTTGTAAGTGTGGTTGGCCAGGATGACATCGACAGACCCGTCTTCGTGTTTGAACTCGAGCGTTAAAGGTACGCCCGGTGCAAACTCGGTCAGGTTCGTAAAGTTGATGGCATCATTTTCCTGGATCTTATCGTAATCGGTTTCGTTGGCAAACGTCAGCGCAAGCATGCCCTGTTTCTTCAGGTTGGTTTCGTGGATCCTTGCAAAGGATTTCACGAGTACCGCTTTCACGCCTAAGAACCTCGGCTCCATGGCGGCATGCTCCCTTGAAGAACCTTCGCCATAGTTATGGTCACCCACCACAATCGAAGGGATTCCTGCCGCTTTGTATGCACGTTGTACTGTTGGTACGGCTTCGTAAACGCCTGTCAATTGGTTCTTCACAGAGTTTGCTTTTTGATTGTATGCGTTGATGGCACCAATCAGCATGTTGTTTGAGATGTTGTCAAGGTGTCCACGGAAACGCAGCCATGGCCCGGCCATAGAGATGTGGTCCGTAGTACATTTCCCGAAAGCCTTGATCAAAAGTTTTGCGTTTGTAATATTCTTTCCATCCCATGGATCGAACGGCGCCAATAACTGAAGCCTTTCTGAAGTTGGGCTCACTACAACCGATACTCCGGAACCGTCAAGCGCAGGTGCCTGGAAACCGGCATCTTCCACTGCGAAACCTCTTGGCGGTAATTCATCGCCCGTTGGTTCGTCTAATTTTACTTCTTCTCCATCTTCATTAATTAGCGTATCTGTCAACGGGTTGAAGGAAAGATCTCCGGCAATCGCTAAAGCGGTTACCAGCTCCGGAGAGCCTACGAAAGCCAAAGTATTCGGATTGCCATCGGCACGCTTCGAGAAGTTACGGTTGAAAGAGTGAACAATGGTGTTCCTTTCCTCTTTCTCGGCCCCTTCCCTGTCCCACATCCCGATACACGGTCCGCAGGCATTTGCGAAAACGGTGGCTCCAATCTTGTCGAAAGTATCAATGAAACCGTCGCGCTCAATGGTATAACGCACCAGCTCAGAACCCGGCGTGATGGTAAAGTTTGATTTTGTCTTTAATTTTTTAGCGGAGACCTGTTTTGCTAAGGAAGCGGCACGGGCGATATCTTCATAAGAAGAGTTCGTACAGGAACCGATCAATCCGTATTCAATCTTCAAAGGCCAGTCATTTTTAATGGCTTCTTCTTTCATTTTCGAAATCGGCGTAGCCAAATCCGGCGTGAACGGGCCGTTTAAGTATGGCTCCAGCTCTGAAAGGTTGATTTCAATCACCTGATCAAAGTACTGCTCAGGGTTGGCATATACTTCAGCATCACCTGTTAGGTAAGACGCGATTTTGTTCGCTTCATCAGCGATATCGGCACGGTCGGTCGAACGAAGGTAACGGTCCATCGACGCGTCGTAACCGAAGGTTGAAGTCGTGGCACCGATTTCGGCACCCATATTACAGATGGTTCCCTTTCCCGTACACGACATGGCTTCAGCACCTTCGCCGAAATATTCCACAATGGCTCCGGTTCCGCCTTTTACGGTCAGGATTCCTGCTACTTTCAGGATCACGTCTTTAGGCGCCGTCCAACCTGATAATTTACCGGTCAGCTTTACCCCAATCAATTTAGGGAATTTCAATTCCCATGCCATGCCGGACATTACATCTACGGCATCAGCGCCACCCACCCCGATGGCTACCATTCCTAAACCTCCTGCATTCACGGTGTGTGAATCGGTCCCGATCATCATACCGCCCGGAAATGCATAGTTTTCCAGAACTACCTGGTGGATGATTCCCGCACCCGGTTTCCAGAACCCGATACCGTATTTATTAGATACCGATGACAGGAAATCGAATACTTCATTGCTTTGTGTCTTGGCGCGGGCCAAATCGGTTACGGCATCTACTTTGGCCTGGATTAGGTGGTCGCAGTGTACCGTGGTCGGGACAGCTACTTTTGCTTTTCCGGCGTGCATGAACTGCAGCAATGCCATTTGTGCGGTCGCATCCTGGCAGGCAACGCGGTCGGGAGCAAAATCTACGTAATCTTTTCCTCTTGTAAATGCCTTGGAAGGGTTTCCTTCCCAAAGGTGGTTGTATAAAATCTTTTCGGTTAGTGTTAATGGGCGGCCGACAATTTCCCTTGCTTTATCCACACGGGTCGTCATGTTCGCGTACACTTTTTTAATCATTTCAATATCAAATGCCATATGAAAAAGTATTGTTTGTTTTCGTGAGGCAAATTTAAGGAATTGAAAGTAAATTTGAACTATTTTTAATAAAAACCATGTTTCAAAGCATTATTATTCCTGAAAATGAATTTTTAGTGATTATTATTGACGAAATTTAGCTTTAGAATTAAAATTTTGCCTAATTGTTAATTTAAAGTGCTTTTTTTGTCAAATTCGGAATCCTGTACATTTTAAATGGCCATTTCCAACCGAAGAACCTTTCTAAATTACACGCAGCAAGGCAAAATTCATTAAGTTTGTCACTATGAAAGCCAAAAAAATCCTCAGCGCATTTTGTATTGCAGGTATCGTATTGCTGCTCACGACTGCTTTGATTTACCATAGGCTGACGAGCAGGAATAAGGCCGTTGCCAAAGGGATTTTTCTTTACAAGACCGGATTGGCAGACAAGAACTGGCAACTGAGAAATAACACTAAAAAGTATACTTTGACTTCGCCCGACTTCCTGATTGACGGCATCTACAAATCGATGGAAGGCCCAACGTCAATGCATGTCGTGGAGCTGACACAGGACACGGCTTTGATTTGGCTTACGGGTTTCAAAGTGCAGGCACTGGATGCGAAAACAAAAAAGAAAATTTCGAATGACTTTGTATGCCACACCAATTTCGATTTGAATGAAGTGAAGTATTATGACGGGCTGCATCTTAAAAACAGGATTGGCACGAAATACCCTCGCGTCACTTCCTTATCGCACGGCATGGAGTCGTTTCATTTCCCCAAAGGTTATGGCGTCCCGATGCGTGGCAACGATTTACTGAATGTGACTACGGAATCGCTGAACCACAATATTAAAGATACTGTGCTATGGGTTAAACACCAGGTGGATATCGAATATTCGCAGCAGGAACTCAAACCGTTGATGTTCGGAAGTGCGTTTATCATGCTGCCATACGATGAATACGACCCATACAAGGAACCGATGGATCCGTCAAAAAATTACTGCATCCCGATTGAAACCGGCGCGCACAATTATAAGAACAGCGAAGGGAAAAGGCTTTCCGGGCATTGGGTGATTCCAAAAGGGAAAAATACTTATAGAAGCAGCGCGAATACACAGCTTCAGATTAAGGACAGTTTGCGCCTGCATGCGGCCGCCATTCATGTGCATCCGTTTGCAACATCGATAACGTTATTTGATAAAACAAAAAATGCTGCCGTTTTTACGAGCAACATTGTGAATTTTAAAGATAGGATCGGTATTGAAAGTATCGAACCATTTTCATCAGAAGAAGGCATCTGGCTTTACAAATCCCACGAGTACGAAGTGGTATTGACGGTCGACAATACTACCCATATCGACCAGGATATGATGGGCACGATGTTCTTGTTTTTTTATGACAGCGAACTCGATGCGCTTTTACATCATAGGTCTAAAACAAAGAAGCTATGATCTTTTCGATTGAAATCCCTTCAGCATCTGCCTTGTAGTTCTTTACCACACGGTGCCTTAAGATTCCGGTAGCTACCGCTTTGACATCTTCAATATCGGGAGAGAATTTTCCGTTGAATGCGGCATTTGCTTTGGCAGCCAAAATCAGGTTTTGCGATGCCCTCGGCCCTGCTCCCCAATCGATGTAATTTTTAATATAATCATTGGAAAGCGCATTGTCAGGACGGGTTTTGCTGACCAGCGTTACGGCATATTCTATGACGTTATCGGCAACCGGGATCCTGCGGATCAAATGCTGGAAGTCGATGATTTCCTGTGCGGAAAACAATGGGTTCACCGTTACTTTCGCATCCGAAGTAGTGCTTTTCACTACCTGCACTTCTTCTGCGAATGACGGATAATCGAGTTTTATCGAAAACATAAAACGGTCGAGTTGTGCTTCAGGAAGCGGGTAGGTTCCCTCCTGCTCTATCGGGTTTTGCGTAGCCAATACGAAATATGGCAAATCGAGTTTGTAATTATGCCCGGCAATGGTTACCGCCCTTTCCTGCATCGCCTCCAGTAAGGCGGCCTGGGTTTTCGGCGGCGTACGGTTGATCTCGTCGGCAAGGATGATATTGGAAAAAATCGGTCCTTTTATAAACTTGAACTGGCGGCTTTCATCGAGGATTTCACTTCCAAGAATGTCCGACGGCATCAAATCCGGGGTAAACTGGATTCTTTTGAAATCCAATCCCAAAGCCTGTGCAATGGTATTGACCATTAAGGTCTTTGCCAAGCCGGGAACACCAACCAAAAGTGCGTGCCCGCCGGAGAAAATACTCAGTAGAATTTGATCTACGACCTCTTGCTGTCCGACAATAACTTTTGAAATCTCGTTTTTAAGTTCGTTTCTTTTTTGGACTAATTTTTCTACAGCGGCTACGTCAGACATGGTTTGATAATGGATTTGGTTGATGATGCGTTGGGCAAATATAAATTATTTTTTAAGCCAGTTATTGGCAAACACACAGTTTCTGTATTCACCGTTGATCTTGATATAAGTCTCCTTGATTTTTTCTTCGGTCCATTTTGCAATTTCCTTGATTTGTTTTTCCTTCAGCGCAAGGTCTTTGATCTTAAGGTAGTCCTTGGAATAGTCAGCAACATGTTCAGGCACTTTGTTGGTTACCATAACGATTTTATACATTTTCTTTCCGCTTTGGTCTTCGTCCTCAAATGGCGCAGAGATTTCTCCAGCCTTAAGGTCTGAAATCTGTGCGTACAGTGACGGATCCATTTTAGTCAGGTCAAACTTAGTATCCAGCGTACGTGGGTTGATCAGCGCGCCACCATTGGTTTTGGTTTCTTTCTCATCAGAAGAACTTCGGGCGGCATCAGCGAACGAAATTTCCCCGGCAAGGATTTTCTTCCTGATGTTAGTGATTTCCTCTTTGGCATCACGCATCGATTCTTCAGTAATTTTTGGCTGCAGCAGGATGTGCCTAAGGTCTACTTCCTGTCCACGGATTTTTTCAATGTAAATGATATGGTAACCATACGGGGTTTCAAACGGAGCCGAAATCTGCCCTTCATCAAGACCGAATGCAACGTCTTTAAACTCTTTTATGAAAGGCGTTTTCCGATTCATCTTGTAATAACCGCCATTGGATTTCGAGCCGGGATCCTGCGAATAAAGCACTGCTTTACTGAAGAAACTTGAGCCGCCTTCCTGGATGTCTTTCTTGAATTCATTCAGTTTGTCGATGACTTTCTGTTTTTCTTCCTGGGAAACCACCGGGTTAATGACAATCTGTGACACTTCGACTTCTTCGCCGAAAGTTGGCAATTCTGCCTGTGGGATTTTCTTAAAGAAATTGCGGACTTCCTCAGGTGTCACTTCTACTTTTTCAACAATCTTTTTACGCATTTCGCTCGTGAGCTTACCCATTCTAAGGATGTCGAAAAAATAAGTACGGAATTCCTCTTCACTGTTCTTTTTATAGAATTTCACGAGCTTATCAATGGTACCTCCGGTTTGCTCGAGCATGGCGGAAATCTTCTCGTCCATGATGCTGTTGATTTCCGAATCGGTAACGATGATACTGTCCTGGACAGCCTGGTGAGCATATAGCCTGTCTTCCATCAGCATGCCTAACATCTGGCAACGCGTGATGTCCTTGATGGAATTCCCCTGACTTTGCAATTCGATGAAATTTTTATCGATATCGGAATCAAGTATGAGGTAATCGCCGACTGTGGCCACAACACCATCAATCTTCTGCCTTTTGTTGCTGCTCTTTTTTGCAGGCACGGTATCTTTGATGATTTCCTGTGCGCTCGCATTTAAAACCGTCAACAGTATCACGGCGAATAACATTAAACCCTTTTTACTTATAAATCTCATACTTCTCATTTTTGATGGCATCATCGGTTATTTCTTTTTCAAACTGTTTGACGAGTTCTAATTTTCTTCTGTTTAATATGACCTGCACCAACGTTGGTTTCAGGTATTGGTAAGGACTGATCTGGTTCTTATCGATTACGTCGCGCACTTTAACGATGTAAGTATTATTCCCTTCCGGATGCTCAAATGCGATCCCGGCTGTAATATACTTATCCCTGTTGTCAGGGGTTATGAACGGGAGGCGGCGGTAAATCTGTCCCATGTCCACCCAGATGGAATCGTTCAACGCCGAGTTTTTAAACTGCACCTGGTACGTATCCCAGAATTTCTTATCCGATTTCCTGAAATCCAGGAATTTGCTCCTGATCGTCGAAAACTTCGGGTGGTCCTTGGGCACATTGATAAAACGCAGCCTTACCAAACTGCCGCTGGTCCGGAAATTATCCTTATTCGCGTCGTAATACTTTTTTAATTCTGTTTCTGAAACCACCGTGTCAATCGAGCGGTTTACGATTTCTTCAATGTATGCTTTGGTATAAAGGTCACTTTTGTATTGCTTTATCAAAGCATCGAATGCTGCTTTTTTATCCTTTCCGAGATTGACCTCGGCTGCTTTGATAAGCAATTTCTGGCTTGCCCAACGGTCGATGAAACTCCGGACAATCACCACACTATCCTGCTTGGAAGTACCGGGTGGGACCAGGTCTTTAAGATCGCTTTTGTACAGATAAGATTCATTTACCCGTGCGATGGCTTCAGGCTTTGCTTCCGGTTTCTGGCAGCTAAGCAAACCAAAGAAAAGAACCAATATGCCCTGGTTTTTGAACATTTATGATTTAATCTCTTTTTTCACACGTTCAAAAACATCCTGATTGACCTTAATTTTGAACTCTTTTTTCAGATCAGAAACCCAATTTTCTTCAAGGTATTGCTGGTAATCGTTAATGACTTTACCTTTACACTCTTCAAGTTTCTTGGTTCCTTCGGGAATCACTTTATTGACTTTGGCCGTAAAATAATAATCGCCTTTTTGTAAAGTCGGCACAATTCCCGGCTGTGGCGTAATATTTTTAGGCAGTACATCATTTCCTTCTTCAAAAACACCTTCATTAATCATGATGTTCACAGACTCCTTTGTATTCAGTTTCTCTTTGATAAAATCTGCTGATTTGCCCTGCTCAAGCATTTTCTGAGCCTTTTTGGCCATTTCAGGATTTGTTGAGGAAGCAATCAGGACATCATATCTTTTCTTCCATTTGTAATTCTGGTCATGGTTTTTATAAAAACCCTGTAAACCAATGGTATCGTTTTTAGATTTTTCCCAGATTTCCTTTTCCATCAAATCGAAAAGCAAAAGTCCGTCGCGGTATTCCTCCATCACATCAGCAAACTCCGGGAATTCTTTTTCTAGATCGTTGTTGTAATAGTCATTTAACTGTTCATCCACGAAATCTTCGTAAATTTTGTCAACCGCCTTTCCTACTGGCTTGATTTCAAGTGGTGCCTTTTGTTTTTTAGTTACAAATTGAAGAAAAGCATTTGCTGTTACTGGTTTGTCCTGAATTTTGAAGAGCGGTTTTTCAAAATCCTTTACATCTTTCGGGGCGTTCCAGGTGCTGGCGTAATAATCATCTGTAACGGTTTTTGCTGCCTGCGCATACAATTTATCGTCACGCTTAATGGGGAATTTTTTACGCAGTTTCTCATTCATTGAATTGGTAATCAGTCTTGAACGCTCATCTTTCCTGATTTTGCTATCAAGTTCCGACTCCATCTGATCGTAAGTTTTTACCGGAAATTTATCGAGTAGCTTTACGATATGCCATCCGAATTCAGATTGGAATGGTTCAGAAAGTGGCTTGTCTTTCGTAAGTGAAAAAGCCACATTCTCAAATTTTTCAGAGCTTAATTCCCCTGACGCAAACCTGCCCAGGTTCCCGCCTTTGGCTGCAGAAGATTTGTCGTCTGAAAATTGCTGTGCCAGGCTCTCAAAATTTTCGCCCTGCTGCAGTTTTTTGTAAATATCTGTTATGGTTGATTTTGCCTTTTCAGCCTGTGCCGGATCTGTAGGGTTGCTGATCATGATGTGTGCTACGCCTACTTCACCCCTGTTATCCCTGATGTCTTCGACTTTGATCAAGTGATAGCCGAAACGCGTACGCACGATGTTGGAAACCTTTCCTTTTTCGGTTTTGTAAGCCGCTGTTTCAAAAGGATAAATCATCCTGAATACGGAAAAATAACCCAATTCTCCTTTGTTTTCCTTGGCAGACGGATCTTGAGAGAACTGCACTGCCAGTTTATCGAAATCCTGCCCATCCATAGCTTTTTTACGGATGTCGAGTATTTGCTTGTAAGCCTTAAGCGTATCTTCAGGCGAAGCGTTTTCATCCACCATAATCAATATATGAGACGCTTTGATTTCCTTGAGCGAACGATTGTATGCTTCCTGGATGAGTTCTTTCGTAACCTTTGTATCGGTTAAGTAATTTTTAGCAAGCTGGCTCCTGTACGATTTAAGCTCAGTCTGGTACTTGGGATTGTTCTGAAGGCCGAGTTTGTTGGCTTTGTTGATTTTGAGTTTGTAACCTATGAAAAGATCAAGGTATTGGTTCAGGTCTTTCTGGCTTTCGTCTTTCACCAAATCGATATTTTTCTTGTAAACCCTGGCGAATTCGTCGGTGTAATAAGGTTTGTCATCAATAGAAAACAGAACTTCTTTTTTGCTGTTTTGGGCTACAGCGGCCAGATTCAGGGTCAGGAACAACCCTAAAAGCAATTTTTTCATTTTCATTATTGCTGAATTTTCAATTTAAATTTGATTGTTTTGGTTTTTGGCTTAAGGTTCCAGTGTTTTAATCAAATAACAATCGACAAAATTAACAATTCAAATACATTATGCAAGTATGTTAGATAGTATTAACAAAAAATTATACGCACCTTTAAACCGGCCGCAAACCCTTATAAATATTAGCTTTACATATCGGTAACAATGAACTGGCTCCGGCGGTTTTGCTGGTGTTCTTCTTCTGTACACTCCACGCCATCCTTACATTTGTTAACGGGTTGGGACTCGCCATAACCTTTAGCGGTAAGCCTGCTGGCGGCGATGCCTTGTTTTATGAGCCAGTTCATGGTGGCTTTGGCCCTGCGATCGGATAATTTCTGGTTGTATTTTTTTGTCTGCCTGCTGTCCGTATGCGAGCGTATATCGATTTTAAGCTTCGGATTGGATTGCATCAGCACTAAAACTTTCTGCAATTCCACGGCTGCTTCCGGACGTATAACCGATTTGTCCAGATCGAAATAAATCATCCGGATTCCTAATTTCGGCCCTACATCGTCCCCTTTGGCAAATTTCAGGCTTCTTTTATCCAAAGCGATATTCACTGCAGTCTTGCCATATTCTTTTGGTATGACAACGTTCACTTCTTTTGTTTCATGCTTGAGCTTGCTTGCCCTTAGGTAATATTGCCGGTCACAAAGCACCTGGAATTTATAATACCCCAGCTCACTGGCGTACATTTCTTTGATGATATTGAAATTGGAGTCCAGCAGCACCACTTGTGCATTGCCTAAAAAATCCCCTGTTTCCTCATCGGTGACATAACCGTCCAAAACCTGTTCACAGGTAATTTTCCGGGTTTCGGTGAACCGGTAAATATCATCCGAACCAATGCCTCCGGGACGGTTCGAGCTGAAAAATCCGTTCCTGCTTTTGCTGTCGATCATAAAAGCAAAATCATCTTGGCTTGAATTGAGCGGTTCACCGAGGTTGAGCACTTCTTCCTGTTTCCCGTCTTCGGTTATTTTTGAAACGAAAACATCCAGTCCGCCGAGTCCGGGATGCCCGTCAGACGCGAAGTACAATTCATTGTCATCCGATACAAACGGAAAAGTTTCCTTGCCCTCTGTATTTATAGACGGACCAAGGTTTTCCGGCTTGCTGAAAGTCCCGTCCGTATATACCTTAATCTTGTATATATCGCTTTGCCCGAAACCTCCAGGCATATCGGAAGCAAAATACAGGACGCGGTCGTTTGGGCTTAAAGCGGGATGTGCACAACTGAATTCCTCGCTGTTGAAGTCAAGCTCTTCGACATCAACCCATTCGATTTCGTCAAAAGTGGCGCGGTACAGTTTCAGCAACGTCCGCCTGTCCTTGCTCCTGCCCTTTTTGCCATCGGTATAATTGTTGCGGGTAAAGTACATGGTCTTTTGATCTTTGGTAAAAACCGCCGACGCTTCATTGAATTTTGAATTGAGAATGTTGGTGAATTTTTCAGGCTTAGCCATGCTGCCGTCCACTTTGGCTTTTGAGGAATACAGGTTGCTGAACGCCTGGTTGGACCATTTCATTTTGCGTACGAAAGGACCACCGGTGTCCCTTGCGGTGGTAAACACCAGGTCGTCACCGAAAAAAGCGCCACCATAATCAGATTGCTCCGAGTTGAGCCCTGCATTTTTGATGTTGAATCGCCCTGAGTTCTCTTTGATCTTTTCAAGGTAATCTGTGTTGGATGCATATATTTTTGCCCGATTATCCGCAGCTGATTTCTGGCTAAACAGGGCCATCATTTCGTTTGCCCGATCGTAGCTTCCAATGGATTTTAAAGATTGGGCATAGCGGTAATAATACTCTGCCTCCACTTCCTGGTTCAGGCTGAACAATTCCGTATACCAGATTGCAGATTTTTCAAAATCGGAATTGAAATAATAGGCATTGCCCAGTTTTTCGAAAAGCTCCACCGATTTATAGCCTTTCTTCGCCACCTGCTCATAAATCGCAATGGCATCGATATAGGAATACTGTTCGTATTTTTTATCTGCGGCAGCGAGTTTCCCTTTCTGTGGAAATGCATTTACACCAATTAAAGCGATAATCAGCAGGAGCAGTTTAGATTTGGTGGGCATAAACTGGAATGACTTTTATTATAAATGCAAATTCTGATTTCTAACCTTATCGGGTGTTAAAAATCAGAATTTACAAAGCGTTTTTAAGTATTAAAATTCAACCACGATGAATTGGCTTCGCCTGTTCATCTGGTGTTCGGCCTCGGTACATTTTACACCATCGGCGCATTTATTGACCAATTGTGTCTCACCGTACCCGCGGCCTGTGAGGCGTGAGGCATCAATACCATTTTTGACAAGCCACTCGATTGTGGATTTTGCCCTCTTCTCTGATAAAGCCATATTGTATTTATGTGTGGCACGGCTATCGGTATGTGAACGCACATCGATTTTCATCGTCGGGTACTGGTTCATTACCGCCAGTACTTTTTCCAATTCGAATGCCGCATCTTTCCTGATGTTCCACTTGTCAAGGTTGAAGTAAATCGTTGGGATATCGAGTACGCCACGATCAGCAAGGTCAATACCAGGCTCGATTTTCACGATACGTTTCTTAAGCGTTAACGGAAGGTAGGTGTTTCCGTTTTGCTTAGGTGCAAGGAAAGGCGTTTCGTTGGTTTCGTAATCCGTCTTATCGGCCCTGATGTAATATTTACTGTCACAATCTACAGGCCCGAAAGAATATTTACCTTCACTATCGGTATTTACGGTTGTGATTTTTTCCATTTCAGAATCATACAATACGACCTGGGCATCCGCAATCGGCTGATTGGACTCTGAATCGGTTACAATCCCTTCCAGGATCTGCTCACAGTTCAGTTTGCGTAATTCGGTGAATTTATAGATATCGTCAAAACCCTTACCACCTTCACGGTTTGATGTAAAGTATCCTGTCCTGGTTTTGGTATCCAACAGGTAAGCGAAATCATCCTTACGGCTGTTCAATGGCTGTCCAAGGTTCTGTATGTTGCGGAATACACCGTCTTTTCGGATTTTGGCGACAAAAATATCCAATCCGCCCAATCCGGGGTGCCCATCAGAAGCAAAATACAATTCGTCTTCATCAGTCACATAAGGAAACGATTCCTTCCCTGGAGTATTGATGGAAGGCCCAAGGTTTACAGGTGTGCCGAAAGATCCGTCTTCGTTGATGGCTACTTTATACAGATCTGATTCCCCGAAAGATCCTGGCATATCAGAAGCGAAATACAATGTCCTTTCATCAGCACTAAGCGCAGGGTGTGCACAACTGTATTCATCATTATCGAAAGGCAGCTCGGTCACATTTGACCACTTGTCGCCTTCAAGGGTGGCTCTGTAAATCTTAAGCAATACCACATCAAAGCGGTTTTCGCCCTGACGTCCCCTGTTAAAGTTATTCCTCGTAAAATACATGGTCTTACCGTCTTTTGTAAAGACTGGTGTAGATTCATGAAATTTGGTATTCACTTCTTTGGAGAATTTCGAAGGTTTTCCAAGGACCGCATCGAAATCCTGCTGCACTTCTGAATCATAGAGGTTACTAAAAGCCTTATTGTTCCATTTGTGCCTTCTTTTGACGATTCCGCCGGTATCACGTGTGGTGGCAAAAACAAGTTTATTGCCCACCATCGAACTTCCGTAATCCGAATATTCAGAATTGATTCCGGCATCTTCAATGTAGAACCTTTTGGAGTTCATCTTAATAACTTCGAGGTAGTTGCGGTTGTCTTTAAACAGTACCGCCCTTTTGTCATTTCCTGATTTTTCGTTGAATTTGACCATCATTTGCTCAGCCTCTGTGTATTTCCCCACAGATTTCAGCGATTGTGCATAACGATAATAATATTCTTCTTTTTGCTCAGGATTCATCGTAAAAAGCTCACGATAGGCACCTTCTGCTTTTTCAAATTCAGAATTAAAATAGTAGGCATTGCCAAGCCTTTGGAACATTTTCTCGTCCTTGTAGCCTTTTTTGGCAATGGTTTCATAAATCTTAATGGCATCCACATAGGCGTAATTGTCATACTTCTTCTCTGCTTTTGCAAGAGAAGTTTTCTGTGAATACATGTTTGCTGCACCGAAATTCACTAATAGTAGGATGAATAATACTTGTCTTTTCATGATAGTGCGTATTAGAAGAATCTTGGGGAAATAATTTTTTCGTAATTCCTGAACAATTCATACCTCAGGAATACTTCGTGTGACCCTGAGTTATAGTTGGCCAGCTTCGTGGTTTCAAGATCGTATCCGTAGCCGACAAAAATCGAGTCACTGATCTGGAATCCGACCATGGCGCTCAACGCTGCATCCCATCGATAGGCCACACCAAGGTTGAGTTTGTCATTGATCAGGAAGTTTCCTGAAATGTCTACCTGCAACGGCGCTCCTTTTACCATCTTGGTCAGTAATGCAGGCTTGAATTTTACATTTTCACTCAGGTCAAACACGCGTCCTGCAATTAAAAAGAAGTGCATTTTTTCACTCGCCACAGAGCTCGTATTGTCTTCATAATGGCTTGTTTCCAGAAAATGCGGAATTGACAAACCAATGTATGTTTTTTCAGAGTGGTAGTAAATACCGGCTCCGATATTCGGCGTAAAGCGGTTGTCGATATTGTCCTGCTGGCTGATGGCATAATCACCAGGATTTCTCAACGTCAGCCTGCTGAAATCAACACTTAGCAGATTGGCAGTTGCTTTAAGTCCAAAAGACAGTTTCCATTCTTCAGATGTTTTGATGGTATAAGATATATCTGCAGAAATGTCATTTTCATCAGAAATACCGATCTTATCATTGATCACCGAAAGGCCTAACCCGATTTTACTGCCTTCGATAGGGGTATGTATGGCCGCGGTGTTGGTCACCGGTGCGCCATCCAGCCCAACCCACTGTGTCCTGTGCAGTACGAAAACACTCATTACACCTCTTGAACCTGCATAGGCAGGATTGACGTTAACCGTATTGTACATATACTGTGTGAACTGCGCATCTTGTTGTGCATACAATCCACTGATTAACATCAAGGCAAAAAATAAAAATTTTGTTCTCATTCTTTATAAGTTTTATTTAATCCGGAGGGCCTGCACCCTCCGGAATTAACTTTATCGGGTTAAATGTAAGAATCCAGCTTTCTCTCTCGTATTCACACCATCTTTATACTTGATGACCCAGTAATAGGTTCCTTCAGGTAATCCGGCGGACTTGTCTATTGTTACCCTGCCTTCAGAGACGCCCCTGAACGCTTTGGTCGTATTGTCATAGCCTTTGGTTTCATAAACCAATATACCCCAACGGTTGTAAATCTCTACCGTGTTGTCTGGGAAGCAAACGATGCCCTGGATGTAAAGCTCCTCATAGAATCCGTCTCCATTCGGCGATACTAAGTTATAAACTTTAATCGTACATCCGTCGAACTCGATAATAGTTGGCTCTTCATCCACATCGTTGATATCAGACGAAACGTCCACAGCAATCTCCTCACCACTTGGGCTATAACCTCTTACAGATGCCTGGTTGGTTACACTGCCTCGTGTAATGTCTTCAGGAGTAAGGAAGTAATGTCCTAACAGTGTTGCGATTCCTCCAGGAGCTATAGTACCTATAATACCATTGTTATCAAGGATTACACCTGGAAGCGGATCGCTCACTGTAACGTTATACAGGGTCGTCAATCCGGTATTGGTTACTGTAAAGGTATAAACGATTTCTTCGCCAACCTGTGCAAAACCATCCTCATTGGTATCAATGAACGATCCTGTTTTCACGATTTGGATATCGCTTGACTCTTGCAGGATTACGATAGTTGGGTCATTTTCACCAACACCGTCATTATCCGAATCGTCACTTACAACACCTCCCTCAGGATTAGTTCCAGTAGCTACTGCAGTGTTCACCACTTGTCCGTCTGCCATATCCGCGGCGGTGATCACGTACGGAGCAGTTACGGTACCAACCTGACCTGGTGCTAAAGTTGCCGGTGCAATCGCGAGATTCACCACGCCAATCCTTGCATCATTGATGACAATGTTACTGATAGAACCTGTTCCTGTATTGGTTACCTGGAATGTATAAGTGATGGTATCACCTACAGCTCCGGTACCTCCTACGCTGGCAGTTTTAATCAGCGTTAACTTAGGAACACCAAGGTATACAATGGTTGGGTTATCGTCACCATTTGCAGCAACACCTTCATCCGACACATCTGAAACTGTATCTCCGTTAGGATCGCTACCGGTTACAGAAGCAGAGTTGATCACCAGACCTGCATTGATGTTCGTTTGATTGATGTGGTAAACAACTGGTGTCATAGTACCTGATTCCCCAGGGTTCAATGTTGATGGCGTAAGCGGTACTAATACCGTTCCTGTCAAGGCATCGTTTATCAGGATGTTGGTTACCGTTACGTTTCCTGTATTCCTGATTACGAAGGTATATACAACAGTATCAGCTGTATCTACGATACCGTTTGCATTGTCATCAACGTAAACCCCTGTTTTGATGAATTCTAATTCAGGGTTCATTGGGATTGGCGTTACAGTAGGCGTATCACCACCGTTGGTATCATCACCATCATTATCCGAAGTATCCGTTACGGTTGTTCCTCCAGGAGTAGTTCCTGAAACCACAGCCGTGTTCACGACCTGTCCTGCATTCACATCAGCTTGTGTTATAGTGTATGTGAAAGGAACACTCACAACCTGACCAGGAGTCAATGGTGATGGAACTGTTATCGGGTTTAACGATATAGTCGGATCACTAATGCTTACGTTATTCAGCAATACGTCTCCTGTGTTTGTCACTTCGAATGTGTAAGTGATCGTATCACCCGCACCGATTTGTCCATCATTATTCACATCATTGGTTACAGCTGTTTTCTTCAGTTTGATTGAAGGATGGATTGTAACGTTTATTGTGATGGTCACTGTTGCAGTCGACGTTTGTCCATCAGCATCAGTAATGGTGTACTGGAAGCTGTCAGGTCCACTGTAATCAGGGTTTGGTGTGTAAGTGACCGTATCATCAGCCTGTGTCGCGGTTCCGTTATCATTTACTGTTACGGTTCCGTTTGCAGGAGATGTAGCGATTGTTATCGGACCAGCCGTTGAAGGACCGTCTCCACCGAATGTATCGTTGCCCAATACAGTGATTACGACTGGTAAGTTCTGGTCTGTTACAGCCGTATCATCTACCGCAAGCGGCACATCATTCGGATTACAAGTGATGGTCACATTGACTGTTGCAGTTGACGTATTACCATCTGCGTCTGCAATGGTGTAAGTGAAGCTGTCAGTACCACAGTAATTTGCATTCGGAGTATACGTAATGGTATCATCCGCCTGGGTTGGCGTACCGTTGTCATTCACCGTTACCGTACCGTTTGATGGGTTTGTAGTTGTGATTGGAAGCATTATTGATGGTCCGTCCCCACCGAAGCTGTCGTTACCAAGTATACTGATGGTTACAGCAGTATCTTCAGCTGTAGTCACGGCATCATTCACGGCAAGCGGCACATCATTTTCACAATTAACGATTATAGTAACCGTAGCTGTAGACGTATCGCCGTCAGCATCAGTAATCGTATATGTGAAACTGTCAGGAGTAGCTGCAGTGTTACAGTAGTTGGTGTTTGGCGTGTACGTGATGGTATCATCTGTCGGATCATTTGGCGTACCTCCGTCATTCAATGTCGCCGTACCGTTTGCTGGCTGTGTAGCAACAATCACGGCTACAGTACCTTTTCCATCGTTTCCGAAGTCGTCATTATCCAATACGTCTATTGTGATCGCATTGTCCTCATTAGTCGTTACAGCATCTGCCACAGCGGTTGGGAACTCATCGATACAATTCACTACAATGGTTACAGTGGCGTTAGCGGTATCGCCATCAGCATCAGCAATCAGGTAAGTGAAGCTGTCTG
The DNA here is from genome assembly GCF_003097535.1 of Flavobacterium pallidum. Taxonomy (NCBI): domain Bacteria; kingdom Pseudomonadati; phylum Bacteroidota; class Flavobacteriia; order Flavobacteriales; family Flavobacteriaceae; genus Flavobacterium; species Flavobacterium pallidum. Next base: position 32,448 of record NZ_CP029187.1, read on the forward strand.
TCGGGCCACCTGTATTACAATAGTCCGCAGCAGGCGTATAGACGATTGTGTCATCCGTCGGATCTGTTGGCGTACCATGAGTATCCACAACAGCAGTACCATGCAATGGTGCATCTACTACTATAATTGAACCTGTGTTTGGTCCGTCGCCTCCGAAACTATCGTTCGACAACACATCAATATCAATCAGCGTATCCTCATTGGTTGTAACAGCTTCATCTGTGGCATCAGGGAACTGGTCACAAGCCACTGTAATTGTTACTGTTGCTGTTGCAGAATCACCATCAACATCTGAAATAGTGTAAGTGAAAGTATCCACTCCACAGAAGCCTGCATTTGGTACATAAGTAACCATATCGTCAGCTTGTGTAGGGGTATTGTTATTGTCTACAATCACTGTACCATTTGCAGGGTCAGATGCGATTACGATTGTGCTTAGGCTTGGTCCGTCAGCACCGAAGCTGTCATTTCCTAGCCACAGGATTTGTACCTGAGTACCTTCAGTTGTTGTGGCAGTGTCGTTAACTGCTGTAGGTACAGCATCACAAATCACATCTACGGTTACAGTAGCGGTAGCAGTATCACCATTTGCATCAGCGATGGTATAAGTGAAGCTGTCCGCGCCACAGTAATTTGCATTTGGCGTATATGTAATTGTGTCATCAGTCGGATCGTTTGGCGTACCACCGTCATTTACGGTTGCAGTACCGTTTGCAGGTTGTGTTGCCACAACGATTGGGGTGTTGGAAGGACCGTCAGGACCGAAGTCGTCGTTGGTCAACACCGCAATCACTACAGGAGTGTCCTCGTTTGTTGTTGCAGCATCATCCAAAGCAACCGGCAATTCTGTATTGTCACATGTGACAGTCACTGTAACCATTGCAATATCAGTATCTCCATCAGCATCAGCAATCAAATAAGTGAAACTGTCAGGAGCAATGTTCTCGTTACAGTAATTTGCATTAGGTGTGTAGACGATCGTGTCATCCGTCGGATCTGTTGGCGTACCATTCATATCCACAACGGCAGTACCATTTGCAGGCTGCGTCATTACAATGATAGATCCTGTGTTTGGTCCGTCTGGGCCGAAGGTATCGTTTGTCAACACATCGATAGTAACCGCAGTGTCCTCAAGGGTTGAAGCAGCATCATCAATTGCATCGGGAACATCGTTACCGTCACAGGTCACGTTAATTGTAACTGTAGCCGTAGCAGTATCACCATTCGCATCAGCAATAGTATATGTGAAACTATCAGGCGTACCAGCCGTGTTACAGTAGTCTGCATTCGGAATGTACGTAATCGTGTCATCCGTTGGGTCGTTTGGCGTACCACCGTCATTCATTGTTGCAGTACCGTTGGCAGGTTGTGTTGCGACAACAATTGTAGTACTTGAAGCACCGTCAGGACCGAAGTTGTCGTTCGTCAGTACTGCAATCACTACAGGAGTATCCTCATTGGTTGTGGCAGCATCATCCAAAGCAACCGGCAGGTCATTCGTATCACAAGTAACCGTCACTGTAACCGTTGCAATATCAGTATCTCCATCAGCATCAGTAATCATATATGTGAAGCTGTCAGGAGTACCGCCTGCAGTACAGTAATTCGCATTTGGCGTGTAGATGATCGTATCATCCGTAGGATCTGATGGTGTACCGTTAACATTCAGGGTAGCTGTACCATTGACAGGTTGTGAAGCCACTACGATTGTTCCGACGTTAGGTCCGTCAGGGCCAAAGGTATCGTTTGCCAATACATTGACAATAACTGGCGTATCCTCAGGGGTTACTGCGCTATCATCATTTGCAATCGGAAGATCGTTGCCATCACAAGTTACGTTAATTGTAACTGTAGCCGTAGAAGTCTGTCCGTCAGCATCTGCAATAGTGTATGTGAAGCTGTCAGTTCCACAGAAGTTCGCATTTGGCGTATAAACCACGGTATCATCAGACTGTGTTGCAGTACCATTATCATCAACAGCTACAGCACCATTCGCTGGGTTCGAAGCAATAACTATCGGTCCGGAAACTGATGGTCCGTCGCCACCGAAGCTATCATTTGTAAGTACATTGATTGTTACCGCATTATCTTCATTAGTGGTTGCCGCATCATTCACTGCCGATGGGACATCGTTAGGTACATTGATAACATTGATTGTTACTGTTGCAGTTGACGTATCGCCATTAGCATCTATTATAGTATAAGTGAAACTGTCTGTTCCAACAAAGTCTACAGCCGGTACATAAGTAATGGTGTCATCAGTTGGATTTGTCGGCGTACCGTTAGTGTTCAACGTCGCTGTACCGTTTGATGGTTGCGTAGCTACAATGATGGTGCCCACGTTTGGTCCGTCACCACCGAAGGTATCATTGGCAAGTACTGTGATGGTTACTGCAGTTTCTTCATTAGTAGTTGCAGCATCGTCAGCAGCCACCGGCAGATCATTCACACAAATCACAGTGACTGTTACAGTAGCTGTAGACGTGTCGCCATTAGCATCCGCAATAGTGTAAGTGAAGCTGTCAGTTCCACAGAAATCTGCATTTGGCGTATAAGTTACCGTATCATCAGCCTGTGTTGCCGTGTTGTTGTCATTCACTGTTACATTACCGTTTGCAGGAGTCGTAGCAATAACAACAGGTCCTGAAACTGATGGTCCGTCGGTATTGAAGTTGTCGTTTGCAACCACATTGATTGTCACAGCATTGTCTTCATTAGTCGTCGCAGTATCATTCACAGCAACCGGCAATTGGTTAACTCCGCTGGCTGTTATACATACAGTAGCCCTGTCTGTATCACCATTAGCATCAGTAATGAGGTACTCGAAGCAATCAGTGCCAACGAAACCGGCATTTGGCGTATACGTAATCGTATCGTCTGCAGGATCGTTCGGCGTGTTGTTCGTATTCACCACGATGGTACCGTTTGATGGTGCCAACAGCGGGGTTCCCTGAACAACAATCGGGCTCGTAATAATCTGTACGTTGCCCTTTCCGTCACCACCAAAAGTATCGTTGATAAGAACGTTTACAGTCACAGGTGTATCTTGTGGTGTCGTTGCAGTATCGTCAACAGCAGTTGGAACGTCTGAATTGTCAGCTGTCACTGTAATGGTCACGGTTGCAGTAGCAGTTTGTCCATCTGCGTCAGCAATCGTGTAAGTGAAACTGTCGCTTCCAAAGAAGTTCGCATTCGGCGTGTACGTGAAGAAGTCATCAGTAGGATCTGATGGCGTACCGTTGTCATTTACAACAGCGATACCATTAGAAGGCTGAGTATTCATTACGATAGCACCGTTAGATGGGCCGTCACCTCCGAAGTTGTCATTCACAAGTACATTGATATTTACGGCCGTATCTTCCAGGGTCGTAGCCGAATCATTCACTGCTAATGGAGCATCAGCCGTAACCGTATCCGGTGTGATGGTAACCGTTACGCAAGCCGTAGCGGTTTGTCCGTCAGCATCCCTGATCGTATAGCAGAAGCTGTCTGTTCCATTGTAATTTTGATTCGGAACATAGGTTACCGTATCATCAGCCTGGGTTGGCGTACCGTTATTATTAACAATTACGCTACCGTGTAATGGTTGTGTGGTAATCGCTATCGCTCCAGCGAATGGTCCGTCACCTCCGAAGCTGTCGTTGGCCAGTACATTGACCGTAACCGGAGTATCCTCAACAGTAGTAGCCACATCGTTTACAGCAACCGGAACATCTGTCTGGTCGCAGATTACGTTCACGATTACGAAGGCCGTAGAAGATTGTCCGTCAGCATCAAAAATGCTGTAAGTAAAGACATCGTTTCCACAGAAGTTCGCGTTCGGGGTATACGTAATCGTGTCGTCCGTAGGATTGTTCGGCGTACCGTTCGTGTTTACAACTGCTGTACCGCTTAATGGGTTGGATGCAATCACGATTGGCGTACTTGATGGTCCGTCGCCTCCGAAGTTATCGTTAACAAGGACATTGATTGTTAGCGGTGTATCTTCAAGCGTTGATACGGCATCATTTACAGCAGATGGCTGGTCGATTGTCGGATCGTTTGCAATCACGGTAATAGTCACCGTAGCTGTCGAAGTCTGTCCGTCGGCATCAGTAATGGTGTAAGTGAAGCTATCCGTACCGCTGAAGTTTGCATTCGGCGTGTAAGTCACCGTATCGTCTGCAGGGTTATTCGGAGTACCGTTGTTATTCAATACAGCAACACCGTTAGAGGCCCCGCTTGCAATTACTACTGCACATGCGCATGGCCCGTCACCACCGAAGTCATCATTTCCAAGCACGCTGATGGTTACAGGTTGCTCTTCATTAGTCGTTGCAGTATCATTCACAGCCAGCGGCGCATCGGTTGTCGGTGCATCAGGCGTGATGGTGATATTCACTGAAGCCGTAGCCGTTGAACCGTTCGAATCAGTGATGGTATAGTTGAACGTATCGTTGCCATGGTAGTTGGCATCAGGCGTATACGTAATCGTATCGTCTGTAGGATCGTTCGGCGTACCATTATTGTTTACTACTACATCTCCATGCGTTGGCTGCGACTGGATCAGGATGGTACCTGAGTTCGGTCCGTCAAGGCCAAAGAAGTCATTCACCAGCACATTGATTGCCACAGGGGTATCTTCTGCAGTAGTTACTGTATCGTTATTCGCAGATGGAACATCGACGTTAGGATCATTAGGCGTTACGTTGATCGTTACGGTAGCCGTAGACTGCTGTCCGTCGGCATCCTCAATGATGTATGTGAAGCTGTCTGGTCCGTTATAACCCGGATTAGGGATATACGTGATGAAATCATCCGTAGGATCATTCGGCGTACCGTTCAGGTTCACCGTAGCGATACCGTTTGATGGCGTAGTGCCCACGAAAATGGCTCCGTTCGATGGGCCGTCACCGCCGAAGCTGTCATTGGCCAATACCGCGATATTAACACTGTTACCTTCTGTCAATGACACAGAATCATCTACAGCAGTCGGCACATCGTTAAGCGGATTATCAGGAGTGATTGCTATGAACAGCGTAGCCGTAGCAGTTTGTCCGTCGGCATCGGTAATCGTGTAGACAACAGCATCAGATCCGTTGTAATTCGGATTTGGTGTGTATGTAATTGTGTCATCAGTCGGATCGTTAGGCGTACCATTCACATTTACAACTGCAATACCATTTGCCGGAGGTGTCACAATGACGATTGGTCCAACTCCTGGTCCGTCACCACCGAAGGTATCATTGCTGAGTACGTTTACGGTAATTGGCGTGTCTTCAGGTGTCGAAACAGTTTCGTCATTCGCATCTGGTTGGTCAATTGCCACGTTATCAGGATTCACAGTGATTGTTACGGTAGCTGTGGATGTTTGTCCGTCAGCATCAGTAATAGTATATGTAAATGCATCTGTTCCGTGGAAGTTCGCGTTCGGGATGTACAAGATGGTATCATCCGTAGGATCATTGATTGTTCCCGCATTCAATACAACTGCAGTACCATTTGCAGGCTGTGAAGCTACAAGGATTGTTCCTGAAGTAGGTCCGTCACCTCCGAAGTTATCGTTAATAAGCACGCTTACAGTAACCGAAGTATCTTCATTGGTTGTTGCCGTATCATCCACTGCAACCGGAACATCATTCAACGGATTGTCTGCAGTAATCGTAATCGTTACGGTAGCAGTTGAAGTCTGTCCGTCAGCATCAGCAATAGTATATGTGAATGAATCTGTACCATTGAAGTTTGCATTCGGTGTATACGTAATGGTATCATCAGTAGGATTATTCGGCGTTCCATTATTGTTTACCGTGGCGATACCATTTGCAGGTATTGTGGCAACCACAATAGCACCGGTCGATGGTCCGTCGCCGCCGAAGTTATCATTCACAAGTACATTCACAGTAACCGCAACGTCTTCAGCAGTAGTTGATGAGTCATTTTGCGCTACAGGGAAGTCTGCTGTATCAGCATCAGGGTTAACAGTAACCGTTACACAAGTTGTAGCACTTTGTCCGTCCGCATCGCTGATAGTATAACAGAAGGTATCAGTTCCATGGAAGTTCGGATTAGGTGTATACAATATGGTATCATCGGTCGGATTGTTAGGCGTACCATTATTAATTACCACTGCAGTTCCGCTGGTAGCAGGAGTTGAAATTACAACTGGACCTACACCTGGGCCGTCACCACCGAAGTCATCATTAGTCAATACAGGAATAGTGACTGCAACATCTTCCGTTGTAGTAGCCGTGTCAGGCTGCGCTACAGGGAAGTCTGCATTAGGATCGTCCTGTGTAACGGTAACGTTCACACAAGCAGTAGCAGTCTGTCCGTCAGCATCGGCAATGGTATAGCAGAATGTATCCACACCATTGAAGTTTGCATTCGGTGTGTAAACAATCGTATCGTCAGTAGGATCGTTTGGCGTACCATTATTGTTTACCACAGCCGTACCGTTTGAGGCAGGTGTAGCAATCACGATTGGTCCGACACCCGGTCCGTCACCTCCGAAACTGTCGTTGACAAGTACATTGATCGTTGTTGGTGTACCTTCCTGTACAGTTACAGCATCGTTGACAGCAGTTGGCATGTCAATACTCGGGCTGTCTGCAGTAATTGTTATTGTTACTGTAGCTGTCGACGTTTGTCCGTCTGCATCTGTAATGGTATACGTAAACGTATCGGTTCCATTGAAGTTTGCATTCGGGGTATACGTAACGGTATCATCAGTTGGGTTTGTAGGCGTACCATTTGTATTCACAACTGCCGTACCATTGGTTGGCTGCGTGACCAAAATCGGGCTTGCAGATGGACCGTCACCACCGAATGTATCGTTGGCAAGGACAGTCACCGTTACTGGTGTATCTTCCTGGGTATTTGCCACATCATTTGCAGCTACCGGTTGGTCAGCAATCGGATTGTCCGGAGTTACGGTAACCGTTACACAAGCTGTTGAAGTCTGTCCGTCTGCGTCAGCAATGGTATAACAGAAACTGTCGATTCCGTTGAAATTCGGATTCGGGGTATAGGTAATTGTATCATCCGTAGGATTATTCGGTGTACCATTATCATTCACTACAGCATTACCGTTTGTTGGTGTTGATGCAAGTACAATTGGTGATGATGATGGTCCGTCTCCTCCGAAATTATCATTTACAATTACCGGAATCACTATTGATGAGTCTTCTGCCACCGCAGCAATGTCTGCAACTGCCGTAGGCGTATCGAAGGTCGGGCTGTCTGCGTTGATTGTTACAGTCACTGTAGCAGTCGATGTTTGTCCGTCACTATCAGCAATAGTATAAGTAAACGTGTCAGTTCCGTTAAAGTTCACATTTGGCGTATAGGTAACCGTATCGTCAGCCGGGTTGAATGGCGTGCCGTTAGTGTTTACAGTTACGGTACCATTAGCACCTTGTGTAACAGTAATTGGTCCTACACCGGCATTATCACCACCAAAACTGTCATTTACAAGCACATTGATGATTACCGCAGTATCCTCATTAGTCGTTGCCGTATCGTTCACAGCTGTTGGCGTGTCATTAAACGGAGAATCAGGATTCACTGTAATGGTAACCGTAGCAGTCGAGGTCTGCCCATCGGCATCACTGATAGTATAATTGAACTGATCAGTTCCGTTAAAGTTCGGGTTAGGCGTGTAAGTGATCGTATCGTCGGTAGGATCGTTCGGTGTACCGTTATTATTCACCACCACAGCACCGTTTGCTGCAGGGGTTACAGTAATTGCACAGGCACATGGTCCGTCAGTACCGAAGTTGTCATTTACAAGCACATTTATCACGACAAAACTATCCTCATTTGCAGTAGCCGTATCATTAACAGCCAATGGGCTGTCAGCACCAGGGGCATCAGGATTAATCGTCACGTTCACTGTCGCAGTCGAAGTATCGCCGTTTGAGTCAGCTATAGTATAAGTGAACGAGTCCGATCCGTTGAAGTTCGCATTCGGGGTATAGGTAACCGTGTCATCGGTTGGGTCAGATGGCGTACCGTTAGTATTCACTACGGCGCTTCCGTTAGATGGCTGGCTCGCCACAACGATCTGAACCACACCAGGACCGTCGCCTCCGAAGCTGTCGTTGGCAACAACAGGGATAACCACGGATTGGTCTTCGGTAACCGTTGCAAGGTCGTTAACCGCAACAGGTACGTCAGCACCAGGCGCATCAGGGCTAACCGTGATGGTCACAGTAGCCGTAGAGGACTGTCCGTCGGCATCAAAGATGGTGTACGTGAAGCTGTCCGTGCCGAAGAAGTTCGCATTCGGGGTATAGGTAATCGTATCGTCGGTCGGGTTGCTTGGCGTACCGTTGTTGTTCACCACAGCACTTCCGTTAGATGGCTGGCTGGCCACAACAATGGCGCTGGCCGATGGCCCGTCACCACCGAAGCTGTCATTGAGCACCACAAGTACGCTTACAGGGGTATCCTCACCGGTAGTGGCCGTATCGTTCACTGCCAATGGCATATCTGCAGTCGGCGCATCTGGGGTAACGGTAATGGTCACAGTAGCCGTAGCGGCCTGCCCGTCGGCATCAAGGATCATATAAGTGAAGCTGTCTGATCCGTTGAAGTTCGCATTAGGCGTATAGGTGATCGTATCGTCAAGAGGGTTGTTCGGGGTACCGTTGTTGTTCACCACAGCCACACCGTTGGATGGTTGGGTCATCACAAAGATAGGTCCTGCGAACGGCCCGTCGCCGCCGAAGCTGTCGTTTACAAGTACAGGGAGGCTCACCGATTGGTCTTCGCTCACCGTAGCGGTATCGTTCACCGCAGTCGGAGCATCTGCCGTATCGGCATCCGCAGCCACGTTCACGAACACTGTCGCAGTAGAAGTCTGTCCGTCGGCATCAGCGATTGTGTAAGTGAACACATCGTTGCCGTGGAAGTTCGCATTCGGGGTATAGGTAATGGTATCATCCGTCGGATTGTTCGGTGTCCCGTTGTTGTTCACCGTAGCAGTACCGTTAGAGGCGCCCATAGCGATCGTGATGGCTCCCGTAGATGGTCCGTCGCCGCCGAAGCTGTCGTTGGCAAGCACGCTGATCGTAACAGGGGTGTCTTCTGTGGCAGAGGCAAAATCATTGGCAGCTACCGGGAAGTCAGCTGAAGGATCGTTGGCGTTCACGGTGATCGTTACCGTAGCGGTCGAGGTCTGTCCGTCCGCATCGGCAATCGTGTAGGTGAAGCTGTCCGTACCGCTGAAGTTAGCGTTCGGGGTATAGGTGATCGTATCGTCGGCAGGGTTGTTCGGCGTACCGTTGGTGTTCACCACGGCCACACCGTTAGATGGGGTCGAAGCGATAGCGATCGCACCGGTAGATGGGCCGTCGCCACCGAAGCTGTCGTTTGCAAGCACGCTGATCGTCACGGCTAGCTCCTCATCGGTAGTGGCCGTATCGTTCGCTGCCAATGGCATGTCAACCGTAGGCGCATCAGCGGTGATCGTGATGCTCACGGAAGCCGTGGCCGTATCGCCGTTGGAATCCGCTATCGTATAGTTGAACGTATCGTTGCCATGGTAGTTGGCGCTTGGCGTATATGTGATCGTATCGTCGGTCGGGTTGTTCGGCGTACCGTTATCGTTCACGATCGCCGTACCGTGTACAGGCTGCGACTGGATCACGATAGCACCGGTAGATGGTCCGTCAAGGCCGAAGAAGTCATTGACAAGCACCCCGATCACCACAGGGGTATCCTCGGCAGTGGTCACAACATCGTTGTTGGCCGAAGGAACGTCCGCAGTAGGGTCGTTTGGCGTCACGGTGATTGTCACCGTAGCCGTAGACTGCTGTCCGTCAGCATCCTCGATGATGTACGTGAAGCTGTCACTACCGTTAAAGCCTGGGTTAGGGATATAGGTGATGAAGTCATCGGTAGGGTCGTTCGGCGTACCGTTAAGGTTCACCGTGGCGATACCGTTGGATGGCGTAGCACCTACGAAGATCGCGCCGTTGGATGGGCCGTCACCGCCGAAGCTGTCGTTGGCAAGTACCGCAATGTTTACGTTGTTGCCCTCGGTGATCGTCACACTGTCATTGGCCGCCACAGGGGCATCGTTCAATGGGTTGTCCGGCATCACACCGATGTTCACCGTAGCAGTCGAGCACTGGCCGTCGGCATCACAGATCGTATAGGTGAAGCTGTCGGCTCCGTTGAAGTTCGCATTCGGGGTATAGGTGATCGTATCGTCAGACGGATCGTTTGGTGTTCCGTTGGTATTCACCGTAACGGTACCGTTGGCACCTTGCGTCACAGTGATAGCGCCTACAGAAGGACCGTCACCGCCGAAGCTGTCGTTGCCAAGAACGTTCATCGTAATTGGCGTATCCTCAGCCGTAGCATATGTATCGTCATTGGCATCAGGCATATCGGTTGCAGGATTATCCGCAGTCACCGTAATGGTAACAGTAGCCGTAGAAGTCTGCCCGTCAGCATCGGTGATGGTATAGGTGAAGCTGTCGGTTCCGTGGAAGTTCGCATTAGGGACATACGTGATCGTATCGTCGGTAGGATCGTTCAGCGTACCCTGGTTCAGTACCACGGCAACACCGTTCGATGGCTGGCTCGCCACAGCGATAGAGCCCGAGGATGGGCCGTCACCGCCGAAGCTGTCATTGGTAAGCACCGTGATATTCACAAGGGTATCCTCTGCCGTAGTGGCCGTATCGTTCACCGCCAATGGCATATCGGTAAGCGGGTTGTCACCCGTAACGGTGATGCTCACCGTAGCAGTCGATGTCTGTCCGTCAGCATCAGCTATAGTATAAGTGAAGCTGTCAGAGCCGTTGAAGTTCGCATTCGGGGTGTATGTAATGGTATCGTCCGTTGGATCGTTTGGCGTGCCGTTGGTATTCACCGTGGCAATACCATTAGATGGGTTCGAAGCGATAACGATGGCTCCTGTAGATGGGCCGTCGCCGCCGAAGCTGTCGTTCACAAGTACGTTTACAGTCACAGGGGTATCCTCAATGATGCTCGCCGTATCGTTCGCCGCCACAGGGAAGTCAGCATTAGGGTCACCTGGGGTAACCGTTACCGTAACGGTAGCCGTAGAAGTCTGGCCGTCCGCATCGGCAATCGTGTATGTGAAGCTATCCGTACCGCTGAAGTTCACGTTCGGGGTATAGACAACAGTATCGTCAGAAGGGTTGTTAGGTGTGCCGTTGTTGTTCACCGTAACCGTACCGTTAGTGCCTTGCGTCACCGTGATAGGACCAACGCCTGGGCCGTCACCACCGAAGCTGTCGTTGGCAAGTACCGGGATGCTGATGGCAACCTCCTCAACAGTGTTTGCAGTATCAGGCTGCGCTACTGGGAAGTCCGCGTTTGGATCATCGGCAGAGACCGTAACGGTAACAGTAGCCGTAGCGCACTGTCCATCCGCATCACAGATCGTGTAGGTGAAGCTGTCAACACCATTGAAGTCCGTGGCAGGAGTATACGTAATCGTATCGTCGGTTGGATCAGAAGGCGTACCGTTGGTGTTCACCGTAACGGTTCCGTTAGAACCTTGGGTCACAGTGATCGCACCTACAGATGGGCCGTCGCCACCGAAGCTGTCATTGGCAAGCACGCTGATCGTCACAGGCGTGTTCTCCTGTACTGAGACCGTATCGTTGTTTGCGGTCGGCATATCAACACCTGGCGCATCAGCAGTTACAGTTACCGTAACCGTAGCGGTCGAGGTCTGCCCGTCCGCATCAGAGATAGTATAAGTGAAGCTGTCTACACCGTTGAAGTTCGCATTCGGGGTATAGGTAACCGTATCGTCGGTCGGGTTGAAAGGCGTACCGTTGTTGTTCACCGTAACGGTACCGTTGGCACCTTGCGTCACACTGATGGATCCCGATGATGGACCGTCACCGCCGAAGCTGTCGTTTAGAAGCACCGGTATGATAACCGCCGTATCCTCAGCGGTAGTGGCCGTATCGTTAACCGCTGCCGGCATATCAAGGGTCGGGTTGTCAGGCGTTACGATGATAGTAACCGTAGCCGTAGAGCATTGACCATCAGCATCACAGATCGTGTAGGTGAAGCTGTCAACACCGTTGAAGTCCGCGCCAGGGGTATAGGTCACAGTATCGTCCGTCGGATCGTTCGGCGTGCCGTTGTTGTTCACAACTGCAATACCGTTCGATGGGTTAGACCCGATCGTGATAGCTCCTACCGATGGGCCGTCGCCACCGAAGTCGTCATTGGCAGTAACGTTGATCACCACAGAGCCGCCTTCAGCAACACCCGCTGTATCGGCAGAGGCCGTTGGGGTATCGAAGGTAGGGTTATCGGCAATAATCGTAATGGTAACCGTAGCAGTCGAGGTCTGGCCGTCACTGTCCGTGATCGTATAAGTGAAGCTGTCGCTGCCGTTATAGTTCGCACTTGGCACATAAGTAACCGTATCGTCGGTCGGGTTGAAAGGCGTGCCGTTGGTATTCACCGATACCGTGCCGTGAAGGCCTTGGGTAACGATGATAGGCCCGACACCAGGTCCGTCGCCGCCGAAGTCGTCGTTGGTAAGCACCGTGATCACAACAGCCGTATCCTCATTGGTACTGGCAGTATCGTTCACCGCCAATGGCGCATCGTTGAATGGGCTGTCTGGGGTAACCGTTACAGTCACTGTAGCCGTAGCGCACTGACCGTCAGCATCACAGATCGTATAAGTGAAGCTGTCGGTGCCGTTATAGTTCGGGTTAGGCACGTAAGTGATCGTATCGTCCGTCGGATCGTTCGGCGTGCCGTTAGTGTTCACGCTCACGCTGCCGTTTGCAGCAGGGCCTGCAGTGATCGCACCAACTGATGGGCCGTCAGCACCGAAGCTGTCGTTTACAAGCACGCTCACTGTAACTCCGAAGCCCTCACCTGTCGTAACCGTATCATTGACAGCCAATGGGCTGTCAACGCCAGGCGCATCAGGGGCGATGGTCACGTTCACTGTAGCTGTAGATGTATCACCGTTTGAATCGGTGATGGTATAGGTGAACGAGTCTGATCCGTTGAAGTCCGCATTCGGGGTATAGTCGATCGTATCGTCGGTCGGATCGTTCGGTGTTCCGTTGTTGTTCACGGTAGCCGTTCCGTTCGCAGCAGGCGTGGCAATCACGATCGCTCCGGTTGATGGTCCGTCAGGTCCGAACGTATCGTTGGCTAGTACCGGGATATTCACCGACTGGTCCTCTGTAACGTTCGCCGTATCATTTGAAGCTACAGGCACGTCAGTGCCAGGCGCATCAGGGGCGATGGTCACGGTCACCGTAGCGGTCGAAGTATCGCCGTTTGAGTCGGTGATGGTGTATGTGAACGAATCCGATCCGTTGAAGTTCGCATTCGGGGTATAGTCGATCGTATCGTCGGTCGGGTCGTTCGGTGTTCCGTTGTTGTTTACGGTAGCCGTTCCGTTTGCAGCAGGCGTGGCAATCACGATCGCTCCGGTTGATGGTCCGTCAGGTCCGAAGGTATCATTGGCAAGTACAGGGATGTTCACCGATTGGTCCTCTGTAACGTTCGCCGTATCATTTGAAGCTACAGGCACGTCAGTACCAGGGGCATCAGGGGCGATGGTCACGTTCACCGTAGCGGTTGACGTATCACCGTTTGAATCGGTGATGGTGTATGTGAACGAGTCCGATCCGTTGAAGTTAGCATTCGGGGTATAGTCGATCGTATCGTCGGTCGGGTCGTTCGGTGTACCGTTGTTGTTTACGGTAGCCGTTCCGTTCGCGGCTGGCGTAGCAATTGCAATGGCAAATGCTGATGGGCCGTCAGGGCCGAACGTATCGTTTGCAAGTACCGGGATATTCACCGACAGGTCTTCTGTAACGTTCGCCGTATCGTTGGCTGCTACCGGCACGTCAGTACCAGGCGCATCAGGGGCGATCGTAACGTTCACTGTCGCAGTTGACGTATCACCGTTTGAATCGGTGATCGTGTATGTGAACGAGTCTGATCCGTTGAAGTTAGCATTCGGGGTATAGTCGATCGTGTCGTCTGTCGGATCGTTCGGTGTACCGTTATTGTTTACGGTCGCGGTACCATTAGTGGCAGGTGTAGCAATGGTAATCGCTCCGGTTGATGGGCCGTCAGGTCCGAACGTATCGTTTGCAAGTACAGCGATGTTCACCGATTGGTCTTCCGTTACGTTCGCCGTATCGTTGGCAGCTACAGGCACGTCAGTGCCAGGCGCATCAGGGGCGATGGTCACGTTCACTGTCGCAGTTGACGTATCACCGTTTGAATCGGTGATGGTGTATGTGAACGAGTCCGATCCGTTGAAGTTAGCATTCGGGGTATAGTCGATCGTATCGTCGGTCGGGTCGTTCGGCGTTCCGTTGTTGTTTACGGTAGCGGTACCATTAGTGGCAGGTGTAGCAATGGTAATGGCTCCGATCGATGGGCCGTCAGGTCCGAAGGTATCATTGGCAAGTACCGGGATGTTCACCGATTGGTCTTCTGTTACGTTCGCCGTATCATTTGAAGCTACAGGCACGTCAGTGCCAGGCGCATCAGGGGCGATGGTCACGTTCACCGTAGCGGTCGAAGTATCGCCGTTTGAGTCGGTGATGGTATAGGTGAACGAGTCCGATCCGTTGAAGTTAGCATTCGGGGTATAGTCGATCGTATCGTCTGTCGGGTCGTTCGGTGTACCGTTGTTGTTCACGGTAGCCGTTCCGTTCGCGGCTGGCGTAGCAATCACGATCGCTCCGGTTGATGGGCCGTCAGGGCCGAACGTATCGTTTGCAAGTACCGGGATGTTCACCGATTGGTCCTCTGTAACGTTCGCCGTATCGTTTGCAGCTACAGGCACGTCAGTACCAGGCGCATCAGGGGCGATGGTAACGTTCACCGTAGCGGTCGAAGTATCACCGTTTGAGTCGGTGATGGTGTATGTGAACGAGTCCGATCCGTTGAAGTTAGCATTCGGGTATAGTCGATCGTGTCGTCTGTCGGGTCGTTCGGTGTTCCGTTGTTGTTTACGGTAGCGGTTCCATTAGTGGCTGGCGTGGCAATTGCAATGGCAAATGCTGATGGTCCGTCAGGGCCGAACGTATCGTTTGCAAGTACCGGGATATTCACCGACAGGTCTTCTGTAACGTTCGCCGTATCGTTGGCTGCTACCGGCACGTCAGTACCAGGCGCATCAGGGGCGATGGTAACGTTCACCGTAGCGGTCGAAGTATCACCGTTTGAGTCGGTGATGGTGTATGTGAACGAGTCCGATCCGTTGAAGTTAGCATTCGGGGTATAGTCGATCGTGTCGTCTGTCGGGTCGTTCGGTGTTCCGTTGTTGTTTACGGTAGCGGTTCCATTAGTGGCTGGCGTGGCAATCACGATCGCTCCGGTTGATGGTCCGTCAGGGCCGAACGTATCGTTGGCTAGTACAGGGATGTTTACCGATTGGTCTTCCGTTACGTTCGCCGTATCGTTGGCAGCTACAGGCACGTCAGTACCAGGCGCATCAGGGGCGATCGTCACGTTCACCGTAGCGGTCGAAGTATCGCCGTTTGAATCGGTGATGGTATAGGTGAACGAGTCTGATCCGTTGAAGTCCGCATTCGGGGTATAGTCGATCGTATCGTCTGTCGGGTCGTTCGGTGTACCGTTGTTGTTCACGGTAGCCGTTCCGTTCGCAGCTGGCGTGGCAATCACGATCGCTCCGGTTGATGGTCCGTCAGGTCCGAAGGTATCATTTGCAAGTACAGCGATATTCACCGATTGGTCCTCTGTAACGTTCGCCGTATCATTTACAGCTACAGGCACGTCAGTACCAGGCGCATCAGGGGCGATGGTCACGTTCACCGTAGCGGTCGAAGTATCGCCGTTTGAATCGGTGATGGTATAGGTGAACGAGTCCGATCCGTTGAAGTTAGCATTCGGGGTATAGTCGATCGTATCGTCTGTCGGGTCGTTCGGTGTTCCGTTATTGTTCACGGTAGCCGTTCCGTTCGCAGCCGGCGTAGCAATCACGATCGCTCCGGTTGATGGTCCGTCAGGTCCGAAGGTATCATTGGCAAGTACCGGGATGTTCACCGATTGGTCCTCTGTAACGTTCGCCGTATCATTTGCAGCTACAGGCACGTCAGTGCCAGGGGCATCAGGGGCGATGGTAACGTTCACCGTAGCGGTTGACGTATCGCCGTTTGAATCGGTGATGGTGTATGTGAACGAGTCCGATCCGTTGAAGTTAGCATTCGGGGTATAGTCGATCGTATCGTCTGTCGGGTCGTTCGGTGTACCGTTGTTGTTTACGGTAGCCGTTCCGTTCGCAGCAGGCGTGGCAATGGTAATCGCTCCGGTTGATGGTCCGTCAGGTCCGAACGTATCGTTGGCTAGTACAGCGATATTCACCGATTGGTCCTCTGTAACGTTCGCCGTATCATTTGAAGCTACAGGCACGTCAGTGCCAGGGGCATCAGGGGCGATGGTAACGTTCACCGTAGCGGTTGACGTATCGCCGTTTGAATCGGTGATGGTGTATGTGAACGAGTCCGATCCGTTGAAGTCCGCATTCGGGGTATAGTCGATCGTATCGTCGGTCGGGTCGTTCGGTGTACCGTTGTTGTTCACGGTAGCCGTTCCGTTCGCAGCTGGCGTGGCAATCACGATCGCTCCGGTTGATGGTCCGTCAGGTCCGAAGGTATCATTTGCAAGTACAGCGATATTCACCGATTGGTCCTCTGTAACGTTCGCCGTATCATTTACAGCTACAGGCACGTCAGTACCAGGGGCATCAGGGGCGATGGTCACGTTCACCGTAGCGGTCGAAGTATCGCCGTTTGAATCGGTGATGGTATAGGTGAACGAGTCTGATCCGTTGAAGTCCGCATTCGGGGTATAGTCGATCGTATCGTCTGTCGGGTCGTTCGGTGTACCGTTGTTGTTCACGGTAGCCGTTCCGTTCGCAGCTGGCGTGGCAATCACGATCGCTCCGGTTGATGGTCCGTCAGGTCCGAAGGTATCATTTGCAAGTACAGCGATATTCACCGATTGGTCCTCTGTAACGTTCGCCGTATCATTTACAGCTACAGGCACGTCAGTACCAGGCGCATCAGGGGCGATGGTCACGTTCACCGTAGCGGTCGAAGTATCGCCGTTTGAATCGGTGATGGTATAGGTGAACGAGTCCGATCCGTTGAAGTTAGCATTCGGGGTATAGTCGATCGTATCGTCTGTCGGGTCGTTCGGTGTTCCGTTATTGTTCACGGTAGCCGTTCCGTTCGCAGCCGGCGTAGCAATCACGATCGCTCCGGTTGATGGTCCGTCAGGTCCGAAGGTATCATTGGCAAGTACCGGGATGTTCACCGATTGGTCCTCTGTAACGTTCGCCGTATCATTTGCAGCTACAGGCACGTCAGTGCCAGGGGCATCAGGGGCGATGGTAACGTTCACCGTAGCGGTTGACGTATCGCCGTTTGAATCGGTGATGGTGTATGTGAACGAGTCCGATCCGTTGAAGTTAGCATTCGGGGTATAGTCGATCGTATCGTCTGTCGGGTCGTTCGGTGTACCGTTGTTGTTTACGGTAGCCGTTCCGTTCGCAGCAGGCGTGGCAATGGTAATCGCTCCGGTTGATGGTCCGTCAGGTCCGAACGTATCGTTGGCTAGTACAGCGATATTCACCGATTGGTCCTCTGTAACGTTCGCCGTATCATTTGAAGCTACAGGCACGTCAGTGCCAGGGGCATCAGGGGCGATGGTAACGTTCACCGTAGCGGTTGACGTATCGCCGTTTGAATCGGTGATGGTGTATGTGAACGAGTCCGATCCGTTGAAGTCCGCATTCGGGGTATAGTCGATCGTATCGTCGGTCGGGTCGTTCGGTGTACCGTTGTTGTTCACGGTAGCCGTTCCGTTTGCAGCAGGCGTGGCAATCACGATCGCTCCGGTTGATGGTCCGTCAGGTCCGAAGGTATCATTTGCAAGTACAGCGATATTCACCGATTGGTCCTCTGTAACGTTCGCCGTATCATTTACAGCTACAGGCACGTCAGTACCAGGCGCATCAGGGGCGATGGTCACGTTCACCGTAGCGGTCGAAGTATCGCCGTTTGAATCGGTGATGGTATAGGTGAACGAGTCCGATCCGTTGAAGTTAGCATTCGGGGTATAGTCGATCGTATCGTCTGTCGGGTCGTTCGGTGTACCGTTGTTGTTCACGGTAGCCGTTCCGTTCGCAGCTGGCGTGGCAATCACGATCGCTCCGGTTGATGGTCCGTCAGGTCCGAAGGTATCGTTTGCAAGTACAGCGATATTCACCGATTGGTCCTCTGTAACGTTCGCCGTATCATTTGAAGCTACAGGCACGTCAGTACCAGGCGCATCAGGGGCGATCGTAACGTTCACCGTAGCGGTTGACGTATCGCCGTTTGAATCGGTGATCGTGTATGTGAACGAGTCTGATCCGTTGAAGTCCGCATTCGGGGTATAGTCGATCGTATCGTCGGTCGGGTCGTTCGGTGTACCGTTGTTGTTTACGGTAGCCGTTCCGTTAGCAGCAGGCGTAGCAATCACGATTGCCCCGGTTGATGGTCCGTCAGGGCCGAACGTATCATTGGCTAGTACCGGGATATTCACCGACAGGTCTTCTGTAACGTTCGCCGTATCATTTGAAGCTACAGGCACGTCAGTGCCAGGCGCATCAGGGGCGATGGTCACGTTCACCGTAGCGGTTGACGTATCGCCGTTTGAATCGGTGATGGTATAGGTGAACGAATCCGATCCGTTGAAGTTAGCATTCGGGGTATAGTCGATCGTATCGTCGGTCGGGTCGTTCGGTGTACCGTTGTTGTTTACGGTAGCCGTTCCGTTCGCAGCCGGCGTAGCAATCACGATTGCCCCGGTTGATGGTCCGTCAGGTCCGAAGGTATCATTGGCAAGTACCGGGATGTTCACCGATTGGTCTTCTGTTACGTTCGCCGTATCATTTGAAGCTACAGGCACGTCAGTGCCAGGCGCATCAGGGGCGATGGTCACGTTCACCGTAGCGGTTGACGTATCGCCGTTTGAATCGGTGATGGTATAGGTGAACGAATCTGATCCGTTGAAGTCCGCATTCGGGGTATAGTCGATCGTATCGTCGGTCGGGTCGTTCGGCGTTCCGTTGTTGTTTACGGTAGCCGTTCCGTTCGCGGCTGGCGTGGCAATCACGATCGCTCCGGTTGATGGTCCGTCAGGTCCGAACGTATCGTTTGCAAGTACCGGGATATTCACCGATTGGTCCTCTGTTACGTTAGCCGTATCATTTGAGGCTACAGGCACGTCAGTGCCAGGGGCATCAGGGGCGATCGTCACGTTCACCGTAGCGGTCGAAGTATCGCCGTTTGAATCGGTGATGATGTATGTGAACGAGTCCGATCCGTTGAAGTCCGCATTCGGGGTATAGTCGATCGTATCGTCGGTCGGGTCGTTCGGCGTTCCGTTGTTGTTCACTGTGGCTGTTCCATTCGCAGCAGGCGTGGCAATCACGATCGCTCCGGTTGATGGTCCGTCAGGGCCGAACGTATCGTTTGCAAGTACCGGGATATTCACCGATTGGTCCTCTGTTACGTTAGCCGTATCATTTGAGGCTACAGGCACGTCAGTACCAGGGGCATCAGGGGCGATCGTCACATTCACTGTCGCAGTTGACGTATCACCGTTTGAATCGGTGATGGTGTATGTGAACGAATCCGATCCGTTGAAATTAGCATTCGGGGTATAGTCGATCGTATCGTCGGTCGGATCGTTCGGCGTTCCGTTGTTGTTTACGGTAGCCGTTCCGTTCGCAGCCGGCGTGGCAATCACGATCGCTCCGGTTGATGGGCCGTCAGGTCCGAACGTATCGTTGGCTAGTACCGGGATGTTCACCGATTGGTCCTCTGTAACGTTCGCCGTATCATTTGAGGCTACAGGCACGTCAGTGCCAGGCGCATCAGGGGCGATGGTCACGCTTACCGTAGCGGTCGAAGTATCACCGTTTGAATCGGTGATGGTATAGGTGAACGAGTCTGATCCGTTGAAGTCCGCATTCGGGGTATAGTCGATCGTATCGTCGGTCGGATCGTTCGGTGTTCCGTTGTTGTTCACGGTAGCCGTTCCGTTCGCAGCAGGCGTGGCAATCACGATCGCTCCGGTTGATGGTCCGTCAGGTCCGAACGTATCGTTGGCTAGTACCGGGATATTCACCGACTGGTCCTCTGTAACGTTCGCCGTATCATTTGAAGCTACAGGCACGTCAGTGCCAGGCGCATCAGGGGCGATGGTCACGGTCACCGTAGCGGTCGAAGTATCGCCGTTTGAGTCGGTGATGGTATAGGTGAACGAATCCGATCCATTGAAGTTCGCATTCGGGGTATAGTCGATCGTATCGTCGGTCGGGTCGTTCGGTGTTCCGTTGTTGTTTACGGTCGCGGTTCCGTTCGCAGCCGGCGTGGCAATCACGATCGCTCCGGTTGATGGGCCGTCAGGTCCGAACGTATCGTTGGCTAGTACCGGGATGTTCACCGATTGGTCCTCTGTAACGTTCGCCGTATCATTTGAGGCTACAGGCACGTCAGTGCCAGGCGCATCAGGGGCGATGGTCACGCTTACCGTAGCGGTCGAAGTATCACCGTTTGAATCGGTGATGGTATAGGTGAACGAGTCTGATCCGTTGAAGTCCGCATTCGGGGTATAGTCGATCGTATCGTCGGTCGGGTCGTTCGGTGTACCGTTGTTGTTTACGGTAGCCGTTCCGTTCGCAGCAGGCGTAGCAATCACGATTGCCCCGGTTGATGGTCCGTCAGGGCCGAACGTATCATTGGCTAGTACCGGGATATTCACCGACAGGTCTTCTGTAACGTTCGCCGTATCATTTGAAGCTACAGGCACGTCAGTGCCAGGCGCATCAGGGGCGATCGTCACATTCACTGTCGCAGTTGACGTATCGCCGTTTGAATCGGTGATGGTATAGGTGAACGAATCCGATCCATTGAAGTTAGCATTCGGGGTATAGTCGATCGTATCGTCGGTCGGGTCGTTCGGTGTACCGTTGTTGTTTACGGTAGCCGTTCCGTTCGCAGCCGGCGTAGCAATCACGATTGCCCCGGTTGATGGTCCGTCAGGTCCGAAGGTATCATTGGCAAGTACCGGGATATTCACCGATTGGTCCTCTGTAACGTTCGCCGTATCGTTTGAAGCTACAGGCACGTCAGTGCCAGGCGCATCAGGGGCGATGGTCACGTTCACCGTAGCGGTTGACGTATCGCCGTTTGAATCGGTGATGGTATAGGTGAACGAATCTGATCCGTTGAAGTTAGCATTCGGGGTATAGTCGATCGTATCGTCTGTCGGGTCGTTCGGCGTTCCGTTGTTGTTTACGGTAGCCGTTCCGTTCGCGGCTGGCGTAGCGATTGCAATGGCAAATGCTGATGGTCCGTCAGGTCCGAACGTATCGTTGGCTAGTACAGGGATGTTCACCGATTGGTCTTCTGTTACGTTCGCCGTATCATTTGAAGCTACAGGCACGTCAGTGCCAGGCGCATCAGGGGCGATGGTCACGTTCACCGTAGCGGTCGAAGTATCACCGTTTGAATCGGTGATGGTATAGGTGAACGAGTCCGATCCGTTGAAGTTCGCATTCGGGGTATAGTCGATCGTGTCGTCTGTCGGATCGTTCGGCGTTCCGTTGTTGTTCACTGTGGCTGTTCCGTTCGCGGCAGGCGTGGCAATGGTAATGGCTCCGATTGATGGTCCGTCAGGTCCGAAGGTATCGTTTGCAAGTACCGGGATGTTCACCGATTGGTCTTCTGTAACGTTCGCCGTATCATTTGAAGCTACAGGCACGTCAGTACCAGGCGCATCAGGGGCGATGGTCACGTTCACCGTAGCGGTCGAAGTATCGCCGTTTGAATCGGTGATGGTATAGGTGAACGAGTCCGATCCGTTGAAGTCCGCATTCGGGGTATAGTCGATCGTATCGTCGGTCGGGTCGTTCGGCGTTCCGTTGTTGTTTACGGTAGCCGTTCCGTTTGCAGCAGGCGTGGCAATCACGATCGCTCCGGTTGATGGTCCGTCAGGTCCGAACGTATCGTTTGCAAGTACCGGGATATTCACCGATTGGTCCTCTGTTACGTTAGCCGTATCATTTGAGGCTACAGGCACGTCAGTGCCAGGGGCATCAGGGGCGATCGTCACGTTCACCGTAGCGGTCGAAGTATCGCCGTTTGAATCGGTGATGGTGTATGTGAACGAGTCCGATCCGTTGAAGTTAGCATTCGGGGTATAGTCGATCGTATCGTCTGTCGGGTCGTTCGGCGTTCCGTTGTTGTTCACTGTAGCCGTTCCGTTCGCAGCAGGCGTAGCAATCACGATCGCTCCGGTTGATGGTCCGTCAGGGCCGAACGTATCGTTTGCAAGTACCGGGATATTCACCGATTGGTCCTCTGTTACGTTAGCCGTATCATTTGAGGCTACAGGCACGTCAGTACCAGGGGCATCAGGGGCGATCGTCACATTCACTGTCGCAGTTGACGTATCACCGTTTGAATCGGTGATGGTGTATGTGAACGAATCCGATCCGTTGAAATTAGCATTCGGGGTATAGTCGATCGTATCGTCGGTCGGATCGTTCGGCGTTCCGTTGTTGTTTACGGTCGCGGTTCCGTTCGCAGCCGGCGTGGCAATCACGATCGCTCCGGTTGATGGGCCGTCAGGTCCGAACGTATCGTTGGCTAGTACCGGGATGTTCACCGATTGGTCCTCTGTAACGTTCGCCGTATCATTTGAGGCTACAGGCACGTCAGTGCCAGGCGCATCAGGGGCGATGGTAACGTTCACCGTAGCGGTCGAAGTATCACCGTTTGAGTCGGTGATGGTGTATGTGAACGAGTCCGATCCGTTGAAGTTAGCATTCGGGGTATAGTCGATCGTGTCGTCTGTCGGGTCGTTCGGTGTTCCGTTGTTGTTTACGGTAGCGGTTCCATTAGTGGCTGGCGTGGCAATCACGATCGCTCCGGTTGATGGTCCGTCAGGGCCGAACGTATCGTTGGCTAGTACAGGGATGTTTACCGATTGGTCTTCCGTTACGTTCGCCGTATCGTTGGCAGCTACAGGCACGTCAGTACCAGGCGCATCAGGGGCGATCGTCACGTTCACCGTAGCGGTCGAAGTATCGCCGTTTGAATCGGTGATGGTATAGGTGAACGAGTCTGATCCGTTGAAGTCCGCATTCGGGGTATAGTCGATCGTATCGTCTGTCGGGTCGTTCGGTGTACCGTTGTTGTTCACGGTAGCCGTTCCGTTCGCAGCTGGCGTGGCAATCACGATCGCTCCGGTTGATGGTCCGTCAGGTCCGAAGGTATCATTTGCAAGTACAGCGATATTCACCGATTGGTCTTCTGTAACGTTCGCCGTATCATTTGAGGCTACCGGCACGTCAGTACCAGGCGCATCAGGGGCGATGGTCACGTTCACTGTCGCAGTTGACGTATCGCCGTTTGAATCGGTGATGGTATAGGTGAACGAGTCCGATCCGTTGAAGTTAGCATTCGGGGTATAGTCGATCGTATCGTCTGTCGGGTCGTTCGGTGTTCCGTTATTGTTCACGGTAGCCGTTCCGTTCGCAGCCGGCGTAGCAATCACGATCGCTCCGGTTGATGGTCCGTCAGGTCCGAAGGTATCATTGGCTAGTACCGGGATGTTCACCGATTGGTCCTCTGTAACGTTCGCCGTATCATTTGCAGCTACAGGCACGTCAGTGCCAGGGGCATCAGGGGCGATGGTAACGTTCACCGTAGCGGTTGACGTATCGCCGTTTGAATCGGTGATGGTGTATGTGAACGAGTCCGATCCGTTGAAGTTAGCATTCGGGGTATAGTCGATCGTATCGTCTGTCGGGTCGTTCGGTGTACCGTTGTTGTTTACGGTAGCCGTTCCGTTCGCAGCAGGCGTGGCAATGGTAATCGCTCCGGTTGATGGTCCGTCAGGTCCGAACGTATCGTTGGCTAGTACAGCGATATTCACCGATTGGTCCTCTGTAACGTTCGCCGTATCATTTGAAGCTACAGGCACGTCAGTGCCAGGCGCATCAGGGGCGATGGTCACGTTCACTGTCGCAGTTGACGTATCACCGTTTGAATCGGTGATGGTATAGGTGAACGAATCCGATCCGTTGAAATTAGCATTCGGGGTATAGTCGATCGTATCGTCGGTCGGATCGTTCGGCGTTCCGTTGTTGTTTACGGTCGCGGTTCCGTTCGCAGCCGGCGTGGCAATCACGATCGCTCCGGTTGATGGGCCGTCAGGTCCGAACGTATCGTTGGCTAGTACCGGGATGTTCACCGATTGGTCCTCTGTAACGTTCGCCGTATCATTTGAGGCTACAGGCACGTCAGTGCCAGGCGCATCAGGGGCGATGGTCACGCTTACCGTAGCGGTCGAAGTATCACCGTTTGAATCGGTGATGGTATAGGTGAACGAGTCTGATCCGTTGAAGTCCGCATTCGGGGTATAGTCGATCGTATCGTCGGTCGGATCGTTCGGTGTTCCGTTGTTGTTCACGGTAGCCGTTCCGTTCGCAGCAGGCGTGGCAATCACGATCGCTCCGGTTGATGGTCCGTCAGGTCCGAACGTATCGTTGGCTAGTACCGGGATATTCACCGACTGGTCCTCTGTAACGTTCGCCGTATCATTTGAAGCTACAGGCACGTCAGTGCCAGGCGCATCAGGGGCGATGGTCACGTTCACTGTCGCAGTTGACGTATCACCGTTTGAATCGGTGATGGTGTATGTGAACGAGTCCGATCCGTTGAAGTTAGCATTCGGGGTATAGTCGATCGTATCGTCGGTCGGGTCGTTCGGCGTTCCGTTGTTGTTTACGGTAGCGGTACCATTAGTGGCAGGTGTAGCAATGGTAATGGCTCCGATCGATGGGCCGTCAGGTCCGAAGGTATCATTGGCAAGTACCGGGATGTTCACCGATTGGTCTTCTGTTACGTTCGCCGTATCATTTGAAGCTACAGGCACGTCAGTGCCAGGCGCATCAGGGGCGATGGTCACGTTCACCGTAGCGGTCGAAGTATCGCCGTTTGAGTCGGTGATGGTATAGGTGAACGAGTCCGATCCGTTGAAGTTAGCATTCGGGGTATAGTCGATCGTATCGTCTGTCGGGTCGTTCGGTGTACCGTTGTTGTTCACGGTAGCCGTTCCGTTCGCGGCTGGCGTAGCAATCACGATCGCTCCGGTTGATGGGCCGTCAGGGCCGAACGTATCGTTTGCAAGTACCGGGATGTTCACCGATTGGTCCTCTGTAACGTTCGCCGTATCGTTTGCAGCTACAGGCACGTCAGTACCAGGCGCATCAGGGGCGATGGTAACGTTCACCGTAGCGGTCGAAGTATCACCGTTTGAGTCGGTGATGGTGTATGTGAACGAGTCCGATCCGTTGAAGTTAGCATTCGGGGTATAGTCGATCGTGTCGTCTGTCGGGTCGTTCGGTGTTCCGTTGTTGTTTACGGTAGCGGTTCCATTAGTGGCTGGCGTGGCAATTGCAATGGCAAATGCTGATGGTCCGTCAGGGCCGAACGTATCGTTTGCAAGTACCGGGATATTCACCGACAGGTCTTCTGTAACGTTCGCCGTATCGTTGGCTGCTACCGGCACGTCAGTACCAGGCGCATCAGGGGCGATGGTAACGTTCACCGTAGCGGTCGAAGTATCACCGTTTGAGTCGGTGATGGTGTATGTGAACGAGTCCGATCCGTTGAAGTTAGCATTCGGGGTATAGTCGATCGTGTCGTCTGTCGGGTCGTTCGGTGTTCCGTTGTTGTTTACGGTAGCGGTTCCATTAGTGGCTGGCGTGGCAATCACGATCGCTCCGGTTGATGGTCCGTCAGGGCCGAACGTATCGTTGGCTAGTACAGGGATGTTTACCGATTGGTCTTCCGTTACGTTCGCCGTATCGTTGGCAGCTACAGGCACGTCAGTACCAGGCGCATCAGGGGCGATCGTCACGTTCACCGTAGCGGTCGAAGTATCGCCGTTTGAATCGGTGATGGTATAGGTGAACGAGTCTGATCCGTTGAAGTCCGCATTCGGGGTATAGTCGATCGTATCGTCTGTCGGGTCGTTCGGTGTACCGTTGTTGTTCACGGTAGCCGTTCCGTTCGCAGCTGGCGTGGCAATCACGATCGCTCCGGTTGATGGTCCGTCAGGTCCGAAGGTATCATTTGCAAGTACAGCGATATTCACCGATTGGTCCTCTGTAACGTTCGCCGTATCATTTACAGCTACAGGCACGTCAGTACCAGGCGCATCAGGGGCGATGGTCACGTTCACCGTAGCGGTCGAAGTATCGCCGTTTGAATCGGTGATGGTATAGGTGAACGAGTCCGATCCGTTGAAGTTAGCATTCGGGGTATAGTCGATCGTATCGTCTGTCGGGTCGTTCGGTGTTCCGTTATTGTTCACGGTAGCCGTTCCGTTCGCAGCCGGCGTAGCAATCACGATCGCTCCGGTTGATGGTCCGTCAGGTCCGAAGGTATCATTGGCAAGTACCGGGATGTTCACCGATTGGTCCTCTGTAACGTTCGCCGTATCATTTGCAGCTACAGGCACGTCAGTGCCAGGGGCATCAGGGGCGATGGTAACGTTCACCGTAGCGGTTGACGTATCGCCGTTTGAATCGGTGATGGTGTATGTGAACGAGTCCGATCCGTTGAAGTTAGCATTCGGGGTATAGTCGATCGTATCGTCTGTCGGGTCGTTCGGTGTACCGTTGTTGTTTACGGTAGCCGTTCCGTTCGCAGCAGGCGTGGCAATGGTAATCGCTCCGGTTGATGGTCCGTCAGGTCCGAACGTATCGTTGGCTAGTACAGCGATATTCACCGATTGGTCCTCTGTAACGTTCGCCGTATCATTTGAAGCTACAGGCACGTCAGTGCCAGGCGCATCAGGGGCGATGGTCACGTTCACTGTCGCAGTTGACGTATCACCGTTTGAATCGGTGATGGTGTATGTGAACGAGTCCGATCCGTTGAAGTTAGCATTCGGGGTATAGTCGATCGTATCGTCTGTCGGGTCGTTCGGTGTACCGTTGTTGTTTACGGTAGCCGTTCCGTTCGCAGCAGGCGTGGCAATGGTAATCGCTCCGGTTGATGGTCCGTCAGGTCCGAACGTATCGTTGGCTAGTACAGCGATATTCACCGATTGGTCCTCTGTAACGTTCGCCGTATCATTTGAAGCTACAGGCACGTCAGTGCCAGGGGCATCAGGGGCGATGGTAACGGTCACCGTAGCGGTCGAAGTATCGCCGTTTGAATCGGTGATGGTGTAGGTGAACGAATCCGATCCGTTGAAGTTAGCATTCGGGGTATAGTCGATCGTATCGTCTGTCGGATCGTTCGGTGTACCGTTGTTGTTTACGGTCGCCGTTCCGTTCGCGGCTGGCGTAGCAATTGCAATGGCAAATGCTGATGGGCCGTCAGGGCCGAACGTATCGTTTGCAAGTACCGGGATATTCACCGATTGGTCCTCTGTAACGTTCGCCGTATCGTTTGCAGCTACAGGCACGTCAGTACCAGGGGCATCAGGGGCGATCGTCACATTCACCGTAGCTGTAGATGTATCACCGTTTGAATCGGTGATGGTGTATGTGAACGAGTCCGATCCGTTGAAGTTCGCGTTCGGGGTATAGTCGATCGTATCGTCTGTCGGGTCGTTCGGCGTTCCGTTGTTGTTTACGGTCGCGGTTCCGTTCGCAGCTGGCGTAGCAATCACGATCGCTCCGGTTGATGGTCCGTCAGGTCCGAAGGTATCATTGGCAAGTACAGGGATGTTTACCGATTGGTCTTCCGTTACGTTCGCCGTATCATTGACAGCCAATGGGCTGTCAACGCCAGGCGCATCAGGGGCGATGGTCACGTTCACTGTCGCAGTTGACGTATCGCCGTTTGAATCGGTGATGGTGTATGTGAACGAGTCCGATCCGTTGAAGTCCGCATTCGGGGTATAGTCGATCGTATCGTCTGTCGGGTCGTTCGGTGTACCGTTGTTGTTCACGGTAGCCGTTCCGTTTGCAGCAGGCGTGGCAATCACGATCGCTCCGGTTGATGGTCCGTCAGGTCCGAACGTATCGTTTGCAAGTACCGGGATGTTCACCGATTGGTCCTCTGTTACGTTCGCCGTATCATTTGAAGCTACAGGCACGTCAGTGCCAGGGGCATCAGGGGCGATGGTAACGTTCACCGTAGCGGTCGAAGTATCGCCGTTTGAATCGGTGATGGTGTATGTGAACGAGTCCGATCCGTTGAAGTCCGCATTCGGGGTATAGTCGATCGTATCGTCGGTCGGGTCGTTCGGCGTTCCGTTGTTGTTTACGGTAGCCGTACCATTAGTGGCAGGTGTAGCAATGGTAATGGCTCCGATCGATGGGCCGTCAGGTCCGAACGTATCGTTTGCAAGTACCGGGATGTTCACCGATTGGTCCTCTGTAACGTTCGCCGTATCATTTGAAGCTACAGGCACGTCAGTGCCAGGCGCATCAGGGGCGATCGTCACGTTCACCGTAGCGGTCGAAGTATCGCCGTTTGAATCGGTGATGGTATAGGTGAACGAGTCCGATCCGTTGAAGTTAGCATTCGGGGTATAGTCGATCGTATCGTCTGTCGGGTCGTTCGGTGTACCGTTGTTGTTCACGGTAGCCGTTCCGTTCGCAGCCGGCGTGGCAATCACGATCGCTCCGGTTGATGGTCCGTCAGGTCCGAAGTATCTTTGCAAGTACCGGATATTCACCGATTGGTCTCTGTAACGTTCGCCGTATCATTTGCAGCTACAGGCACGTCAGTCCAGGGCATCAGGGGCGATGTAACGTTCACCGTAGCGGTGAGTATCGCCGTTTGAATCGGTGATGGTGTATGTGAACGAGTCCGATCCGTTGAAGTCGCATTCGGGGTATAGTCGATCGTATCGTCGGTCGGGTCGTTCGGTGTTCCGTTGTTGTTTACGGTAGCCGTTCCGTTGCAGCAGGCGTGCAATCACGATGCCCGGTTGATGGTCCGTCAGGCCGAACGTATCATTGGCTAGTACCGGGATTTCACCGATGGTCTCTGTAACGTTCGCCGTATCATTTGAAGCTACAGGCACGTCAGTCCAGGCGCATCAGGGGCGATGGTCACGTTCACCGTAGCGGTCGAAGTATCGCCGTTTGAATCGGTGATGGTTATGTGAACGAGTCCGATCCGTTGAAGTTAGCATTCGGGGTATAGTCGATCGTATCGTCTGTCGGGTCGTTCGGTGTACCGTTGTTGTTCACGGTAGCCGTTCCGTTCGCAGCTGGCGTGGCAATCACGATCGCTCGGTTGATGGTCCGTCAGGTCCGAAGGTATCGTTTGCAAGTACAGCGATATTCACCGATTGGTCCTCTGTAACGTTCGCCGTATCATTTGAGCTACAGGCACGTCAGTACCAGGCGCATCAGGGGCGATCGTAACGTTCACCGTAGCGGTTGACGTATCGCCGTTTGAATCGGTGATGGTGTATGTGAACGAGTCCGATCCGTTGAAGTCGCATTCGGGGTATAGTCGATCGTATCGTCGTCGGGTCGTTCGGTGTACCGTTGTTGTTTACGGTAGCCGTTCCGTTAGCAGCAGGCGTAGCAATCACGATTGCCCGGTTGATGGTCCGTCAGGGCCGAACGTATCATTGGCTAGTACCGGGATATTCACCGACAGGTCTTCTGTAACGTTCGCCGTATCATTTGAGCTACAGGCACGTCAGTGCCAGGCGCATCAGGGGCGATCGTCACGTTCACCGTAGCGGTTGACGTATCGCCGTTTGAATCGGTGATGGTATAGGTGAACGATCCGATCCGTTGAAGTTAGCATTCGGGGTATAGTCGATCGTATCGTCGGTCGGGTCGTTCGGTGTACCGTTGTTGTTTACGGTAGCCGTTCCGTTCGCAGCGGCGTGCAATCACGATTGCCCGGTTGATGGTCCGTCAGGTCCGAAGGTATCATTGGCAAGTACCGGGATATTCACCGATTGGTCCTCTGTAACGTTCGCCGTATCATTTGAAGCTACAGGCACGTCAGTGCCAGGCGCATCAGGGGCGATGGTCACGTTCACCGTAGCGGTTGACGTATCGCCGTTTGAATCGGTGATGGTATAGGTGAACGAATCTGATCCGTTGAAGTCCGCATTCGGGGTATAGTCGATCGTATCGTCTGTCGGGTCGTTCGGCGTTCCGTTGTTGTTTACGGTAGCCGTTCCGTTCGCAGCTGGCGTAGCGATGCAATGGCAAATGCTGATGGTCCGTCAGGTCCGAACGTATCGTTGGCAGTACAGGGATGTTCACCGATTGGTCCTCTGTTACGTTCGCCGTATCATTTGAGGCTACAGGCACGTCAGTGCCAGGGGCATCAGGGGCGATGGTCACGTTCACCGTAGCGGTCGAAGTATCACCGTTTGAATCGGTGATGATGTATGTGAACGAGTCCGATCCGTTGAAGTCGCATTCGGGGTATAGTCGATCGTATCGTCGGTCGGGTCGTTCGGTGTACCGTTGTTGTTCACTGTGGCTGTTCCATTCGCAGCAGGCGTGGCAATCACGATCGCTCCGGTTGATGGTCCGTCAGGGCCGAACGTATCGTTTGCAAGTACCGGGATATTCACCGATTGGTCCTCTGTTACGTTAGCCGTATCATTTGAGGCTACAGGCACGTCAGTACCAGGGGCATCAGGGGCGATCGTCACATTCACTGTCGCAGTTGACGTATCACCGTTTGAATCGGTGATGGTGTATGTGAACGAATCCGATCCGTTGAAATTAGCATTCGGGGTATAGTCGATCGTATCGTCGGTCGGATCGTTCGGCGTTCCGTTGTTGTTTACGGTCGCGGTTCCGTTCGCAGCCGGCGTGGCAATCACGATCGCTCCGGTTGATGGGCCGTCAGGTCCGAACGTATCGTTGGCTAGTACCGGGATGTTCACCGATTGGTCCTCTGTAACGTTCGCCGTATCATTTGAGGCTACAGGCACGTCAGTGCCAGGCGCATCAGGGGCGATGGTCACGCTTACCGTAGCGGTCGAAGTATCACCGTTTGAATCGGTGATGGTATAGGTGAACGAGTCTGATCCGTTGAAGTCCGCATTCGGGGTATAGTCGATCGTATCGTCGGTCGGATCGTTCGGTGTTCCGTTGTTGTTCACGGTAGCCGTTCCGTTCGCAGCAGGCGTGGCAATCACGATCGCTCCGGTTGATGGTCCGTCAGGTCCGAACGTATCGTTGGCTAGTACCGGGATATTCACCGACTGGTCCTCTGTAACGTTCGCCGTATCATTTGAAGCTACAGGCACGTCAGTGCCAGGCGCATCAGGGGCGATGGTCACGTTCACTGTCGCAGTTGACGTATCACCGTTTGAATCGGTGATGGTGTATGTGAACGAGTCCGATCCGTTGAAGTTAGCATTCGGGGTATAGTCGATCGTATCGTCGGTCGGGTCGTTCGGCGTTCCGTTGTTGTTTACGGTAGCCGGTACCATTAGTGGCAGGTGTAGCAATGGTAATGGCTCCGATCGATGGGCCGTCAGGTCCGAAGGTATCATTGGCAAGTACCGGGATGTTCACCGATTGGTCTTCTGTTACGTTCGCCGTATCATTTGAAGCTACAGGCACGTCAGTGCCAGGGGCATCAGGGGCGATGGTCACGTTCACCGTAGCGGTCGAAGTATCGCCGTTTGAGTCGGTGATGGTATAGGTGAACGAGTCCGATCCGTTGAAGTTAGCATTCGGGGTATAGTCGATCGTATCGTCTGTCGGGTCGTTCGGCGTTCCGTTGTTGTTTACGGTAGCGGTACCATTAGTGGCAGGTGTAGCAATGGTAATGGCTCCGATCGATGGGCCGTCAGGTCCGAACGTATCGTTTGCAAGTACCGGGATGTTCACCGATTGGTCCTCTGTAACGTTCGCCGTATCATTTGAAGCTACAGGCACGTCAGTGCCAGGCGCATCAGGGGCGATGGTCACGTTCACTGTCGCAGTTGACGTATCACCGTTTGAATCGGTGATGGTGTATGTGAACGAGTCCGATCCGTTGAAGTTAGCATTCGGGGTATAGTCGATCGTGTCGTCTGTCGGGTCGTTCGGCGTTCCGTTGTTGTTTACGGTAGCGGTTCCATTAGTGGCTGGCGTGGCAATTGCAATGGCAAATGCTGATGGTCCGTCAGGGCCGAACGTATCGTTTGCAAGTACCGGGATATTCACCGATTGGTCCTCTGTAACGTTCGCCGTATCATTGAAGCTACAGGCACGTCAGTGCCAGGCGCATCAGGGGCGATGGTCACGTTCACCGTAGCGGTCGAAGTATCGCCGTTTGAATCGGTGATCGTGTATGTGAACGAGTCCGATCCGTTGAAGTCCGCATTCGGGGTATAGTCGATCGTATCGTCGGTCGGGTCGTTCGGTGTTCCGTTGTTGTTTACGGTAGCCGTTCCGTTTGCAGCAGGCGTGGCAATCACGATTGCCCCGGTTGATGGTCCGTCAGGTCCGAAGGTATCATTGGCAAGTACAGGGATGTTCACCGATTGGTCCTCTGTAACGTTCGCCGTATCATTTGAAGCTACAGGCACGTCAGTACCAGGGGCATCAGGGGCGATGGTCACGTTCACCGTAGCGGTTGACGTATCACCGTTTGAATCGGTGATGGTGTATGTGAACGAGTCCGATCCGTTGAAGTTAGCATTCGGGGTATAGTCGATCGTATCGTCGGTCGGGTCGTTCGGTGTACCGTTGTTGTTTACGGTAGCCGTTCCGTTCGCGGCTGGCGTAGCAATTGCAATGGCAAATGCTGATGGTCCGTCAGGTCCGAACGTATCGTTTGCAAGTACAGCGATGTTCACCGATTGGTCTTCTGTAACGTTCGCCGTATCATTTGAGGCTACCGGCACGTCAGTACCAGGCGCATCAGGGGCGATGGTCACGTTCACTGTCGCAGTTGACGTATCGCCGTTTGAATCGGTGATGGTATAGGTGAACGAGTCCGATCCGTTGAAGTTAGCATTCGGGGTATAGTCGATCGTATCGTCTGTCGGGTCGTTCGGTGTTCCGTTATTGTTCACGGTAGCCGTTCCGTTCGCAGCCGGCGTAGCAATCACGATCGCTCCGGTTGATGGGCCGTCAGGGCCGAACGTATCGTTTGCAAGTACCGGGATGTTCACCGATTGGTCCTCTGTAACGTTCGCCGTATCGTTTGCAGCTACAGGCACGTCAGTACCAGGCGCATCAGGGGCGATGGTAACGTTCACCGTAGCGGTCGAAGTATCACCGTTTGAGTCGGTGATGGTGTATGTGAACGAGTCCGATCCGTTGAAGTTAGCATTCGGGGTATAGTCGATCGTGTCGTCTGTCGGGTCGTTCGGTGTTCCGTTGTTGTTTACGGTAGCGGTTCCATTAGTGGCTGGCGTGGCAATTGCAATGGCAAATGCTGATGGTCCGTCAGGGCCGAACGTATCGTTGCAAGTACCGGGATGTTTACCGATTGGTCTTCCGTTACGTTCGCCGTATCGTTGGCAGCTACAGGCACGTCAGTGCCAGGGGCATCAGGGGCGATGGTAACGTTCACCGTAGCGGTTGACGTATCGCCGTTTGAATCGGTGATGGTGTAGGTGAACGAGTCCGATCCGTTGAAGTTAGCATTCGGGGTATAGTCGATCGTATCGTCGGTCGGGTCGTTCGGTGTACCGTTGTTGTTTACGGTAGCGGTACCATTAGTGGCTGGCGTGGCAATCACGATCGCTCCGGTTGATGGTCCGTCAGGTCCGAACGTATCGTTTGCAAGTACAGCGATGTTCACCGATTGGTCCTCTGTAACGTTCGCCGTATCATTTGAAGCTACAGGCACGTCAGTGCCAGGCGCATCAGGGGCGATGGTCACGTTCACCGTAGCGGTCGAAGTATCACCGTTTGAGTCGGTGATGGTGTATGTGAACGAGTCCGATCCGTTGAAGTCCGCATTCGGGGTATAGTCGATCGTATCGTCGGTCGGGTCGTTCGGCGTTCCGTTGTTGTTTACGGTAGCGGTACCATTAGTGGCAGGTGTAGCAATGGTAATGGCTCCGATCGATGGGCCGTCAGGTCCGAACGTATCGTTTGCAAGTACCGGGATGTTCACCGATTGGTCTTCTGTAACGTTCGCCGTATCATTTGAAGCTACAGGCACGTCAGTGCCAGGCGCATCAGGGGCGATGGTCACGTTCACTGTCGCAGTTGACGTATCACCGTTTGAATCGGTGATGGTATAGGTGAACGAATCCGATCCGTTGAAGTTAGCATTCGGGGTATAGTCGATCGTATCGTCGGTCGGGTCGTTCGGCGTTCCGTTGTTGTTTACGGTAGCGGTTCCATTAGTGGCTGGCGTGGCAATCACGATCGCTCCGGTTGATGGTCCGTCAGGTCCGAACGTATCGTTGGCTAGTACCGGGATGTTCACCGATTGGTCCTCTGTAACGTTCGCCGTATCATTTGAAGCTACAGGCACGTCAGTGCCAGGCGCATCAGGGGCGATGGTCACGTTCACTGTCGCAGTTGACGTATCACCGTTTGAATCGGTGATCGTGTATGTGAACGAGTCCGATCCGTTGAAGTCCGCATTCGGGGTATAGTCGATCGTATCGTCGGTCGGGTCGTTCGGCGTTCCGTTGTTGTTTACGGTAGCGGTACCATTAGTGGCAGGTGTAGCAATGGTAATGGCTCCGATCGATGGGCCGTCAGGTCCGAAGGTATCATTGGCAAGTACCGGGATGTTCACCGATTGGTCTTCTGTTACGTTCGCCGTATCATTTGAAGCTACAGGCACGTCAGTGCCAGGCGCATCAGGGGCGATGGTCACGTTCACCGTAGCGGTCGAAGTATCGCCGTTTGAATCGGTGATGGTATAGGTGAACGAGTCCGATCCGTTGAAGTTAGCATTCGGGGTATAGTCGATCGTATCGTCTGTCGGGTCGTTCGGTGTACCGTTGTTGTTCACGGTAGCCGTTCCGTTCGCGGCTGGCGTAGCAATTGCAATGGCAAATGCTGATGGGCCGTCAGGGCCGAACGTATCGTTTGCAAGTACCGGGATGTTCACCGATTGGTCCTCTGTAACGTTCGCCGTATCGTTTGCAGCTACAGGCACGTCAGTACCAGGCGCATCAGGGGCGATGGTAACGTTCACCGTAGCGGTCGAAGTATCACCGTTTGAGTCGGTGATGGTGTATGTGAACGAGTCCGATCCGTTGAAGTTAGCATTCGGGGTATAGTCGATCGTGTCGTCTGTCGGGTCGTTCGGCGTTCCGTTGTTGTTTACGGTAGCGGTTCCATTAGTGGCTGGCGTGGCAATTGCAATGGCAAATGCTGATGGTCCGTCAGGGCCGAACGTATCGTTTGCAAGTACCGGGATATTCACCGACAGGTCTTCTGTAACGTTCGCCGTATCGTTGGCTGCTACCGGCACGTCAGTACCAGGCGCATCAGGGGCGATGGTAACGTTCACCGTAGCGGTCGAAGTATCACCGTTTGAGTCGGTGATGGTGTATGTGAACGAGTCCGATCCGTTGAAGTTAGCATTCGGGGTATAGTCGATCGTGTCGTCTGTCGGGTCGTTCGGTGTTCCGTTGTTGTTTACGGTAGCGGTTCCATTAGTGGCTGGCGTGGCAATCACGATCGCTCCGGTTGATGGGCCGTCAGGGCCGAACGTATCGTTGGCTAGTACAGGGATGTTTACCGATTGGTCTTCCGTTACGTTCGCCGTATCGTTGGCAGCTACAGGCACGTCAGTACCAGGCGCATCAGGGGCGATCGTCACGTTCACCGTAGCGGTCGAAGTATCGCCGTTTGAATCGGTGATGGTATAGGTGAACGAGTCTGATCCGTTGAAGTCCGCATTCGGGGTATAGTCGATCGTATCGTCTGTCGGGTCGTTCGGTGTACCGTTGTTGTTCACGGTAGCCGTTCCGTTTGCAGCAGGCGTGGCAATCACGATCGCTCCGGTTGATGGGCCGTCAGGTCCGAAGGTATCATTGGCAAGTACCGGGATGTTCACCGATTGGTCCTCTGTAACGTTCGCCGTATCGTTTGCAGCTACAGGCACGTCAGTACCAGGGGCATCAGGGGCGATCGTCACGCTTACCGTAGCGGTCGAAGTATCGCCGTTTGAATCGGTGATGGTGTAGGTGAACGAATCCGATCCGTTGAAGTTAGCATTCGGGGTATAGTCGATCGTATCGTCTGTCGGATCGTTCGGTGTACCGTTGTTGTTTACGGTCGCCGTTCCGTTCGCGGCTGGCGTAGCAATTGCAATGGCAAATGCTGATGGGCCGTCAGGGCCGAACGTATCGTTTGCAAGTACCGGGATATTCACCGATTGGTCCTCTGTAACGTTCGCCGTATCGTTTGCAGCTACAGGCACGTCAGTACCAGGGGCATCAGGGGCGATCGTCACATTCACCGTAGCTGTAGATGTATCACCGTTTGAATCGGTGATGGTGTATGTGAACGAGTCCGATCCGTTGAAGTTCGCGTTCGGGGTATAGTCGATCGTATCGTCTGTCGGGTCGTTCGGCGTTCCGTTGTTGTTTACGGTCGCGGTTCCGTTCGCAGCTGGCGTGGCAATCACGATCGCTCCGGTTGATGGTCCGTCAGGTCCGAAGGTATCATTGGCAAGTACAGGGATATTCACCGATTGGTCCTCTGTAACGTTCGCCGTATCATTTGCAGCTACAGGCACGTCAGTGCCAGGGGCATCAGGGGCGATGGTCACGTTCACCGTAGCGGTTGACGTATCACCGTTTGAATCGGTGATGGTGTATGTGAACGAGTCCGATCCGTTGAAGTTAGCATTCGGGGTATAGTCGATCGTATCGTCTGTCGGGTCGTTCGGCGTTCCGTTGTTGTTCACGGTAGCGGTTCCGTTCGCAGCCGGCGTGGCAATCACGATCGCTCCGGTTGATGGTCCGTCAGGGCCGAACGTATCATTTGCAAGTACAGCGATATTCACCGATTGGTCCTCTGTAACGTTCGCCGTATCATTTGCAGCTACAGGCACGTCAGTGCCAGGCGCATCAGGGGCGATGGTCACGTTCACCGTAGCGGTTGACGTATCACCGTTTGAATCGGTGATGGTATAGGTGAACGAGTCCGATCCGTTGAAGTCCGCATTCGGGGTATAGTCGATCGTATCGTCTGTCGGGTCGTTCGGTGTACCGTTGTTGTTCACGGTAGCCGTTCCGTTCGCAGCAGGCGTGGCAATCACGATCGCTCCGATTGATGGGCCGTCTCCTCCAAAAGTATCATTAGCAAGCACCGGGATGTTCACCGATTGGTCTTCTGTAACGTTAGCCGTATCGTTGGCTGCAAGCGGAAGATCATTAACGGAATTAACTGTAATAGTCAAATTAGCAGTATCGGTATCGGTACCATCAGAAATAGTATAAGTTGCTACCGGAACAGCCCCGTTAAAATTAGGCGCCGGAACAAATGTATAGCTACCATCAGCATTAATTGTCAAATCACCTTCAGTCAAATTAGCAGTTGATCCCGCAGGATAAGTGATGGCATTAACGACAAATTGCGTGATCACTAATGGATTCA
Organism: Flavobacterium pallidum; assembly: GCF_003097535.1. NCBI lineage: Bacteria > Pseudomonadati > Bacteroidota > Flavobacteriia > Flavobacteriales > Flavobacteriaceae > Flavobacterium > Flavobacterium pallidum. Next base: position 70,027 of record NZ_CP029187.1, read on the forward strand.
GATCAATATCAGAATCATTTTGCAATAAATCATTAGGAGATCCATTGGCAACTGTCAATGTAGTATCTTCCGGAGTATTGTTAGAATCATCAACAGCTACCGGAGGAGTATTTGTAATAGTCGGCGTATTTATCGAAGCATTATTACCTGGCGTAGGATCGTTTTCTGTACCAGTAATCGACGCGCTATTCGCATAGGAGCCAGTAGCATTTACAGTAACAACTATATCGAGAGTCGCATTGGCACCATTGGCAAGCGTACCGATATTCCAGATTCCGGTTCCATTATCGTAAGTTCCAATAGAAGGGTTCGAACTTACATAAGTATAACCTGAAGGAAGTAAATCTGTAACAGATGTATTTGTGGAGGCACTTGGCCCGTTATTTGTCGCAGTAAGTGTAAATGTAATCGTGTTACCCACCTGTGGAGCTGGATTGCTCACATTTTTAACAACTGCCCTATCCGATTGGGGAACTGGTGTAGTATTCTCCCCTTCCGAGTTGTTACCCGGAGTCGGATCATTCTCAGTTCCTGTAATCGAGGCCGTATTCAGGTAAGGACCAGCAGCATTTACGGTAGCGGTAATAGTCAAGGTAGCACTTGCGGCATTTGCCAATGTACCGATATTCCAAACTCCCGTTCCATTATTATAGGTACCAACCGATGGGTTCGAGCTTACATAAGTATAACCTGCAGGAAGGATATCATTCACTACAGTGTTTGTGGAAGCGCTTGGACCGGCATTGCTTGCCAAGATTGTAAAGGTAACATTTGAACCTACGTTTGGTGTAGGGTTATCAACAGTCTTCACTACGCTTCTGTTGGATTGAGCAACCGGTGTAGTGTCCTCCCCTTCCGAGTTGTTACCCGGAGTCGGATCATTCTCAGTTCCTGTAATCGAAGCCGTATTCAGGTAAGGACCAGCAGCATTTACGGTAGCGGTAATAGTCAAGGTAGCACTTGCGGCATTTGCCAATGTACCGATATTCCAAACTCCCGTCCCATTATTATAGGTACCAACCGATGGGTTCGAGCTTACATAAGTATAACCTGCAGGAAGGATATCATTCACTACAGTGTTTGTGGAAGCGCTTGGACCGGCATTGCTTGCCAAGATTGTAAAGGTAACATTTGAACCTACGTTTGGTGTAGGATTGTCAACAGTCTTCACTACGCTTCTGTTGGATTGAGCAACCGGTGTAGTGTCCTCCCCTTCCGAGTTGTTACCCGGAGTCGGATCATTCTCAGTTCCTGTAATCGAGGCCGTATTCAGGTAAGGACCAGCAGCATTTACGGTAGCGGTAATAGTCAAGGTAGCACTTGCGGCATTTGCCAATGTACCGATATTCCAAACTCCCGTTCCATTATTATAGGTACCAACCGATGGGTTCGAGCTTACATAAGTATAACCTGCAGGAAGGATATCATTCACTACAGTGTTTGTGGAAGCGCTTGGACCGGCATTGCTTGCCAAGATTGTAAAGGTAACATTTGAACCTACGTTTGGTGTAGGATTGTCAACTGTTTTAACTACACTTCTGTTAGATTGTGGTACAGGCGTCGGCGCACTTGATGAGGAATTGTTACCAGGGGTAGGATCATTTTCCGTTCCTGTAATCGTAGCACTATTAACGAATGAACCGGTTGCGTTAACCGTGGCTGTAATTTGCAAAGTTGGAGTAGCTCCTACAGCAAGATTACCTATGTTCCAAACTCCCGTCCCTTGCGTATATGTTCCGGTCGAGGCGACATGACTTACATATGTATATCCTGACGGTAAAAGGTCATTAACAATCACACCTGTTGAAGCACTTGGACCTGCGTTATTTGCCGTAATCGTGAAAGTTACGTTTGATCCCACATTCGGAGTGGCGTTGTCAACGATTTTAGTAATTCCCCTATTAGATTGTGGGACAGGGACCGGCGTGCTTGTCGAGGAGTTGTTGCCCGGTGTCGAGTCATTTTCATTTCCTGTGATCGTGGCGATGTTGCCGTAGTTGCCTGTGGCAAGAACCGTTGCAGTGATGGTCAATGTCGGGGTGGCACCAACGGCCAAATTGCCGATGTTCCATACTCCTGTTCCTTGTGTGTATGTTCCTGTGGAAGCGACATGGCTTACATAAGAATAACCCGTCGGAAGCAAATCGTTTACGTTTACTCCTGTCGAGGCGCTTGGTCCGGCATTGCTGGCAGTGATTGTAAAGGTGACGTTCGAGCCTACGTTAGGCGTTCCGTTGTTCACGATCTTGGTTACGCCCCTGTCTGATTGTGGTACAGGGACCGGCGTGCTTGTCGAGGAATTGTTGCCCGGTGTCGGGTCGTTCTCTGTTCCTGTGATCGTGGCGATGTTGCCGTAGTTGCCTGTAGCCAGTACGGTCGCAGTGATGGTCAGTGTCGGGGTGGCACCAACGGCTAAGTTGCCGATGTTCCATACTCCCGTTCCCTGTGTGTATGTTCCCGTGGAAGCGACATGGCTTACATAAGAATAACCCGTCGGAAGCAAATCGTTTACGTTCACACCAGTTGAGGCGCTTGGTCCTGCATTGCTTGCAGTGATCGTAAAGGTGACGTTCGAGCCTACGTTAGGCGTTCCGTTGTTCACGATCTTGGTCACACCCCTGTCTGATTGTGGGACAGGGACCGGTGTGCTTGTCGAGGAATTGTTGCCCGGTGTCGGGTCATTTTCATTTCCTGTGATCGTGGCGATGTTGCCGTAGTTGCCTGTAGCCAGTACGGTCGCAGTGATGGTCAGTGTCGGGGTGGCACCAACGGCTAAGTTGCCGATGTTCCATACTCCCGTTCCCTGTGTGTATGTTCCTGTGGAAGCGACATGGCTTACATAAGAATAACCCGTCGGAAGCAAATCGTTTACGTTCACACCAGTTGAGGCGCTTGGTCCTGCATTACTTGCAGTGATCGTAAAGGTGACGTTCGAGCCTACGTTAGGCGTTCCGTTGTTCACGATCTTGGTTACGCCCCTGTCTGATTGTGGGACAGGGACCGGTGTGCTTGTCGAGGAGTTGTTGCCCGGTGTCGGGTCATTTTCATTTCCTGTGATCGTGGCGATGTTGCCGTAGTTGCCCGTGGCAAGAACCGTTGCAGTGATGGTCAATGTCGGGGTGGCACCAACGGCCAAATTGCCGATGTTCCATACTCCCGTCCCTTGCGTATATGTTCCGGTCGAGGCGACATGACTTACATATGTATATCCTGACGGTAAAAGGTCATTAACAATCACACCTGTTGAAGCACTTGGACCTGCGTTATTTGCCGTAATCGTGAAAGTTACGTTTGATCCCACATTCGGAGTGGCGTTGTCAACGATTTTAGTAATTCCCCTATTAGATTGTGGGACAGGGACCGGCGTGCTTGTCGAGGAGTTGTTGCCCGGTGTCGGGTCATTTTCATTTCCTGTGATCGTGGCGATGTTGCCGTAGTTGCCCGTGGCAAGAACCGTTGCAGTGATGGTCAATGTCGGGGTGGCACCAACGGCCAAATTGCCGATGTTCCATACTCCTGTTCCCTGTGTGTATGTTCCCGTGGAAGCGACATGGCTTACATAAGAATAACCCGTCGGAAGCAAATCGTTTACGTTCACACCTGTCGAGGCGCTTGGTCCGGCATTGCTGGCAGTGATCGTAAAGGTGACGTTCGAGCCTACGTTAGGCGTTCCGTTGTTCACGATCTTGGTCACGCCCCTGTCTGATTGTGGTACAGGGACCGGCGTGCTTGTCGAGGAATTGTTGCCCGGTGTCGGGTCGTTCTCTGTTCCTGTGATAGTGGCGATGTTGCCGTAGTTGCCCGTGGCAAGAACCGTCGCAGTGATAGTCAATGTCGGGGTGGCACCAACGGCCAAATTGCCGATGTTCCATACTCCCGTTCCTTGTGTGTATGTTCCTGTGGAAGCGACATGGCTTACATAAGAATAACCCGTCGGAAGCAAATCGTTTACGTTTACTCCTGTCGAGGCGCTTGGTCCGGCATTGCTGGCAGTGATCGTAAAGGTGACGTTCGAGCCTACGTTAGGCGTTCCGTTGTTCACGATCTTGGTCACGCCCCTGTCTGATTGTGGTACAGGGACCGGCGTGCTTGTCGAGGAATTGTTGCCCGGTGTCGGGTCGTTCTCTGTTCCTGTGATAGTGGCGATGTTGCCGTAGTTGCCCGTGGCAAGAACCGTCGCAGTGATAGTCAATGTCGGGGTGGCACCAACGGCCAAATTGCCGATGTTCCATACTCCCGTTCCTTGTGTGTATGTTCCTGTGGAAGCGACATGGCTTACATAAGAATAACCCGTCGGAAGCAAATCGTTTACGTTTACGCCCGTCGAGGCGCTTGGTCCGGCATTGCTGGCAGTGATCGTAAAGGTGACGTTCGAGCCTACGTTAGGCGTTCCGTTGTTCACGATCTTGGTCACGCCCCTGTCTGATTGTGGTACAGGTACCGGTGTGCTTGTCGAGGAGTTGTTGCCCGGTGTCGGGTCATTTTCATTTCCTGTGATCGTGGCGATGTTGCCGTAGTTGCCTGTGGCAAGAACCGTTGCAGTGATGGTCAATGTCGGGGTGGCACCAACGGCTAAGTTGCCGATGTTCCATACTCCCGTTCCCTGTGTGTATGTTCCTGTGGAAGCGACATGACTTACATAAGAATAACCCGTCGGAAGCAAATCGTTTACGTTCACACCAGTTGAGGCGCTTGGTCCTGCATTGCTTGCAGTGATCGTAAAGGTGACGTTCGAGCCTACGTTAGGCGTTCCGTTGTTCACGATCTTGGTCACGCCCCTGTCTGATTGTGGTACAGGTACCGGTGTGCTTGTCGAGGAATTGTTGCCCGGTGTCGGGTCATTTTCATTTCCTGTGATCGTGGCGATGTTGCCGTAGTTGCCTGTAGCCAGTACGGTCGCAGTGATGGTCAGTGTCGGGGTGGCACCAACGGCTAAGTTGCCGATGTTCCATACTCCCGTTCCCTGTGTGTATGTTCCGGTTGAGGCAACGTGGCTTACATAAGAATAACCTGTCGGAAGCAAATCGTTTACGTTTACGCCCGTCGAGGCGCTTGGTCCGGCATTGCTTGCAGTGATCGTAAAGGTGACGTTCGAGCCTACGTTAGGCGTTCCGTTGTTCACGATCTTGGTCACGCCCCTGTTTGATTGTGGTACAGGGACCGGCGTGCTTGTCGAGGAATTGTTGCCCGGTGTCGGGTCGTTCTCTGTTCCTGTGATAGTGGCGATGTTGCCGTAGTTGCCTGTAGCCAGTACGGTCGCAGTGATGGTCAATGTCGGGGTGGCACCAACGGCCAAATTGCCGATGTTCCATACTCCCGTTCCCTGTGTGTATGTTCCCGTGGAAGCGACATGGCTTACATAAGAATAACCTGTCGGTAAAAGGTCGTTTACAATAGTGTTGGTAGAAGCGCTTAATCCGGCATTACTTGCGGTAATTGTAAATGTAACGTTCGATCCTACGTTCGGTGTAGGATTGTTAACAACCTTGTTCACCCCTCTGTTCGCTTGTGGGACAGGGACCGGCGTGCTTGTCGAGGAGTTGTTGCCCGGTGTCGGGTCATTTTCATTTCCTGTAATCGTGGCGATGTTGCCGTAGTTTCCTGTACCAAGTACCGTAGCGGTAATGGTCAGCGTAGGAGTAGCACCCATTGCAAGGTTGCCAATTGCCCATACTCCAGTTCCTGGCGTATATGTTCCGGTTGAGGCAACGTGGCTTACATAAGAATAACCTGTCGGTAACAGGTCGTTCACATTCACGCCCGTTGAGGCGCTTGGTCCTGCGTTACTTGCTGTAATTGTAAAGGTAACATTCGAACCTACGTTAGGCGTGCCATTATCAACAATCTTGGTTACGCCCCTGTTCGATTGAGGGACGGGTACCGGGGTACTATTTGCAGAGTTATTACCGGCAGTCTGATCTAATTCATTGCCTGTTATAGTAGCTGTATTCGAGTAAGAACCTGTTGCTAAAACGGTACCGGTGATTGTCAGTACACGGCTTTGACCACTTGTCATATTCCCAATAGTCCAGACTCCAGTACCTGTATTGTAAGATCCAATTGCAGGTGAAGCAGAAACCAATGAATAACCTGAAGGAAGCAAATCATTAACGACAACACCTGTAGCGGCACCAGGACCATTGTTTGTAGCTGTTATGGTAAAGGTAACATTTGAACCTACGTTAGGTGTTGGATTGTTTACACTTTTGGTCACGGCCAAATCAGTAGAAACAGCCAAACCATAAGTTTTAGAACAGGCTGCTGCCCCGGCACCTGTAAAAGATACAGGATAAACAATTGGTGTCGAAGTTTGTGCATACGTTGCAGGAAGTGGCGTGGCCAATCTTACATTATAATTTGCAGCTGTATAGTCCGTATATGCAATTTGTACGTTATCAAATGTAACGGTATCCGTATTATCGCCGGAAGTACATTGGAAACGAATTGTTGTAGTTGCAGAAATATAAGGTGTAATATCAAATGATCCTGTGCTTGGTGAAGCACTTGCACTATTATAGGTGACCAAAGTAGTGAAAGGACCTCCTGCCGATGTCGCAGCTGATACCACGATGGCATCGCCCACTTCAAGTGAAGCGGTAGTATATGCAAATGTAAGTGTGGCAGCTTCAAATCCTGTCATATTTGCAGTTCTTGAAGCCCCTTTGTTAACGTTCCTGATTCTTAAGCCAGCCGCTACGACCTGAATGTCACCTGCAGCAAAACCATCCGCTTCTCCAACTTCTGTCCAGTTTCCTGCCCAGGCAGTACTACCATTACTTCCCGTCGCGCTTCCTACTGTATTGAAGTTATCCAGGAAAGTACCGTTCGTCGTAGGCGGTGTAATGTTAAATTGATAAGCACCCGTATTTGAAGTGGCTACCGTCTGATTGATTGTCTCACCGCCATCAACGACACCATTATTATTAGGGTCATTATAAAGGTTTACCGAAACGCTTTGGATGCCAGTTTCTCCCACATTCCGAACACCATTCTTATTAGTATCATTGTATATAAGACCTGCCACCACGTTTTGGTTAGGTATTGAAGCACAAGCAACCGCCAACGTCACTGTTGCAGTGGAGCACACCGTTGGATCATCAGCGCTACATACATTATATTGGAATGAATCAGGGCCGCTGTATCCACTGTTAGGTGTATAGGTTATTGTACCATTAGGATTAACAGTCACAGCACCGTTTGCAGGATTCGAAACAATAGTTACCGAAGAGGTGTTTGGCATACCCGGAGTATCATTTGCCAAAACATTTAATGTCTGCGGTACATCCGTTACTATATTATAGGAGTCATTGACGGCAGTAAGATGCGCGATCACCCCAAGGAAATTATTCTTATAACAATTACCCAATCCTGTAGCGGTAACAGCATAACTGTTTAGGTTGGAATTTGTAAATCTTCCACCGGTTCCACTTACATCCTGCCTTACTATATAACAGGTTGTATTTACCGAATAAGTTACCTGTACGTCATCAACGTAAAGAAAGTCGGTATTATCATTAAGGTTTGTAGAGGTGAAGGCTATCGAATTGACACCATTGGCATTAAAGTTTGCCGGAGGGATATTAATGGTAACGCTGGTATAAGCCGGATCAGTTGTAACAAGCCTGTTGATGGTCTGTAAAGTGGTGCCATTAACTGCAACGGTATAACTTTCCGTTGCTTCCAATTGTGACCTTCTGTACCTGAACGATAATGTAGCCTGCGTAGCACCCGTAAATGTAACTGTCCTGGTTGCCGTTTTATTTGCACCGTTTAAAATCAGGACATTTGAAAAACCTGCCGTAGGATCTGGACCAATGCTTGTAGGTGAAGCCGTAATGTCATTTGTTCCTGCTCCGGACTCAACCCAGTTTGAGGTCCAGTTAATCGTTCCATCATTACCATTGGCTGCTGCCGGCTCAAAATCGTCCCTTGCATAAAAACCAGGAACTACACTAAACGAATAATTTCCGGATAAATCGGAAGTTGTTGTCTGAATCAAATTATCTCCTGCGTTGATCACCCCATTACAGTTTGCATCATAATAAAGGTTAACAGGAATGCCGTCGATTAATTTTTCACCTACGTTGTAAGCGGTGTCATCCGGAAGTTGTTCCACGAAAACCTTGCCTTCGATAAGATCTTCCGATGCCCTTGCATTACAAGTAGTAATCTTTATGGTTACCAGCGCATCGTCACAGGTGTTTGTATATTCTTTGGAACAAACCTGGTAGCGGAAGGTATCGATACCTATATAACCATTATTAGGAGTATATGTAATCGTACCGTTGGCATTTACCTGTACTGTCCCATTCGTAGGTTGTGTCAATATCACCACCGATGACGGATTAGGCGTACAAAGGAAACCGGCATCGTTTGACAGCACCCCTACTATAATAGGTGTATTCGGTTCGGTCACTTCCTGATCGTCGTTGGCGATGATCAGGTTGGTCAAACACTTAGGCTGCATCACGGTTCCAACGTCCAGTGCGGGAGTTCCAGTCGAGGCGACGCTTGCATCTTCCCCGTATACCGCCGCAATGTGCGTACCGTCACAGGTGAATAATGCCATACCACCCTGGTTGCCGCTTGGGTTGAATAACCTCCATTGTTGCAGTGCCGTAACCGACAAAGAAACGTCGTAAGGAATTCCGCACGGACTCAGCGTGACGCCGCTGCCCAGGTTACCATCGTATTTTGCATAGATGGTAGTGGCCGCAACAGCCGTCGCCCAAATCGGGTTATAGTTGGTGCCTGCGGCGTTGTTTAGGGAACCGGGCGCCCAGGCGATACTGGTAAAATTCGTCAGCCTTTCCGCAGCGATCAGCGAGATGGCCCAATCGTAATTGGAACCGGCCGTATCGTCATCCATAATCTGGATGGCGGTATAGGCCTCACCTCCCTGGCTGATGAAATGATAAGCCGAACCGATGTCTGTACAGCTTACAATAGCTGATCCTCCCGCAGGCACCACTATAGGTGTAACCGGAGTATTTATACTATTATAATTCACCGTAATGGCGGTACCCAACGAGTTGTACAGGTGAACGATCGCCGGTGCAGTACGCGGCGGACCGTCGTTCCTGGTTTCAGAAACCGGGGTATAATATTCACTTCCGTAGAAAAGCGACTGGAAGATATTAATGTTCCTGGTTCCATAATTGTCAAGCCCTCCGAAAAGCACATCGACACCAACAGGGAAGTTCGACGTTACAATGGCACCCTCCTTAATATCATTGGCCTGGTTCACGTTCGCCAGTTTGACGGCGTTCGTATCGCCGGCAGAGTTACCTCCGGTACCGTCATAAAACCAAACCTCACCTTCATTTAAATTCTGGGTGGCATCAACCGTTCCGTTTCCGTCATAGTCCAGGTTTACTATGGTTCCATTCTGGGAAGCCCTAACAAACATCGCAGTATATCGGAAAGCATTTGAAATCGCTGCCTGGTCCTCACCAAAACCGATAACGAACAAGTTACCGAAACGCGTCGTGTCATACACATCGGACTTGGCTAATTGAAGCGCAAATTGGGCGTTGTCGCCCGTTACTTTTGAAACCGCAATATCATTGGTACTATAAATCTTATCCTTACCATCATAATGTATATCTGTTACCGGCGGCGTATTTCCCCGGTTGGCAATTCCATAAGCGAAGAAATCATCCAATACTATACTGGCACCACTCGGCAGGATATCGGTTGGGTAACCAGGAGCAACACCATTGGCAGTATTTCCGTCACCCCAAACCAAAGTGGTTGATTGTACCGGATTGGTAATATCAGCTTCATAGCCGTCTTCCCATTGGTCATAAGTAATAATAACATTAGGGTATGGGCTCTTGATACTTGTAATGTTCCTTACTCCATTTACAAGTGTATCATCTCCCGCATCATTCGAAGCCCTCCTGAACGCATCCCAAAGGTTGGCTTCCGGAAAAGGCATGTAGAAAGTCTTCGCCCTGTTCGCTTCAAGACATGGATCCTGGTAAGTCGGATTCACGGTAATGTTCACATCGGCCGTATCGCACAAAGGTGTCGGTACCGTGTTATCACAAACCCTGTAGGTGAATTGGTCTGCACCCACATAGTTCCCGTTCGGAAGGTATGTGATGTTCCCATTGGCACCCACCTGAAGTGTTCCGGCAGCCGGCTGAACCAGGATGACAATCGATGCAGGATTGATGTTTCCCGTATCATTCGTAAGCACATTGAAGGAAATTGGCTTCCCCTGGGATGTGGTCACGGTATCATCACCTGCAACAACCTGTGCTTTGGCAGTTCCGCCAAGCAATAAAAATGCTGTTGTTGCTAATGAGAAAATTACACTTTTGAATTGTAGAGCTCGTTTCATAAAGAATATATTTTGTAAGGAAATATAACTACGTAACTGAATAAACTTTTAATAAAATATTACAGAAAGACGACAAGCCTCCCTGCATTAAAAATGCTTTAACAAATTTTGATTCAAAGATAAAGTTCGTATGCAACCAAAAAAGTGATGGCCGAAAAGTTAAATATAACTTAACACCACAATATTTTTTTTACATACGAAATAGCTCCATTCTTGGATTTTACCTTTGTGAATCTGCCTTCGTATCATTGACATTTATTTTTTTCCACAAATAAATGTTAATAATAAGCAAAGGTCCATAAAATAATTCACCTTAAAAAAATTGATTTGTAGAATTATTACTACGCCGTAAAGGTCCAACGAATGTGCGGTTTACACAAAAAAAAGAGGTGAAATGCCTACCCAATGAGGAGTAAAGGGAACTAATAAATTTTAACAATAGATTATGGTAATTGCTTTTTTAACAAACGAATCTTAATTTTCTGTCAAAAAAATATTTAATAAGTAATATCTTATAATTTAAATCAAAAATCGCGCTATATATGAAATCAATCCTTATCAAAATGAAATTCAACAGGTGCATCGATTAAAAAGTGCAACGAATAAATATAAATGCAAAGCGCTAAAAAAAATCATCTTCATGGTCTTTCGGCATCATAGTCGAAAGGTTTATATGCTATAAAAAGTTTATTTCCAATAACATACATTGCAATACGTTTTGTATTTCAATTTTTTCAACAATTTGTTGTTAATTGATTTCAAAACATTTCCAGATATTTACAATCATATCAGCATTTCCAAAAGCGGATTGCCTTTTTCACTCATATAAATACCCAGCATTACAGGACTGATTTTTTTTAGCTACATTGCATCTCGCAAAAAATTGTCCGCATGGCATCATTGGCAAAATCTTTTACCTTATTTATCCTGTTGTTTTTTGCGTCGGCGGTATGGCCTCAGTCCGGCAGCCAGATCAGTTGGAGCACTGACAGCGAATCATTACCCCAGAACAGTATAAAATCCATAGCGCCCGATAAATATGGTTTTATATGGATGACAACCGAAAATGGGCTGGTACGATACGACGGCAGGGATTTTAAAATTTTCGATAGCGGCAATACCGGAATAAAGAATAACCGGATCACTTACCTGCGCGGCAGCTTAAAAAAAGATTCCATTTACACTTCAACAGAAAATACGGAAGACATAATTTTGATCAACCACCGAAGAGCGCTCAAGGTAGATCCAAAAAAACATAAAGCGCCATGGTTTGATGATCCTGGCAAAAACAATCTTTTAATCTGCGAAGGCATTCCAAGCTATTTTTTCGGGTTACCAAAAAGGCCTTACAAAATTCCGCTGCCCGGCGGAGATTATTATTCTATCGCAAATGATTCCGTTGCCCATTATGACAACAAAAAAAACCTGCTGTACAAAATCAAATTCCATTATGAAGCCAATAAGTACTTTTTCGTCCTTGGGCAAAAACTATTTTACCTTGCACCTGACGGAAAATATGCTGCTATCACGGAGCGCACAGTTTCCAGTAGCCAGCTAAAGATCAAGCCGGGAAATGATTTCCAGATCTACTGGAACATCGTGTCTGAACAGGTTTTCCTGTATAGCAATGAAAACCTGTACCAGCTTCATGCAGATTCCGGAAAACTTTCAGAAGGACTCCTTATCGAAAAGCAGGACCTGAAATCGGCTAATGTCTGGACAATTTATTTTGACTCAGGCAGTGGCATCATTTATCTTGGCAGCATAAAAAAAGGCCTCGGGATTTATAAAATAAAATCCTTCAAAACGATTACTCCGGATAAGAACCATCATCCTGAATTGTTCGAAATATTTTACGCGATACATCCTTATAATGATTCCACGGCCATTTCTTCTTCCGGCATTTTTATGGATGGTAACGAAATCATCCGAAATCTGGAATTTTACACCGATAAATATGACGTGGCGATAGATCAAAATGGCGATATATGGACCAGTTACTTCTCGCTGCTTCACCGTTACAAAAAATCAGACGGTTTTAAAAAAATGGAGGAATGGGATTTTATCGATGACATTTCTACTATTTATGTTGCCAAAAACGGAACGATATGGATGGATCTTGCCAAACGCCGGAAAAATTTTGGAAAGCTGTATCATTTCAAACCGGACCAAAAACCTGAATTCATAAAACAGGCCGATCTTAACACCAAAATCAACTGCATTACCGAAGATGCAAACGGAAAAATATGGCTGGGGACGAAAAACGGGTTGTATTTTATGGACAGCGTTTCCGGAAAACCCATTGCAGTAGCCGGTTCCGGCAATATAAAAGTAAGGAGCATTTACTTTGACAGCGATCAAAACTTATGGTTCACCTCTTATGAAAAAGGCTTCCTTCTTTACCGCAATAACAAAATCTACAGGTTCCCTACCGACAAAAATGGCTACCTGAATGCTTCGCATTGCATCCTGGAAGATCATAAGGGCTTTTTCTGGATCTCTACAAACAAAGGGCTCTTCCAGGTGAAAAGGAAAAGTTTACTGGACTACGCTTCCTCAAAAATGCACGCTGTTTATTACCAGTACTATGATAAAAGTTTCGGTTTCCTGACCAACGAATTTAATGGTGGCTGCCAGCCGTGTGGCACAAGGCTTGCCAATGGAAATTTCCTGTTCCCTTCCCTGAACGGCGTAGTTGTTTTTAATCCTGACAAGATTTCCCCTATCCTTCCCAACAAAAATATATTCATAGATGAGATTATCGTCGATGAAAAAAATATTACTACTGGCAAAAGCATTGAACTGAATCGCAATTTTGAAAGGATTACTTTTGTGGTATCCAGCCCTTATTTTGGCAACCAGTCGAACCTGAATTTTGAAGCCAGGCTCGAGGGGCCTGACAACCAGGACTGGATGGCAATAAAGGACCACCGTAGCATTACGTTTACAAAACTGCGTCCGGGAACCTATACCCTTACCATACGCAAGCTGAACGGTTTTGATTCCCGGTATGATTATACTAAAATAAAAATCATAGTGCCAGAGGCATTCTGGCAGACAGCCTGGTTCCAGTTCCTGATGATCACCCTTATCGTTTTATTGATATATGCAGGATATAATTTTCGCCTTAAATTTATCCGGAAGCGAAATATCCTTCTCGAAAAAACCATCAATGACCAGACCCATGACCTCAAAAACACCATCAGTACTTTGAGGGCCACTAAAGACAGTTTGCACGAGCAGGCAGAAAAAACAACAAAGCTTATGCAATACATCACGCATGATATCAAGACACCGTTGAAATTTATGTCCATGGCCAGCCAAATGATGTATGAGTCGGATAATTCCAATCCCGAAGAATTAAAAGAGAATCTTAAATCGATTTTTACCTCTTCTACCCAAATGTACAACTTCATTGACAACCTGCTCGAATACACAAAAGCGTATACCAATAATGAGGTGGACACCGAGGAATTCAGCTTGTACAGGATTGTTGAGGAAAAGATTGCACTCTTTCAGGGTATCGCCCAATCACAAAAAACAAGCATCAGGAACCTGATCATGAAAGATACTGCATTGGTTACAAACCGGCAGCTTTTTTCTATCATTATCCATAACATCCTTGACAATGCCGTAAAATATACCGGCAACGGATCAATCATTATCAGCGCTGTTTCCAGTCCGGAAAAATTGGAAATTGTGGTCAAAGATACAGGCGTAGGAATGAGCGAGAAAACCAAAAGACATTACACCGCATTGATGGAAAATTACGAAAATAACGAATCGAAGAAGAGTGCCAAACTTGGCCTGTATATCGTCATAGAATCGCTGCTGATCCTCAACGGAACGATAGAATTCACAAGCAAGGAAAACAGGGGAACTACGATAAGGATGAGTTTCAGGAAAATTAAGCCGTAAGATCGTAAGCTTTAAAAACGCTGATAAGCCCTACCACACTATTTACGGACAATTTTTCAAAAATCCTTGTTTTGTAGGTACTTACAGTGCTATTCTGCAATTTGAGTTTGTTGCCGATTTCAAGGTTTCCATCGCCGTTTACCAGCAACCTTGCAATTTCAAACTCACGGTTTGAAAGCATCTCTATCGGGTTATTGGTTTGTTTTTTATTATGTTGTTCCGCAAGTTTAGCCTTGATGTTGTCACTGGCATACCCTTCATTGTTGATCATTGCCAAAAAGGCAAGCTTGAACTCATCCTCAGAACTCAGTTTATTAAGGTAACCATTGGCACCGGCTTTGAGGTAGCGCATCGCGTAAATTTCTTCCTCATAAGCTGAAAAAATCAGGATTTTCACGTCCGGCTGTATGGCGCGTATCAGCTCAATCATTTTTACCCCCGAGCCTTCAGGTATCGCAATATCGAGTACAATAAAATGAAAGGTTTGTGTCCGGAGGTGCTCGAGCACTTTTGAAAAAATTTCGGCATGCACGACATTCACATTTTCAAATGCCTGCTTTAAAATCATTGAAGCGCCTTGCCGAACGACACTGTGGTCGTCAGCAATGAGAATGTTCGAAGGGTTCTGCATAAATGCTTAAGAATAACAGATTCTCCAAATATAGCAGAAATGTTTCGTAAATTTTAAAAAAAACAAATAAAATAAATCGGCTGTTATACGAATTCAAAACTATTTTAATTACCGAATAAACCTTACTTTTGCAGCCAATTTTAAGAGTATGAGTTTCACAGAAGAAATCAAAAGGAGGCGTACATTCGGGATCATTTCACACCCTGATGCCGGAAAAACCACATTAACTGAAAAGCTGCTATTATTTGGAGGCGCCATACAGGAAGCTGGTGCCGTAAAAAATAACAAAATAAAGAAAGCCGCCACTTCGGATTTTATGGAAATCGAACGCCAAAGGGGAATCTCGGTTTCCACTTCGGTACTGGCTTTCAACTACAAAGACAAAAAAATCAACATCCTTGACACGCCAGGACACAAGGATTTCGCAGAGGATACTTTCAGGACACTCACCGCCGTCGATAGCGTTATCGTAGTGATCGACGTGGCCAAAGGGGTTGAGGAGCAAACTGAAAAACTCGTAGCCGTGTGCAGGCTCAGGAACATCCCGATAATCGTTTTCATCAATAAACTGGACCGCGAGGGAAAAGACGCTTTCGACCTGATGGACGAAGTGGAACAAAAACTGGGGCTTACCGTAACGCCTTTGAGTTTCCCTATCGGAATGGGCTACGACTTCCAGGGGATTTACAATCTTTGGGAACAAAACATCAATTTATTCAGCGGTGACAGCCGTAAAAATATTGAAGAAACCATTGCTTTCAGTGATGTCCAAAATCCGGAACTGGATAAGATCATCGGCGAAAAACCGGCATCTAAGTTGCGGGAAGAACTCGAATTGATTGATGAAGTTTACCCAAAATTTGACAGGGATACCTACCTTGACGGAAAACTGCAGCCGGTGTTTTTTGGATCGGCTTTGAACAATTTCGGTGTGCGCGAATTGCTGGATTGTTTTATCCAAATCGCCCCTTCCCCACTCGCTAAGGAATCTGAAACACGGTTGGTAAAACCAGAAGAAAGTAAGATGTCCGGATTTGTTTTCAAGATTCATGCAAACATGGATCCGAAACACCGGGACCGTTTGGCATTTGTTAAAATTGTGTCCGGTGTTTTTGAAAGGAATAAGCCCTATTTGCATGTAAGGCAAAATAAAAACCTAAAATTTTCAAGTCCGAATGCGTTTTTTGCAGAGAAAAAAGAAATCGTGGATATTTCCTACCCAGGAGATATTGTCGGGCTGCATGACACCGGAAATTTCAAGATAGGCGACACGCTTACTGAAGGTGAAATTATGAGTTTTAAGGGAATCCCGAGTTTTTCACCGGAACATTTCCGATACATCAACAATGCCGATCCACTAAAAGCAAAGCAACTTGACAAAGGCATCGATCAGTTGATGGATGAAGGTGTGGCGCAGCTTTTTACGTTGGAAATGAATAACAGGAAAGTCATAGGAACCGTAGGTGCACTGCAGTACGAGGTGATACAATACAGGCTTGAGCACGAATATGGAGCCAAATGTGCCTATGAAAATTTCCCCGTACATAAAGCGTGCTGGGTAAAGCCGGACGATCCTAAAAATGAGGAATTCAAGGAATTTAAACGCATCAAACAGAAGTTCCTTGCGATGGACAAATACCAGCAATTGGTGTTCCTCGCCGATTCAGATTTTACGATTCAAATGACGCAAAGCAAATATCCTTCTGTGAAGCTATTTTTCACTTCTGAATTTGATTAATCGCGGTTAAAGTGCTGAAAAACACATTTTTTTTAATTTTTATTTATCAAAAAACGATTTCGTTTAAATTTTTATTTTAATTTTGCCAAAGATTAAGAGTTTTTAACACAGGTTTACATCTGGTTTTTTAAAAAATGCGCTTCTGCGTTGGTTTTATAAAAAAAAATGTTATATTTACAAAAAAGTTTAAAATCTAAAATCGATATTATTATGAAATTTCATTACAAAAAATTCTTGCTTTCGATAGTCATGTTGACTGCAAGTTTCGCGACTTTTGCACAAATTCCGGATCCGGATGAGGATCCAGGATCAGGAGGAGATGACCCAACACCGATAAATACTAAACTTATCTGGCTTGCTATATTAGGCGTTGCCTTCGCTTTTTACCAGTTCAAAGTATACAGAAAAAGGCAAGAAGCATAATATCAGTGATATTAAAGCAAAATTCGCACCAATATAGTTGGTGCTTTTTTTGTTTCTATACACTTCACTAAAAAAATTCAAAGAATTTGTTCTTTTTCAAAAAACCAAAACCATTTTTAAGAGATCTTTTAGGCGCCGACTATGTCGATATCCATTCCCATATATTGTTTGGGATTGATGATGGCGCTGCCACTTTTGAAGATTCAAAATTCCTGGTTGAAAGCATGATGGAATTCGGGACAACCGCATTCATCACTACACCGCACACTATTTTCAGCGTTTGGGATAATAGCAGGGAGGACATCCTTTCAAAAGAGGATGACACAAAGAAGTTATTGACCCAAAACGGCATCATTGTTCCATTTCGCACCGCTTCGGAATACCTGATGGACAATAATTTTGTAAAGCAGTTCCAATCTGAGCCTTTATTGACTTTAAAGGACAATTATGTGCTTGTGGAAATGTCTTATATCAACGCACCAATCCAACTCTACAACATCCTTTTTGATTTGCAGGTCGCAGGCTACACACCTCTCCTGGCACATCCTGAGCGGTATCTTTTTTACCACGGCAACTTTGATGAATACCGAAAATTAAAGAAGGCAGGCTGCGAATTCCAAATCAATCTATTGTCTGTTACGGGTTACTACGGTGAAGCCGTTTTCCAAACCGCAAAAAGACTTCTTGAGGCTGGAATGATTGATTTTGCAGGCTCTGACGCACACCATAAAAACCATATCAGGGCATTCAGCAATAAAGTCGGAATCAAGGACACAGAAGCTTTAAAAGCCGCTATTGCACACAACAAACTGTTTTTGTAATAAGCATAAATTAAAAAGGAAGCCTAAGGCTTCCTTTTTAATTTATTCATGAGGGTAACGTACCATGGATCCTTTTTGACTTCCACCCCGTAGCCATAGCCATAACCATAGCCGTAACCATATCCATAACCGTAGCCGTAGCCATAACCGTAGCCGTAGCCTTTCTTACTGTAGGTATCATTAAGAAGGATTGACATGTTCGGTAATTTCTTGTCTTCGTAAAGCGTTTGTGGGATCTTAAGCATACGCTTGTCAAGGAAATTCGCCCTGACCACATAGATGACAGAATCCGCATATTTAGCAATAAGCAAGGTATCAGTTACAAGGCTTACCGGTGCAGTATCTACAATAATATAATCGTACTCTTTCTTAATTTTTTCAAATAAAGTGCCCACTTTATCACTCAAAAGCAATTCTGCCGGGTTTGGCGGTATGACACCCGCAGGCAATACGTAGAAATTATCATAACCATCCAGCTTAATAATCAGGTCGTCTACGTTAACATCCTTAGAGGATAAATAAGTTGTGATCCCACGGTTCGGGAGCGTCATATATTCATCCAGCTTAGGGTTCCTGATATCAAGCCCTACGAGCAACACTTTTTTCCCTGACAACGCGAAAGTACCCGCAAGGTTTACCGATATAAAGGTCTTACCTTCTTTAGGGAAAGTAGAGGTCATGAATATGGTCTTTGCGATACCATCCTGTGTATCGGTAACAATAAAATCAAGATTTGTCCTGATGATACGCATCGCTTCCGCAGAACTTGAGCGGCTGTTCACCCTGATCAATTCATCATGCGTTTCTGATTTCGGGACATCTCCTATAAACGGAATGGTAACGCGGCTTTCCACATCAAACCTGTTGATAATTTTGCTGTTCAGCAGATCGCGGATATAAATAATCAGGAATGGGATTAAAAGTCCCAGGAACATTCCCAATAAGTAAATGAATTCCCTTTTTGGAGAAATAGCCGTTGGGTTAGGGTAAGCGGCATCAATGATCTTGGAATTTGCAGCAGTAGCAGCCAATGAAATGGCATTTTCCTCCCTCTTTTGCAACAGGTAAAGATACAATGTTTCCTTGATTCCCTGATTTCTTGAAATGCCCCTGGCAATTTTTTCCTGCTCCGGGATCTGTCCGATTTTACCCGAAACGATTTTTTCCTGCGCTTCAAGATCGCGTTTCTTAATTAGCAAGGTAGACTTAAGATTTCTTAGTGTCTTAAGCAAGCTTGTTTTCAAATCCCCAATTTCGTTTTTGAGGTTAATTATATAATCGTTTTCTTCGGTTCCTCCGGGTGTCACCCTGGCAAGGCGCGTAACTTTCGTATTGTAAGTAAATATCAATTCCGAAGCATCGCCATCCTGGACGAGGTTAGCAGGTATCACTTCATTGTTGGCATTTTTGTTAAGAAAATCGATGAGAAAATCCACCACATTAATATTAGATGATATTTCTATTATCTGTTTTTCGAAAGCATTTGAAGTCTCTACAAAAATACTGGCATCGGTAGCGAGATCGGTAATCTTGTTTTCCTTTTTAAATTTTTGCATCCCACCTTCAACACTGTCCAGTTCCTTGGTGATATTTACCAGTCGGCGGTTGATGAAATCCCTGGTTTTGCTCGACACATCATTCTTATCCTTGATGGCATCTTCATTATACTTGTAAATGAGCATATTCAGGAAATCGGCACCAATTTCCTTAACGGGATCGGTAACGGTAAGATTCAGCACACTTGTGGTCATTTTATTGGCAGGTTCCACCTTCAGCCTGGCCTGATAGGAATTCACCACTTTATTAATGGAAATCAGTTTCACCATCGTTTTGCCAACTTTTGGCGACTGGCCGTTTTCCAACACATTCCGTGTAATTACAATATCACCGAATTTGCATTTGATGGTTTCCCCGTAAGAATATCTGCCTTTCTTTTTCAGTAATTCATCCGCGAGCTCATATTGGGTTGGAGAGACTGCAGTAATTGTAAATGTGGTATCGGTATCATAAAAATTCGGGGCCTTATTGATGAAATTCACTTTAATCCCGGAGTTCTTATAGGCCTGAGAAGTTTTAAACCTACCTTCATTAAAGTAAGCCACATTCAGGTTTAATTCCAATATGGTATTTTTAACCAAAGTCCTTGAACGCAAGACCTCAATCTCATTATCGACGTTGCTTTTTACACCACCGAGAAGACCCAAATCACCGAATGACGTAAGCTCTGACGCAACACCTCCCTTTTTGTCATCCTTAATTAATATACTGGCTTCAATCTTATAAATTGGCGTAGCATAACGAAGGTAAAAATAGCAGGCAAACGTACAAAGCAGGCAAGAAAGCACAAACCATTTCCAATGGAAAATATACTTACCGATCTGCTCTTTGATATTATACTGACTTTGCGAAAAGTCTTCAGTAATAGAGGGTTTATTGCTTTGCATAATTATCTCGCAATCAATGCGATTATGGTGATTAATAAAGAAATTGCAGATATACCAACCGTTACATTGGGTCCGACAACTGATGAATTGACCTTGGTTTGATTTGGTTTCACATAAACCACGTCATTCTGATCGAGATAATAAAAAGGGGAATTGATAAAATCCGCAGAAGTGATATCTACAAAATGATGCGTCTTTACACCATCAACATCCCTGATGATCAGGATTTCTTTACGGTCTCCGTAAATGGTGAGGTCACCCGCCTGGCTCAAAGCTTCCGGCAAGGTAATCCTCTCCGTCTGTACCGTATAAAGCCCCGGACGCACTACTTCACCCATCACTGAAATTTTATAATTTACGATCCGGAGGTTGACGATTGGTGACGTAATGTATTTCTTAAGTGCTGTTTTAATTTTATCGACCGCCTGGCTTTTTGTAAGTCCGCCCACTTTAATCTGCCCCAAAATCGGGAATTCGATGTTGCCATCCTTGTCTATAAGATAAGTCTGATACCTTACGCCAGAGCCGCCGCTCCTGTCCTGGTCTTCAAGGCTGGAGGCAGAATAAGTAATCAGGTTGTATGGGACTGCAGCCTCAGGAACAGGCGATGAAATGATGATCAGCAGTAAGTCATCTGATTGTAACAGCGGCTCAAAATCAACTTTTTCACCCCCTTTAACATTCTCAATACCCTGAAAATAAACCAACTTTTTCTTCGATTGGCATGAAAACAGAAAAACCGCGAGACACAACAGACAAAATATCCTCTTTATCATAAATAATTTATTACATTTTCAGGCAGAAAATTCTTTTCAAAAAGCTTTTTAAAACGTTGCAAATATAGTCATTTAAGCTTAAATTCCCTGATATACTTTCATTTTGGTCAGTTGACTTTATCCAAAGAGGCAAAATCAGAATTCATACTTTTGAACTCAGGCACAATCATTTTCATTTTTGTAACTATTTTCTCATTTTCGCAATGATCATGGGCAATGGCAATCAAATCATGGATTTGTGCAGGAGTAATATCCGAATCATCATAAGCTTCCTGCGCGATCATGATTTTTTCATGGTGCGTCGGCAGGGTTTTCGCTGAATCATTCAACAATTCCTCGTATAATTTTTCCCCCGGCCTCAACCCGACAATCTGGATCTTGATTTCCTTGTCTGGTGTAAAACCGGCAAGACGTATCATTTTATTGGCCAGGTCTATAATTTTCACAGGTTTGCCCATATCGAAGATGTAAATCTCTCCTCCCCTTCCCATAGCTCCCGCTTCCAAAACCAACTGGCAGGCTTCAGGAATGGTCATGAAATAACGGATGATTTCCGGATGTGTAATCGTGACCGGCCCGCCTTTTGCGATTTGTTCCGTAAACAACGGCACTACAGAGCCATTGGACCCCAATACATTACCAAACCGCGTCGTAATGAATTTTGTCCTGCACTCGCCCGTATTTTTGAGCAGCCTGCAATGCAGCGACTGCACGTATTTTTCGGCGATGCGCTTGCTTGCGCCCATCACATTGCTCGGATTTACAGCTTTATCTGTTGAAACCATCACAAAACTTTCCACATTGTATTCACACGAAAGATCGGTAATGTTTTTTGTTCCCATAACATTCACAAAAACGGCCTGTGAAGGGTTTTCTTCCATTAAAGGAACATGCTTGTATGCCGCTGCGTGGTAAACGACATCGGGCTTAAATTTCGAAAAGACCTTTTCCATCGATTGCCTGTTCCTGATATCACCAATAATACTGGTGGTATGGGCCTCAGGAAAAAGTTTGCTGATTTCAAGTGTCAGGTGGTGTAAAGGCGTTTCGGCCTGATCGAGCATAATGACCCTTTTCGGACTGAAATTAATGACCTGCCTGGTAATTTCACTCCCGATAGAACCCGCAGCACCGGTAATCAAAACGGTCTTGTTGTGAATTTGTGCCGAAATCGACTTGTTGTCCAAAACGATCGGCTTTCTTTCAAGAAGATCCTGTATCTGAAAATTCTTCACCTTCTGCGAGATCTCCTTACGGTCTTCCCAATCAGAAATCAGCGGGACCGTATAGACTTTATAATTGTATTCGAGGCATTCATCCACTAAAGTCAGTTTTTCGTCCTTAGTGAGGCTTTTATCAGCAATAATCAATGCCTCGGCTTCAATAGAACGCATGATAACCGGAATCCTTTTTGACAGGTTCAAAATGGGAAGATTCAGGATCCTTTTAGAAGAATTCTGGTGCTGCTTATCCACAAAACCTACAATCCTGAAACGGGCAGGTTTTTCAGATTTCAGGGCATTGGCCACCGAAATCGCATTGGCATCCGAACCATAAATCAAGGCACGGATCAGGTCATTGGTCTGTCTTCCGGAAAAATAAATTTCGAAAGTCTGCTTTACCACAATCCGATACAGGAACAGCCCGCAAAACGAAAATATAAAGTTGATAAAAAGCCCTGCATTCATGAACAATTTATGCCCGTTAAGGAATAAGCAGCCATAATTGGTCAATACAAGGAAAAGCAATGTCAGGAATAATGCAATGAAAATCTTGACTGCGTCAATAAACGACGAGTGCCTGATAATCCCGGAGTACGTCCTGAAAAGCCAGAAGAAAAACAGGTTAAAAAGCAGGTAAGCCCCAACTATAAAAGGGATAAGTCCTTTATGGATAAAATTCTTATCCATTTCTGCCAGCATCTTGAAAGTCATAAACGCACAAAAAGAAACCACAAGCATATCGAGCGTCAGGATGATCCAACGCGGCAGATAACTCATGTTCCTTACGTCACCAATGCCTTTGAGCCTGTCGACAACAAGCTTTGTAAATGATACCAGGTTCCTTTTTCTAATCGCAGCCAATGATTCTAAATCTTTTAGTAAGGTCAGAATTTATTTAGCAAAAATAACTTAAAAAGTAGGTTTTACTATTAATAATTCCAAATATGATTATTTTTCTGAGTTTAACCAAAAAAAACTTTAATTGCCTCTAACATTCTGTCTTTGTCGTTTTGGGTCATGTTTGAGCCGGAAGGAAGGCACAATCCGTCATCGAATAATGTCTCGCTTACGTTCGTTCCATAATATGGATATACGGAAAAAATCGGCTGAAGGTGCATGGGTTTCCACAACGGGCGGCTTTCGATGTTGAGGGTTTCCATAAAAATCCTGAAATCTTCACGCGTTTTTCCGCCTTTCGTTTTTGCAGGATTGATAACAATGGATGTCAGCCAGAAATTCGGGAAATAATCACCATTCGGTACATCAAAAACGGTCACTCCATCAATATTTTCAAAAGCTTTCACATAAAAATCATGCATGTCCCTCCTTGCCTGTACATGCTTATCCAAAACCTCCATCTGCCCGCGGCCGATTCCTGCACAAATGTTGCTCATCCGGTAATTATAACCGATTTCGCTATGCTGGTAATGCGGGGCATTGTCACGGGATTGCGTGGAGAAAAATACGGCACGGTTTTTCAATTCCTTTGTTTTGGTGACGATAGCACCGCCTCCGGAAGTGGTGATGATTTTATTCCCGTTGAAAGACAACACACTGACATCGCCAAAAGTACCGCATTTACGGCCTTTGTAGGAGCTTCCCAAAGCTTCAGCGCTGTCTTCAAGGATTGGGATATTATATTGATCTGCCACTTTCCTGATGTCATCAATCTTATACGGAACGCCGTATAAATGTACCGGAATGATCGCTTTTGGCTTTTTGCCTTTTGAAATCCTGTCTTTAATAGCTTCTTCCAATGCTACCGGACACATATTCCAGGTATCTGCTTCGCTATCGATAAAAACCGGAATGGCACCCTGATACAATATCGGATTTGCCGATGCCGAAAAAGTCATGCTTTGGCAAATCACCTCATCACCCGCCTTAACACCAAGTAAAATCAACCCCAGATGGATTGCGGCAGTGCCTGAACTCAATGCACCTACATGCACTTCTTCTCCCAGGTATTTTTCCAGATCCTGCTCTAAACCTGAAACATTAGGCCCAAGCGGAGCCACCCAATTCGTATCAAAAGCCTGCTGAACAAATGCCTGTTCGTTGCCTCCCATATGTGGCGATGAAAGCCAAATTTTGTCGTTATTCATTTTGTATTTTATGTTGTGAATTTAAAAAAAGTCGCGTCAACTCCAAATAAGGCAAATGACGTATTGTGAAAACTATGCCCTAAATATAATCTTTTTGAAATAGGAGAACAGTACCGTGAAGTACTTTTTAAGGTCAAACCCGGTGACCAGATCGATATCCATTTCACACTTTACAGGCACGAGGGTTTCTTCGTAATATTTCACCGGATCATCAACCTTATCAAGCAATTCTTCCTCATTGCTGAATTTAATGGCCGATGGACTCAGGAGCCCTGGTTTAAGGATCAGGATCTTTTGGTAATAATTCCGGAATTTCTCGGCGTAAAAAGGAACCTGCGGCCTTGAACCCACCACCGACATCTGCCCCAGGATGATATTAAATAGCTGTGGCAGTTCGTCGATCTTATATTTCCTGAGTATAAAACCTATAGCCGTGATGCGTTCGTCATGGAGCCCTTTGGTAAGCCCTAGTTCATCTTCGCTGGATTTTTTCATCGTCCGGAGTTTATAAATACGGAACGGCCTGAAATCCTTCCCGCTTCGCACCTGTGAAAAAACAACCGGAAACCCCTGCCCTGCAATCATGATTATTGCTAAAATCAGCAAAAAGGGCAACAATATTATTGCGGCCACAGTTGAAATTACAATATCGAAAAAGCGTATCAGCATGGTTTAATTTTTGAACAACCTGTAATACCACATCCCGAAATATTCGTGTAAAGCCCGTTCACTCAATTGCATTTTTGACCAGGAAGGATTCCATGAATAAATGGATTTATCGGGATCTTTTTTTACCATGAAACCCGTCGGAACAGCCATCGGGTGTAATCCCGTCCTTCTGAAAGTTTCCATAGCGCGAGGCATGTGTATGGCGCTTGTCACTAAAAAAAAACTACCCTTATCTCCGAAACGCGCCTTAAAATCCCTGGCTTCTTCCCAGGTTGATGATGGTTTTACAAGCAGCAACGTGTCTTTAGGATTCACCCCCAACCCTACTGCTGTATTTGCCAAAACAGTTGCGTTCGGCATCCTGCCCGTGACCGAAAATCCGGAACAGATCAGTTTCCTGCCCGGTTTTTGCCGGTAAAGCATCACACCCTGTACCAAACGTCCCAAAGCACTTTCATTGAGCTGCCCGAAAGGTGGCAACGCGGCATCATTTACATGCCCGCCGCCCAAAACCATTATAGGAATGTCCAGATTCGCATTGGCATCTGAGTAATTTGAGGCATATTGGCTTTCAAGATGATGCACCAGCACAATCGGAAGCGGCGTGGCGGTGAACAGATACAATTCGGCTACCGCGAAAATGATCAGTCCTTTGCATGTTTTATAAAACCGGAATTTGTGAAATATCCCGGCAAGGATCAATAAAATCCAGAAAATCAACAACGGATTTAAAATTGATCCCACTATCTTATTTGCCTAAAAGTTGGTGTTCTTTCATCAGGATGGGCAATGAATCCACATCCCTCAGGAAAATCAGGTCTTTCTCAAACTCATACATTTTGTAACCATGGTCGAAATCAGCATCATTGTCCAAAAGCCTTACGGTATCTGAGGCAAAATTTGCCCCGCCGGCAGCAAAGCACTGCGTAAAAGCTACGTGGCGCACATTGACTTCGGTGATATAAGGCTTTCCGTTTTCATCTTCCTTAAAATCCACCGTAAAGAATCCGTGCTGTGCAGCGCCAGTATGTGCGAAAAGATGGTCCATCGCGCGTTTGGCTTCCTTCACAAGTTCAGGTTCATTGAGCAGTCGCCCGAAAGACGTATTTCCTGTGATTCCGGATGGTGCTACTTTAGCCATAATATAATTGACCCTTTCAGCACACGCAGTACGGAGTAGTTTCCCATTAAAATAAAGCATCTTACAGGCCAGATTCCGTCCCGGAAGGAATTTACTGGCGATAAACTGCGTCACATTCGGGTTGATCTGGATCCAGTTCTTCAACGAATCTTCGCTATCGACTTTAAGAGAACCCAGTCCGCTCGTACCGCTTGTGCTGCGCACCCAGAAATTTCCTTTCAGCGTATCAAATACTTCCTTAAGGCTTGCAATATCCCTCGAAAAACTCACCGATGGCGGCACCATATCGAGGTCTTTGAGTATTTCGGTCATTTTGGATTTATCGACAAGCAATTCTGCCATGGAATGATCCGGAATCAATGCTTTGCAAGGAAGTTCAGCAGTCATTTTCCTTTTGCTCCATTCCATCACTTCCATTTCCGGAAGGATTACGGCCGCATCGATATTTTGCTCCTTAATGATTTTTTCAATCGCAGTCCAGTAATCGGGACTTGACGCAGGCGGAATGACATAAGTCTTATTGAAAAGATCGTTTTGGTACAAACCGATGGCCAATGGATTGATGTCTGTCCCGAATAATTCAAACCGCTTGTAAAAACTGTATTTTTTTAATGCGATGGCAAAACTTCTTGGCGTCGGGCCGCCTACTCCTGTGATTAATATTCTCATTGTCGGCTATTTATTGTGATAGGTGTTCATGATTTTTTTTCTTTTTCCTGAGGATAAAAGAGGAATCTCGTCTACATATTCCACTTTGAAATTGGCATCTTTGCCAAGGTATTGCTTAAACTCCGCCACCAGTTTTTCTTCTTTGCCGAAAGCGCTGTCCGAATTGACCTTAAACAGGTAATCCTTCGGGCCATATTGCACAAACTGGTATTGGTTGATTTCAACATACTGCCACATGTTTTTGTAGACGATGTACGAAGAAATCAAATCGCCTTTGGTATCGTAGATCAGGTCCAGTTTCCTGCCTTCGATGGTTTGCAGGTAATTGTCGTCTTCTGTTGAAAGACAGCCGATATCACCGGTATCATAACGGATCATCGGCATCGCATAATTGTAAAAATCGGTGACGACGATGCGGCCCAATTTTCCTTTTTTCACCGGTATATCCGAATCCATGCCGAGGATTTCGATATGGTAACTCGCGGTATTGATCCGGAAACGCAATAATCCGTCCGTTTCCTGTTGTGCGATAATCCCGTTTTCAATATTGGAATACCGGGAAACGGCCTGTGTCCCGAAGAATTTTGTTAAAGTGTTTTTAGTGTATTCGTTAAGCCCTTCAGACATGGAAATGATCGAATTTACTTTCGCTTTTACGGGTCCGTGATAGGTCTTGTCAAGATAACGCGCTACGAGTTCCAATGCTGACGAATATCCTAAAAACCCCATATCTGATCCGTCATTCTCGATTTCTTTTATCAATTTCTCAATCTGATTATCATCAAGGTGGATTACATCCACAGGCGTGATGTTCTGCATATAGCGCAAAGAAAAACTCTTGTGGTTCAAAGCGCTCCAGATCTTGAAATAATACAGTTTTTCACCGACAGAAAATCCGGCCCTCGATGCAAAATAAATCGTATCGGCGCTGTTCCTGCTTTTCTTATTGCGGTCGTGGAAAACCTTAAACGGCGTTCCTGTCGATCCGCTTGTTACTGCAGCAATGCGTTGGTGTTCCTCAAAAGCCGATGACAGGAAAGAAGCGCTGTTCTCGCGGATGAAATTCTTGTCCATCACCCTGAAGTTTTCAATGCTTTCGGGCGAAATGCCTTTATAAATAGGCACTGTATTTACCGCGTGCTGCAATATTTTCTGCAGTTTTTCTGCACGTTCGGGACTTCCTTTTGCAATACTTGTGGCAATTTCATCGACATGTTTTTGGATGTGCCCGCCTTTAAGGGCATCTACAGTGCCGAAAGCCATTTTCCGTAGTTTTTCGGTGAATTTCGCCATCTTAATTGCTTCCGTTAAAAGGTTCCATCGGACGGTCATCGCTTTGGTTTACGCCTTCTTTCTTGAAGATTTTCATAAACGACATGAAGAAGATTTTGATGTCCAGCCACAGCGTCACATTCTCAACATAATACACATCCATCTCAAATTTTTCCGCCCAGCTAATCGAATTACGCCCGTTAATCTGCGCCCAGCCTGTCATTCCGGGACGCACTTCATGGCGGCGTAGCTGACGGTCATTGTACAGCGGAATGTATTTGAAAAGCAGCGGACGCGGCCCGATGATTCCCATGTCCCACTTCAGGACATTGAACAACTGTGGGATCTCATCAATCGAGGTTTTCCTGACGAAGGCGCCTACAGCAGTAATCCTTTGATTGTCGGGCAACAAATTCCCATCCGCGTCTTTGGCATCGGTCATAGATTTGAATTTGATGATGTCGAAGGGCTTTTGGTCTTTGCCCGGACGTCTCTGGTAGAAAAAAGGTTTTCCATTATTCTGGATGTAAAGCAGGATGGTCACGATGATGATAATCGGCGAAAAAACAACCAATGCCACCAATGCAGCAAAAGATTCAAGGAATGGTTTTAAAAATTTATACATAATTTATTTTTTTTCAGAAGCAATTAATGCTGCCAGTTCATTTGCCGACATAAATTCGACTTCAGGCCATCTTTTTGTAATTTCCGAAAGTATGGTCTTCAATCCGCTAAGTCCCTTCTCACGATTTTTTGGATCGACAAGACCGGCATAATTGACGCGGTGCGAGCTGATCACTGCCGGCTTATTCCAGCGGAAAGCGCTTTCAACCTGTTTCAATGCATGCTGTACCGGATCATAACCGCGTTTCATGATCGGTTCGAAAGCCACATTGCGTACCATAAAGGTTTGCCCGAATTCATTTTGTTTCCCGGTATAATTGAAGATCCTCTTGAATTTTCCGCCACCAAGGTGTTCCTTTTTGTCGAACGGCGTATCGATGTAGAGGATTCCGTTTTCCTTCAGCGTTTTGTGGAGCACCGCATTTTCGCGCCCGCCGGGAGCGTTGAAGTGTGTGGCACGGAAACCGAATACGTTTTCAAAAGCGTTCAAACCATCCACCACAATTTCGTCATGGGCGGCACATTCACTGAAATCACTGAAATCGAACGCGGCTGTGTATGACGGGTAATTTTTTAATGATATCGAAGTGTAGCAACGGTTTTTAAGTGCCACCAATGTGTTTTTATCCTGCCTTTGCAAAGCGTCGTTCAGGATTTTTACGTTTAAATGTTCGCGCCCGTGGAATTGCGGCACGATCAGTTTTTTTCGCATGCCTTCCTGCCATAGATTCCAGACGTTCTCATAACCTTTCCGTTTGCCAAAAGTTTCGGGCAGCAGTTCGTATTCGTATTTTTCATAATTGTTGGCCTTCATCTTGTCAAAATCGATGTTCGCCGGCAGTGCAAAAGCGGTGAAAACGGCATGGTTCCCATTGCGGTCCTTTACGCTTGACAACACTTCGAAAAGCTGTAGCAAATCTTCTTCGGTTTCTAAAGTGTCGTGGATGTCGAAGTGCGACAAAGGCTTTACACCTTCCTTTTCCATCTGCGCGATGGCTTCTGCAGAATCCACTTTTACATTTCCATAATCATCGACTGAAATCACGACAATTTTCCTGTCGGTTTTCCAGCCACGGATGTTTTTCATGTTATTGGCGACTGCCTGTTTTATATTTTTTAAGCTCATATCAATTTATTTCTGCAAAAATTTCGAATCATCCTGAGACAGCAGGAATGCCATTTTTTCTTTACGGCTCATTTTCTTGCAATTCAGGTTATAATCCATAATCCGTTCCTCAAGATCACTGATACTGCCGATCACTTTTGCCGGGTTTCCGCCTGCAATCGAATTGTCGGGGATGCTTTTCGTCACCACAGAACCGGCAGCGATCAGCACATTGCTGCCAATCGTAACGCCGGGCAGAATGATGGAACCATAACCGATGTAGACGTTGCTTCCCACTTTAATCTTACCGAAAAAGTCAAAATCCGGATGCTTTTCACGGAACATCCAGCTGGCTCCATGTGTAAAAAAATGCACATCAAGCCCCACCTGTACCCTGTCGCCAAGCTCAATCAGGTAAGGTTCACTGCCGAAGTTCCTACTGTAAATCGAGCAGCCTTTGCCCATTCTGACACCCATATCTTTTGCATGCCTTACACCGTCCCAGTAATTGAGTTTGTAATAATGTGCTAACTTTTTAAACATAACCTATAATTTAAAAATTTTACAAAAAATGCTTTCTATTTTACGGTGGAATAAATCTCATCCATGCCTTCCCAAATGATTTCGGGCCTGAAATTTTTTGCCCATTCGATGCCGTTGATACCCATTTGCTTTATTTCAGGCTGATGCTGGTAAAAATACCGCAGCATATTGACGAGTTCCCCTTCAGAATAGGGGTTGATCAGCCTGCCGTTGAAACCGTCCGAAACAGCGTCCATGCAGCCTGTGGCCTTCGTGCTGATAATAGGGACTCCCATCGCGGCGGCCTGTATCAGTACGTTCCCGAAACCTTCCCACCACGCGGGCAGTACGAAAACATCCATCAGTGACAAATATAATGGCACTTCGGGTTGTGGTTTCATGCCGGCCATGACAATCCCGGGATGGTTGTTGTAATCCTCGATCAACTGGGGGTCGGCTATCTGGTCCCAGAACGGCCTGCCGATCATCAGCAGGCGCGCTTTGTCGTTTTCTTTATAGTATTTATCGAAAGCGTGGTACAATTCCTTAATGCCTTTACGGTCGACGATGCGGCCGACATATCCGAAAACGAAACAACCTTCAAGCTGGTACTCTTGCTTTGCTGCTGCTGCTTTTTCTCTATCAATAGCATTTGGGTCAAACAATGTCAGGTTGATGCCGTTGCTGCTGCCTTTGGCGATGTGCACCGTTTTTTCATCAGGAAAAATACCTTCCTTCATTCCGAGGTCTTTCACCGAATTGCTGATGCAGATGACCTTGTGGGAACAAGAGGCAATAATTTTTTCAAGGAATATCAAAAATGATTTCATCTTTCCCTTTTCATGCTCAAAACGGAAGCCACGGCAGGTATAAATCCGAAGTGGAACGCCAGTGATTTTGGCTGCCATCATCCCTACGAGGCTCACCTTAGGCGTACCAAGATTGACAATGTCCGGTTTGATTTTCCTGAAAATCCCAATGATCTGGAACAATGATTTCAGGTCTTTCCACGGGCTGATGGTACGCTCAATCTTTATCGGCAGCAACGGCGCGTTTTCTTCGGCGCAGAATTTCGTCACGCGCGGCGCATCGGGAGCCATCAGGTACACTTCGTAGCCTTTCTTGATAAAATAATCGAGTTGGCCGTTCAGCAGGTCGACGCTTGGTTCGGCGGTGATGCCTATGATTAATTTCTTTTTCATTTCAGGATTAAGGTTTT
The DNA here is from genome assembly GCF_003097535.1 of Flavobacterium pallidum. Classification (NCBI taxonomy): domain Bacteria; kingdom Pseudomonadati; phylum Bacteroidota; class Flavobacteriia; order Flavobacteriales; family Flavobacteriaceae; genus Flavobacterium; species Flavobacterium pallidum. The sequence continues at coordinate 101,675 of NZ_CP029187.1, forward strand.
GCGGCATTCGCATGCACGGCTTCTTTCAGGAAAAGATTGTAAAAATCTTTCCGGCGGTTGAACAGGATGTCTTTTTGGTATTCTTTGGCAGTGGTAAAATTCTTTTGGGCTTCGGCTTTCATTTCCTGCTGCCCGAAATTTTTAATCAGGGATGCGATCTGACCTGCATCACCAGGCCGGAAAATCTTTTCCGGTGACAACAATTCAGGAATTCCCGCGGTCCGGGCACCCAAAGCCGGGCAACCCACACTCATCGCTTCGATCAGCGCGCGCGGCAAACCTTCCTGCTTGCTCGGCTGGATGTACAAATCGATTTTTTCAAGGAATTCAAAAACCTGTTCGTGCGGCAATGCCCCGATGATTTCGACCTGGTTTGTTACTCCGTGTTTTTCGGCAATACTTTTTAAATAATCGGGTTTGCCCTGTCCGATCACATGATATTTTACAGTTACTCCTTGTTTCTTCAGGATGGAAATCGCCTTGATCACATCATCCTGGCCTTTGTACGGTACGTCTATTGCCGCAACCGTAGCCAGTGACATCGTTTCAGGAACGCCTGCGGCAATCTTTTCAAGCCTTTTATTTAATTTTTCTTCAGAAAGGTCTTTCAGCTCCACATTGGAACAATTGATGCTTTTACCTGTTGTAGGATACCTGTTTTGCAGGAATTCTTTGGTCACATAAATGACGTAAGGGCAATCCTTTATAATCTGCTGCTGTTCACGCAATTTATAATGCGCAATCATTTTGCCTTTCCAGTTGTAGTTCCAATAAGCGTCGAAAGTACAGGCTACAAACTCCACCAGATAAGGCTTCCCGAGTTTTCGCGCGGCTTTCACCGCAATCGTTCCTGAAGCGCTCGGCATACGCGCGACAACGACATCGTGTGAAGCGACTGCCTCTTCAATCGTTTTCACGGCTTTGGCTTTGTTCGGAAAATAATTCCTGATGCTTTTAAAATTCGGGAATTCGATAAAGCGGAAATGATCTGAAGATATGGGGCTGAACTTGCTGCTGTTGCCATCCTCAATCGTCCTGAGGCGCATGCAAAATGTCAGTTCGTCTCCCAGCATCAGGTACCTTGCCTTGATTTTATCGTTATAATGGATTCCGAAGAAATCGCCGCTTTTATTCTGGTAAAGAGGCCCGTCGTGCACAAAAAGGACTTTTGTTGCCATATTTATAAAAGGTCTTTGAAAAGGGTCAGGTTTTTATCGAGGTCGAATTTTACCTTCGCCCAATCTTTGCATTTAAATTCATTTTCGTTGATTCGCTGCGTTGAAAAACCGATCAGTAAATCCGCTACCGACCTTATTTCCAATGGATTAAAAACCATATGCTGGTGGTTTTCAGGCAATGCTTCACTTATTGAAGCGATATCGGCTGTGATTACCGGAAGCCCGCTCAGCATCGCTTCAATTAAGGCATTCGGCTGGCCTTCAGTGACTGAAGGGAAATAAAACACATTCATCGCCCTGTAAACCACCTCTAAATCATTCCTGAGGCCTAAGGTGATGCCGTTGTTGCTGATGCCGTTTTCAGCAAGCCTGGCTTTAAAATTATCGCTGTCGGTATCTTTCCCGCAAAAAAGAAAAAATACTTCCGGGTTTTCTGCAATCACTTTGGCAGCCACTTTGAAAATGGTATTGTGGTTTTTAGCCGGGTCAAAACGGCCGACATGCCCAATGACATAGGCATTTTCGTTTATCCCGAGTTTTTTCGCAGCGTCTTTCCTTGAGAGGGCAATATCAAATTTCGCAGCATCGGAACCATTTGGGATGACTTTATACCGCGGGTCTGTTTTATGGTATTTCTTATGGAAATTCTCAAAAGCGGCACGGCTGTTTGACAGGATTCCGGTGGCGTTTTTCCTGATCAGGAAATTCGCAAAATCATTATATTTCTTTTTGAAGAAATTATTCCCGAAAGCGTTCGTAGACCTTCTGTAGAAAGCCATCCGGTTTTTGATTCCGGCTTTTTTTGCAATCGCGATCGGGAGCCCGCCGAAATTTCCGTTGAAGGTACAAATCGTATCAAAACCTTCCGATTTCAGGAAATCATAAAATGCTTTTGCTTTTTTGATGTCGAGATATCCGATGGACCTGTAAAAGATTTTTGCACCGGCTTTAGCAAAATCATCATGCAGGTCTCCTTTCCTCAGTTTTACGGACAGCACACTGAAATCAAATTCCTCTTTGTAATGATTGATTACGCGGAGTGCATAATTCTCGGCACCACCGGCATCGAGCGTAGGCAATAAAAAAAGTATTTTCTTTTTCAACTTACTTTATAATATTCTTTATACCAATGTACAAATTGCTGAAGGCCTTCTTTAAGTGAGGTTTGTGGCTTATATCCGGAATATTGCTGCAATTGGTCGATGTCCGCATACGTCTGGAACACATCGCCGGCCTGCATTGGCAGGAAATCAAGTTTGGCTTCCTTTCCTGAAGATTCCTGGATGAATTTTATAAAATCCATCAATTTCTCAGGATTGTTATTGCCGATATTGAAAACGCGGTAGTCCGATTGTGACACTTCCTTGTCGATGATTCCGGTTACGCCCTGGATGATGTCGTCGATGTAAGTGAAGTCACGCCTTAAATCGCCATTGTTAAACACCTTGATCGGTTTGCCTTCAAACAATGCTTTGGTGAAAAGGAACGGTGCCATATCCGGCCTTCCCCAAGGTCCGTACACGGTAAAAAAACGCAAGCCTGTTGTAGGCAATCCGTAAAGATGTGAATATACATGCGCCATGAGCTCGTTGCTTTTTTTGGTTGCTGCATAAAGGCTTACCGGATGATCGACGCGGTCATTTTCAGAGAAAGGAACTTCATCGCGGTTGCCGTATACCGAGGAACTTGAAGCATAAACCAAATGCTTGATATTATTCTGGCGGCAGGCTTCCAGGATGTTGATGAACCCAACGACGTTCGATTGCACGTATACTTTCGGGTTGTCGATAGAATAACGCACTCCGGCCTGCGCAGCAAGATTGGCTACCACATCAAACTGCTCTTTTTCAAAAAGTACATCGAGGCGATGCTCATCGGTCAGGTCGAGCTGGAGGAATTTGAAATGGCTATGAGTGTTGCTACCCACTTCCTTTTGCCTGAGGAAATTCTCTTCCTGTACATCAATGCCAAGTTGCCTGAGGCGGTCAAGTTTCAGCCTTACATCATAATAAGCGTTCAGGTTATCGATGCCATAGACGTCGTGCCCGGTTTCGAGCAATCTTTTGACAAGATGGAATCCTATGAAACCTGCGGCTCCTGTAACAAGTATTTTTTTCATCTAAGCTTTTTTGATGATTTGATTAGATTGGCCAATTCGATTGTGGTCATGAATTCGGTTTGGGGCCATTTTTTGCAAATGGTATGCAGTAACTGCCCAAGTTGCTGAAACCCTTTTTCGCGGTTCGATGCGTCGAGCGTTCCCATAAAATTGTGCCTGTGGCTGCAGATTACCGCTGGTTTTCCCCAGCGGAAAGCAATTTCGATTTCTTTTAATGCTTTATCAACCTGTGATGTCTTATGAGAACCCGGTTCAAAAGTGACGTTGCGTACGATATCAAGCTGTCCTGCTTCATTTACCGATCCCATAAACCTTTTTACGGTTGGTTTTTCATTTGCATGTAAAGGCTGTTGCTTCCTGACGCGCGCGCCCTGAATGACATCGACGCCATTTTCTTTAAGGAAAGGCAGCAACTTCGGGTGCATGGTATTTTGCGGAGCGATTACCGACCTGGATGTAAACCCAAAGATTTTTTCGAAATGCTGAAGCCCTTCGCGTATTGTTTTTTTTACGTTTTCCAATTCCGTTTCGGAAGCAGCGTTGAACGAAGAAAGATATCCTTTAGCATTAATTTCATTACGCCCAAAACCAAAGAAACCATGTTCAAACCCGATCAAGGTTTCGCGTTTTGCTTCCATTAGGTCTCTCATCCAATATTCCACCTGAACGTGTTCCCGACCGTGAAATTGCGGATAAAAAATACCTGCATTGATTCCGTGTTGCACTTTTTCAAAGGCATTTCCACAATCATACCGCTCATATGAATTCCTGAAATCCTCATAAAAATATTGCTCAAAACGCGAAGCTTTTATTTTTTCAAAATCAGGATTGGCGGTGAGGAAATTGGCGGTGATTTTGGCGTGGTTTCCATTTTTATCTTTTACAGCATTAAGGCATTCATAAAGCATGTCCATATCACTTTCAGTTTCGAGCGAATCCACACGATTGAAAGGATTGTCCTTAAGCGCAAACTGCTGCGACATGGCCGCGAAAGCATTCGCAGACTGCATCCTGATGCTTCCCCAGTCGTCGCTTTCAATGACCACAATTTTCCGTGGCGTGGACCAGCCGGAAATGCTGTAAAGGTTATTTTTAATTAAATCTTTAAGGCTCACTTTACTTGATAAAATTAATCACGCAGATGTAGGTCTGCGAAATGAATGCCACAATTGGGTTGGAGATAAAGGTATCGACCGTAGCGGTGTCAAACCAGATACGGATTTCCACGATGATGTAAAACACGGTGGCAAAAACCTGCAATGGATAAAATTTCTTATACCATTGCTCGTCACCATTAACCATAAATAAAAACAGGAAGGCGTAGAACATCAGCAGTGAAGTACGGAAATAACGGAAAAACGTTGGCACTTCCCCCATAATTGCATAGGACAACGACATCAGTAAAAGCGAAAAACACAGCAATGAGAGGTATTTGCTTTCCAGAAGTTCCTTTCTTTTCCTGAAATATAAAAATGCGATAAGCAGAAAAGTCGTAAAATTCAGCGGCTTTACCTTGAAAGCTACGTACCAGTTCAGCTCGGAAGCCACTTCGGCCCTGCCCTCGATATAATCGTCGCTGGTGTAACTGGTGGTTTTTTTGTTGAGTGCGTCCAATGAGGTTTCCGGAATGTACGACTGTATGTTCACCACCGGAAAACTGTTGATGACCAACGATGCCAGGAATATCATAAAATAGATGTGAAGCCTGTTCCCCGCCAGCTTATACACCGCAAAGACGACCAGTGTAAAGAAGAAACCGAAGTGTATGAAGGGCGTCGCAATCAATCCTATTAAATGTCGTTTCTTCTTTAAGACCAGGTAATTGTAGCCGTAAAACATAAACATCTGCGCCCCAATCCAAAACCTGAACGAGTTGATTTCCCAAGGTCCAATGACGAAAGCTACTGTAAAAAGCACAATGCCAAGGTTGCGGGTCAGTTTGTCCTTACAATGGTCAACCAGCAGCCAGATATTCCGTGACAGGTAATACCCGAAAAGCAACCCGAGTATCGCGTAAAAAATGCCGACATCATCTGTAAAACGGCTTACAACGAACTTAAGCAAGGGCATGAAAACGTCAACATATTTTACATCTTCACTATAGAGCCTGGAAGCAAACTGGTCAAAAGTGATATCAGTCTGGCTGGCCCACTCGACAAAATCCTCGCGGTGCCGGAAAGAATCCATGGATTCCCTCACCGGATAGAACGTGAGTCCGTAAAATCCGCAGAAGAGCATCACGATGTTCCTCGAATATCTGGATAAGTAATTCTTAATAGAGAACACCAACGAGAAGAATGGGTTGATCAAAAACAGGATCAGCATCCATAACGAGTCGTCTTTCTGCGTATTTTCAGTGGTTTGCTGCATCAGCTTTTAAAATTGGATGTCGTTAATGTCTTCCACTTCACGGATATGCTTTGTCGGATTGACGATGGACCACCAATCCATCAGTTTTTGCTTTTCCAGCAATTTGTGGATCCAGTAAAATTTATTCGACGGATTTCCGATCAGTAATGCAGCCGACCAAAAACTGAACACGATGCTGTTTTTGAGGTTGATGATAAAAAGTTCGGCAGGAACGGTACTCCTGTTAAGGATAATGCGATCCATTTTCTCAAATTTTTCGATCTGGAAAGCGTGCGTATTGGGGTGCAATTTGATATAAATCGTCTTATCCGGAAATTTATCCAGGATCGCCTGAAGCACTTCGAGTTCAAAATCATACACCTTAAATTCCACATACCACTGGTTGATGTAAAACAACATTCCTTCGGTTTGCGGCATCTCTTTGGTGATATCGAAATTAAATATTTCGGATGCTTTTTTTGTTTCACCTTCTGAAGTGTACAATGAAATCGGAACTACTTTTTTATGCGTGACATTCTTGTAACTTTCCGGATGGTTGATCCAGACTTCATCGGTCTGTTTTAAAAAGCCATTTTTATTGCTCACAATGTATAGCCGGTTTACAGAAAGTCGCTGCGTCTTGAAAAAACGGTAGTTTTTGATCGTCGCCCTGAGCCTTGAAGGGATTGCCGCTTTCGCAATCGTGATGTATGGCCTGGTCCCTTCCGGCGCAATGCAGATGGTGGTGCCTTTCGGAGACAATTTGTTGATCAGGTATTGATTAATCGGAGCCTGTTCCAGAAATAAAATGAGCTTTTCGTAGGGTTTTGAAAGTACATAATCGAGTGCCTGCTTCACTTTAGGATCATAGACTTTGCTGGTAATATCGATTTCAACAACCACAACCTCAACGCCCAGTGCCTCAAAATTCAACTGGTTCTTAAAGCGGTTTGCCTTTATGTTTACATGCAATAAAACGGTCACATGGTATTGGCTTTTGTCTGAATACAATTGTTCTATCAGGCTTGTAATAACCAATACATGGTACTCAGTGTTTATGGCAAAAAGGATATTCTTCATTTAATTCCTGTTTAATATTTGGGCTACCTTCGTCAGATCAGTAAGGAATAACGGCGCGTCCTTCAGGCTGTGATGGTGGTAGCCGATGAATTTGATTTGGTTGAATTCAGCCGCTTCGAGGTCATTTACGGCATCACCGATCAGTACGATTTCTGCTGGCGAAAAATCACTGGAGCTGATGATATCGGCCACCAGTTGCTTTTTCGGCGTGGGCGATCCTGATATGATTTTGAAGTGTTTCGCAATGCCGAGCGTCTGGCAAAGATAGTTCAATTCCTTGCCGTCTGAGCCTGAGGCTATGGAATGCACGTATGCACCGCCAATTTCCTTCATCAACTCAATCCATTCCGGATTCAAAAGGTTCACATTAACAAGAGCATCTTTCATAATCACCGAAAAATTATCGGCAAGCCGGTTCACTTCTTCTTCTGTAATGGATTGATTCAGGATTTTTTCATAAAAATACCTGATTTTCACATAACGGGACAAGCCTCCGTTTTTCAGGTGGAATTGCACCAATTGCTCAACCTGATCTTCAGGATGGGTTTCAAAAATTTTCCTGAAACCGTACTCACGCACTGCATCCGACAGTAAAATGACACCGTCGAAATCCCAGATGATTTCTTTTATATTATTCATCTTTGAGCCTTTCCAAAACTTTTTCCAGATCTTCGGGATGGTCCACAGGCACTGAATCGTTTGACAATTCGAGCATCCTGACTTCATAACCCATTTCCAAAAACCTCAGGATTTCGATATCCTCCATATCCTCTAACGGTGTTTTTTCCTTTATGGATGCAAATTCAGCAAGCGCTTTCTTTGGAAAAGCATAAATGCAGACCTGCCTCCACGATTTTATGAAAGTATGGTTTTTATTCCCCGGAATCGGGCTTCTCGACATGTATAACATCCTGCCATCGGGGCGGAAAACCACTTTCGGGACTGAACTACTACGGTATTGTTCGTCTGTATCGATGGCACAATAGCCGTTGATGACTTCACCGTTGCATTCTTCGAGTTTTGAAATAATCGTTGTGATGTCTTCGGGGTTAAAAACCGGTTCATCTCCCTGAACATTGATGTAATAATCGGCATCTATCTGCAAGGCTGCTTCAGCAATCCTGTCGGTTCCCGTAAGGCAATCGTCCGAGGTCAGGATCGCCTGCATGCCATGGGCTTCGCAATGCTCGACGATGCGGTTGTCTTCTGTGGCAACATAAATTTTTTCTTTCGGGAACGCTTTGGCACATTGCTCAAAAACACGTAAAATCATGCTTTTTCCTTTAATGTCCGTCAGCGGTTTCCCTGGAAAGCGCGTCGATTTGTAACGCGCCGGTATGATTAAGGCTATTTCCATAAATTATGTCAGGTGTGCGTAAACGGAATCGGTTCCGAGGCCTTTGTAACGTGTCGGTGTGAGCGAATGCAGCGTGATTCCTTTTTCAGAAACGGCTTTGAAAAGCGCTTCATTTTCCACAAAAAGTTCCTGCTCTTTCGTGCCGATCTTGTCATCGCTGTAACCATCATATCCGGTGAAAAACAGTTCTTCAACACCAAGCTCCAAAGCCGTCTGCAATGCCAGTACGGTATGTGAATCGTCCACGATATCGGTAAAAACACTTTCGAGCTCAAAACTGTGGCTGCGGATTTTTTCCGGGATAAAGGTCCCCATTTTCCTCGGGAATGGCGGAAGGACGCAGGTTCCCCTGAAATTTTCAATTTTGTCGAATACAGCTGAAAGCCTGAAACCTTCGTTGCCGACAAGGCTGAAATACTGGTCCTTATCGGTATCTACAAAATAACCTGCATTTTTCGAACTCGCGAAAATCAGGCACAAATCATCTGTCCCTTCAATAAAATTATGCAATGCCGGGCGGTGTTTCAATGATGAGGGCCCGCCTCCGATGACCAATGCTTTTTTATACTTTTTATCTGAAGCGAATTTTGGCAGGTGCTCATTGTCCTGTTTCTTCTCTTTTTGGTTGTGCAGCGCTCTAATGATGCTGTTAAAGGAATAATACCTCTTGCTGACCCATTCCATGACGTCTTTCTGCGGCAGCGAATTGGCTCCGGACACCATATACGGCAGGTTGGTGCCCCATTCATGCTCTTTCTGCAGTTGCTCGAAAGCATCGGTGACCTGGCTTAAGGCATTGAAATCAACTTCGAGGTTTTCACGTGCGTTGAGCGCCGTAAGCAATAATTCGGTTTTCAGGTTTCCGGCGCCGCGGCCCATTCCGGTGATGGTAGAATCGACGATATCGGCACCACATTCGATCGCTGTAAGTGTATTGATCAATCCGAGTTCCATATTATTGTGCCCGTGGAATCCGATCGGTACGTCCACTTTTTCCTTCACAAGGTTATACGTATTCCTGACATCGTCCGGGAAAACGCCTCCGTAGGAATCCACCATATAGAAAATATCGCAAAGGCCCTGAACATCTTTAAGCTGCGCCAGGAAATCCGGATGCTCACGCCAGTTCGACATGTACATTACGTTAAAACCGACTTCGAAGCCCATTTTCCTGACTTCTTCCGCCAGGCCCAAAGCACGCTTGAAACTTTTAGGGTCGATGGCCATCCTGACCATTGTAATGATGCCGAGGCACGGCTTGAGAAGTTCCACAACATCTTCTCGCAGAACGTCTTTTTCATCGAGGATGATGACAAGTTTTTTGGTCGAAAGCTGCTTGACCTTATCGAGTACATAATCCGGGCAGTAAAAAAACTCGCCCAGGTATTTTTTCATGGGTTTTGACCTGTAACCGATTTCGAGGTATTCTACCGGCAGGTGGTTGAAGGAAGTGAAATAGCGGTTTACGATGTCAGTACTGAAATCCCAGTTGGTGTAATATCCTCCGTCCCTTAGTGTACAATCTAATATTTTTGCCATAATTCTTATTGCTACATTCCTTTGCGGGGAATCGTTAATTTTTTATTTTTTCTTAATCCTAGGATTGATTTATAAGCGGCCAGTTTCAGTTTGTAAAGTAATGGGCTGCCTAACACGGTAAGGTGTTTGTGTCCCAGCCCCGTGCTTTTCCCCATGAAACTGATTGGGAAAGGATTGAAGGCATTCGGGCGCATGAATTTCTCAGCGCCGGACAAATAGTAGCCATATTTGATGGCATCCAGTTTGGATCCCGGGCTCAGGTCCTGCTCCAGCAAAGCCACTACTTCATCAACATTTTTGGGTTTGTAGCCAATGTCCAGATGATAATACCAGCAGGCAGCCAGAATGATAGAAGGCTTTCTCCAATAAGCCGCTTCTGCACCCACAGTAGAGCCAAAGGCCAATGTCACATCCGAATAGTCGATCAATGCATACGTGCTGATCCTCGATTTGGGATCAATCACGGTCACATTATCATACATCCCCTGAAAATCCTGCAGCCTGGTCACATACGAATACTTTACCGCTTTGAGGTTCGGATGCACCCTGATGTAGAAATGGTAGCCCTCACGATTACCCATCTGCTGCAATATGGCATGGATGCCTTCTTCCTGTGTCCGGAATACGGCCAGCTTGTCAAAAATATCTCCGATCGCCGCAAATTCATCTTCCGAAGAAATGAAAATGCCAATATTCTTTTTGGAGGCATCCCAGTTTTCCGGCAGCAATTCCTTGTCCTGGCCTGCAACGTAATTTCTTTTTTCAGAATCGGCGATGCCGTTTTTCCGTTTTTCGTAAAAATCGCTCCCGAATCTTATCCTTTCCTCTACCGATTCCGGAGCGTTTTCCCAAACACTTAAAACCCGCTGATGATTGAAATCGATATCGTGAGGCAGACAATTGAAAAACTCGTTTATGAAGAATTCCTGGTCGTTTTTCTTGGCAAATTCCAAAGACACAAACGGGATTTCCCTTGTCTTGCAAATGTCATACAATGGCCTGGTATCTGCGGTGCGGCCATTGAAAAAGTAAGCGCTTCCGATTTCCTTTTGCTCGATAATATCCAAAACCACATCGGTTAGCATGACCTGGCTGGCGAGCATTTTGTCAAAATATTCCCGGAACTCAGAATCCATTATCGGCTCGAGGTTCCTCGTTGCAGAGATATAGGTTGAAAAAGCGCCATAGCCAATCTGCACGTCCTTGTATCGTAGTTTTTTAATATCCGGCACGGAATTGTATTCAAATGTCGGAACACTATACTGCCTGTTGTAATCCGAAATCTTCAATACCTCGACCTGGCCTTTATATTTGCTTAAAGCGGTATCATTGTTAAACTGGCATAAAGTACATTTTGCCGGATCGCCTTCACGATTGGTATGGCAGGGCTTCAACACGCCGTCACAGCTTAAGAAATAGATTTTCCCTTCGCCTTTATTTTGTGCGATGACGCGCTCGAGCTGCTCAATCACCACCCCGAAATGCACGGGATTCAATTGCCAGGCAAAATAAAATAATATGTTTTTCGGATGATCAGGCATATGATTTTGAATTTGAAAGCCACGGCATTGGATATACTTTCTGGCTGTAAATGATGATGATAAATGCTTTAAGGAAACTGCCTACCAAAAGCGAATAGGCGGCACCCATGGTCCCGAACCAGTTGACGAGCGGAATCACGCTGGCCGCCTGTACAATGGCGATGGTCATGGTGAATATCCCTAAGAATTTGGTCTTTTTACTGTAAAAAACAAACATCGACACGATGTTGTATATGAACCCGAAAAAGATGCTTACAAAAAAGAACGGCATGTAAAGGATCGCATCTTTGTATGACGAATCAAAGCAGAGTTGTATGAACAGCGCCAGCAAAATATAGGAAACCACCAACAAAACCCCGAAAATTAAAGTCGCCAGATAGCACGTTTTCACGATTTTCTTTTTGATGCCGAAATCCTTCTCTATTTCATCTTCCCCAATTTTAAGCTGTTTATACACATAAGGCGTGAACGCTGCGGAAAAAGAATTTACGAAAAGCGTCACCGCATTGGAAATATTCGATCCGAAGGAATAAATACCTGTCGCATTAATGCCCTGTTTTTTAGTAATGACGAGACGATCGAAACCGCTGCGTATCCAGGTGGAAAGCCGGTGTGGAAGCAACGGTATGCCAAATTTCAGCGCATCTTTCACCATCGCTTTGTCATACTTGAATTTCAACAGGTCTTTTTTTGCGAAAGCGATCGCGGCGATAATAAAAAGAATCAGGTTGCTGAGGAATAATGCATATACGCGCCCTTCCCATGACATCAGGAATACCGTAATGAAAACAAGGCTCAGCAGCGCCGACGACAACGAGGTCATCAACTGGAAACGGCTGTATTGCTTCAGTTTTTCCTCCATCCTGAGGTAGATTACAAACAAATCCGTGAAGGCTGAGAAGAACATCATCAGGCTTCCAAGCAACTGGAATTCCAATCCGATCACAAAAAAGTTCTTGATATAGCCACTTGTCAGTAAAATCACAATACTTGCTATGAGCATGATGACAAGATTAATGGCAACGAGATTGGTGAGTAATTTTGCCCGGTTTTTAATATCCGTACGGTAATAATCTACCGAAAAATATGACTGCGTCCCAAGCCCGATAAAAGCACCCACCATATTCGTATACACCATGTAATTACTGGCAATACCGAATTCAGCCGGTTTGAGGTATAATGCAATAATGGGCATGATCAGGAAAGGAACCGCCTTGCTAAGCCCGTCCGTGAGTGCATACACCATCATCCGTTTTACAACGGGTTGCGACAGTCCTTTTTTTATCTTACCGATCATGGTTGGAGGTGATTATGCTTCAATAAAATCAAGGCTGAAAGCGATGCCTTTTTCGATATCGCGATTTACTTTTTTGCCTAAGATTTCCCTGTAATGTTTTGGATGCAAACCATAACCCGGCCTGATGGAACGCACGTTTTCGGGCGTGATGGTGTCGCCGGATTTCATATCGCCGACAACGTATAGCGAACGTGAAAATTCGCGGCCGCTTTTCTGTTTATCGGTTAATTTATAGTCTACCGTTCCAATCGCCGACTCGGCTTCGCGGACCGCTTTCACCATGGCGGTAAATTCTGCTTCATCCATAGAGAAAGACGCATCTGGCCCACCGATGGAATGGTCGAGTATGAAATGCTTTTCTATAATTTTCGCACCCATGACCGTCGCTACGATTGGCACTGTGCTGCCCATAGTATGATCGGACAAACCGCTGATGACACCATATCTTTCCGCGAGGTCCTTTACCATAATCATATTGGCTTCTCCAATAGGTGCGGGATAACTTGACGTACATTTCAACAAGGCGATATTGTCATTGCCCATCCTTTTGCACGCTTTCACAGCAAGATCGATATCCTCAAGTTCTGCAATTCCGGTAGAGATGATGATCGGTTTTCCTTTTGAAGCTGTCAATTCAATCAGAGGGATATCAGTAATTTCAAAAGAAGCGATCTTGTAAGCCGGCGCATCCAGGTCTTCAAGAAATTCGACCGCCGTCGGATCAAAAGGCGATGAAAAACAAACCAACCCCGCTTTCTTCGCTTCATCAAAAAGCTGCTTGTGCCATTCCCATGGCGTATAAGCTTCCTGATACAAATTATAAAATGTCTTGCCATCCCAGATCGTACCCTGCTTCAGCCTGAAATCATCCTTATCAGAATCGATGGTGATGGTATCGGCAGTATAAGTCTGCAATTTTATGGCATCAGCCCCTGCCCTTTTAGCCGCTTTGATGGTTTCAATGGCCACTTCAATGCTGCCGTTATGGTTCGCGGAAAGTTCAGCTATGATAAAAACGGGGCTGTCCTTACTGATTTCAAAGTTGTCGATCTTCATTATCGTAAAATTTTATCTTGTTTTAAAAAATCTTTGTTTTCGCGTATTTGTGTCAGTTCAATCACGCCATTTTGTGTCTTAACAAGAACGGCGGGATCTGTCTGTAGAATTGTTCCGTTTTCCATGGAAGAATCAAACCCGAAATCAGAAAACGTAACCTTGTCAATCGTGATTTTTTGTCCATCAAGGAATGTAAAAGCACCCGGATACGGATGTGCCTGTGCACGCACCCAGTTTTTGATCCGTTCTTTCTGCCAATTCCAGTCAATCTGTCCATCTTCAGGGGTTCTTTTACCAAAATAGGTCGCTTTGCTATGATCCTGAACAGTAACCGAAAGGCTTCCGTTTTGTATTTTTTCATAAATCTCCCGAATCATAATCGGGTAATAAGTTTCATATTGCGCCAGCACTTCGGCACCTGTCATTTCAGGTCCGATCATGATTTGTTTCTGCAATACGATATTACCGGTATCACATTGGTCATCGATGAAATGTGCCGTAATTCCTGTAACGGATTCATTATTGATGATGGCCCAGACGTGCGGTGTCCGTCCCCGGTATTTAGGCAATAAACTACCATGAAAATTGATGCAGGAAGGTATCGCATCTAAAATATCCTGCTCGATCAGGAACAGGTAATTTATGGAGAACAGTAAGTCACAGCTCAGGGAATTTTCGTTTAAAAATGACAGGAGCCGTCCGTTTCTGGGATTTCCGGTAAATAGCGGAATCTGCTTTTCTTTAGCAAAATCGATAATACCATCTGACTTCGAATCGGCGGCAATAAAAACAGGATCCAGCAGGTCGCTGCATTGCTGCAAAACCTTTAATCCGAGTCCGCCCGAAGCTAAAATCCCTATTTTCATTTACAATTCACTGATTAATTGAAGCAGGCGTTTTCCTGACAAACCGTCGATAACCTGCCTGGTTTCTATATTTTCAATATTCAGGAACAATTCCTCTGAAATATCTTCAAAACTTTCGAGAGGTATTATGGCCTGCAAGTCACGGAAACCGTCAAATATTTCACGTTGATTATCTACATACCAAGAACTCATCACTTTGCATCCTGCGGCAAGCGCTTCAAAAACGATGCCGCTGGAAGGTACAATCGCAAGGTCTGATTTTTTCATCAGGTCGAGCATTTGCTTTTCGGGTATCGCACTGAAATGTGTGATTTCAGGATAAGCAGCGCAATAAGCCGATAATTCCTCTGTAAAGGCATAGGCCGCACCGGTAATCACAAAAACCTGATAGTCATTTCTTAAACCTGCAACAAACGCCGTGATTTTCTGTGTCAGGTTTAAATAATCACTTCCGCCGAAACAAATCAGGACGGTTTTTATTTTATTTTTCTTTTCAGAGGTCTTCGCCGCCTCAAGGAAAGCCGGACGCAACAATGCATAATCCGGTCCAAGGGCAAATTTTGTATCCGGCAGCGCTTTATAATCGTCCTCAGAAATTCCGGGGGCATGGTTTATAATCACGTGGGCATGGAATTCCTTTTCGTGAAGGTCATCAATACATATCACTTTACAATCCTTTGCAATTATGGCTTTGTGGAAATCCACGTTCAGGCCATAGTGATCGATGATGACAATGGCATCGGTTGGAAGTGAGTTGATGAAATCATTTTCGGAAGCAATTTCCCGTACTGAAAAATCTTTGGTAATGATATCCTGCTTTATGATATCAGGAATTTCCATGCAGACAAATTCAATGTCAAAGTCGTCCTGAAGCATTTGTGCCAATGCGAGGCATCGCACCAAATGACCAAGTCCGGTTTGTGCACTTCCGTCTGCCCTGAAAAAGACCTGTTTTTTCAAACTTAAGCGTTAAATTTTACTACAATCTTTTTCACATCCTGATGGCCTGCATACAATGCCATGTGCGCAAACTGGTTCGGGATAATGCAGAAATATCCGGCGGGAACGGTAATGGTTTTAATATTATCGGAATGGGCCAGCAAATAATCACCATCCTTATCATACTCCTTAAAAATGGCGCTCTCTTTATCCAAATCTGCGTAAGCGACCACATCGACACCCGAAAGCGTAATGTGGATGTCCATTTGTACCTTATGCGCTTCCAGTACGCGCGGATCGAAATTGTCACCCGGCTTTTCGCTTTTCAGCGGAATCAAAGTAATGGTCTCCAAAGCGGTTTTTGTATCCAGATCTGAAAGAGAATGATTTTCCAGATAAGATGCCAATTCAGAAATTGCAGGATAAATAGCCTGGTACTCTTTAATATTTTCCAATGTTCCGGTAATCATAGCGGTTACAGTTTAATTTTTGTTTTTTCGTTTAATGTATCTATCAATTCCTGGTTGATCATATAAGCCGGATTGATGTGGCTGTTGATTTGGGCAAGTTCAGGATTGGCATCCAGTACTGCGATGACATCTTTTAAGGTATAATCGGGAACACCGGAAAGTTTCTCATGGATCTGGTTGAACAGCTGCAGATCTTCGTCGTAATCCA
This sequence comes from Flavobacterium pallidum, assembly GCF_003097535.1. Lineage (NCBI taxonomy): Bacteria > Pseudomonadati > Bacteroidota > Flavobacteriia > Flavobacteriales > Flavobacteriaceae > Flavobacterium > Flavobacterium pallidum. Next base: position 117,674 of record NZ_CP029187.1, read on the forward strand.
GTGTAAGCCTGTAATCCCTGACATACATTTCAGGAAGGTCTACGAGGTTGATCTTGAAATGCTCCTGATTGTTCATGAAATACCACGTCATGTATTCAGAATAATCGGCATTCGGGAAATGGCTTTTTACCTTTTCCAAAGCCTGTGCGTTCATGATTTCAATATTGGTGCCCACACTGGCGTTTTTTCCGGCGGTATAATCGGCGCCGCTTTCAAAATGCGATTGGAGCAAAATCTGGCAAATGTCATTGTCCAGGTATGGGTTGTCAGCGGTCACACGGATTACGACATCGATCTTAAGCTGCCTGATAATGTCGAGGTATCTTTGAATCACATCCTCAGGGTCGCCGCGGTGGAAAATCACGGCATCACTGTATGTATAATCCTTCAAAGGCGCATCGGTTTCGAGCGTCGATGTGGCCAGAATAACATGATTTACATTTGTAAAACGGCAAAGGTTCTTCAGCGAAAATGATACCGATGGAAGATCACCAATATTCAGCAACGCCTTTTGTTTCAGCCTTGAAGATTTCAACCTGCATGCCGAAATTACCGCAATATTGGCTTTCTTAAAATCGGTGGCCTGCAGTGTATCTCCTGCAGCCTTATTCGTGCTCAGGATGTGGAAACTGGCAATCCTGTCACTGATTTCCTTCGAATTCAAACCATTAAGTCCTGATCTTTTATAATCAAAATCATGGGCTACGGAAAGCATTTGTCCTTTGACCTTATCGGCTTTCAGGATGGGTTTCATAATAGAATTCTTGAGGTAAGTCCGTTCCCTTTCATTGATGAACCCGGCCTGGTCGAGTTCTGAAAAATTGGTAATGATTTCAATCATTTCAGTAAACTGTGCAATATCAAGGCTCGAATATTTATCGTATTTGGTCTCCATATTGTCAAGTAGCACGTGCTTTTCGATGATATCGGCACCTGAAGCCATGGCCATGGCCGGCATCCATATTGCGTATTTCGATTCCCTGTCAATGTGGTCGGCGAACACGATTTTCTTGCCGAAATGTTCCTTTACGATCTTGATTTTTGAAATTCCGGAATCCAGCAGTTGCGTCGGGTAACCCTGGAAACCGACTTCGAGTAAAATCTCAGACGGATTTAAATCAGATTCAAATTTATTGAGGAAGTACTCGATTTCATGCAATTCCAGTGCAGCGATGTTCAGGATCAGTTTCTTGCCCGATAAATTAAGCGTCGAAAGTTCCCTGATGACAACAGCATTAAACAACACCGAAACCTGTAACTTGATGCCGTAAACGGAGTCAAAATTTTCTTTCAATATCTGCACCCCATATTCATCAAAAATATCGAGCCATACGTTTTTGGTTTCATTCGCAAGCGATATCAAACCGCGCCATTCTTCAGAACTGAAAAGTAATTCCTGATAAATCGTATAGGCAGAGAAATTAGGTGTCGCCAGTTTATCCGGATGCAAAGGCTGGAATTTGATGCTGTAATCCTGAAATTTTTCAAATTGTTTTATCAAAGCCGTGATGTAGCTGATATCGCCACCATGCGTATTTGCAATTTCAATGATAACCTGGTTTCCCAATGATGTATTTTCCATTATGAAGTCAATTTTGTGTCGATTATTTGCTGGTCCAGCCGCCGTCCACGACGATGTTCTGACCTGTGATAAAGTTTGATGCACCTGAAGCAAGGAAAACGAAAGCGCCAGCCAGGTCTTCGGGTTTTCCAATCCTGCCCAGGCTGGTTTTCACTTCGAGCGCTTTGATGAAACCTTCTGTCTCCTGTACCGTTCCAGATGGGAAAGGACCGGGAGTTACGGCATTTACATTGATATTATATTTTCCGAGATAGTTTGCATAGTAACGCGTCAGCTGCAGGATTCCCGCTTTTGCGGCGCCATAGTGCGGCGGATTTAAAAACTGCGGAAAATCGTCATACACCTCAAACTGCGGTGCGACCATGCCGTACATTGAGGAAACATTGATGATTTTCCCCGATCCCGACGCTTTGAAATAGGGGATAATTTCCCTGATGCATTTGAAAACGCTGTTCAAAGTACCGTCTATACCTGTGGCCCAATCTTCATCGGACATGGTTTCAGGGGATTGCCCTTTGCTGAAAAAAGCATTGTTGATCAGGATATCGATCGGGCGGACTTTGTTTATTGCTTCAAAAGCCTGCTGGATGCTTGCCGTTTCCGAGACATCGCAGGTTTGAAAAAAAAGATTGTCCTTATCTTCAAATGTATTTTCGAAACTTTCCTCATTCCTGCCAAGCACATATACCAATGCGCCGTGAAAACGCAGGCTTTCGGTGATGGCTTTTCCAAGATATCCGTAACCGCCTGTAATGACGACGGTTTTTCCGGTAAGCGAAAAGGTTTGTATCATATTATTTTGGCCAGTTTGAAGGCATTAATAAAGTGTCGGAAATGATATTTTTATTTTCGGGCATGAGCAGCGCAGAATCAATACCGGTAATATTATTCTGAAGCTGCTCCAGGTTTTCGACACCCATGATTACCTTGTCGATGTAAGGCAATGACAGGGTATATTTCAACAACGCGCCTGATAAATTAGTTCCGAAATCATTTTGGAGCGCATTAATCTGCTCTTTTACACCATCGAAAAAAGCAGGAAGTTTTGTAGTATCTGCGAAAAAAAGCCCCTGTAAAAACGCAGAGCGTGTATGGATTTCGCAGCCTTTGCTTTTTAATTCCTGCATCAGTGGCGCAAAACGGTTGTCGAAATAGTTGAACGGCACCTGGATCAGATCCGGAAAACAGCCTTTATCCAGCAATCGTTCCAATTCATTTACGGAATTCAGTGAAAACCCGATTTTTTGAACTTTTCCCTGTTGTTTTAAACCGAGCAATGTCTCCCACTCTTTCTCATTGTCGAGCAAAGCCAACGGACGATGTGCAAGGTAGCCGTACAACGAATTCATTTTCAGGTTTTGCAGCGACTTTGTAAATTGGGCCGAAATCGGCATGTAATTTTCAGCACTCAGGAATTTGGAAACGATTTTGAAACGGTTCAGGTCATTCTGTCCTAGCGTTTCTTCAGCGTTTCCATAAGCAGAAGCCGTATCGAGGGTATCAATCCCGTTTGCAGAAGCATACCGGAGAATCCTCGAAACTTCATCGGCCGGGGTCTGCCCATTGCTGTTCGTCACGCCGTAAGGAATGCCAAACTGGACCGTCCCGAGTCCGATTTTATTATTCAGCCTCATAGAATGTATTGATCGCCGAAATCACATATTGTTGCTGTGCTTCCGATAATGTCGGGTACATCGGCAGGCTGATGCATAATTTGTAATAGTTTTCAGAAAACGGGCGATCGCCTTCCTTCCAGCCAAATTGCCTGTAATAAGGCATCAAATGGCATGGGATGTAATGGATCTGCGCGTAAATCCCGTGTTCCCTTAAATAATTGTAAAGCCCAAGGCGGTTCTCCACTTCAATGATATACAAATGGTAGGCATGCCCTTCCACGACACCGGATTGTCCCTGAATGTAATCTTTGCCGTTGAAAGCATCGAAATAGGTTGCGGCAATCTGCCTTCTCCTGTCAATACCTTCATTCGCACGCGAAAGCTGGCTTAAACCAAGCGCTGCCTGGAAATCAGTAAGGCGGTAATTGTATCCGAGATCCTGCATTTCCATATACCACAACGGATATTTTTCGTCGCCGCCTGCAAACGCAATGGAATTGGTGTATTGGTCTTCGGACTTTACGATCCCGTGAGTCCTTAACTTCAATAGTTTTTTGTACAAGGCCTCATCGTTGGTCGTAATCATGCCGCCTTCACCACAGGCAATGTGCTTTACGGGATGAAAAGAGAAAATGGCGAGTTCGGCAAAATTGCCGTTTCCGCACAGTTGCTGCTGCCCTTTCGAATCGGTGAAATAACCACCCGGAGCGTGGCATGCATCTTCAATAATCCACAAATTATATTCATCTGCGAGTTTTTTATACGCTTCCAAATCCACGGCCCTTCCGGCAAAATCAACCGGGATAATGCCCTGATAGGTTCCTTTAGGGGAAGCTTCCAAAAGTTTCCTTACGGAATTGATATCGAGTAAATACGTTTCCGGATCGATATCTCCAAAAACCACTTCACCTCCGCAATACCTTACACAGTTTGCAGAAGCGGCAAAAGTAATCGGGGTGGTGATGACTTTCTGACCTTGCTCAACATCCAATGCCATTGCACACAAATGCAACGCAGCGGTTCCATTGGCGATGGCAACAGCATATTTCGCACCGACGTATTTCGCAAAAGCTTCTTCAAATTCGAGGATTTTCGGGCCCTGGGTCAGGTAGTCCGACTGTAAAGTCTCGATGACCACTTTGATGTCTTCCTCGGTGATGTTCTGTCGGCCGTAAGGGATATTCATTTTTTCCATTATGCTTCGAAATTTGGATCTACGTGCTCAACAATCAATCTTCTTAAATCATCTACAGAATCCCATTCGGTATTGGTTTCAGAATTGTATGCGAAATTTTCAGGCACGCGCACGGCATTAAATTTTTCTATAAAATCAGCCAGTTTCCAGCCATGCGTCGAAGGGAGGATGGTATAATACTTCCCTAAATCGTAAGTGTAAAATGAGTCCGAAGGCGTAATCATTTCCTCATGGATTTTCTCTCCAGGACGGATTCCGACAACATCCAGCGTACACTCAGGCGCTACTGCTTTCGCTACGTCCGTAATTTTATAGGACGGAATTTTCGGAATGAATATCTCGCCGCCCCAGGCATGCTGAATCGCATGCATGACCATGTCTACTCCACCCTGAAGCGAAATATTGAAACGTGTCATGTTTGGGTCTGTAATCGGGAGTTTGCCTTCCGGCCTTTTCTTCATGAAAAACGGGATGACCGACCCGTTAGATCCCATCACGTTTCCGTATCTGACTACAGAAAATTTGATCGGGTTCATCCCTTTAATGTTGTTGGCGGCCACGAATAATTTATCCGAGGTCAGTTTTGTAGCACCATATAAATTGATTGGTGCGCAGGCCTTATCGGTTGACAGTGCCACGACATTTTCAACATTGGTCTGCAACGCGGCGTGAATGACATTCTGTGCCCCGCCGATGTTGGTTTTAATGCATTCATCAGGATTGTATTCTGCCAAATGCACGTGTTTCATTGCTGCAGCGTGGATGACGATGTCAACGCCCTGAAAAGCCCTGATCAATCGCTCCTGGTCCCTGACATCCCCTAAAAAGAAACGGATTTGCGGATATTCGCTCAATGGGAATTCCTGTGCCATCTGGAACTGTTTCTGCTCATCCCTGGAAAGGATGATCAGTTTTTTGATTTTCGGATACGTTTTGAAAATGTGCGCTGTGAGGGCTTTTCCAAGAGATCCCGTCCCGCCGGTAATTAAAATCGATTTATTTTCAAGTGTCATACTGCAGATTTTAAGATTAATAATTTGGTTTATTAGTGATATTGTTTGTCGTAATAGTTTTTGTAATCACCTGAAGTGACATGGTTCAGCCAATCTTCATTTTGCAGGTACCAGTCAATAGTCAGCTCCAGGCCTTCTTCAAAAGTCACTGACGGTTTCCAGCCGAGTTCCTTATTGATTTTAGACGCATCAATCGCATACCGCAAATCGTGGCCGGGACGGTCTTTCACATACGTAATCAACTGCTCTGAAGTCCCTGCCGGCCTATTTAGTTTTGCATCCATTTTTGCGCAAAGCAATTTCACGAGGTCGATATTCTGCCATTCATTGAAGCCGCCGATATTGTAGGTCTCATGGTTTTTACCTTCATGAAAAACCAGGTCAATGGCCAAAGCATGATCCTTTACAAAAAGCCAATCCCGGGTGTATTTGCCATCGCCATAAACCGGCAGGGCCTTATTTTGGATGATATTATGAATCAGTAATGGAATAAATTTTTCAGGAAAATGGTTCGGGCCGTAATTGTTGGAGCAATTGGTAATGACATAAGGCAATCCGTAAGTCTCACCATAAGCCCTTACAAAATGATCTGAGCCCGCTTTTGACGCGGAGTAAGGCGAATTCGGGTCATAAGGTGTCGTTTCAGTAAATAATCCGGTCTGGCCCAGGCTTCCGTAAACCTCATCGGTGCTGATGTGGTAAAAACGCTTTCCTTCGAAATGGCCTGCCCATGAAGCCTTTGCGGCATGCAGTAAATTCACCGTCCCGATGACGTTTGTCTTTACGAAAGACATCGGATCTGTAATGGAGCGGTCCACGTGTGATTCCGCAGCAAGATGGATTACGCCGTCAAAATGATGGTTGGCAAATAAGTCGTTGATAAAATCCGCATCAGTGATATCGCCTTTTACGAAAGTGTAATTCGGTTCCTTTTCGATATCGGCGATGTTTTCAAGATTCCCGGCATACGTCAGCGCATCAAGGTTTACGATGCGGTAATCCGGATATTGTTTTACAAACCTTCTGACGACATGCGAACCGATGAATCCGGCACCTCCTGTAATCAATATTTTCTTTACTGACTTCATATTTTTAATACTTTTTTAAATGGCTTCGCCGTGTCAGTCCCACAATGTGGCCTGACCTGGCAATGATTCTATTTTCAGTTTTAAGCGCTTTCGTGCTTAATGAGCGTGATAAGGATCCCCATTTCCTGAAGGATAATTTTCACACTGTTTTTATTCACCTGGCTCACCGTTCCCAGTTTTCCCTGAAAAGGACCGTGCGGGATGCTGATCGGGCTGCCTGGTTTCAGGCTTGTTATTTCTGTCTTAAATACCGCCTCTTTCAGGCTGTCCTTAAGCGCTTCAATTTCTTCGTTCCGTATCACCGCGGGCTTTCCAAGCCAAAAAAGATAACGTACGACTCCGGGGACCTGGAATACTTTTTCCCTTTCATTTTCAGTGACATTTACAAAAACGTAAGAACTGATCAGCGGTGTTTCCACTTTTTTCTTCCTGTCCGACCATTGCCTGATTTGTGTTACCAGCGGGCAATAGACTTCTATTCCGATATTTTCCAGGCGTAAGGCAACTTTTTTTTCATTGCGTGCCTGCGTATAAATTACAAACCAGGGCATTATACCGTCGGTTTGTGGTTTTCATAAATCACGAGGCCCTTGTCATCGTCATAGTCACTCATTAAAAAGAACTCGACCTTGCGCTTTATCTCATTTTCAATCTTGGCCCCCAGTTTGTCAATGTAGCTTGCATGCAAATTCTGCCCGACTAAAATCACCTGGATCGTACCGCTGTCATTGCCATTGGCATAATCCCCGATGATTACTACCTTTTCCACATCGCCCATACGTTGCAGGATCATTTCGACCATGGCCTCGATCCCGATATGGTGACGCACGATTTTTTGTATGATGGCAAACAGCGGATGCTTGATATTCGCCTTGTAAATAATTTTATTTTTGCTGGTTTCCTTTTCCAGGAATCCGGCATCCATCAGGTTGTTGAGCTCTTTTCGGATGGCGTTTGTGGATTCGTTCAACTCTTCTGCCAGGCCACGCAGGTAGCCATTGGTAGCGACATTCATGAAAAATTTCACCAATATCCTTAATCTCGTCTTTGAAGTAATAAGTGATTCGAGCATGAGTTAAACCGAGTGAGTAACAAAAGTACTCTTTTTAACATAAAAAAAACAAAAAGCCCTTAAAATTTTAAGGGCTCATATTATTTGAAAAATAGTATTTACTAATTTGTACTTCCTACCGACTGTACAATGAATCCTATAGCGGTCAGTTTTGGAGTATCCAAAATGTTCCTGCCATCAAATACGAATGCTGGTTTCTGCATATTATCATAAATTTTCTGCCAGTCGTATTCCCTGAATTCATCCCATTCTGTAAGGATGGCCACCGCATGGGCACCTTTGCAAACTTCATAAGGATCATCCATCACATTAATACCTTTCTTATTAAGATCTGACGGGCGTGACTGGAGGTAATCCAAATCGGCAAGTACCTGTTTTTCTTTTACCTGTGGATCGAAAACGGCGATGTTGGCCTGTTCGTTCAGCAAATAATCCGAAACATAAATTGCTGCGGATTCGCGCGTATCGTTGGTATCTTTCTTGAATGCCCATCCGAGGAACGCAATTTTCTTCCCGGAAACCGTGTTATATAATGTCTGTACGATGTTTGCAGCAAACCTCCTTTTCTGGTGGTCGTTCATGATGATGACCTGCACCCAGTAATCGGCCACTTCATGGAGTCCGTAAGACTTGGCAATATAAACCAGGTTCAGGATATCCTTCTGGAAACAAGACCCGCCGAAACCCACTGATGATTTCAGGAACTTCGGCCCGATACGGCTGTCCATCCCGATGGCGCGCGCCACTTCATTGACATCTGCGCCGGTCTTTTCACACAATTCGGACATGGCATTAATCGAAGAAACCCTTTGCGCCAGGAATGCATTTGCCGTCAGTTTTGACAGCTCCGACGACCACACATTGGTGGTGAGGATGCGTTCTTTAGGAACCCAGTTGGCATACACTTCCACCAAAGAATTGATGGCCTGCTCGCCTTCCGGACTGGTTTCTCCACCGATGAGCACACGGTCCGGCTGGAGTAAATCCTGCACCGCTGTACCTTCGGCTAAAAATTCAGGGTTTGATAAAATCTGGAAATGAACGCCGTTTCCGGTATTCTCCAAAATACTCTTTATGGCTTCGGCGGTCCTTACCGGAAGCGTCGATTTTTCAACTACAATCTTATCGTTTTTGGCAATGCTCGCAATCTGGCGCGCGCACAGTTCGATGTATTTCAAATCAGCTGCCATTCCTTTACCTAATCCGTAGGTTTTTGTAGGCGTATTTACGGAAATAAAAATCATCTGTGCTTCATCAATGGCCTTATCCACCTCAGTTGAAAAAAACAGGTTGCGTCCGCGTGCTTCCCCAACCAGTTCACTCAGTCCCGGCTCATAAATCGGAATATTCTCCACGTTCTCATCATTCCATGCAGCGATCCTCTCCGCATTCAGGTCGACAACGGTCACTTTAATATGAGGACATTTCTGGGCTATGATTGCCATGGTCGGACCGCCCACATAACCGGCCCCGATGCAACAAATGTTTGTAATTTTCATTGTATTAATATTTCAAAAGGATTGAATTCTTATTATAATTTACCGTCGGCTTTACTGCCGAGTATGCCTTTTACGTCATATAAAACCGCATTCGGCTTTTTCAAAACATCGTAATCAATATCGCGGAATTCATGATGCGAAACGCCGAGCACAATGGCATCGAATTTTTCATCAGGAATGGTATTGGTCGTTTTCAGTTTGTATTCGTGCTGCACTTCGGCTGGATTCGCCCATGGATCATAGATAGAAACACGGATGCCATATTCTTCCAATGCAGCAATCACATCAACGATTTTAGTATTCCTTACGTCAGGGCAATTCTCTTTGAACGTAATTCCGAGCATCAGCAGTTCAGCACCATTTACGACAACACCATTCCGTATCATCAGCTTAACGACTTCGGAAGCCACATAAGAGCCCATACTGTCGTTGAGCCTCCTGCCCGCAAGGATGATTTCAGGATGGTAACCGCACTCCTGCGCTTTTTGCGCAAGGTAATACGGATCCACACCGATGCAGTGCCCGCCAACCAATCCGGGACGGAAGGGAAGGAAATTCCATTTGGTACCGGCGGCTTCAAGGACGTCGTGCGTATCGATTCCGAGCTTGTTGAAAATCTTTGACAGTTCGTTGACGAAAGCAATGTTGATGTCGCGTTGTGAATTTTCAATCACTTTGGCAGCTTCAGCCACTTTAATAGTCGGTGCGAGATGCGTTCCGGCGGTGATTACGGATTTGTATAACTGGTCTACTTTCTGTCCTATTTCAGGCGTAGAACCAGCGGTTACTTTCAGGATTTTTTCGACGGTATGTTCTTTATCACCGGGGTTGATGCGCTCAGGGGAATAACCTGCGAAGAAATCAACATTGAATTTCAGTCCGCTGATCTTTTCAAGCACCGGCACACATTCTTCTTCAGTAACACCGGGATAAACGGTCGATTCATAAATCACGATATCGCCTTTTTTAAGCACTTTACCCACCGTTTCACTTGACTTATATAAAGGGGTAAGGTCCGGGCGGTTGTTTTTATCAACGGGTGTCGGAACGGTCACTACGTAATAGTTGCAGTCCTTGATATCTTCAGGATTTGCAGAGCACCAAAGTCCATTGGCGTTATCCGAAGCGCTTTTAAGCAAAACGGACTGCAGCAATTCTTTTTCAATTTCGAGGGTATTGTCCACTCCTACATTAAGCTCGTTAACGCGGTTCTGGTTGATGTCAAATCCTACAACGGAGTATTTGGTTGCAAATAATCGTGCCAATGGCAAACCAACATATCCTAAACCTATGACTGCTATTTTCATTTTTTACGCTTTGTGTTATTTGAGATTGTTCCAATACCAGTTTACGGCCTGTTTTAATCCTTCGCGCATGGAATATTGGGGATTGTAACCCATCAGGTTTTTCGCTTTGTCAATGCTGGCAAGCGAATGCGGAATATCACCGGCGCGGTTCGGTCCGTAAACCACTTCAACATTGGCTATGGCCGGATCGTGTTCAGCCAGGAATTCCCTGAGGTAACCGACGAGGTCGTTGAGCGTGGTGCGGTCGCCGAAAGCCGTATTGTAAACTGTATTTACCGCTTCGGGATTTTGGGTGGTCATCGCCAGTTCATTCATCTGGATGACGTTATCAATATAAGTGAAATCCCTTGAATAATTTCCATCGCCGTTGATGACGGGACTTTCGTAATTCATAAACTGCATCACGAATTTCGGGATTACGGCAGCATACGCCCCTTTTGGGTCCTGCTTCCTTCCGAATACATTAAAATATCTTAATCCGATGGTTTCCAGCCCGTAGGTCTTACTGAAAATATCGGCGTACAATTCATTTACATATTTTGTGATGGCATAAGGGGAAAGCGGTTTCCCTATAACATGCTCTACTTTTGGCAAACTTTCAGAATCACCATAAGTGGAGGAACTGGCAGCAAATACAAACCTTTTCACATTGGCATCACGCGAAGCCACCAACATATTGAGGAATCCGCTGACGTTTACATCATTGCTCGTCACGGGGTCATTGATAGACCTTGGAACTGAACCTAACGCAGCCTGATGCAATACATAATCCGCACCGCCGACTGCTTTTCTGCAATCGTCTATGTTCCTGATATCGCCTTCAACCAATGTGAAATTTGGATTTTCAAACAGGTGCTGGATATTGTGGCGGTGACCGGTGGCAAAATTATCAAGGCAAACCACCTTATAATTTTTGCCAATAAAATGTTCACAAAGATTAGAGCCTATAAATCCCGCCCCACCCGTAATCAATATAGTTGACTGCATATTTGAAAATTTGTGCAAATATATGATTTATAATTTCATTAACAGCTGTTGCGTAATCGCAGTTTAGTCGCCTTTGTTTTTACGCAGCGAAATATCGCCAATGATAAACTTGAGGGCCCTGACAAAAATATTCCCTTTCTTGTCATCTTCATGGTAACCGTTGGAATAGCTTCCGTAACCGTAGCCATAACCATAACTGTAACCGTAGCCATAACCATATTTTGCCTTGCTTTCGAAACTGTTCAGGATGATGCTGACATTGTCAATTTCATCCCGCTTGTATCTGGTATTCAATAGGGTAATCATGTCCTTTTTGGTAAAATTCTGCCTGATGACATACAATATCACATCAGAATATGGTGCCAGTTCCAACGCATCAGAAACCAACCCGATAGGAGGCGTGTCCAGGATAATGTAGTCATATTTTTCCTTCAGCAGCAAAAGCATGTCGCGCATGCCATCGCTAAGGATCAGTTCGGCGGGGTTTGGCGGAATCGGTCCGGAGGTAATGACATCCAGGAAGGGGATGTGTGTCGGCTGGATGATTTCATCAAGCGTTTTTTGCCCAATCAGGTAATTCACGGCACCGATATCATTGCTGATTTTAAAATCCCCGAAAATCTTAGGCTTCCTTAAATCCAACCCAATAATGATGGTCTTCTTTTCGCTCATTGCAAACACGGTCGCGATATTAATGGAGCAAAAGGTCTTGCCTTCACCGCTCACCGACGAAGTAATCATCAAAGTCTTGGCTCCCGATACGTTTTGTTTTTTGTACAGGAACTGCAGCGAAGAACGGATGGCCCTGAAAGATTCGGACAAGGCCGACTTTGGTCTTTCAAATACAGAAAGGTTCGAGTCGGTGTGCTTTTTACCGATGACACCTATCAATGGGATTGTCGTCAGTTTGGACACATCATCGGTATTCTGGATGGAATTGTTGACGAAGAAAATCCCGAATACGAAGAGCAATGGTATAATAAAACCTAAAAATAACGCCAGCACATAATTGACACCTGTTTTCGGGCCTACCAATCCGCCACCGACATCTTTTGCAGGGTCGATAAATTTGATATCGGATACATTTGCGGCCTTGACAATATCCGCCTCGGTCCTTTTTTTCAGGAAATCATTGTAGATATTGCTGTTAAGATCGTATTTTCTCTGGATTTTAAGGAGTTCCTGCTGGTCTTCCGGAAGTTGTTTTATGGAATTGTTGGCCTTATTCATATTCCCGGTCACCATATTCATTTCATATTGCAGCGCCGATTTTGCAGAAACGATATTTTCAAGCAATATGTTTTTAATAGCGTCCATCTGGTTGTCAAAATCATCAAACATCTTCTTGCTCTTCACTGCGTATTTCATTTCTGAACGTTGCGTGGAAAGTGAAATCAGTTTTGAGACGTTTACCACAATATTCGGGTCTTCTATGCCTGCTACTGCCGGTGCCGTTAGTTTTGAAAAATCACTTTCGTTTTTCAGGTAATTCCGTAAATTGTTGTAATAGGCAATTTTTCTGGCCACTTCATCTTTTTTGATCTCATATTCCAAAAGTTGCCCGTTGATTTGCGCACCACCTCCTTCAATCTGCACGAGGTTTTTTCCTTTTGTAAATGCTTTGAGCTCATCGCCTGTACGCTTAATCTGGTCTTCCATGGCGATCATCGTACTGTCTATAAAGTTGATGGTGTTGGTCGCAAATTGGTTTTTCGCAGCCAGCTCATTCTCTTTCAGGACCTGTACCGTAGTGTTAAGGTATTTTACGATCCTGGCTTTATTGGTGCCCTGGAGTGACAACTTCAGTATTGATCCACCTTTCGCATCCGCTTCAACATTGATGCCCTGGTATCCGGAAACGGTGCCGTCAAAACTGTTAAACCGGACAAAATATATATTTCCTTTGTAAAAACCAGGGTTGTCTTTTATAAACAACTTCCAGTTCAGGAACGGCAGTTTTACTTTTTCGCCCGTCCTGAAATTGGCTTTGAATTCCCCTTTGGATACGGCTGTGCTGCTATTAGAATTATCGGAATAATTGATCAGGCCGGCGCTGTCACTCTCAAAATTGATATAGACCTGGTATACGCTTTCGCTCAAAAAAGTAATCCTGATAGGGATCCCTGCAAGCTGTCCGTACTTTTTATCAAATTCAACATAAAATGGTGCCTCTCCATAAGCATCAATCATGTTGTATTTACCTTCCTTAAGATAATCGATGAAGAAATCAAGCTTACTGACCACCAATTCATTGTGTGACCGTGACCTTAAGGTGGAAGCAATCGTCTGGACCTGGTCTGAAGTACCGCCCCAGTTGAAGACCAGGCTGGTATTCGCTGTAAAAAAAGGGTTGTTCTCTTCTTTCACGGAAATGGTGGTTTCCAATCCATATATTTTCTCCTTCCTGATATTGACCTGGTATGCAATCGTGAAAGCAACAATCCAGCTTACCAGGAACCAACGCCAATAACTGGCAGTCTTTATCAGAAAGCCTTTAAAATCAAAACTGTTCTCACTTTCAAAAAAAGAAAAATCCTTGGTATCGAGCATCTAATACGTTTTAATTTTTAAGCAATAAAAAGGTTGTTGTTGCCAAAGACAGGATGGTAATTATCGTGGTTAACGATTCTATACCGGTTTTCCCTGTTCCCCATGACTTTTGCTTTAAGGGCTTGACATAGATGTAATCGTTTGGCTGGATAAAATAATAAGGGCTTTGCATGGATTTTACATCGGTAAGGTCGATATCATGCATTTCGGTGCCGTAGGGGAACTGCCTGATGACCGTCACTGCCTTGCGGTCGCCGGTTATCGTGATATCCCCGGAATTTGCAAGGGCTTCCAGGATGGTCAGCTTTTCTGTAAAAAGCGTTTTGGATCCCGGACTCACAACCTCCCCGTTTACGGTAAATTTTATTCCTGCGAGCTTTACATTGACGAATATATCCGCTTCCTTGTTAAAATACGTTTCAAGCAATTCCTTTTCGATCTTCTGCCGGACTTCATCAAGCGTAAATCCCAGCACATTGACTTCGCCCAGAATGGGTATCCTGATGTTGCCGTGGTCATCCACCGTAAAACCATTGAAATACAAGCTGGATTCTGATTCTCCTCCGCCGCCTTCAGCATTGGAGTTTTGGCTAAAAATCGCCACCAGTTTCTGGTCTATTGCTTTGATCGTAATGCTTATGATGTCATTGGTCTGAAGCCTGTATGGCTTTAAGGAAACCGGATTTATGGGACTTACCGCTACAGTATCGGATTTATTCTGAAGGTAAACCATGTCTTTCGTGGGAATACAGGAAGTAAAAAATGCGCACAGCAATAATAAACACCACAATCTTATCTTCATTTGAAATGTATTAGCAAACAAATATAGTTATAATTATAAAATCCATTAACCCTATTGCTTAATGGTTCCCGAAAGAATTCTCAAAAGGAACCCTTTGCAGTATACTCCGCCCCAAAGTCACCTCATCAGCATACTCGAGTTCATCGCCCACCGCAATCCCGCGTGCAATCGCAGAGGTGATGATGCCAAAATCACTGATTTGCTTATAAATGTAAAAATTCGTCGTATCGCCTTCCATGGTCGGGCTTAACGCAAAAATGAGCTCATGTACTTTTCCGGACTTCACTTTGTCTACCAACGCCGCAATCTTGAGCTGTCCCGGGCCTACCCCGTCAATCGGGGAAATTTTCCCGCCAAGCACATGGTAGATTCCCTTGAACTGGCGCGTATTTTCAATCGCCATTACATCGCGGATATCTTCCACCACACAAACCAGTGCATGATCGCGTTTCGGGTTGGAGCAGATTTCGCACACTTCCGAATCTGAAATATTGTTGCAGCTTTCGCAGAATTTCACATCCTCGCGCATCGCCACAAGCGCCTGTGACAGGAAGGTGGTCTGATCAACGGGCTGCTTCAATAAATGCAGCACCAGCCGGAGCGCTGTCCGCTTGCCTATGCCGGGCAATTGCGACATTTCATTGACTGCCCTTTCGAGTATTTTCGACGAAAATTCCATGGGGCAAATGTAGTTAAATTTAGTATTCAGTCGCAGTCTCAGCAGGCAGTTTCAGAGATGAGGTAAAACTGTTAACCGCGACCGCGACTGATAACTTAAAAATTTGTATTTTGCCCCACAAACCACCAAACATGTCTCCGGCAACCATCCTCACACTGATTATCGTCTATTTCGGAATGCTCTTTATCATTTCCTATTTCGTAAGCCGTAAAAACAGCGATAACGATACATTTTTCAAAGCCAATAAAAATTCCAGATGGTACCTCGTCGCTTTCGGGATGATCGGGACGGCGCTGTCCGGGGTGACTTTCATTTCTGTTCCCGGTGAAGTGGGCAATCCGGACCTGCAATTCAAATATTTCCAGTTTATCCTTGGGAATGCCATCGGGTTCCTGATTATTGCCAAAGTACTGCTGCCGCTGTATTACCGCATGAACCTGACCTCCATTTATGGTTATATTGAACAACGCCTGGGGGTTGTAAGCTACAAAACGGCTGCATCCATTTTCTTAATCAGCCGTACGATCGGCTCGGCTTTTCGTTTGTATCTGGTCGTGATCGTGTTGCAGCGCTATGTTTTTGATGCCTTCCAGATCCCGTTTGCACTTACGGTTTTAATTTCGCTGGGGTTGATTTTTGCGTATACCTATCGCGGTGGATTAAAGACCATCATTATTACGGACACGCTGCAAACGTTCTTTTTGGTTTCATCGGTATTCCTGACCATTTATTTTATTTGTGACAGCCTGGATTTATCCGCATTTCAGGCTTTTGAAACGGTAAAGGAAAGTAATTATTCGAAAGTTTTTTTCTTTGAGGATTTCCTTAAAGGCAATTATTTCTGGAAACAGCTTCTGGGCGGAATCTTCGTAACCATTGCCATGGTTGGTCTGGATCAGGATCTGATGCAAAAGAACCTCAGCTGTAAAAACATTGGCGAAGCCCAGAAAAACATGTTTACGTTTACCGGAATTTTTGTGCTGATCAATATCTTCTTCCTGAGCGTCGGGGCGCTGCTATACATGTATGCCGAGAAAAATGGCATCGCAATCCCGATGGTTGATGGCGTGGCAAGAACCGATTTGCTATTTCCAGAGATTGCATTCCACCACCTCACAATCGTTCCGGCAGTGGTCTTTTTATTGGGATTGACCGCCGCAACTTTCGCTACAACCGATTCGGCTTTAACGGCTTTAACGACTTCTTTCTGCGTGGATTTCCTTGGCATGGATAAAGCCGGAAACCAAAACAAGCCCAATGCTGTGAGGACCCGCCATTGGATACACATTGCCTTTTCACTGCTGATGTTTCTGGTAATCGTGATCTTTAATTCGGTTAATGATGCTTCAGTCGTGAAGATGATCTTTAAGATTGCCTCCTATACCTATGGACCGCTTTTAGGTTTGTATGCGTTTGGGCTTTTTATGAAATCGAAAACCGTCAATGACAAACTCGTTCCGTTCATCTGCCTGGTATCGCCGGCAATCTGTTTCTTTATCAGTAAATATTCGGAAGCACTTTTTGGCGATTATGTATTTGACAACGAACTGATTATCGTAAACGGGCTGATTACTTTCTTCGGCTTATGGCTTATCAGCAGGCCCGCGGATTCTGAAACGAGGTTTTAATACTGATTTGTCGCCAGCATCACCAGGGTACAGGCCACTTCAATCTGGATTCCGTTAGCACGCAGCAATTGGTATAATTCCGGATTTTCGGTGCCGGGGTTGAAAATGACCCTTTTGGGTTGCAGGCCGATGATGTAGTTGTAATAATCCCTTTGGCGCTGCGGATTCAGATATAACGTCACTGTGTCAATATTCGTAAAAGGCAGCTGTTTGGTCTGGATTTTAACACCGGCCACATCACCTTCCTTCTGCCCGATGGCAACCACAGAATGGTCGTGCCCTGTCAGGCGGTTGATGGCCATATTGGAATACCTTGCAGGGTTTTCAGACGCACCAAGTACGAGTGTTTTTTTATTTTTCATATTGCAAAAATACGCAATAAGTCATTTTGTCTTTTTATGATAATGATTTTTTATTTATAACTTTACAGAAGAGGCTGGTTCCGAAATTAATTTTGCAAAAAAAACATGGAGTTATTTATTTACTTATTTGCCGCACTTTTTTCAGTCCTGAATCCCATTGGTACCGTCCCGATATTTGTAGGGCTGACGCAGGATGATGATAAAAAGGAGCGTTCGCGGATTTCACTCTGGACTGCCATCGATGTATTCATTATCCTGATCATTTCGTATTTTATCGGACAGTATGTACTGACGTTTTTCGGGATCAGTATCGAGGCGTTACGGATTGCCGGCGGATTGATTATCGTAAGTTCGGGATTTTCACTGCTTACGGGAAAATTCAGTAAAACCCGCGAAATCAATAAAGAAGTGGCAAGTGATGTCCAGAAACGAAATGACATTGCATTAACGCCCTTAGCCATCCCGATGCTCGCCGGTCCGGGCTCCATTTCATTGTTGATTGCATTTTACCAGGAGCATCATAAAACCGAAGAAATGCTGATTGCGGTGTTGTCGATATTGGCTGTGGCTTTTGTGATTTTCCTGATTTTGAGAAGCGGCCATTACCTGGCCAAAATCCTGGGCGCTTCAGGGATTGTCGCGATTTCAAGGATTGTAGGTTTTATTGTGATTGCGATCGGGATCCAATATATCGTAAGTTCCATCGTAAGCATCATACGCGGAAATTTCCTTTAAATAAAAAGGCCTCCCGAAGGAAGCCTTTCAAACAAACAATAAAACAAAACTATCCTAAGCTTAGGATTTTCTTATCATACAACAACGGTTTCCATGTTTTGTATGTAAACCCGATCAAAATCAGGTTGATCAATAGCAACCCGCCGGTTTGAAGCAGTTCGCCGGTTTCTTCAAATTCAAGAAACAGGTGGAACAGGAAAATATTTAAGATGACCGGTAACGCAACCAATGCCCCGATTCCGGAAAACACCTGACTGATCAGCAATACGCCGGCAGCCAGTTCCACAACGCCTAGGAATTCCCAGAAAAATCCGGTTTGCTTCATCCCGAAGATGTAATTCTTGATTTGAAGGACTGCTGTATTCGGCGCTACTTCCTCCCCTTTTTTCACTTTTTCAACAATTTCTGTTGGCGATGGCATGGGCTTGTCAAATTTCATGATACCGCCATAGGCCAGCATGCCGCCAAGGATCAGATTGAAAAGTATCCTGATGATGTTTTTTACTTTCATGATTATTGCAATAAAGCGTATTGGAATGTTGGGTAACCGCGTTCTCCGGCAGTATTAGCACCACCGGTAAATTTCAGCTTATAGATATTTCCTGCAGGATCTTTAATGACAAAAAAGCGGTCGGTCTTTAAAACAAATTGTGAAACAGGACCATTCGGGCCGTTTACGCTCGTGCTTCTCCAGTTTGACCCAATATTGGTTTGGTTGTCGGTAAAGTTATCCTGTACTACGTTGGCTTTCGTAAAACTGTCATAAGTCACTGTATCAGTAATCGAAACCATATACGCTTTGGCACCGCCTTTTAAATTGGTTACAACGAAATCAGGAAAATAATACGGTGTGGTTCCGCCCAATAAATTCGTAAAGGTGGTAAAGTTTAAATCCCATTGTGTTTTTTGAGGTTCCACCGGTACTACATTTTTTGTGGTTAAACTGAAAAATGTAAAGTTATAAGCCGTATCTTTCGATATGGTAACTTCCTGATGCGTAATGGATGCAATATCAGCATATTGAATCTTATAATCATTCCCGTTCCTTAAAACACGGATTTTCATCCAGCCCCTCAATGATCCTGAACCTGAACCGTCCGCACCGATGGCTGGCGCATTCGCAGCAGGATTGCTTCCCATATTGACAAGGTAGACTTTATTGTCGGCATCGTTTGCAGAAATAGCATCGATTGCCGTGTCGTGTGTACTGGCATCGTTGTCGAAAACGCCTGTCGGGTTGTCAACCTGGCTGGCAATGCCTTGCCCTTGTGCAATAATCATCGTTTCGTCAGCTGCCTGCACTTCATCGATATTGGTAGTTTCGAGTTTTTTTGCAGCCATTTTCAAGGAACTGTTCAACACCACACGAAAATCAGTCCCGGAATAAAATCCCAAATCCCAGGAAACCCTTTTTGCCATCGTCATGGTGCCGCTGCTCAAATCGATATACACCTGGTTTGGTTGTGTCGGGCCGCCAGTTTCAGCGGCTAAAGCCGAACCCAAAGAGGCGGTTTCGTTAAAGTTAAGCTGAATAGAATCATTAGCCGAAATGGTTCCGCCAAAAGAAACTGCAGTTACTGTAAATGCTACATTCTTTACCTGGCCTTCAATCGCGTCAATCAGTTTGTTGAAGGTGAAGTGAACTGTTGTTGCACCGGCTTCGAAAGGAACGACGACGGTATTGCCGTCAGCAGCGGGAAGTGTGGAGAAATCCGTACCGTATGTTACGGCGTTGGCATCGAAAGTCAGTGTCACAGTACCGGCTGCAGGCGCAGCATCCGAGAAAACAATCGCAACAGGCGTGGCAGCAGCGGATAGATTCATCGACGGCACGGAAAAGGCTACGGAAACATCAGCAGCATTCTTGCTATCATCGTCGTTGCAGGCCGTAAAGGCAAGCGTTACACAGGAAAGGAATAAAATTAACTTGTTTTTCATGGTGATTTATTTATTAAAATTTAGGTTATACGTAAGTTTAAGGAATGCCGAGCGGCCGTAGCCCAGCAGCATGTCCGAGCCAGCAGCATGGATTCCGGTGGTTCCGGTAGTCATACGGACGGTTTTTACATCGAACAGGTTTCGCGCACCGAGGGTCACTTCCAGCTTTTTACTCAAAAAATCTTTTCTCACCGAAGTGTCCATCCAGCTGTAGGCATCGATTTCTGAAAGCAGGAAAGTCGCGTTATTGTTTATATCGGTTGCCGAAACATATTGCTGCTGCCTGCCGTTGTATTTGCAATAAATGGCTAAAAGCACATTCCATTTCGGGATGTTGTAAGAAACACTTGAATTGATTTGCAGCGTATACAGGAAACGGTCGTCAGAAGTGGTGTTCAATGCCGCCAAATCTATTTTCTGGGAAATCCCCACCAGTGCAAGCCCTAAACTGGTGTTCCAGTTTTTATACGAAAATTGGTTTGTCGTAGCAATATTCCACATTTTATAACTGTCGATATTCAGGTATTTATAGCGCTGCGCAGGTGTAATCTGGTCCAGCACAAGACTGATGCGGTCATCTACATCGAGTAAAGTCACCGCCAGCGTATTGGAAATTTTCGTACCCGATTCAAAAAAAGTGTTCTTTTTTACACTTGCCTCATAAGACATTCCCGTTTCCGGAGACAGGTTTTCATTGCCCTGCAAATTGTGGTTCGAATCGACGAAATAAGTATACAATTCATCAAAATTCGGCGTACGGTAGGACTTTCCGATAGAAATCCTTGCTTCAATCCCTTTCGCGAAAAGGTAACGCAATCCGAGAGAGGCGGCATATTGGTCGTCAAATTTCGACTGGAACGAATACCGCAGTCCTGGGCGGATTGAGAATGCAGCCGTCATATTGATTTCTGCGGAAGCGAAAAAATCATAATTCTCCAACCGCTTCCGGATGTTCGTCAATTGCTGGTTGTCGTCCTTGAAAATTCCGGCGCTCGAGTCATAAAAGCCATTTTCACTGACGGCTTCATAACCCAACTGCAGGTCGAAAGATTTGTTTTTGAAGAAATTGCTTAAGGTTCCGGTCGAATAGAACACCTCTTTTGATTGGTAATTTTCCCTTTTGTTTGCCGATTCCTGCTGGGTTTCCAATTGATAATTGAAACGCTCGAAATCGCGTTGCTGCCTCTGGTGCGACACCGAAACATTATAGGAAAGTGCGAAAAAAAGCTTTCCGTAAGCGTTCAAATGATGGTAAAAACGATTCGAAATGTACCTGCGGTCATTTGTGTAATAGGTTTCCGGGAAAGGGTAATTGTCCTGCGGGATGACGATGGGATTGTAAAAATCGACGTTTTCCCCGAAATAATCGAACTTGTAAAAAAAGCGGAAATCGTTTTTGCGGTAACCGATTAAAATATTCGTAGCAAGTTGCTCTTTCGGGAGCCAGACATGGCCACGCAAACCGTCGTTGACGCTGTAATCCTTCCCTTTGCTGTTGGCATAATAACCAGCAAAATCATTGCGGTTGAAGCCAGTGGAGACGAACCAATTGCTGTTGAAATTATGCGATATCTTAAAGGATTGTATGTGCCTTCCTTTGTCAAAAAAAGCGAACTCATCCGAAACCGTTTCTTCCTGCGCGGTTGCTGAAACTTCCCAATCCTGCGCCGATTTCTTTTTGGTGATGATGTTTAAAACCCCGGTAACAGCATTGGCGCCGTGCGTGACAGCCATGGAACCTTCGATGATTTCAATCTGTTCGACATCGTCAAGATTCACCTGCGTCAAATCGATGTTGTTTCCTAAGCCGGTGTCGCTTACGAGGGGAATATTATCAACCAGGATCTTGAAATATTGCGCGTCGAGACCAAACATAGAAACCTGTGAACGCCCATCGCTGCCACTGGTCCGGATGGAGATATTCAAATACTGATTCAATACATCGCTAAGGTTGTTGGCGGCGAGTTGCTTGATATCGTCTTTCGTAATAACCCTTACATTATAAACCGATTTTTTTAAGGCCTGTGGTTCAAATTGTCCTGTGATGACGACTTCCTGAAGCGCAGCCGTTTTGAGAGAATCGCCAGTTTTTTCCTGCGCTGAAACAGAAAGTGTGAGGAAAAGAAGAATCGTTATAGATAGGTTTGGCTTCATTATTTAGATTTGTTCTTAATAATTCTGCAAATATATATTGTTATTTTTAATTGTTCTAAATAAAAATACTATTTTTGCGTCAGAAATATTTAACCTTTTTTATGAAATCACAACAACCTAAAAATCAAATCAATTACAAATCTTCAATCCACAACTGGCTATTTTTGGCTGTGGCAACTCTTGGATTTTCGCTTGCAAATGCCCAGGAAAACAAAAAAGCAGAAGACATCAAGGCAATCAAATCGATGTGTGGCTGCTATGAAGTAGAATTCAATTTTGCTGAAACATTTCAGTATTCCAAGGACGAAAATTATAAGCCCTCAAAAACAAAACTTGATTCCGGTTTAGAATGGGTCGAACTGGCGGAAGACCAACCGAATAAATTGGTGTTGCAGCATTTATTATTGGTTTCAGATTCTATTATCATAAAGCATTGGCGCCAGGACTGGGTGTATGAGAACAACGATTTCTACACGTTTTTCAAGGATAAAACCTGGAAGTACAATGCCTTGCCGAAAACAGCCGTAAAAGGGCAATGGACACAAAACGTGTACCAGGTCGACGACAGTCCGCGCTACACCGGAACCGCAACCTGGATCCACGCCGACGGAAGGCATTACTGGACTGACGTAGCTGACGCGCCGTTGCCAAGAAGGGAATATACCATCCGTAACGATTACAATGTCCTGAAAAGGACCAACACCCATGAAATTACGAAAGAAGGCTGGATACACGACCAGGACAATGAGAAGATCATTCGCGACGATACCGGAAAAGATGTGTTGGTCGCTAAGGAAAAAGGATATGACGTGTACCGCAAGGTAGCCGACTCAAAATGCCAGGCTGCGCGTGACTATTGGAAAAAGAATGCCGCGTTATGGAAAAACATACGCACAAAATGGCAAACGGTTTACGAACGCAAAAAGGACCTGAACCTTGAAACCAAAGTAAAAGACACTTTTCTTTACGAGCAATTGTTTGAGCTCAAAGCAGATGCTGCTAAAGCGGACAGCGACAAGATCATTGACAGCTTCGTGAAGTAACGCAATCAAATTCAAATAGAAAATTCCAAATCCTAATCAACATTGGGGTTTGGAATTTTTTATTTAAGTTATTTTGTATGGGGTAAGAACACTTCAGCTATCATACAGCGTACACTTCCGCCGCCACAGGCTTCGATTGTTTTTAAATCGGAACTCAAGATTTCAGCATGTTTCTGAAGTTTATTGATTTGGTCCTCTGTGAGGCTTTCTTTGGCTGCAGCGCTCATTAGAACCAGCTTCTTGTCATCACTGCCAAGTACTTCGAGCATATTTCCGGCGAAAGCATCAAGTTGGCTTTCTGTGATGAAAATAATTTCCTTACCGTCATCTTTAAGGCTGTCGAGCACCATTTTACGTTCTTTTTTATCGTCAATGGCATCAGCGAAGATTACGGCAAATTTTGAACCGATACATAACATGACATTGGTATGGTAAATCGGTTTCCTTTTGTTATTATTTGCATGAAATGCTTCAAAAATAACAGGATGCAAATCAAAATCCTCGCAGAACTCAATAAACAATTCCTCATTGCTGCGCTCAGACAGGCAGCAATACGCTTTTCCGTTCACGCGGTCCAGCACCACACTTCCGGTACCTTCAAGAAAGTAGCCGTCAGTTTCGGCATCAGTATAATCCATTACATTTTCTATAAGGAATCCTTTCCCTTCAAGGATATCAAGAATGTCTTCCCGCCTTTCGGGTCGGCGGTTTTCAGCGCGCATCGGATATAGTGCAACATCACCATTCTCGTGGAATGAAACCCAGTTGTTCGGGAAAATGGAATCCGGGGTGTCTGGTTTTTCGGTGTCATCGATGACAATGACTTCAACGCCTGCTTTTTTTAGGACATCAACCAGGGCATCAAATTCCTGCTGCGCTTTTGCGTTGATCGCAGCAGGCAGCATTCCGCCCATACCTTTCTGAAAAGCATTGTCAATGGTCGTTTGGGGATTCATCCGGAACGAAACCGGACGGATCATCAATAGGGTATTGGTGGATTGGTGCATCAATTTGACGTTTTGAGGGATTGCGCATTGCCATGCAGTGTGTATTTTATTGGCAATGATTTAAAATTTAACAAATGCTACGTACTTTCCGTATTGAATAAATGTTGTGAATGCGTAGGGCTAGCATTTTCCCTTCCCCGAAGGTAAAATACTCTTTTTTACTGATACTCTTTTACGTAAAAAACACATTAATTGTTAAAGTTGATGTCACTTATTTTTTAAAACATCACAAGTCGATGCAATAAGATCAAAAGCAATCTCCGCCATACGGTTCTTCTTTTCATCCAGGCATGGATTGACTTCAACGACTTCCATACATACCAGTTTGGTGTGTGATGCCATGGCCTGCATGATTGCTTTGGCTTCCTCTGGTGTTAATCCGTTTTCTACAGGCGTTCCGGTACCGTGTGATGACAGCTCTGGATCCATCGAATCCACATCGAATGATACATAAACCATATCACAGTCGGTAAATTTTGCATTCACAATCGCAATAATTTCGTCAATGCCTTTTACGCGGAGTTCTGCCACGGCAATATTTTGGATGTTCAGTTCCCTGATAATGCAATCTTCTTGTTCTTCGGTATCCCGCACAGCAATATACATCATGTCTTCGGGCTGCACTTTTGGGTGATTTCCGCCGATTGATTTTAGCATTTCCCATTTTGAGATGGTTTGTGCATCCACATCATTGACTTTACATTCCATATTGTCTGTGTGCAATGCTATTGCTAAAGGCATGCCGTGCATATTGCCGGTTGGCGTGGTGTAAGGCGTATGGATATCGGCATGCGCATCAATCCACAAAACCCCAAGCCTTTTCTCAGGAAAAGCAGTTTTGATGGCGGCAATCGTACCTCCGGCAGAACCATGGTCGGCAGCAATAATGAAAGGAAAAGCCCCTTCGCTGATGATTTGCGGAACCGCCTTGTTCAGTTCGTTGTAAACAGAGATCACCCCTTCTATGTTCTTTGCTAAAGGGCAAACGGCAGGCTTGTCCAGCAAATGATTCATATTGGGCAGGCGTTTCACTTCATTCTCCGAAAAAAGGAAGCTATTTGCATTACGTGCCGCTGTCATAATCGCATCAGGCCCCAAGGAAGCGCCGCGGGTGCCAGCGGTGATTTCGGATTGGTTTAAAAGGAAAGTAATTTTCTCGTGCATAAATCCTGTTTTGGGATTTATCTCTAAAATCCCGGTTTCAGCAAAGATATATATTTCGCACAATCTGCAAAGTGTGTCGTTGATGATTTGATGGTGGGATAATTTAGTGGGCAGCAGGCAGTCGACTCGGCAGGAAGAATATTGTCCAGTTCGAAAAATTCAAATTATTTACGCCAATTAATTTACAAAACAATCATTTCTTCAATAATGCAGGAAAATTAACTATCCAGTACCATCAAAGCGTGCATTTTATGATTTTGATAACATTTTTTAAAACTAACTTTACGCAATTAATTTAAAAAAATTGCTTTATGAAAAGAATTACGCTTGTTTTATTAGGCTGCTTATTTTCAGGTGGTGTGTTTGCACAGTTCACTGAAGATTTTGATGCAGACACTACGCTCCCGGCCGGATGGTCAGTAATACAGGGAGGCGATGCTGCCAATACATGGCAGGTAACCGATATGATGGATTATATCGGGTTGGACGCGCACTCGGGAACGAATGCTGCTATTATCGAATATGATACAGATGAGGCACATGATGATTACCTGGTAACGCCGGCAATTACGGTTACTGCGGGTCTTAATGACTACTTCTCGTTTTGGGGCCGCAGCCTCGATCCCGGATATCCAGAAATGGTTGACGTATTGTTATCTACAACTGGCGCGAATGCTGCCGATTTTATGGTAACGCTACAGGCAAACGTGGCACCTCCTGGTGGAGAAGATTACTACAAATTCTCTTATGACCTGAGCGATTATGTAGGACAAACGGTATATATCGCCTTTCATTCGACTACAACCAATGAATTTATTTTTGAGGTGGATGACGTGGTTAGCACTGCGTTGCCAAGCTGCCTTGAGCCAACTGCAATGACGGCTTCAAACATTACTGATACGTCGGCAGATGTGAGCTGGGCTTCAGCAGGAAATAATTTCGAGATTGAATACGGCCCTGAAGGGTTTATACAGGGAACCGGCATTATGGCTACGTCGACCACGCCTTCAGTGTCATTGTCTAACCTTGACCAGAATACGGTATATGATGTTTACGTAAGGCAGAATTGCGGTGCCAATGGTTTCAGTGAATATGCCTTGTTTTCATTCATGACAATAGAAACTCCTGCGGTTAATGATGAGTGCAGCGGGGCAGTGGAATTGTTCCCTGGAGTTGATTTTGATGGCGGTGTGCTGGATTCAACCAATCTTGGTGCTACTTCCTCCAGTGATCTTCCAAGCTGCCAGGCTTCTGCGACAAGGGACGTTTGGTTCAAGGTAGTTGTGCCTGCGGATGGAAACCTGACACTAGAAACGGCGCTCGCCACAGATTCTGAAAACGACGATACAGTGATGATTGCTTATACGGGAACCTGTGGAAACCTTACAGAAATCGATTGTAATGACGACAATACCGCGGATAACAGCCTTTTCTCGAAACTGGAACTCACAGGGCTTACGGCGGGTGAAACAATTTATGTTGCGGTTTGGCAGTACGACAGCGATTTCTTCGGAAGTACTCCGGGTGCTTTCAGGATGTCGGCTTATAATACGCCTTTGGCTGTAGGGAATCAGGATGTGAATGCCTTTAAATATTACCCAAATCCGGTGAAGGACAAACTAAACCTGTCTTATGACCAGAGCATCACCAGTGTGGCTGTTACGAATATGTTCGGGCAGCAGGTTTTGGCTAAAAACATCAATGCATCTGCAACGGAACTTGATTTGTCTGCGCTTGCACAAGGCACTTATGTGGTGAAAGTGAATACTGCTGACGCTGTGAAAGTGGTGAAGGTGGTGAAACAATAAATAAATTCTCCTTAAGATAGTAAGGCCGTCCGTTTGGGCGGCCTTTTTTTGTGATTGAGATGGGGACAGCTGAAATTCTTAGGCTCTGAGATCGGAATGCGTTACATTTTGCGGTTGTGTAAATTTGTCAGTAGAACAAATTAATTTTTGTGTGTTTTTACACAAAGCTCCTGAATAGTGGAATGTGCAGGCAATGTAAATTAACTAAGCAGAAGTATGCAGTTTCAAAAAAAAGCCCCGCTTCCGCAGGGCTTTTCATATAGTAGGTCTAAAATCTATCTTTGCTCAAAAGGCTTGAAATCACGTAAAGGATGTCCGGTGTAGATTTGCCTTGGCCTTCCGATCGGTTCCTTGTTTTCGCGCATTTCCTTCCATTGTGCAATCCAGCCCGGAAGCCTTCCGATAGCAAACAATACGGTGAACATATCGGTTGGGATGCCTAAGGCACGGTAGATGATCCCGGAGTAGAAATCGACGTTCGGGTATAATTTCCTGGATACGAAATAGTCATCTACAAGTGCTGATTCTTCCAGTTTCTTGGCGATCTGCAACACCGGGTCGTTTACGCCTAAAGTAGCCAGAACCTCATCGGCGGCCTTCTTGATGATCTTCGCCCTTGGATCGAAATTTTTGTACACCCTGTGTCCAAAGCCCATCAGACGGAACGGATCATCCTTGTCTTTAGCTTTTGCCAGGTATTTATCGGCATCGCCACCGTTCTTCTGGATTTCTTCGAGCATTTCCAGAACCGCCTGGTTAGCACCTCCGTGCAATGGACCCCAAAGTGCGGAAACCCCGGCTGAAATCGATGCGAATAAACCGGCGTGGGATGACCCTACCATCCTTACGGTTGATGTGGAACAGTTCTGCTCGTGGTCGGCGTGGAGGATGAACAATTTATCCAAAGCATCGACCACGGTTGGATTAATGCTATACGGGCCCGTAGGCAATTCGAACATCAATCGCATGAAGTTCTCTACATAGCCTTTGGTATTGTCATAATAGTTTAGCGGGTATCCAGAAGATTTACGGAATGTCCATGTAGCCAAAACGAGGAATTTACCCATGGTCTTTACGATGGCTTCATACATTTCAGCCTCATTTTCAACATTGACCACTTTTGGGTTGAAGGCAGTCAATGCGCTCGTTAGTGATGACAATACACCCATAGGATGGGCATTTTTAGGGAAACCGTCAATGATGTTTTTCATCTCTTCATTCACGAGCGAATACTTGCGGATGTCGGTCTCGAATTGCTCCAATTGCGCCCTGGTTGGCAATTCCCCGAAAATCACAAGGTAAGAGACTTCAAGAAAGCTGGCTTTGTCTGCCAGATCCTCAATAGCATAGCCCCTGTAACGCAGGATGCCTTCTTCTCCGTCAAGGAAAGTGATGTCGCTTTTGCAGGAACCTGAATTTTTATAACCCGGATCCATTGTAATGGCACCGGTTAAATCACGAAGTTTGTTAATGTCGATGGCGACTTCATTTTCGCTTCCGACGATGACCGGAAATTCGAATTTCTGGCCGTCCAATTCTAATATAGCTGTTTTTGACATGGTAGTTTGATAATAAAATCCGTTTCAAAATAAAAAGTTAACAAACTTAAGTAATTTCGGATTAATTAAAAAGAGAATATTGCAATCAAATCGTTAATTATATTATAAATACTTCAAATCGCGGCCTTGATTTTTGCCATAAAAAAAACCCGCAGCAATACACCACGGGTCTCTCAATAAACAACCATTTAAACTAAACTAAAACTATTTCTTTATAACCTTTTCCGTCTTTATTCCCTGTGCCGTCGTAACACGCGCATAGTAGACTCCGGCAGCGTAACCTGACATATCGATACCTGCTTTGTTGCCGGAATTCTTTTTCACCAAAAGCAGCCTGCCGTGTGCATCAAAAAACTCGACTGAACTGATGTTACTGATGGCATCCACATAAATCATACCTGATGTCGGATTAGGGTAAATATTCAGGGAATCGTCTTTGATGGTATCTCCACTGCTGAGTACATCGAAAAGCGTTTGGACAATATCCGTATTTACAGGGAAATTGTAATCGAAAAATATCCCGGCCTGTCCGGTTACAGTAGTCCCTTGCGGAAGTGTCGGATTGGTCCTTATCTTCAATAGTATGTTGCCATGGCCACCTGTTCCAAGCTCGATATTTTTGAAGATCAGCTCCAGGATGTTGTTGCTCAGCCTGGCATCAAGCGGCGCCGAGGAGTTTAATATCTGCAATGACGACAAATCAAATTTAGCAGCATCGAAGATTTGCCTCACCACCACATTTACAGCCGAAGCCGAGCCTATATTTTCAAAATTGATGATATAATGCAGGTATTTCCCTACTTCTGTTGGGGCTACAAGATCGCCTTCAAGACATTCAATCTCATTAGGATCCAGCGAATTCACCACGGTTTGCGTATACGAAAAAGTATTATTCGCAGGGATGTCATCAGCAGCTGGCGTAATATTTACACTAAAATCGAGATGATCACCATCATTGACTGCTGGTGTATCTGTGGGGGCATTGAGGTGCATGGTCACTTCGATATACCTGTTTTCAAACGGAAGCAGGTTGGCATAATTAAAGAACAAATGATCTGCCCCCTGAGCATCCGGAGCGGGAGCCGCGTTAAGGAAATTCAATACGCTGTCTTCAAACATCAGATCGATGGTGCCTGAAAGCGTCTGGTTGCCATTATTTTTAAAAGCGATGATGTATTTGGCATCAAAACCTGGCCTTGCCGCATTGATTGGGGCAACAACCACTTCAACCTCAGGATGGACTCCGTTCGGGGAGATACAGAAATCCTTCACTGAGGTCAGGTTATTTGCTCCCGGGAAAGAGACCGCTGCTGTAGCCGGACTGACATTAAAAAATGACGGGTTCTCAAAGTTGGGCGCTACGGTGAAATTGCCCCCTGCGGTAAAGAATTTATACACCGAATCTGAATTGGTAAACGCAGCATACTGGTTGCTTCCCTGTGTCAGTTTCATTTTTGCCAACGGAAATTCCGGGTCCGAGTCGTCACAGCCATTGGCATCCAAATCATTGGTAAGTTTCCCTGTAATGGTATTGTAATTACCACCCGGGGTGAACGTGCAATAATTTCCGGCATAAGGATAAATGGCAAAATGCGGCATGCTGCTATTATTCTGGATAAAATCGATGGCAGCCTGGAAAGCGGGTATTTCATTCGGGTCTGCACAAATGTACCGGAGGTTAGGGTTATCGGTTGCCGTCATCGAGACAAAATTCGCCGGGGATTCCGTATGACCGTTTTTCAGGATCAATATTTCCAAAAACGCATCCTTTACCAACAAGCTGGTGATGTTGGCGATTTTCGACAGATTAAGCGTTGTGAAATGATTGTTCTCGATGTCCAATGTACCAAGCGCCGGGCTTCCCGTAAAATCGACATCAGTCAGTTGCGGATTGTCGAGGCATTCCAGGGAAGTGGCTGCAGGACAGGCATTGATGCTTATAAGCGGCAATACGGCGTTTGAATTGATATGCACATTGGTCATCACCGGCATGTTTGAAATCTGTAGCGACGCAAGCTGCGGATTTGAAGTAATACCCCACAATGTCTCGAGGTGCTGCAAACCGCTTAAGCTTATCTGCGTAACGGCGGTATTGGCAATCGACAATGACTTGATATTCACAAAGGCCTCAATACCCTGAAGGTCAAGGATGCCGGCACCGGTAACCGTCAGCAGGAAAGCAGATGCCGCTTCAGTTGCCTGTACTTCCCCATCGTTGTCGAGATCGGCATCGGTGTCGTATGTACCGTCGTTGTTACTGTCGATGCAGTTAGCGGTAAGGAGGTAGTTCTTGAAACCTGGGTCTGGGATATCTACAATCTGTGCCTGCGCTATCCCTGCCGTCAGCAATAAGAGTAAGTAGATTTTTTTCATTAGTTTATTGTTTTTGGTTGTAAATTCTTGTTTTAGTTTTTAATAAATTTTTTGGGGTTTACATTTATGCCGAAATACGAACATAATAATTTCTATCTGAATACTTTGAGATATCAAATCTTAATTTTTATAAATCCATTTAAGTAAAGTTATCCATCCACAATGTTTTTCATAACCCCAAATGAGCAAAAAGCCGTTTTGAATTAGAATTACATCGACTTCAGGATTTCCTGAAGCCTGTCTTTTTTTCGTTGCGATATCGGCAGGTTGCTGTTGTCTGACATAACAATGTATCCGCCGTCTTTCTTGATATACGATTTCAGGTAAGCCAGGTTGATCAGGTGCGACTGGTGGATCCTTTCAAATCCATGCTCTCCCAGCAATTCCTCGTATTCCTTGAGTGTCTTTGAAATCAGTACCGGCTTGTTGTTCCTGAGGTAAAACCGTGTGTAATTGTCTTCGCTCTCACAGCGGATGATGTCGCTGACTTCAAACAGGTGTATGCCTTCCGCGGTGGACAGGGCAATCCTTTTAAAATTATCCACTTTCTTGCGGATGTTTTCGAGCAACAAATCGATATGGGCATAATTGTCATTCTTGTCCAGCACCTTTATAATCTTATCAATGACCTTCTGCAATTCTTCCGGATCGACCGGTTTTAGCAGGAAGTCCAAGGCACTGAAGCGGAATGCCTTCACAGCGTATTGCTCATGCGCAGTAATGAAAACGATGTGTGAAGACGATTTGCCGTTTTTCAACGCCATTTGTTCCAGGATGTCGAAACCGGTGCCGTCATTAAGCTGTATGTCCAGGAACACCACCTGAGGCCTGAGCCTGTCCATGGCTTCCACGCCGTGCTGCACGCTATCGGCCTCGCCTATGATCGTAATTTCCGGGGCATACATCGCCAGCAGGCCTTTCATGCCGTTCCTTAAATTGATGTCGTCGTCTATGAGTAAAGCTGTTATCATTATTTTGAAAGGTATTGTAAAGGCAGTCTTAGTGTGACTTTAGTGCCTTTGATGGAATTTCCGTCTTTTAGTTCCTCAATCTGCAGCCGGGCTTTCACCGAAGTGGAATCTTCAATCATCTGCAAACGCTTTTTCGTAATATCAATCGCCATGGATTTGTGTACCGATACTGATCCTTCCTTCATGCGCTGCGATTGATAAATCCCGACACCGTTGTCGATAATGGTACATACCAGATGCTTCTCCTCAACAACAAATGCGATGGCGAGATGCCCTTTTTCCTTAATCGGGATTAATCCGTGGATGATGGCATTTTCTGCAAAAGGCTGCAACAGCAACGGTGGGATTGCCATGTCATCTTCAATAGCAGGATTTTTATGGATGTTGAAGGTAAACTTCTGGTTGAAACGCAATTGCTCGAGTTCGAGGTAATTCTGCAGGCTTTCAATTTCCTTATCAATCGGAATCAGGGGCTCTTTCGAATATTCAAGCGTAAGACGCATCAGTTTCGAAAATTTAGCCAGGTATTTAATCGCCGAATCCGTGCCATTCTGTACGATGAAACTCGAAATCGACCCCAGGCAGTTGAATACAAAATGCGGGTTCATCTGTAAATGGAGCGCCTTTTGCTCATACTCTGCAAGCTCCTTTTGCAGTGTCAGTGTCTTTTTGAGGTTGATGCGGCTGTAAATCAACAAAGCGATCCCACCGAGCAAGAGTACGAACAACACCACAAAAAATGTCTGCATAGTATGTCTTTTAGAGGCTTCGGCAAAAAGCAATTCTTTTTTTTCCATTTCCTTTTTCTGCAGCGCTTCCCTTTTATCGAACTCAAAATTCATCTCGGCTTCCACACTTTTGCGGATGCTTTCATGATTATTCAGGCTGTCTTTCGCCGCATCGAAAAGCCTCATGTGCTGCAGGGCCTTTTTCGTATCGTTCAGCGCGGCATAACTGTCGCTTAACAATTTCTGCGACGCGGTGACCTGTTCCAGCACCGCCGTTTCTTTTGCCAGTCCCAAAGCCTGGTTGGCATATAGTATCGCTTTAGGGAACTGCTTTTGGTCAAAATAAAACTGCCCGAGGTACAATTGCGTATCGGCGAGCCCAAAACGGTCGTCAATGTTCCTGAAGGCGGCAGTCGCCAAATCCCAGTTTATGATGGCATTTGCTGCATCGGACTGGGATTTATAATACAGCCCGAGGTTGTTGTACAATTCGCCCAGTCCCCTGGCATCGCCATGTTTTTCGAGGAATGCTTTGGCTTTGGAATAAAACTGGAATGCCTTGGCCATGTCTTTCTGCCTGGCGTAGCAATTCCCGATATTGGTCAACGTAATGCCCTGGTTCGGATCTTTCGTTTGCTGTTGTTTTTTCCAGGATTTAATGAAATAGTCCAGC
Organism: Flavobacterium pallidum; assembly: GCF_003097535.1. Lineage (NCBI taxonomy): Bacteria > Pseudomonadati > Bacteroidota > Flavobacteriia > Flavobacteriales > Flavobacteriaceae > Flavobacterium > Flavobacterium pallidum. Next base: position 151,207 of record NZ_CP029187.1, read on the forward strand.
GCCTTGAAATCCTGCTTCTGGGCCTGGTAAATAATCCCGATGTTATTGTAGATCCGCGCACAACGCCGGATGTCGTTCAGTTGCTCATAAATGCTTACTGCCTTGAGGTCGAACTGCAGCGCCTTTGCATAACTGCTTTGCTCAGAAAAAACGACGCCCATGCTGCCATACGCGCGGGCAAGGCCTTTGCGGACTTCCTCTTTTTTATTGCCGGCGTTGAGTTCACTTTCAAAGATGAATTGTGCCTCAGCAAACAAACGAAGCGCCTCGCGGTAATTCCCGGAAATGATATCAGCAATCCCAAGGTTGACTTTCGCATTGGCTTCTTCTGCCTTATAACGGATGCTGACAGCCAATTGCAGGGCTTTACGGGCATACGCCGAGAGTTGTTTTGGGTCGATGGTCTTATACTCATCTGCCACCTGGTTCAGCAATCTTGCCCTGTCGATATCATTTTTAGCACGCTCCAATTCCTTCTTCAGGCTATCAACGGCACTTTGCTGGGCAAAAGTCATCGACATCCCGAAAAAGAGGCATACTAAGATTAATTTCATTTTCATACAAAGGGCAACTTGGCAAACAAAAGTAACATTTCCAGTAAGTAACGAAACAGTAAATTAGAATTTAGTGGTTTTGAAAGAGAATTTGCAAAACCACCTCAAAGCCGTTCACGTTACTTTTTAATGATTTTTTGTATCACAAAACCGTTTTGGGTATGCGCTTTTACCAAATATACTCCGGAAGGAACTTCGGCAAGGCTCACGAAATCATTTGCCGAAACGCTTTGCAAAAGTCTTCCCTGTAAATCGAAAACTTCTATTTTACGTATGACTTCACTCGATTTTACATGGAGGACTGAAAGGACCGGATTCGGGTAAAAAGAAATATTATGATCCGGATTAAGGCTTTCCATACCCAAAGTATCAAAAGCCGTCATCGCCACATTTGTCGCTACAGGGAAATTGTAGTCAAAATAAATATCCGCTTTTTGTGACACCGAATTTCCGGCAACCAGCGTGTTTTTGGTCTTGATTTTAAAAGTGACATTCCCGTGTTCCGAAGCACCGAGGTTGATGCCTTCAAAAATGAATTCGACTTTGTCATTTGTGATCCGCGGTGTCACCGGATGGGAGGCATTCAGCAACTGCAATGTCGAAATATCAAATTTCGTCAAATCGATCATATCCCTTACCACGATATTTTCTGCGGCAGCGGTACCGGTATTTTCAAAGTTGATGTTGTAATGCAGGTACTTCCCGATTTCTGTTGGGTTAACATGTTCGCCTTCAAGGCAGGTGATGTCGTTCGGGTCATACGAGCCGATGACGGTTTGCCTGAACGAAAACGTGTTGTCATTTGGCGTTATATCACCCGAAACAGGATTGGCCTGAGCAGAAAAACTGAGTTGGTCACCTATGTTTACCGATGGCGTTTCCTGTGGCGAATTTACATTCAGCCTGACTTCGACACTTCTCGATTCAAATGGATACAGATTGCTGAAATTCCACGACAGACTTCCGGCAGTTTGTGCATCGGGGGCTGTGGAGGCATTCACAAAATCAAGTTCGTTATCCTGGTAGGTAAAATCTATATTTCCTGATAAGGGCTGGTTTCCTTTGTTTTTGTAAATGATTTTATAGGTTGCATCAAAACCGGGACGGGCGGGTGATAATGGAACAATTATTGTTTCGAGGTCATTTTGGATGCCGTTTGCCGTGATGCAGAAATCCTGAGTCGTCACGTTATTATTATTGGTGCCGAATACAATGGTAGCCAATGGCGGTGTAATAGTAAACAGCGAGGCATTTTCCATCGCCAGGCCGACGTTAAACATACCGGTTTGCCCGAAATAATTGAAATTACCATCAGGTGTAGTGAAAACCGAATGATTGTTATTTCCACTCGTCAGATTGAGTTTGACATATGGCTGGTCAGGATCTGTGTTATCACAACCATTATTATCTGCATCAAAAGTGACATTACCGGTAATGGTGTTGTAATTACCGCCGGGAGTGAAAATGCAATATGGGCTAAATACAGCATTGGGAGGCGACGAACCACCAATTAAATCAGACTCATCAATGCAGACATACTCGAGATTAAAATCTCCAATAAATGACAGGTAATCTGAATTTCCATTTTTCGCAAAAAAGGTTTCAAGATATGGGTTTGAATCGATGTCTATCGAACAAAATGAGCTAATACGAATTGCGCCGCTTAAATCTACCGTCTGGAAATTATTGCCATTAAGATATACGGTATATATTCTGGTTCCCTGAAAATTAATAGAAGTCAGGTTATTATGGTTAGCATTTAAATCCCGCACATATAGACCAGACACGTCCAGATTTACAAGCTGGTTGTTGTCTAGCCGGAGGTGATTATACTGCGTATTCGGATTTAGCGAAATGGAGGCAAGATTATTATGACTTGCGTCAACACCTTGGATGGGGCTGTTCGATAAGTCCAGCGATGTCAGGTGGTTGTAACTTAAGGCAATATCGGTGGAAACATTTGTCCCGGTTACATCTAAGGTTGTCAATGCATTATGACTGAAGTCAAGCATTATCAGATTCCCCATATCTGAGGCATCAACGGATGTTAATTGATTATATCGCGCAAGCAGGTACCCCCCATCACTACTCACCCAACCTGCAAGATTTAACGAAGTCAGCTGGTTATTGCTAACGTCAAAGTTATACAAATGAATAAGTCCTGAGGTATCCAGGCTCGTAAGTGCACAGTTTGAAGCGCGGCAATTTGCAAGTGATGTACACCCCGATAAGTTTAACGATGTCATGGCTGCATTATGACCACAGTTCAATTCCCCAAGATGCGTGAGACCGGAAACATCCAATGCTGTGAGATTCAAATTATAACAGGTAAGACTGGTCAGGTTTACAAATGATTGTATTCCTTCCAAACTGGAAATATTTAAATCTACCATGCCAAGGCTGGTTACCGCTTCTGCTTCAGAAACCTGTATGTCGCCATCTGAATTCAAATCAATCCCTTTGTTAATCAAATCTGCTTTAAAGTTAGCATCCGGGATATCCACAACCTGCGCCTGGGAAACGGCTGAAAGGAAAAGGAAAGAGAGTAATAGTTTCTTCATATAAATTGCTTTTGGTTTAAATCAAAGGCTTTCAACCTTTTTGATTTGAATCAAAAATAATGATTTCCTATATTACTACTGCCGCGCAATTAGAATTTGAAGGATTTGGAAAAGAATTTGCATTAAAAAACCCGCTCAATGGCGGGTCTTATATAAATCACAAAACGGTCTATTTCACCTTAAAAGCTTTCTTTCCGGGAAAGTACGCCGTTTCTGCCAATTCCTCTTCAATACGCAACAACTGGTTGTACTTCGCCATACGGTCCGAACGCGATGCTGATCCGGTCTTGATCTGTCCGCAGTTTAAAGCTACAGCAAGGTCAGCAATCGTATTGTCTTCAGTTTCTCCGGAGCGGTGGGACATTACCGAAGTATAGCCGGCATTTTTCGCCATGTTCACCGCTGCAATGGTTTCCGTTAAAGTACCAATCTGGTTTACTTTGATCAAAATCGAATTGGCGATGCCTTTATCAATTCCTGTGGAAAGCCTTTCCACATTGGTTACAAATAAATCGTCCCCGACCAATTGTACCTTATCCCCTATTTTGTCGGTTAAGTATTTCCAGCCGTCCCAGTCGTCTTCATACATCCCGTCTTCAATGGAAATGATCGGATATTTTGATGCCAGTTCCGCAAGGTAATCCGCCTGCTCTTCCGAAGAACGGATTTTACCGGTCTCCCCTTCAAATTTTGAATAATCGTACTTTCCGTTCACATAAAATTCTGAAGCCGCGCAGTCAAGGGCAATCATCACTTCATCTCCAAATTTATACCCGGCATTTTCAACCGCTTTACGGATGGTATCCAAAGCATCTTCAGTTCCGCCCGCAAGGTTCGGCGCAAAACCCCCTTCATCGCCTACTGCCGTAGACAGGCCACGATCGTGCAATACTTTCTTCAAATGATGGAAAATCTCCGTTCCAATCTGCAATGCCTGCGAAAAAGATTCGGCTTTTACCGGCATAATCATAAATTCCTGGAATGCGATCGGTGCATCCGAGTGCGAGCCTCCGTTGATGATGTTCATCATCGGCACCGGGAGCGTGTTGGCTGAAACACCACCGACATATCGGTATAAAGGCAGGCCCAGCTCATTCGCAGCGGCTTTCGCAGAAGCCAGAGAAACACCGAGGATGGCATTGGCACCCAGGTTGGATTTATTAGATGTGGCATCGAGTTCGATCATCATCTGATCGATCTTATTTTGCTCAAAAACAGAAGTCCCCACCAATTCCCTTGCAATAATGGAATTGACATTGCTTACCGCTTTCAGTACACCTTTGCCCATATAGGCTTTTCCCCCGTCGCGAAGCTCTACCGCCTCGTGTTCGCCGGTTGAAGCGCCAGAAGGTACTGCAGCGCGGCCCAAAACGCCGTTTTCGGTAATCACATCAACTTCAATGGTTGGATTCCCGCGGGAATCGAAAATCTGCCTTGCATGGATTTTGATAATAATGCTCATGTTTTGATTATTTGTTATTGTTCTTATCAAATTTTTCCGAATTTACGGAATTACCCGCACCCGAAAAAGTACATTTTTATAAAGTTATAAACTCAAACGTTTTAGTTTATATAATGTTTTTTATTTTTATGGCAACCCCTGCGGGCCGGGCTGTCCGCTACATCTTTTTTGACTCCGCTGCGCTCTGTCAAAAAAGGATACCGCTCCCATCCCTGTTGCAGATTTGTCATACAAATTGAGTACTTCCGTATCAATTCCCGATAATAAAAAACCTGCCGTAATACAGCAGGTTTGGTATCTATTTTTGCATCCGTTGGATAAACTCATCAAATAAATAAGAGGAATCATGCGGACCCGGACTCGCTTCGGGATGGTACTGCACCGAAAAGCAGTTCTTCGACTTCATCTTCATTCCGGCTACCGTATTATCGTTGATGTGAACCTGTACGATCTCAATATCCGGATGCGCTTCCACCTCTTCGCGGTTTACGGCAAATCCATGGTTTTGGGATGAAATTTCCCCTTTGCCGGTAATCAGGTTTTTCACAGGATGGTTGATGCCGCGGTGACCACCAAACATCTTAAAGGTTGAAATGCCATTGGCCAGACCTATGATCTGGTGTCCGAGACAAATACCGAATAACGGCTTGTCGTTGGCAAGGATTTCCTTTGCCACTCCGATTACGCCCTCCAATGGCTCCGGATCGCCGGGGCCGTTCGAAAGAAAATACCCGTCCGGATTAAAAGCAGCCATCTCTTCGTATGTGGCGTTATACGGGAATACTTTAATGTAGCAATCCCTTTTGGCAAAATTGCGCAGGATATTGGTTTTGATGCCTAAATCCAAAGCGGCGATACGGTAAGTGGCGTTTTCGTCCCCATAGAAATAAGGTTCTGTAACGGACACTTTCGAGGCCAGTTCGAGGCCTTTCATATCAGGGACGTCGGTAAGCAGTTTTTTCAAATCTTCGACGGAAGTGTAATCGGTGCAGATGACGGCATTTTGCGCGCCATTGTCGCGGATGTATGCGGTCAAAGCCCTGGTATCGACATCAGAGATACCGATTAGATTTTGGTCTTTAAAATAATCTTCAAGACTTCCTGATGCATCATCACGGGAATAATTGTAACTGAAGTTGCGGCAAACGAGGCCGGCAATTTTAATGGTATCGGATTCCACTTCTTTGTCATTAACACCATAATTCCCTATGTGTGCGTTTGTAGTGACCATGATCTGCCCGAAGTAAGACGGATCGGTAAAGATTTCCTGGTAGCCGGTCATTCCGGTGTTGAAGCAGAGTTCCCCGAAGCTCTTTCCTGAAACGCCGATGGATTTCCCGTGGAAGATGGTGCCGTCGCTCAGGAGTAAGATGGCTTTTTGTCGTGTGGTGTATTTCATTCGTCGTAGTTGTTTTTTTTCAATGTTCTCATGCTAAAGTCATTATTAGTGATGAGAATTGAGTATTGAGTAGTTAGATATTATGTTGTGTGCACAAATTTAATTCAAATGAGAATGAACTGAAAATTTAGTTATGAAAACCGAATGTTCATAATTCCACTTGCGCCTAGCCCCGATGGTAGCGGTATCCTTTTTCTTTTTTCTTTAAAAAGAAAAAGATATAGCGGACAGCGGGAAAAAGCTCCTGATTAAAAACCAAAAAAAAAGGACAAACTATTAAAAGTTTATCCTTTGATTTTATGGGAAGCTGATAATCATTATTCAGCATCTTCTTTTTTCTCTTCGTCAGTCGAAGCATCAGCCTCAGGAGCAGGTTCTGTTTCCGCTGCAGGAGCTTCAGTTTCAGCCTCAGCAACTGGAGTTTCCACTTCAGCTTCAGCAGCGGGTGTTTCAACTTCCGCAACCGGAGTCTCTTCAACCGCAGGTGCCTCAGCAACCGGAGCAGTCTCCTCAACTTGTGGAGTTTCTACTTCAGGAGTTTCAACAACTGCTTCTGGAGCTTCCACTACAGGAGGTTCAGCAACCGGAGCCGCTTTTGGAGCAGCAGCAGTTGTAGTGGCACCTTTCGCTTTGCTACGACGGCTTCTTCCTTTTTTCTCTTCTTTCTTGCCTCCGTTGTAAAGCTCGTTGAAGTCTACCAATTCGATCATGGCCATATCAGCGTTGTCACCAAGACGGTTACCTACTTTAATGATACGGGTATAACCTCCCGGACGGTCACCTACTTTAGCAGCTACGTCGCGGAACAAATCCGTTACGGCATACTTGCTTCTAAGGTAAGCGAAAACGATACGACGGTTGTGTGTAGTATCTTCTTTCGATTTTGTAATCAGCGGCTCAACGAATTGTTTAAGTGCTTTTGCTTTAGCAACAGTGGTGTTAATACGTTTGTGCTCGATTAATGAGCAAGCCATATTAGCCAACATAGCTTTTCTATGTCCTGTCTGTCTGCTTAAGTGGTTGAATTTTTTTCCGTGTCTCATGACGTGTTTTTTAAACCTTCATCTTGCTACTATCCTTTTTGGAGAGCAAAATATGAAGAAAATTTATTCTTTATCTAATTTGTATTTTGCCAGGTCCATTCCGAAGGTAAGATTCTTTACAGCCACAAGTTCATCAAGTTCTGTTAAAGATTTCTTTCCGAAGTTACGGAATTTCATCAGGTCATTTTTGTTGAAAGATACCAGATCTCCAAGCGTTTCCACTTCGGCTGCTTTAAGGCAGTTCAAAGCCCTTACGGAAAGATCCATATCCACAAGCTTGGTTTTAAGCAACTGACGCATATGCAATGATTCTTCATCGTAAGATTCTGTTTGTGCAATTTCATCTGCTTCAAGAGTGATTCTTTCATCAGAGAAAAGCATAAAGTGGTGGATCAGCACTTTTGCAGCTTCTGTAAGCGCATCTTTCGGGCTGATGGATCCGTCCGTTTTGATTTCGAAAACCAATTTCTCGTAATCTGTTTTTTGTTCTACACGGAAGTTCTCGATTGCATACTTTACATTTTTTACCGGAGTAAAAATAGAGTCAGTAAAAATAGTTCCGATAGCCACATTCTGTTTTTTGTTCTCTTCTGCCGGCACATAACCACGACCTTTTTCAATGGTAAGCTCGATGTTCAGGCTTACTTTGCTGTCAAGGTTGCAGATGACCAGTTCCGGGTTCAACACCTGGAATCCTGAGATATACTTTTGGAAATCACCTGCAGTAAGCTGGCTTTTTCCTGAAACAGAAATTGTAACCGATTCGTTATCGACATCCTCGATCTGGCGTTTGAAACGTACCTGCTTTAAATTCAGGATGATTTCAGTAACGTCTTCAACAACTCCGGAAATAGTAGAAAACTCGTGGTCTACACCTTCTATTCGTACAGAGGTGATTGCGTATCCTTCCAAAGCGGATAGCAGGACCCTTCTAAGAGCGTTCCCCACGGTCAATCCGTAACCTGGTTCTAAAGGGCGAAATTCGAATTTCCCTTCAAAATCGGTTGAATCGATCATGATCACTTTATCGGGCTTCTGAAAATTAAATATTGCCATAATTTCGATTAAGTCAATTATTATTTGTTGTACAATTCGACGATCAGTTGTTCTTTGATGTTTTCAGGAATCTGCAATCTTGCAGGCACTGATACGAAAACACCTTCTTTAGTATCGTTATTCCAGGTAATCCACTCATATACACGAGAAGAATTAGCTAATGAACGCTCGATGGATTCTAATGATTTTGATTTTTCACGAACAGCCACTTTATCGCCTGGTTTCAGGTGGTAAGAAGGAATGTTCACATTCTCTCCATTAACAGTGATGTGCCTGTGTGAAACGATTTGACGGGCACCCCTTCTTGAAGAAGATATTCCCATTCTGTAAACTACGTTGTCCAATCTCGCTTCGCAAAGCTGGATCAGTACTTCACCTGTTACACCACGTGCTGCAGATGCTTTTTCAAAAAGGCCCCTGAATTGTTTTTCAAGAATTCCGTAGGTGTACTTCGCTTTTTGCTTTTCCATCAACTGAATTGCATATTCAGATTTTTTACCTCTTTTTTTCGCCATTCCGTGTTGTCCCGGCGGGTAGTTTCTTTTTTCGAAGGCTTTGTCTTCTCCGAAAATAGCTTCGCCGAATTTACGGGCGATTTTGGTTTTTGGACCAGTATATCTTGCCATTTTAAAAATTTTTGGGCAGCGATTATGAATTCAGGTCTAATCCTTCGATAATCTTGTTGCTGTCCCGGTTATACTATAAATTACTAATTAGACTCTTCTTCTTTTTGGAGGCCTACATCCATTGTGCGGCATTGGGGTAACGTCGATGATTTCGGTTACTTCAATCCCACCGTTATGAATCGAACGGATAGCAGACTCACGTCCGTTACCTGGTCCTTTTACATATACTTTTACTTTTTTAAGTCCAGCTTCCAAAGCGACTTTGCTGCAATCTTCTGCGGCCATCTGGGCTGCGTAAGGAGTGTTCTTCTTAGAACCCCTGAAGCCCATTTTACCAGCTGAAGACCACGAAATCACTTCACCTTTCTTGTTGGTCAACGAAATGATGATGTTGTTGAAAGTAGCGTTGATGTGCGCTTCTCCTGTTGACTCAACAATGACTTTACGTTTTTTTGTACTTGCCTTAGCCATACTACTTATTATTTAGTTGCTTTTTTCTTGTTGGCAACAGTTTTCCTCTTACCTTTTCTTGTCCTTGAGTTATTCTTGGTCCTTTGTCCCCTTAAAGGAAGACCGGCCCTGTGACGAATACCCCTGTAGCATCCGATGTCCATCAAACGTTTGATGTTCAAAGACACTTCAGAACGAAGTTCACCTTCAATTTTGTAGTAAGATACCGCATCACGGATGGCGCCGATCTGATCGTCATTCCAGTCCTGAACTTTAATATCTTCGCTAACGTTGGCTTTTGCCAAAATCTCGCTGGCCCTGCTGCTACCGATTCCGAAGATGTAGGTAAGAGCAATAACGCCTCTTTTGTTTTTTGGGATGTCTACCCCTGCTATTCTTGCCATAATTATCCTTGTCTTTGTTTAAATCTAGGATTCTTTTTGTTGATTACGTATAATCTGCCTTTTCTGCGAACGATGACGCATTCGGCGCTTCTTTTCTTAACTGATGCTCTTACTTTCATGGTAATATGCTTTAATATCTATAAGTAATTCTTGCTTTTGACAAATCGTAAGGGCTCATTTCCAGTTTTACTTTATCACCAGGTAATAACTTGATGTAATGCATACGCATTTTTCCGGAGATGTGTGCGATTACGATGTGACCGTTTTCTAATTCCACACGGAACATAGCATTCGACAATGCTTCTATAATTGATCCGTCCTGCTCTATTGCTGATTGTTTAGCCATAAAATTAAGCTACTGCTTTTCTGTTTTTACCGCTCTTCATCAAGCTGTCGTAGTGCCTGTTCAATATATATGAGTTGATTTGCTGAATTGTATCTATCGCAACACCAACCATAATGATTAACGACGTACCTCCAAAGAACATCGCCCATTGCTGCTGTACTCCTGCATTGTGTACCAAAGCCGGGAACACGGCGATAAGTGCAAGGAATAAAGATCCGGGAAACGTTATTAAAGACATGATTTTATCCAGGTAATCCGAAGTTTCAACTCCCGGCCTGATGCCAGGGATAAATCCACTGCTTCTTTTCAGATCATCGGCCATCTTGTTAGTAGGCACGGTGATTGCAGTATAGAAATAAGTAAAGATGATGATCAGCAATGCAAATACCAGACAATACCAAAAACCGAATACGTTACTGAATTCAGCCGCAATGGACTGGGAAATGTCAGACTGTGACAATTTAGCCAAAGCAGCCGGAATGAACATAATCGCCTGTGCAAAGATGATTGGCATCACTCCGGAAGCATTCAGCTTTAAAGGAATAAATTGCCTGTTTGCACCGTTGGCATCCTGCTCGAATTCACCTGAAACGGTCCTTCTTGCGTACTGTACAGGAATTTTCCTTACGGCCATAACCAGCAATACACACGCGATGATAACCAGCAACCAAACGATGATTTCAATGACCAATAACATTGGCCCACCATTATTGTTTGTGATCGTCGAAGTGAATTCCTGTGCAAAAGCCTGAGGCATCCTGGCTAAGATTCCCACCATAATCAATAATGAGATTCCATTGCCGATTCCTTTATCAGTGATCTTTTCTCCAAGCCACATTGCAAATATCGTACCGGTCACAAGGATCGCTACAGAAATGAACAGGAAGTAGAAAGAGAAGAATTCTGCATTGAAAGCCGTTGCCGGTAATGTCTGTCTCAGGTTATAAATGTAACCAGGGCCCTGTACCAAAGTAATCGCGATGGTCAGCCAACGTGTAATCTGGTTCAGTTTCTTTCTTCCGCTTTCTCCGTCCTTCTGTAGTTTTTGCAGGTAAGGAATTGCAATTCCCATCAACTGTACTACGATCGATGCAGAGATGTAAGGCATAATACCCAAAGCAAGAATAGAAGCTTTAGAGAAAGCACCGCCTGTAAACATATCCAGGATAGACCCGATTCCGTTTTTCGTTTGTCCGGTCAGTCCGTCCAACTGCGTCGCATCAATACCTGGTAATGTAACGTGTGCACCAAAACGATACACGAGCAGCAGTCCGAGTGTAAACACGATCCTGTTCCTCAATTCGTCTATTTTCCAGACATTGGCTAAAGATTCAAAAAATTTCTTCATACTGATAGAAATTATAATGTTACCGCTTCACCACCAGCAGCTTCGATAGCAGCTTTGGCAGTAGCCGTAAATTTGTGAGCAGTTACTTTTAATTTTGCTTTCAGTTCACCTCTTCCCAATACTTTCACCATTTCATTTTTTGTAGCAAGACGGTTTGCAACAAATACTGTCATATCAACAGTATCCGTAACAATTCCATTGTCTACCAACATTTGCAATGTATCAAGATTAACACCTTCGTATTCTTTACGGTTGATGTTTTTGAAACCAAACTTAGGCACACGTCTTTGAAGTGGCATCTGACCTCCTTCAAAACCAATCTTTTTAGAGTATCCTGAACGGGACTTAGCTCCTTTGTGACCACGTGAAGCGGTACCACCTTTTCCGGAACCTTCTCCGCGACCTAACCTCTTATTCTGATTGTGGGTTGAACCCTCAGCAGGTTGTAAGTTACTTAAATTCATAAGGTAATTTATTATTTAACTTCCTCAACGGAAACTAAGTGTTTAACTTTATTGATCATCCCAAGGATTGCAGGATTTGACTCATGCTCCACAACCTGGCCCATTTTACGAAGGCCTAAAGCTTCAAGTCCTCTCTTTTGCGTAAGCGGACAGTTGATTTTGCTTCTAACTTGTTTTACTAATAATTTTGCCATAATTTCCTGTAATTATCCTTTAAATACTTTCTCTAAAGAAATACCCCTTTGTTTTGCAACGGTATGAGCACTTCTCATTTGCAGTAAAGCATCGAAAGTTGCTTTTACCACGTTATGCGGATTTGATGATCCTTGTGATTTTGACAATACGTCGTGGATACCCACCGACTCCAATACCGAACGAACGGCACCACCGGCGATAACTCCCGTACCATGCGAAGCAGGCATCAGGAACACACGCGCTCCACCAAATTTTCCTTTTTGTTCGTGTGGAACTGATTGTCCGCTCAAAGGAATTTTCACAAGATTTTTCTTTGCATCTTCCACCGCCTTAGCGATTGCCTCAGAAACGTCCTTAGATTTTCCCAATCCGTGACCTACTACTCCATTTTCATCACCTACCACTACGATTGCAGAGAAACCGAATGCACGACCCCCTTTTGTAACTTTGGTAACACGATTTACACTTACCAGACGGTCTTTAAGTTCAAGTCCGCTTGGTTTTACAGATTCTATATTTCTATTTTTCATAATAAATTAGAATTTAAGTCCAGCGGCTCTTGCGCCTTCTGCTAATGATTGAATACGACCGTGGTATAAGTAACCACCCCTGTCGAATGTAACTGTTTCGATTCCGGCCTTAAGCGCTTTTTCAGCAACAAGTTTTCCAACTTCCCCTGCAGTAGCGATATTAGTACCTTTATTTACTCCTTTTTCTCTTGAAGATGCAGCCAATAAAGTCACTCCATTCACATCATCAATGAGTTGTGCATAGATTTCCTTATTGCTCCTGAATACAGAAAGCCTTGGTTTTGCAGCAGTTCCGCTTACAATCTTTCTGATTCTGAATTTGATCCTCTGTCTTCTATCGGATTTTGTTAATGACATAATCTTTAAAATTTTTAAGCTGATTTACCTGCTTTTCTTCTTAATACTTCACCTACGAACTTAACTCCTTTTCCTTTGTACGGCTCCGGACGACGGAAACCACGGATTTTCGCGGCAACGGCACCTAAAAGCTGTTTGTCAAATGAAGTTAATTTAATGATTGGGTTTTTACCTTTCTCAGAAATGGTTTCCACTACTACCTCAGGAGCAACATCGATTACGATGTTGTGAGAGAAACCTAAAGCCAAATCTAATTTTTGACCTTGGTTTGAAGCCCTGTAACCAACACCTACCAATTCTAATTCTTTTGTAAAACCTTCAGAAACACCCACAACCATATTGCTGATCAATGCTCTGTAAAGACCGTGTTTTGCACGTTGGTCTTTTGAATCGGAAGATCTTTCTACTAAAACCTGATCTCCTTCCATCTTTATTGTAACATCAGCAAACTCTTGTATCAACTGACCTTTTTTTCCTTTTACCGTAACCATGCCGTCTTTTACTTCAACAGTAACTCCTGCAGGTACTACAACTGGGTTTTTACCTATTCTTGACATCTTCTAATCTTTTTAGTTAGTATACGTAACAGATAACCTCACCACCTACATTCAGTTGTTTCGCTTGCTTTCCGGTCATAAGGCCTTTAGAAGTGGAAACGATAGAAATACCTAATCCGTTAAGGATTCGAGGCAATTTGGCAGCACCTGCGTACTTACGTAAACCTGGTTTACTAATTCTTTGGATATCCTTGATTACAGGCTCTTTAGTATCTTTATCATACTTCAAAGCAATTTTGATGGAACCCTGAACGGTATTCTCCTCAAATTTGTAACTCAGGATGTAACCTTGATCAAATAAGATCTTGGTAATCTCTTTTTTAAGATTAGAAGCAGGGATCTCAACAACTTTGTGGTTTGCAGCCACAGCGTTACGTACCCTTGTCAAATAATCCGCGATTGGATCTGTGTACATATTTATTAAATTGCGGTCTTGGTATTCCGTCCGGACCATCCGGCAGAACCTGAAACCATTAAAACTCTATTATAAGTTAACAGACAGTTGTAAGTTGCCCGTTAAAAGCGTGCAAACTTACAACTATCTGTTGAAATATCAAAATGGTAAAAAAAAATTTACCAGCTTGCCTTTTTTACTCCTGGAATTAATCCATTATTAGCCATTTCACGGAAAGTTACACGTGAAATTCCAAATTGACGCATGTAACCCCTTGGTCTTCCAGTGAGTTTGCAACGGTTGTGCATACGAACCGGAGAAGCATTTTTTGGTAATTTCTGCAGGCCTTCATAATCTCCGGCTTCTAGTAGAGCCTTCCTTTTTTCAGCATATTTCGCTACCGTTTTTTCTCTTTTCACCTCGCGGGCTTTCATTGATTCTTTAGCCATGTCTTAATTCTTTTTAAAAGGTAAACCTAATTCAGCCAACAACGATTTTGCTTCTTTGTCTGTAGCAGCAGTCGTCACGAAAGTGATGTCCATACCAGTGATTTTGTTCACTTTATCGATATCGATTTCCGGGAAGATGATCTGCTCCAGGACACCAAGGTTGTAATTTCCTCTTCCGTCAAAGCCTGTAGCTTTGATTCCGCTGAAATCACGAACACGTGGTAAAGCTGAAGTAATCAACCTGTCAAGGAATTCATACATTCTTTCGCCACGAAGCGTTACTTTAGCACCAATCGGCATTCCTTTTCTCAGTTTGAATGACGCAACGTCTTTCTTGGAGATTGTAGAAACTGCTTTCTGACCAGTGATTTTTGTCAATTCATCTACAGCATAATCGATAAGTTTCTTGTCAGAAACAGCTGCACCAACTCCTTTACTCAAAACGATTTTTTCAAGTTTAGGAACCTGCATTACGTTTTTGTAACCGAATTCTTCTTTAAGAGCAGACACAACGCGGTCTTTATACTCTTGCTTTAGTCTTGGAATATATGCCATCACTATGCTTTATTAGCTTTCTTTGATTCTTTTTTCGCGCCTTTATCTGCTGCTTTGCCTTCTACTAAAGACAGGTTAGAGATATGGATAGGAGCTTCTTTCTTAACGATGCCGCCTTGTGGGTTTTTAGCGCTTGGCTTAGTGTGCTTGGACACCATGTTCACCCCTTCAACGATCGCTTTGTTTTTCTCAGGATACACACGCGAAACAGTTCCCGTAGTACCTTTATGGTCACCTGCAATTACTTTTACAGTGTCTCCGCTTTTTATTTTCAGCTTTATCATCTTAAAATAAATTAAAGCACTTCTGGTGCCAATGATACAATTTTCATGAATTGTTTCTCACGAAGTTCTCTCGCAACCGGACCAAAAACACGGGTTCCTCTCATTTCGCCCTGCGCGTTCAGAAGAACACATGCATTATCGTCGAAACGGATGTAAGAACCATCTGCTCTTCTCACCTCTTTTTTGGTACGTACAACAACTGCAGTTGAAACCGCTCCTTTTTTCACGTTTCCGTTTGGAGTGGCATCTTTAATAGAAACTACAATTTTATCTCCGACAGAGGCATAACGACGTTTCGTTCCACCTAATACACGAATAGTCAAAACTTCTTTTGCTCCCGTGTTGTCTGCTACTTTTAATCTTGATTCCTGTTGTACCATAATTACTTAGCTCTTTCAATGATTTCAACCAATCTCCAGCATTTTGATTTACTCAAAGGACGCGTTTCGCTGATCCTTACCGTATCTCCAATGTTGCAGTCATTTGTTTCGTCGTGTGCAACAAATTTCTTTGTTTTCAATACGAACTTACCGTATAATGGGTGTTTTACTTTAGTTACCTGCGCAACAACGATGGACTTGTCCATTTTGTTAGAGGTTACTACACCTATTCTTTCTTTTCTTAAGTTTCTTTTATCTTCCATTTTCGCAGAATTATTGTTGCTCTCTTTTGCTCAATTCAGTAGCCAGTCTTGCAACTGTTCTTCTTACACTTCTGATCTGAAGCGGATTCTCTATAGGAGAAATAGCGTGGGCCATTTTAAGATCGTTATAGGTCTTTTTAGTCTGGCTCAGTTTTTCCTGCAATTCAGCAACGGAAAGATCTTTTATCTCTTTTTGTTTCATAATAATATAAATTATGCTTCGAAATCTCTCGCAACGACGAATTTGGTCTTCACTGGTAGTTTTTGCGCAGCAAGTCTTAAAGCTTCTTTAGCTACAGACAATGGCACACCACCAACTTCAAACATAATTCTTCCTGGTTTAACAACGGCAGCCCAATATTCAACGGCTCCCTTACCTTTACCCATACGTACCTCGAGAGGTTTCTTGGTGATTGGCTTGTCCGGGAAAATTTTGATCCAAAGTTGTCCCTCCCTTTTCATGTAACGGGTTGCAGCAATACGCGCAGCCTCGATTTGACGTGAAGTAAGGAACATTCCATCTTCGTGTACAGATTTAATTCCGAACATTCCGTTAGAAAGTTCATGCCCTCTGTTGGCATTTCCTTTCATTTTACCTTTCTGTACCTTACGGTATTTTGTTCTTTTAGGCTGTAACATTTTTCTTTACTTTTTAAAAAATTACTTTCTTTTACGGTCTCCACCGCCACCTGGTTTTCTGTCTTTGTTGAAAGGCTTACGATCACCCCTTGGGCCATCGTTGCGCTTGTCACCACCACCAGTACCAGACTTTTGTTTGTCCATTCCGACAAGTGGAGAAAGATCTCTCTTTCCGTAAACTTCGCCTTTCATGATCCATACTTTGATACCCATACGACCATAAGTCGTGTGTGCTTCAGCCAAAGCATAGTCGATATCGGCTCTGAAAGTTGATAGAGGAATACGTCCTTCTTTGAAACCTTCTGAACGTGCCATCTCAGCACCGTTCAAACGTCCGGAAATCAAAACTTTGATACCTTCAGCGTTCATACGCATAGAGGCAGCAATAGCCATTTTGATTGCCCTTCTGTAAGAAATACGGCTTTCGATCTGACGGGCGATGCTGGTCGCAACCAGATAAGCATCAAGTTCAGGTCTTTTGATTTCAAAGATGTTGATTTGAACCTCTTTGTCAGTAACTTTCTTAAGTTCTTCTTTCAGCTTGTCTACCTCCTGGCCGCCTTTCCCGATGATGATACCAGGGCGTGCGGTGGTGATAGTAACGGTTACAAGCTTCAAAGTCCTCTCGATGATTACTTTTGATACACTAGCTTTAGATAAACGGGCGTGGATGTATTTCCTGATTTTGTAATCCTCAGCGATTTTATCGCCGTAGTCATTACCACCAAACCAGTTAGAGTCCCATCCTCTGATGATCCCAAGTCTGTTTCCGATTGGATTTGTCTTTTGTCCCATTTCTCTTAGTTGCTTTGTGTGTTATCTAATTGTCCGAGCACGATGGTTACGTGGTTCGAACGCTTTCTAATTCTGTGTGCTCTTCCTTGCGGCGCAGGACGAAGCCTTTTGAGCATCATACCTCCGTCTACACGGATTTCTTTCACGATCAACCCTGCTTCAGCTACGTTACCGTCAGCATTTTTCTGCTCCCAGTTATTGATTGCAGATAACAACAGTTTTTCAAGCTTGCGTGAAGCTTCTTTAGTGCTGAACCTTAAGATGTTCAACGCTCTTTCTACCTTCTGACCTCTTACCAAGTCTGCTACTAAGCGCATTTTTCTAGGTGAAGTAGGGCAGTTATTCAACTTTGCGAAAGCGATCTGCTTGTTAGCTTCTTTGATGCCTTCGGCTCTTTCTCTTTTACGAACTCCCATTGCTTCTTATTTTTTACCTTTATTTTTTGCTCCAGCATGACCACGGAATGATCTTGTCGGCGAAAATTCTCCTAATTTATGACCTACCATGTTTTCTGTTACGTAAACTGGTACAAACTGACGACCGTTGTGTACAGCGATCGTTTGGCCTACGAAGTCAGGCGTAATCATAGAAGCGCGAGACCATGTCTTTACTACTCCTTTATTGCCTTTTTCAATGTTTTCCTGAACTTTTTTATCCAACTTATAGTGAACAAAAGGGCCTTTTTTTAATGAACGTGCCATATCTTAATTATTTCTTTCTACGTTCTACGATATACTTATTACTCGGGTTCTGCTTAGCACGCGTCCTGTAACCTTTAGCTGGCAATCCTTTTCTTGAACGTGGATGTCCACCTGAAGAGCGTCCTTCCCCACCACCCATCGGGTGATCGACAGGGTTCATCGCTACCGGTCTTGTTCTTGGCCTTCTGCCCAACCATCTTGACCTACCGGCTTTACCGGAAACGATCAACTGGTGGTCAGAGTTGGAAACTGCTCCAATAGTTGCTGAACAAGTCAACAAGATCAATCTTGTTTCTCCTGAAGGCATCTTGATGGTAGCATATTTTCCGTCCCTTGCCATCAATTGCGCAAATGTTCCTGCAGAACGAGCGATAACAGCTCCCTGACCTGGACGTAATTCAATACATGAAATTACAGTTCCCAATGGAATTTTGCTCAATGGCAATGTATTACCGATTTCTGGTTGCGCTTCAGCACCAGAAACTAATTTCTGACCTACCTGCAATCCGTTTTGGGCAATAATATAAGTTTTCTCACCATCGGCGTAAGCCAATAAAGCGATGAACGCAGTTCTGTTTGGATCGTACTCGATTGATTTCACTGTAGCCGGGATTCCGTCTTTAGTTCTTTTGAAATCGATAATACGATAACGCTGCTTGTGACCACCACCCGTATAACGCATGGTCATCTTTCCTTGACTATTTCTACCTCCTGAGTTTTTTATCGGTGCGATCAATGAACGCTCCGGCTTATCAGTCGTAATAGCGTCAAAACTATTTACAACTCTAAATCGCTGACCCGGGGTAATAGGTTTTAATTTTCTAACTGACATAATGCTGCCTTAATGTTTAGATATTATTGTAAAAATCTATTGTTTCTCCTTCTTGTACTTGTACGATTGCTTTCTTGAAGGCATTCGTCTTTCCACTGATCATACCACTTTTAGTGTATTTTGTACTTCTGTCCGGACGAACGTTCATGGTATTCACACTAACAATCGTTACGCCATAAGCAGCTTCAACAGCTTTCTTAATTTGTACTTTGTTGGCTTTTTTGTCAACCACGAAACCGAACTGGTTCAAAACCTCACCTTGTTTGGTTACTTTTTCAGTTACTATGGGCTTAATTATGATGCTCATATCCCTATTATTTGCTTAAATTTTCTTCAATTCCTTCTAAAGAACCTTCCAAAAGCACAATATTATTTGCGTTAAGGATTGCGTAAGTACTTAATTCTGAGCTACTTACAACGTTAGAAGCCTTTAAATTGCGTGACGACAAATATACATTTTTATTTGCATCACCCAACACGAACAATGATTTTTTGTTTTCTAACCCTAAAGATTTCAATACGTTAATGAAATTTTTAGTGTTTGGAGTGTCAAAATTGAAGTCTTCCAAAACGATCAGGTTCGATTCCTGAACTTTCAAAGAGAAAGCAGATTTTCTTGCCAGACGCTTCAAAGATTTGTTCAATTTGAAAGAGTAGCTTCTTGGCCTTGGGCCGAAAATCGTACCACCACCTTTGAATAATGGGTTTTTAATAGAACCCGCACGTGCAGTTCCCGTACCTTTTTGTTTCTTGATCTTACGAGTAGATCCGGTAACCTCTGCACGTTCTTTCGCCTTGTGCGTTCCCTGCCTTTGGTTAGCCAGATACTGTTTTACGTCAAGGTAAACAGCATGCTTGTTTGGCTCAATTCCAAAAACGTCATCAGAAAGCTGTACTTTTCTTCCAGTTTCCTTACCGCTGATATTTAAAACGTTTACTTCCATTACTTCTGAATGATTACATAAGAGTTGTTGTGTCCCGGAACAGCACCTTTAACCAAAATAAGGTTCTTGTCTGCCAAAACTTTCAATACTCTAAGGTTTTGTACTTTAACATTATCTCCACCCATTCGTCCAGCCATACGCATTCCTTTGAATACGCGTGACGGATAAGATGAAGCTCCCACAGAACCAGGTGCCCTCAAACGGTTGTGCTGACCGTGAGTTGCTTGTCCAACACCACCAAAACCGTGACGTTTTACAACACCCTGGAAACCTTTACCTTTGCTAACGCCCTGCACGTCCACAAACTCACCTTCTTCAAAAATAGTCACGTTGATCACGTCACCTAATTTTTGCTCCGTTGCGAAATCCTGGAATTCAACGACTTTTTTCTTAGCAACAGTTCCAGCCTTTTTGAAGTGGCCGATAGCCGCTTGCGTGGAATGTTTTTCAGTTTTGTCATCGAAACCAAGCTGCAACGCTTCATACCCGTCAACACCTTTGGTTCTGACTTGGGTAACAACGCATGGTCCAGCTTCGATCACGGTACAAGGGATGTTTTTCCCGTTCTCGTCGAAGATGCTGGTCATGCCGATTTTTCTACCAATTAACCCAGACATATTAAATATTTATAAATTACTAAATTTGAGAACAGCACATACTGCTCCCATTCGAGCGTGCAAAAGTATAACATTTATTTGTTTATGCAAACTATTGATTCTCCTTTTTTTAAGATTTTTTTTAAACTGTCAAAAAAATACCAAAAGCCGCCCAAATTAGAGCTACTTTTCAATTTCTTCTAGAAGAATAAAAAAATCCGCCGGAAGAAATTTCCGACGGATTTATAATTAAGAAGCTGCAGATACTTATACTTTGATCTCTACTTCAACTCCGCTTGGCAACTCTAATTTCATTAGGGCATCAATGGTTTTTGAAGACGAAGAGTAAATATCAATTAGCCTTTTGTAAGACATTACTTCGAACTGCTCTCTCGCTTTCTTGTTTACGTGCGGAGAACGAAGTACTGTAAAAAGTTTTTTGTGGGTCGGCAACGGAATTGGACCAGTTACCACTGCACCTGTACTTTTTACTGTTTTTACGATCTTCTCGGAAGATTTATCAACCAACATGTGATCGTAAGATTTCAATTTTATTCTGATTTTTTGACTCATTTTCTTTAGAATTAAGCGTTACCTTTTGCTTTTTTGATTACAGCTTCCGAAATGTTGGCTGGTGTCTCAGCGTAGTGTGAAAACTCCATGGTAGAAGTTGCACGTCCTGAAGATAATGTCCTTAATGTAGTTACATAACCGAACATTTCAGAAAGCGGCACATCAGCCTTGATGGTTTTCGCACCATTCCTGTCACCCATGTCATTCACCTGGCCGCGACGACGGTTGATATCACCTACGATATCCCCCATGTTCTCTTCCGGTGTAATAACTTCCATTTTCATGATAGGCTCCAGAACAATCGCACCGGCAGCTTTTGCCACTTCTTTGTAACCAAGCTTTGCAGCCAATTCAAAAGAAAGTGCATCAGAATCCACAGGGTGGAAAGATCCGTCCAAAAGCGTTACTTTCAGACTGTCTACCTGATAACCTGCCAAAGGACCTGTTTTCATCGCTTCACGGAAACCTTTCTCTACAGAAGGGATGTATTCTTTTGGAACGTTACCACCTTTTACGGCATTAACAAACTGCAATCCTACAGGCACTTTACCGTCTACTTCATCAGCTGGCTCAAGAGTAAACACGATATCACCGAATTTACCACGACCACCCGATTGTTTTTTGTAAGTTTCCCTGTGTGTAGCAGATTTTGTAAATGCTTCTTTATATTCAACCTGAGGTTCGCCCTGGTTTACTTCTACTTTAAACTCACGCTTCATACGATCCACAAGGATGTCAAGGTGAAGCTCACCCATTCCTGAAATGATCGTTTGGCCTGAAGCCTCGTCTGTACGTACCGTAAATGTCGGATCCTCTTCAGCCAATTTAGCCAAAGCCATACCCATCTTATCTACGTCAGCCTTGGTTTTTGGCTCGATCGCGATACCAATTACCGGAGCAGGGAATTTCATAGATTCCAGGATGATAGGATTTTTCTCGTCACACATCGTGTCACCAGTCTTGATATCCTTAAATCCAACAGCCGCACCAATATCACCAGCCTCGATGTACTCGATCGGGTTTTGCTTGTTGGCGTGCATCTGGTAAATCCTTGAAATACGCTCTTTGTTACCTGAACGTGTGTTCAGAATATAAGAACCTGCATCCAAACGTCCTGAGTAAGCACGGAAGAAAGCCAGACGACCTACGAATGGGTCAGTAGCAATCTTAAATGCCAAAGCAGCGAACGGCTCCTTTACATCCGGACGACGCAAGATCTTGGTTTGGTCTTCTTCCAACAAATCAGCATCATCAGGATGGATTCCTTCGATACCTTCTTTATCCAATGGAGAAGGCAAATATTTACAAACTGCATCCAGCATGAACTGCACTCCTTTGTTTTTGAAAGAAGAACCGGCAATCATCGGGATGATGGCCATATCCATAGTAGCAGCACGCAATGCATTGTTGATCTCTTCTTCAGTGATAGAATCCGGATCTTCCATGTATTTATCAAGCAGGTTCTCATCGTAATCAGCAACTGCTTCGATAAGGATATCCCTGTACTCTTTTACTTCATCCACCATATCAGCAGGAATCGGCACGATATCGAAAGTAGCGCCCTGGGTTTCATCATGCCATACGATAGCCTGATTCTTTACCAAGTCAACTACACCTTTAAAGTCTAATTCTTCACCGATTGGAAGAGTGATCGCTACAGCGTTTGATTTCAACATATCACGAACCTGTTGGCAAACCCCAAGGAAGTTTGACCCCTGACGGTCCATTTTATTCACGAATCCCATACGCGGCACACGGTACTGGTCAGCAAGCCTCCAGTTCGTCTCTGATTGCGGCTCAACACCATCAACAGCAGAAAACAGGAAAACAAGACCATCCAATACACGAAGTGAACGGTTTACCTCTACGGTAAAATCCACGTGCCCCGGGGTATCGATAATGTTAAAGTGATAAGATTGTGAGCTTGGGATTAATTTACCCTGCTCAGTCGGGAAATTCCACTCGCATGTCGTAGCAGCCGAAGTGATCGTGATACCACGCTCCTGCTCCTGCGCCATCCAGTCCATTGTTGCAGCACCATCATGCACTTCACCAATTTTGTGTGATTTTCCGGTATAAAAAAGGATACGCTCTGTCGTTGTCGTTTTACCGGCATCAATGTGAGCAGCAATTCCAATATTTCTTGTGAATTTTAAATCTCTTGCCATTTCTTATGATTAAAATCTAAAGTGAGAGAATGCTTTGTTTGCTTCAGCCATCTTATGAGTATCCATACGTTTCTTAACGGCAGCACCTTCTTCTTTAGCAGCTGCTAAAACTTCAGAGGCCAAACGTTGCGCCATGGATTTCTCATTTCTTCTACGAGCGTAAAGGATCATCCATTTCATTGCCATGGAGATTTTACGGTCTGGGCGAATTTGCATCGGGATTTGGAATGTCGCTCCACCCACACGACGCGAACGTACTTCTACGTGCGGCATCACATTAGTTAAGGCATCTTTCCAGATTTCCAGTGATGATTTTTCAGCATCCTGTTTCTTAGCCTCTACGATGTCAATCGCGTCGTAAAACACTTTGAATGCTGTTGATTTCTTTCCGTCCCACATTAAGTTGTTCACAAAACGGGTTACCAGTTGGTCATTAAACCTCGGATCTGGTAAAAGGGGTCTTTTTTTGGCCGCTCTTTTTCTCATGTCTTTTTCTTAAAAGTTTAAATTACTTTTTAGCTTCTTTAGGGCGTTTTGCTCCGTACTTAGATCTTCTTTGCGTTCTTCCTGCAACACCTGACGTATCAAGTGCACCACGAACGATGTGATACCTAACTCCAGGCAAATCTTTTACCCTTCCACCCCTAACTAATACTATCGAGTGCTCTTGAAGGTTGTGTCCTTCACCAGGGATGTAAGCGTTTACTTCATTACCGTTAGTCAAACGTACACGCGCTACTTTACGCATCGCAGAGTTTGGCTTTTTAGGTGTAGTGGTGTAAACACGCGTACAAACCCCTCTTCTCTGAGGACAAGAATCCAAAGCTACCGATTTACTCTTCTTAGTTATCTGGGTTCTTCCAGTTCTTACTAATTGTTGAATTGTTGGCATAATTAAATACTAAAAATTTCTTGTTTATAAAATTCCCGCTTTTTACGGGGTTGCAAATGTAGTGATAATTTTAAACGAAACAAATCTTAAAACATTAATTTTCAATACAATTATCCAACACCGTAATTTTTACAACAAATAAGCGTTTTTTTGAGTTATTTTTATCCGAAAATCAAATCGCTTTGAAACGTTTCCTTTTGCTGTTTTTTATTTTTTTTGCTTCCGCAGATGGGATCGCGCAGCAACTGACCTTGAAGATTTCAGGCGGAAATGATATTGAAAACCGGATCATCGATTCGGTTTCCTATAAGAAAAAGCATGCGGACCTTAAGTCTGTCAAAAATGCTGTCACTCAATTTTCGGAAACGCTGACAAAAATCGGTTTCCTTGAAAATACCATTATCGCTTCAGAAAAACACAGCGACACGATTTACAATTACGCCGCTTCTTTAGGCCAAAAAACAAAATCGATATTCCTCTCGATTCCCGTCGGGCTACAAAATGAAATCGCAATCGACAGTAAATCCGGAATCGCAGAAGTCGGCATCACTTCTGCGGAAGCGTTTTTAAAAAACATCACGTCACAACTGGAAAACCGAGGCTTTGCTCTGGCAAAAATCAAACTGGACAACTTCAGGAAAAATGGCAACAACCTTTATGCAGACCTTATAGTGGATTTCGGGACGAAAAGACAACTCAATGATATCGTCATCAAAGGCTACGAAAAATTCCCCGAAGGCCATCTGGCGAACATCAAAAGGCAATACCGCAAAAAAACGTTTTCACAACAAAACCTGAAAAGGATTTATGACGACTTTGAGAAATTCCGTTTTGTAAAGCAGACCAAATACCCTGAAATCCTTTTCACGAAAGACACCACGAAAGTGTATGCCTACCTTGAAAAAGCGAAACCGAGCAAGTTTGAAGGTTTCATAGGCTTTTCAAACAATGAGCAAAGCAATGTGAAGCTTAACGGCTATCTTGACCTTTTGCTGGTCAATATCCTGAATTCCGGCGAGGAACTTTCCTTATATTGGAAAAGCGACGGCGAAGACCAGAAAACGTTCAACCTCGGACTGGAACTGCCTTATATCTTCAAATCACGGCTCGGGCTGAAGACTTCCCTGAACATCTTCAAGCAGGACAGCACGTTCCAGAATACAAGGACAGCGATAGACCTTGGCTATTTTTTCGATTACAACAAACGACTGTATTTAGGCTACCAGTCCGCCGAATCAAGTGACATACAAAATCAAAACACAGCTTCCATCAGCGATTATGAAAACGCTTTCATCACCGCTGATTTTGAATACCGTGGTTTCAAAACCGGCGATTTCCTTTTCCCTGAACAAACAAGGCTCAGCCTCAAAGCAGGAAGCGGATCACGCAGATCGAAACTCAATGCTGACAGCCAGGCATTCATCAGTCTCGATGCATTCCATAATTTTTACCTGGACGAAAAAAACATCTTTCATATCAGGACGCAAAATTATTACCTCAAAAGCACACATTACATCATTAATGAATTGTACAGGTTTGGCGGCATCAACTCGGTAAGAGGATTTAACGAAAACAGCCTGCAGGGAAACACGTTGCTGACTATATTAACGGAATACCGATTTCGCATTACGCAAAGCTTATACCTGCACAGCATCACCGATTATGGATATTTTGAAGACAGTGCTGCTAAAAATAATGGCACTTTGTTCGGTTTTGGGTTTGGCTTCGGGCTTTTGACAAAGAACGGCCTGCTTAATCTTGTTTACGCAAATGGCAATGCTAATCATCAGGAAATCAAACTTTCAAACTCCATTGTACACATAAGTTTTAAGACAAATTTTTAAAGATTGTTGTTAAATAGTGCAGTTCTTTAAACAAACACTTGGATTGTTAACGAATTTTTAAGATATTTGGTTATAACTAAATCAAATTAATAAATATGAAACCTAGATTAACAAATTACTTTGCAGTACTTTTTGTGCTGTTTGTGCAATTTGCATTTGCACAGGAAAGGACGGTTAGCGGGACTGTTTCAGACAATAGTGGCTTACCGCTTCCTGGGGTAAGCATTGTTGTTAAGGGAACGCAAACCGGTACCCAGACCGATTTTGATGGTAAATTCTCCATCCAGGCAACACCTTCAACCGTATTGGTGTTCAGTTTTATCGGCATGAAGACACAGGAAGTTACTGCATCTTCCACAAGCCTGAGTGTAAAAATGGTTGAAGATGCCGTTGAACTCGAAGGCGTTGTAGTGACGGCTTTCGGAATTAAGAGAAATCCTAAAGACTTAGGATATTCGGTCAGCAGTGTAAAGGCTGCGGACCTTACTGAAAATTCGGAGCCGGATTTGGTGAGGTCCCTTAATGGAAAAGTTCCTGGTGTAAACGTTAATGTTTCCAGTGGTGTTGCGGGAGCTGCAAACCAGATTACGATCAGGGGTATTTCTACCTTCGGCAATAGCCAGCCATTGATTGTGGTAGACGGGGTTACGTTCAGCAATAATGAAATCACTACCTCGAGCCAGGTCACAGGCGGCGGTGGATATGAGTCAGCCTTATCCAGTTTGGACCCGAATGACATCGCTTCTGTTAACGTGCTTAAAAGTGCTGCGGCATCTGCTTTGTACGGTTCAAGGGCTTCGAATGGAGTAATTGTCATTACGACAAAATCAGGTTCACCAAAATCGAAGCTGGATAAAAAACTAAGTGTCAATGTCGGCACAGGCACCTATTTTGAAACTATCGCGAATCTTCCTGAGTATCAAAATAAATATGGAGCCGGTTCTAATTTTAATTATGGCGCAGCATCAAACGGTTCGTGGGGGCCAAGTTTTGAATCCCTTACCACAATCCCGACCTGGGCAAATCTTCTCGAAGCTTTTCCTGAGTTAGGGCCAACTCAGCCGTATGTTGCCCATCCAAATAACGTGAAAGATTTATTCCGTACCGGAACTGTTTTGGAAAACACGTTAGGATTAAATTATTCAGGTCAGGATGGGAGCTTCAACCTTACTATTTCAGATTTAAATCAGGATGGTTATATCCCATACAATACTTATGACAGGACCTCGGTTTCTACAGGAGGTAATTTCAAACTTCCAAACGGACTTACCGTGGGTGGAAATATGAGCTATTCAAAAACGACGCAGATTGGCGGTTTCTTTGGAGAAAATCAATTTGACGGATCCTCGTCTTCTTTCGCCAGAACCTTATATTTAGCAAGGAACTGGGATTTTAATCTGCCTTACGAAGACCCGGTAACAGGACAGTCTGTAATACCTAATTCAGGTTATGACCATCCATTATGGTCATGGAAACATGACAGGATTATAACAAACACCAACAGGACTGTGATCGGCGGTAATTTGTCTTATAATTTTAATGACCATATTTCTGCATCGTATCGTCTTGGATATAATAAATATGACCTGGATCGTCTTGAAATCAGGGATAAATATTCAAGAGCTGATGGTGGTGTGGGAACATTGCTTTCAGACCGTTTCACTAATACCGATATAGAATCCACATTATTATTCAACTTTAACTATAAGTTAAATGCAGATTTTGGATTGGAAGCCATCGTCGGAAGTAATATATTAGATACGCAATCCTCGAGGATTTCGTTTCAGGGGAAAGAAATGATTCTTCCAAACATTTACAATCTGAAAAACACCAAGAATATTGCCGATCTGCTTGATGAAGGCACCAGGAAGCGTAATGCAGGGGTTTTTGCAGATGTCACATTTTCGTTCAGGGATTACCTTTTCCTGAATGCTACAGGAAGAAACGAATGGAGTTCAGTATTGCC
Source organism: Flavobacterium pallidum (assembly GCF_003097535.1). Taxonomy (NCBI): domain Bacteria; kingdom Pseudomonadati; phylum Bacteroidota; class Flavobacteriia; order Flavobacteriales; family Flavobacteriaceae; genus Flavobacterium; species Flavobacterium pallidum. The sequence goes on from NZ_CP029187.1 coordinate 178,834, forward strand.
GAAGGATAACAATTCTTACTTCTACCCTTCTGTGAGTACTTCGTTAATCCTGACCGACGCGTTAAAAATGAATAGCAAGGTTTTAACTTTTGCAAAACTTAGGGCTGCCTACGCAAAAGTCTCTAAAGACACGGATCCAGAATTTTTGAACATCGTTTATTCATTGGGTCAGGCATATCATGCCCAACCGGTTATCAGCAATAATACGCAATTGGGCGACCAGCAAATCACCCCAGAATTTTCGAATGAATTTGAATTTGGTACAGACCTCGAGTTTTACAACCGAAGAATCGCCTTGGATTTAAGTATATACAGCAAAAAGACTACAGACCTGATCAACCAGGTGAACGTGCCTATAACCAGCGGTTACCAGACATATACTACCAATGCAGGCGACATGACTAACAAAGGGGTGGAAATTGGCTTAACACTCGTGCCAGTGCAGACACAAAGCTTTAAGTGGTCCGTCCTGACTAACTTTACAAAAAACAAAAATGAGGTTACCAAAATTTTTGCAGGCATCAGTAAATTACAGCTAGACCCTAACGAGATAGGATATGCAATGGTAGGCCAGCCATTCGGTGTATTTTACGGTACAAGGTTTGCACGTGATGCGAATGGCAATTATCTTATAGACCCTTCAACCGGAGGAATACTTGCCGATCCGGAACTGGGTGTAATCGGCGATCCGACACCGGATTTTAAAATGAACTTCATTAATACTTTTACCTATAAAGGATTCACTTTAAAAGCGCAGGTAGACTGGAGAAAAGGTGGCGATATCAGTTCAACTACAATTGAATCGTTGCTGGGCCGCGGTGTTACAAGAGATACTGAAGACAGGGAGCACACATTTATTATCCCAGGCTACTATGGAAATCCTGACGGAACTCCAATGCTAGATGGCAACCAGCAACAAATCCCAAACACCTCACAACTTACCATGAATGAGCTTTATTTCTCACCTGGAAGCAGCAACACTTTTGCAATCAACAGTGTTGATGAAGCGGATATTTATGACGGAACGGTAATCAGGTTAAGGGAAATAAGCTTAACTTATGATGTCCCTAAGAAATTGCTTGAGAAAACTCCGTTTGGAGGCATTAGCTTCAGCTTGATGGGCAGCAACCTTTGGTACAATGCTCCGAATGTTCCAAAGTATACGAATTATGACCCTGAAACAACAAGCTACGGCTCATCGAGGCTTCAGGGAATTGAAGTTACTGCAGCGCCAACAGCCAAAAGATATGGCTTTAAACTTAATTTAACTTTTTAAAAAAAAATATATGAAAATTTCAAAGAAAATATATCGCAACAAAAGTAAGATCTTTCTTTTGGCGGGCACATTGGCTTTTCTGAGTTGCCAGGATTATCTTGACGTAGATACCGATAAGGACAACTCCACCGATGCACCATTAAGCTTACTGTTGACCAATATTGAAGTAAGTGTTGATAATACAACCGACTTCCTTAATTACACCGGGGATATACTGCAGGTATATACACACCAAATGGTTGTAAGGGAAGAACAGGATCAATATGGGACAAAGGTCAATAACATTAATGTCCTTAATGAATGGAATAACACTTATCTGACACTTACAAACATTGAATCCCTTATAAACCAGGCAACTGAATCAGGAGATATGGTATATGTGGGGATCGCGCAGTTGCAAAAAGCATACCTAATGTCTGTTGCAGTTGATTTATGGGGAGATGTACCATTCACCGAAGCGACACAATTGGCAAGCGGAGGAATTATCAGTCCGAAGTTTGACGATCAGACTGAAATTTATGCTGCCATCATGCAACTTATTGACACCGGTAAGGCGAACGTTGCGTCGGATACCGGAATCCAGAAACCATCTGATGATGATTTGTTTTACGGCGGCGACATTGACAAGTGGGTGAAATTTGCAAATACATTCAAGTTAAAGTTATACAATCAGACAAGATTATCTCCTAATTTCGACCAGACCGGCTTTGATGCATTAATAACCGGAGGTAATTTCTTTACATCAAACGATGACGATTTCCAGTTCAATCATTACAATGCATTATCGCCATCTGATGAGAGAAATAAATTTTTCCTTGAATCATACAACAGCACACAATTCTCAACTTACATGAGTCCTTGGTTTTATGAAATCCTTAAAGGTGTAAATCCAAACATACACTTTGGAAATCAGGATCCAAGAATTCCGTACTATTTCTTTAATCAACTTGAAGACGGACAGCTGCCTATCGACCTTGGAGACCCTGTAACCGGCAATCCAAAAGCGGATTACTGGGATGCTTCATCAGGGTTCTTTACCATTCGATTTGGAAGTATCGGCCCATATAGGGATTTCAGCACAGAAAATTCATACACTTATCCTGGAATCTTTCCAACAGGCGGCCGTTATGATGATAATCAGGGAGGAAATATCAACGCCATGATGAGTGGTACTCCAGGAGCTCCTGCAAAGCCTACCGGAATCGCACCACACAGGATACTGACTTATGCAGAGTTCCTTTATATTCAGGCTGAATTAATACATGTAGGGAAACTTACAGGCAACGAAACCACAAAACTTCGTGATGCCATGGAAGCTAGTTTTGATAAAGTTGACGAGGTTGTCATAGCGAACAATGCGCCACAAGACATTCCGCTGTTTACGGACGCTGCGATGGTTCCTGTCAAAACAGCCTTCATTGATGGTGTTATCAACGAATTCAATGCGGCTTCAGAAGCAAAAAAATTAGAAATTATCATGACCCAAAAATGGGTAGCTACATTTGGAGATCCTTTCGATCAATACAATGATTACAGAAGGACCGGATATCCTATACTGGCAAATCCAAACAGCCCAACTCAGGAATACCAGTTAAATAATGGTGATGCTTTCCCGCTGTTAGATTCTCAGACTGTACTTAATAATCCTTACCCGCTGTCTTTCTATTGGCCACAAAGTGAATTGGAGGTTAATTCAAATGCTCCGACACAAAAAGTGACGCTGGGAGAATACAGGATATTCTGGGACATTAATTAAAAAAAAGTAATTATGAAAAATATTAAATTAATATTCGCCTTACTCGCAATGATATTGCTGGTTCCGTCATGCGAAAATGATGGAGGGGATTCAGTAATCAAAACTCAGAATGGCACTGTTCCTGATATCCAAAAAATACAGGCATCTGACCAGGTAATCAACTTTGTCTCGATTAATAACGGCGGAGATGTAAATCTGCAATTCACAGTTGATATCGGATTAGGGGAGGAGAATTTCCAGTCAATGGATGTAGTCCTTTTCTATATCAAAGGTGATGGTACAATCAACAAATTCGTACTAGATCAGGATGTAACGTCATTTCCTAAAACGTATACCTTGACACTTGCAGATATTTTAGCAGATTTTGCTGATGTAAATGCAGTCAGTGATATCACGATTCAGGACCAGTTGATTGTTTCGACTGAAATTACGCTTAAAGATGGCACACTGATTAAAATGACTAATGATGATGGTAGTGCAAATTATGCGCCTAATATCGCCAGTTCATCACTTTATTCGGTAATCCAGACTTATGATGTTTCGTGCCCAATCGATGACGCGTCAAACTTTAGCGGAAACTATAAAGCCGTAAGCGATGCATGGGCAGACTATGCAGCCGGCGATGACATTCCTTTGGAATATCATCCAGAGGACGGCCAATATACTTTTAGGATCTTGAGCACGAACAATCCTTACTTAATCAATTATGATACAAGTTATATTCTTGTAACAATTGATCCGGCTACCGGAAAAGTAACGGCTGTTTCTAATGAGGACTTCAACTATGGTCCTGGAAGTGAATACGCAGTTACCGGAACCGGTGATGTAAAATCATGTACTGGTGCTGTTACCCTTGATTTATTATTCTCCGGAAACGGTCCATATAAACTCGTGATCGAAAAGGAATAAAACCAAAATCTGTAAATATAGCCGTCACCTAAAAGTGGCGGCTTTTTTATTTATATCTTTGCCGCATGGAAAAAGAACAACAGATTTTTGGGATCAGGGCCATCATTGAAGCGATTACAGCTAAAAAGGAAATAGATAAAGTATTCATTCAGAAAGATGCTGCAGGCGAACTGATGAAGGACCTGATGAAGGTCATGAAACGCAATAACATTAATTTTTCCTATGTCCCGGTTGAAAAACTGAACCGCCTTACCGCAAACAACCACCAGGGAGCAGTCGCTTCCATATCGCCGGTGAGTTTCTACGACCTGGAATCTTTAACCGAAAAGGTTGTGGCTACAGGAAAAATGCCATTATTGCTCATTTTGGATCAAATTTCAGATGCACGGAATTTCGGGGCTATTATCCGTACCGCGGAATGTACGGGCGTTGACGGCATCATCGTCCAGAAAGCCGGCTCGGCTCCTGTAAACGGCGACACTGTTAAAACTTCGGCCGGAGCCGTTTTCAATGTTCCTATATGCAAAGTCGAACACATTAAGGATGCCATCTTCTACCTCCAGGGTTCAGGCATAAAAATCGTAGCGGCCACTGAAAAAACGGAGCAAAACCTGTATGCCGTCAATTTGAATGAACCTCTGGCAATTATTATGGGTTCTGAAGATCGCGGCATCAACCCTTCAGTATTGAAAATCGTTGAAGAAAAAGCCAAACTTCCAATGTTCGGGAGCATTGGTTCCCTTAATGTATCTGTCGCCTGTGGGGCATTCCTTTATGAAGTAGTGCGCCAACGCAGTTAATCCTCTTGCGGATTGTCTTCATTCCTTTCCGGAATAAAATTATAAACAAACGTATATCCTGGAAAAATCTCAGGCTCAGGCTCAGGCGGTGGTGGCGGATTTACAAAGTTTCCGTTTTCATCAAAACGCTGCATGAATTTATCTTCCGAAGAATCATAGCCCGGCTTTTCCCAGTCATAACGGATTTCTTTCTGGTAATCAGGGGTTTTATATAGCAGGGAGAATGCAAAGCCCGTAATCAATCCGCTAAGATGCCCTTCCCATGAGATGGCCTCATCGACCCCGGGAAAAACGAACCATATTAAGCCTCCATAGATCACCACAACCATCATTGAAAGTGCTACAAGACGATAATAACCGGTCCGGATCCCTTTAAAGAAAATAAAACTGACCAACACATAAATCAATGAACTCGCACCAATATGATATGCATCACGGGCAATAATCCAGGTCAAAATTCCTGAAAATAAAATGCCATAGCCCAAAACCTTAAAGGTAACTTCACGGTAAAAAAAACGCAACGCTGCCAACAAGATGAACAATGGGATGGAATTATTGAAAAGGTGGCTGATATCACCATGAAGGAACGGACTGAAAATAATTCCCCGCAAGCCTTCTAATGTGCGCGGATAAATTCCGTATTCGCGAAGATGCAACCCGAATCGGGCATTGGCCCAAAACACGGTCCACAACAACAGTACTGAAAACACAGGCAGTGCTATTACGGACAGGGAAAATTTAAAATAATTGTCTTTCATCGTTATTGGAATGGTTGTTTCGGTGGTATCAAACATTTGCCCAAAGCACAATTGATGCTAATTTGTCAGTTATCACGACAAATCACCACCAAAAATAAAAAAACCGATGCGCTAAAAATTGTAATTTTGCAACTATGGAAGCACCATTAGCAGAACGCGTTCGCCCAAAAAAATTAGAAGATTACATCAGCCAGGAACATCTTGTCGGACCGAAAGGCTCGCTGACGCAACAGATTGAGAAAGGGATTATCCCCTCACTGATTTTTTGGGGACCGCCGGGAACAGGAAAAACGACGCTGGCGGAAATCATCGCTGAAGAATCGAAACGTCCGTTTTATATACTGAGTGCCATCAATTCCGGTGTGAAGGATATTCGTGATGTAATCGATAAAGCAAAGCAAAGCGGTGGCCTTTTTACTGCGAAAAACCCTATTTTATTCATTGACGAGATCCATCGTTTCAGTAAATCCCAACAAGACTCATTATTGGCAGCTGTCGAAAAAGGCTGGATCACACTGATTGGTGCCACAACAGAAAACCCAAGCTTTGAAGTGATCCCCGCATTACTGTCGAGATGTCAGGTTTATGTACTGAATGCCTTTTCGCGGGAGGACCTTGAAAAACTCCTCCGGCGTGCCATTGAAAAAGACGCTTTCCTGAAAACCAAAAAGATCGACCTGAAGGAAACTGAAGCTTTGTTAAGGCTTTCCGGCGGCGATGGGCGTAAACTGCTCAACATCTTCGAATTGGTCGTGAATGCTTCTCCAAAAGACAAAATCACCATCACCAATAACGAAGTATTGAGGCTCGCGCAGCAAAACACTGTGCTTTATGATAAAACCGGCGAGCAGCATTATGACATTATATCGGCATTCATAAAATCAATGCGTGGCAGCGATCCGAATGGCGCTGTGTATTGGCTGGCACGAATGATAGAAGGTGGCGAAGACCTGAAATTTATCGCACGCAGGATGCTCATCCTGGCCAGTGAAGATATTGGCAATGCAAATCCCACCGCACTGATTATGGCAAACAACACTTTCCAGGCCGTCACCACTATCGGTTATCCTGAAAGCCGGATCATCCTGAGCCAATGTGCTGTGTACCTTGCCACTTCGCCGAAAAGCAATGCCAGTTACATGGCTATCGGAAAAGCGCAGCAAATCGTGAAACAGACCGGAGATTTGCCGGTACCGCTCCATCTGCGCAACGCCCCGACAAAACTGATGAAGGAATTGGGTTATGGCGACGATTACAAATATTCACATGATTTTGCAAACAATTTTGCCGAGCAGGAATTTCTTCCGGATGCCATTGCCAACACCATAATTTATGATCCCGGAAATAATTCAAGGGAAAATGCCACGCGTGATTTCCTGAAAAATCGTTGGAAAAACAAATACGGATATTAAAATTTCAGGTCGGTTTGTTCTGAAATCAACCTGTCATTTTGATAATACTCAAAAAACCACGCATTACCTTTCTTTAATAACACCCCTTGCCTGCCCTGCGATGTGGCAATGAAAACTTCCGGATTGGTAGTTTTTGACAATTTGAATTTTACGGTCGATGTACTTTCTTCAATCACAAGGTATCCGTTGGCAGTAATCTCAACGGAAAGTTTTGAAGCCGAAGACATCATAGTCGGTTTGGCTTCAGGAGCTACACTTTCCCTGACAATATTGCCCTTCTGCCTGATTTCGCTGCTTACAGGCGTTTTTGCCGCAATGGGCGACTGTTGCCCTGAATATTTGTAGTTAATCGCAGAAACGGATTCAAAAGCATGCGTTAAGGCATCTGCATAGGCTTCGTTGAAATCTTTTTTCTTACTGACTCCCTGAGTGCTTTTAAAAACGACTACGTTTTGGCAATCTTTGAAAATGACAATCAATTTCGTTGCAAACATGGAATTGTCCCGGTCGATATCAATAAAAAGATTATCACAACGGTTTGAAGCCGCAGTTTCAGGAAGTATTTCGTTATCATAAAATGTCTTAAAACCGATTTCGTTCAGTTTCATTTTAGCGATCGTACTCACACGATATTGATTTTCCTTTGACATCCAATCGAATTTTACCGGTACAATGGCGTTTTGGAAATCATTGATACTTTTCTGGGCAGAAGCCAAAAAAGAAACAAAAAAGAGGATAAGGTAAAGTGGTTTTTTCATGGTTTAAAGATATTCTTTTAAGTGTATCAGATGTGCTACACATTTAATATTTTCAGTTGTTGCAGGCTTTTCAGGATTAAAAAGTATGGCATCCATCCCGCAGTTTATCGCGCCCAATACATCGGCTTCAAGATTATCGCCGATCATGATGCAGTTTTCCTTCTGGACATTAGCCTGTTTAAGCGCATATTCAAATATCTGCGGATGCGGCTTCTTTACTCCTGCCGTTTCAGAATTTGTTATCGTACGGAAATAATGATGGATATTCGAATTCCTGAGTTTGTTGCCCTGGACTTCGTGGAATCCGTTTGTAATGATATGAAGCCGGTATTTTTTACTTAAGTATTCCAGAATTTCCTCAGTCCCTTCAAATAAATGGTTGAACTGCGGCAGGTATTGGATGTATTCTACAGATAAGATGTTGATCATATCATCTACGATCTCATACCCCAATTGGTCGAAAGCCTCTTTGAGGCGGCCATAGCGCAGTTGATCCTGCGTAATCTTATCATATTGATACAACTCCCAATATTTCAGGTTGATCGGGATGTATATTAAAAGAAAATCCTCCAGATTAACATCAATGCCATATTTCATGAACACTTCCCTGAACGCCAGCGCCGAATTTTTCTCAAAATCCCACAGCGTATGGTCAAGGTCAAAAAAGATGTCGGATACTTTAACTTCCATAAATTGATATTGTTTACAAATGTCGGAAAGTTATTCAATCAGGCAATGCCTTTTTACAAAATACCCGCATCGACAAAACTGTAATAATTACTTTCTGTGACAATAAGGTGGTCGAGTACTTTGATATCAAGGTTTTCGCCTGCCGAAACCAGTTTCCTTGTAATCGATTTGTCAGCATCACTCGCTATCAATGTTCCTGACGGATGATTGTGACAAAGGATGATGGCTGTTGCGCCAAATTCAAGCGCATGCTTGTATACCAGCCTGACGTCGACTAGAGTCCCTGTGATGCCGCCTTTACTGAGTTGGCGTTTTGTAATGACCTTATTGGAATTATTGAGATAAATGACCCAAAATTCTTCATGTGGCAATTCGCCGATTATGGGATGCATCATTTCAAAAATCGAACGGCTTGAAAGTACTTTTTCTGCCGCAGGGGCATCAGTTATCTTTCTTCTGCGTGCCAATTCGAGCGCGGCAATGATAGCAATGGCTTTTGCTTCACCGATTCCTTTAAAAAGCATCAATTGTTGCAATGATAGTTTTGACAACTGATTGAGGTTGTTTCCGGAAGCGGCGAGGATGCGTTTGCTGAGATCGACGGCAGTTTCATTCCGGCTTCCTGAACCGATAAGGATTGCGATGAGCTCTGCATCGCTAACGGCAGCTTTTCCTTTGAGCATTAATTTTTCGCGTGGTTTGTCATCTTCAGACCAACTGCGTATTGGAAATGGGGCATTTTCAGACATGTTGCATGGCGTTTATTCCTGCAATGTAACGAAAATGCTTTAATTTCCTGATGATTATTGCATCAATTCTTTGATATCGTCGAAATGAAGTCCGCCGTAATTACCCGAACTCATCAGCAACAGTGCTATACTTTGCGTATCAAATTTCAGATGGAAAAGATATTCCCTGAATGCTTCGGGATTGGTGTAAATGATCAGGTCATTCCGGTTGAAAGCTGCGCCAATCTGGTCGGCAGTGATCTCATCGAGCTGCTTGATTTTCACGGCATCGGGAGAATAAAATACCACGGCGACATCGGCAGCTTCCAGCGCACCTTCATATTCTTTCAGGAATTCGGGATTAAGGCTGCTATACGTATGGAGTTCAAGGCAGGCAATCAGTGTTCGATCCGGGTATTGTTCTTTTACGGCTTTAGTCGTTGCAGCCACTTTACTCGGCGAATGGGCAAAATCCTTATAAGCCACATTTCTTTTGTTTTCTGCAATCTTTTCAAGTCTTTTTGATGCCCCTTTGAAACTGGCAATTGCTTCATAAAAGTCGGCTTCATCGACACCCATATTCTGGCAAATCCATTTCGCTCCGGCAAGATTGTTCAGGTTGTGCGCCCCAAAAACCTCGATGGGCATATTGCCTTCATTGGTGACCAGAAAGGTCGTGCCATCTTTTACAAAATAATCAGGTGTACTGTACGGTAATTTCCTGATAGGGTTTGTAGCCGCTTCAGCTATGCGTTTCACTTCGGGATCATTTTCATTATATACCAAAATACCGCCGTTGGTAATCATACTGATAAAGACCTCAAATTGCTCAACGTAATTTTCATACGTCGGAAAAACATTGATATGATCCCAGGCGATTCCTGAAATCAGGGCAATATTAGGGTGGTATAAATGAAATTTCGGGCGACGGTCCATCGGTGATGAAAGGTATTCGTCTCCTTCAAGCACTATAAAGTCATTGTACTCCGTCAGGTGGACCATATTGTCAAAGCCCTCAAGCTGGGCACCAACCATATAATCCACTTCGATATGATGGTAATGCATCACGTGCAGGATCATGGAAGTGATGGTCGTTTTACCGTGTGAGCCGCCTATTACAACACGTGTCTTATTTTTGGATTGCTCATAAAGGAATTCAGGGTAAGAATAAATTTTCAGTCCTAATTCCTGTGCGCGAAGCAATTCGGGATTGTCGGCTTTTGCATGCATTCCTAAAATAATTGCATCGATATCAGCCGTGATTTTTGCCGGGAACCAACCCAATTCCTCAGGAAGAATACCTTTCTTTTTCAACCTGGTTCTGGAAGGCTCGAAGATGGCATCGTCACTTCCGGTAACCTGATATCCTTTATCATGTAATGCCAGGGCAAGGTTATGCATGGCGCTGCCTCCAATGGCTATAAAATGTGTTCGCATCAGGATTTATTTTTTTCGTTGTATTCGGCCAAAGCCAGTCTGGCCTTTTCAGGCTGGTTCATTTTATTTTTATACAAGTCGGCAAGTTTTTGGTAACACACTTTAGAGCTTCCCAATTCAATGGCTTTTCTGTATTGCTTTTCCGCTTCACCATATCTTTCAAAATATTCAGCAATATGGCCTTTTGACAGATAGCCGTCGATAGGTGAAATCTTCTTTAGCTGTTCAGAATAGGCAAGTGCTTTTTTTTCACTTCCGCCGATAATTCCCGGTAGTTGCAGGTAGAGTTCGATAAGTGCCCACCTTGCCTCAATATGTTTTGGGTCGAGCTTGATTGCTTTTTCAAAAGAACTGCGTATTTCTCCAATCATCCCGAGCGCTTTAAACTTATTGGATTCTTTGGCAATCATTCCTAATACCCCACCATATTTATAGATATAATTGGCTACTTTGGGTTGCAGTTGCTTTAGCTTTTTATAATAGGCTAATGCGGGTTTCCATTTTTTTTGTACTCCCTGTATATCCCCCAGATACTCCATAGCTTTGAAGTTATTTGGGTTATCTTTAAGCACTTTTTCAAATAATGCCTGTGATTGGGAATATTTTTGTTGCTGGAAAAAAACTTCGGCTTTCTCAAAATCATTTTGGGAAAACGAAAAAAGGGGAATTAATAGAAAGAGTGAAAAAAAATATTTCATTTTGCTCTGCTGATTTCCAAAAATAATAAAAATACTCGTATTGTCCCATTAAGATATAAAAAAAGCCCGCTGTTTAGCGGGCTTTAATATTCTGAAATATTTTGATTATTCAGCTGGAATTGGAGAATAAATAGTCCTAACTGTAAACGGAGAATTAAAGACACCTTGATTCAACATAATATCAAATGTATTCGTACAAGCATTATAAGTACCTTTCCCACCAGGATACCTGTTAGGTGATGCAGGATCGTTAATACCTGCAACGTTAACTACATATGTACCACTAACTTTGTTCCCGGCACCATCTTTGTATACCACGTCAGTGATGGTAATAGTAGCTGGATAAGGCCTGTTCACATTCTGTCCAGACAAAGCCTGTACAAACGTCGGACCCCACGCAGAAGTCGTAGTAAATTGTAGAGGAGTTCCTGGTACAGTATTGAGCGTTTGTGTATATTCAGGACCTACGAAAGCTGGTGTTGGAGGAGTTCCTGGCAGATATTGAACCGAAGTACCTGCATACTGATAAGCAGGGCTTCCAAATGCACGCACCACTACTCGCTTTACAACTGGCTTAGAGTTGTCTGGCAAACCGATGGTAACCTGTGACTTGCTTGTCGTAGTCAGCGTTACATCGAACTCTACTGTTTCAGCAAGACCTGCATCTGTGACATTAAGCACGATATTCTTAACCATCCTTCTACCTGTAATACCACCGTTTTCCTGATCATCAGCGGTAATTGTAATGGAACCTGAACGCTCAGGAACAATTGCAGTAGAATTCCCTACTACATCGCTTAGCGTATAAGAAACATCAGTACCGTCTGAATTTACAGGCACGTACAATTCTACAGGTATAGTGATCTCAGAAGTAGCTCCATAAACTATGCCTGCACAATCTTCTGAAAATTGCACCCACCCACCTGTTGGGTCAGCATCGAATCTTCCGTAATTCTTATCATTTTCATTACAAGAAGAAAGCAAAGCTACAGCACCTAAGAAAAATATATAAATGGATTTTTTCATTGTTTATTATTGTTTTGTTAAAACTACATTACTCGCTCCGAAGCTTCCTGCCTGTACCCTAACCCTGAAGTTAAGCGTAATTTCACCAATACAAGCATTTACTGTACTTGCAGGCAAAGCCGAATCACTATCATCTACATACGCATTACCATATTGTGAATTCACGTAAAGGAAGTTTTCAAGATAAGGAGGATAAACAATCGTTGTATCGGTATCATCTGTTTCGTTAAAGAAGATTGAGGTAGTAGAGTTTGGATCAACATCCCAGATATTCCTCAAAACCAGCTCATTTGGCTGAGTCCCTGCCTGAGCCACAACGGTATAGTTGTATGGGCCAGGAGTTTCTACCGCAGCATACGTCCCAATAAACTCATCTCTAATCACTGGGCAAACCTGCTCAACACTGATAGAAACCCTGGAATCGAAAACAGTATTCTCATCAGCAGTGGTGAGTTCTAAAACCAAAAGCTTTGGATCAGCAGGCTCAATACCAACATCCTGACCAGTAATTGTAAATGTTCCATTATATGAACCGGCTGGAACTGTAAATGTAGCCGGAACATTATACATAGCCGGTAAGGCTGTAGTGGCATCTTCAACAACCGTAATGTTGAAAACCCTGTCGACATCAGAAATCTTACTTACTTTAACGCCTACATCGACACTGCCTGTAGCATCAACTTTAACAGGAAGTTTGTAAACCGCCGAGTTGAACGTTAATAAGGTTTGATCTGAATCACTTCCGTTGTATACTGCAGTATCAGCTTCACCACACGAGGCGAAAAATACAGCAATAAACAATAATCTAAAAATTGTTTTCATAACTTTTTTTTTTAATTAGTATAACCTGGATTTTGAGTAATGTTATTGTTACCATTTAATTCAGATTGAGGGATAGGCAAGGTAAACCTATGATCATTGGCAAGAAGATCTTTAGGAGCTGCAAAAGTAGCGGCATCTGCGTCCAGACGGCTAACTCCAATATTCAATTCACCACCCAATCTTTTAAGGTCCAAATAACGGTGTCCTTCAAAAGCAAATTCTTTACGCCTTTCAAGAAGGATTGCAGTTAAAGCCTGCTGAACGTTTCCAAATACTGGAGTTGGAGGCGCATCAGCAGTATAACGCGCATCGGTCAGTTGCTTAATAGAATTCGCTGCAGCAATAAGATTTCCTGCACGAGCCTCAGCTTCGGCCCTGATCAACAGGAACTCAGACGATCTGAAAATTGGCACATCGTTTGCCAATGGTGTCAAAGCAGTACCCGGATATTTTGTGATAAGGTATACATCGTTACCATCAACATCCTGAGTCTTTGTGATATTAGTATCTCTCCTGATGTCATCGGACGAACCGTCACCATTCAAATCATACAAATCATACAATTGCTGGGAAGCCTCAAAGAAAGGATTACCGGCAAGGCTGACACCATTCGCATAATAATTAGCAGCTATGTCAGAATCAGCCGGACGCCTGATAAGCGAAAAAATTAATTCACCCGCTTCACCCGCTCCAAGTGATCGTGAAAACATAGGTGTGTAAGTATCAGGCTGAGCCAAAGGGAAATCTCCTACCAATTCAGCAGAAAGTTGACCAGCAAGTACATAATCCCCTGAAACCAGAGCCAACCTTGCCTGGATGGCTTTAATGGTATTTTTATTTATAAAATTCACGGATAAGTCACCTTGGTTAGCTTCTCCGATAAGGCTTGCTGCCTCTGCAAGATCCGCTTTGATGAAAGCCAAAACTTCCGCAACGGTATTTCTCTCCAATTGGTCTTCAATTGCAGGAACATGGTCCATAATGATTACTGACAAATCAGAAGCATTGCTGTAATTAACGGTGTAATACTCGAATAAATCAAGATGGCTTAATGCCCTTAATGCAAGCAATTGCGCCTTGACCTTCATAGCGCTTGGAAAATCCTCAATAGCAACGTCCTCGCCACCCTCAATTTCCACTTCATCTTCAACAGGAAGATTTGGTGCAATCCTATCTAGCGCACGAAGCACCCTGTTCACACTATTGATAGTGGAATAACGGCTTGACCATACTGATTCGGCCTGATTGGTTGTAGGGTCAATAATGAAATTATATTCTGTCGAGCCCTGTCCCAGATTGTCGTGTCCCTTTCTGAGGTTATCTGTGAAAAGGTCGTTCAGCAGAATGGCATCTCCACTACCATTTCCACCAGCGTCAGGCGCATAGTTCGAATAGGCACCATATAGACCTGATTGCAAATCGGCAACAGTCTGGAAAGCAGCCTCATCCCCTAATTCTGAATCCTGGATGATATCGGTTGCATCATTACAGGATACTGCACCAAACAGCAATAATAATAATCCTGTTTTAACTATTTTTTTCATTTTCATTTTTTTTAAAAATTAATTGTAGCTCCTAGAGTAAAAATTTTCGGAGTTGGGTAGTTTCCGCGATCTGTAGTTCTGAATCCAGCCTCAGCATCCCAGCCTCTGTAAGAAGAAAAAGTAAGTAGGTTTTCTCCCTGGATAAAGAATTTTAAAGCCGTAAAAGGAGTCTTTTTCAATAAATCCTTATTGAATGTATATCCAAGAGAAACGTTACGCAAACGTAAGAATGAAGCATCTTCAAGATACCTGTCGGTAGAGTTGATATAATCAATACTATTGAACGGATTACCTACCCTTGGAACAGTTGTAATATCTCCAGGGTTTTGCCATGCCGTAAGCACGGAAGTTGACCTGTTACCACCGTCAGAAATAGTACTTGTTTCCTCAACAGTACCCATATCCAGGTTATTCCTGTATACATCAGCTAACCAACTCCATTGGGTAGTAAATTCAAAACCTTTGTACCCGATGTTTGTGCCAAAACCTCCCTGCCATACAGGGTAGACTGACTTACCGGTTTTCACCCTGTCAGCCTGAGACAATTGCTCAGTAAGGTCACCATCAGCATTAAGGAACAATGCATTACCATTTGCAGGGTTAACACCTGCATAACGAATTACATAAAACGAGCCTATTGCTTCACCTTCCATTAAAGGCGCTGAAGAACCATCGTCAGCTATGCCTTCATAACTTTTAGGCAACTCCCTGATTTTGTTTTTGTTGTATGAAAAATTTCCGTTAACAGAAATATTCCAGTCATTTTTATCGTATACAACATATTTAAGTGTAGCTTCGATACCCTTATTTTCCATAGCACCGATGTTCGCATCAATTTCACTAGTACCATTTACCCATGAAATTGGTCTTTTCTGGAAAAGATCTGTAGTTACTTTACGGTAAACATCCACATTACCACTCAGCTTGTTTTTCCAAAGACCAAAATCAATACCGATGTTAGCTTGTGCCAAATCTTCCCATTGCAAATCCACGTTTCCAAGCTGAGAAGCAAAAGTAGAAGGATTACTGTTGTAACCTGCTCCCTGCGAATACAAACTTCTTGTCAGGTTTAATGCACTGTATTGTGCATTCTGAATTCTCTGATTACCGGAAGTACCGTAAGATGCACGTAATTTAAGCATATTCAAAGCAGTCTTATCTTTAAGGAATGCTTCCTGGTCAATATTCCAGGCACCACCTAAAGACCAGAACGTACCCCATTTGTTATCATCAACAAAACGGAAAGAAGCATCACGTCTTACACTAGCATTAAATACATATTTTGAATCATAATCATATTGTAAGTTTCCAAAATAAGAAAACAAACCTTCCTGTACCTTAAAAGAACCAATTGACGGAGTATAGATCTCCTGTCCAAGTTCGATTGTATTGACATTAACAAATGCAGCTCCTGTACCTACAATCCTTGGATCAAGACCTCTGGCCGTGAAATTGATACCGCTGTAGTGCGCTTTGTTATATTCAACATAGGCAGTTACATCGATAGTGTGTTTGCCAAAAGTATTGTTGTAGTTCAGGCTTGTTGTATTATTAAACCTGAAATCCCTTGTAGAAGCCTCACTTTGAGTTCCTCCAAAATTCGTATTACTTTGACCTGTAATCTGGAATGGCCCAAGGATACTGTTAGGATGCAATATCTCCAATGTAGTATAATCAGAATAATCAACACCAAGCTGCACAGAAGCAGTCAGGTTTTTTGCAAAATTATAGCTTGCAGACAAAGACGTATACAATTTGAATTCGTCCTCAACATCCGTATTCATTTTTGCAGAATTCAGCAATACATAAGGGATTTTATCAGCGGTAACAGCGTTATCATCACCAGGAGCAATTCCTCCGTCACTCGTAACTGATCCATCAGCATCAAATGGCGAAAGATATGGAAGGCCTCTCAAAGCGGCCGAGAAAGGCGCAAAGAAAATAGCATTAGATCCAGCTCCGTCAATACCGTTCGAACGTGAAAAGTTCGCAGAAATATTGAATGTATTATCAGCAGATTTTCCAGTAAAGTTATTCCTTGCACTGAAACGCTTGAAGTTGGTATTGATAAAAATACCTTCCTGCTCAAAATATCCTAACGACGTAAAATTAGAAGAGTTTTCAGAACCTGTACTGATAGAAAGGTCATGAGATTGTGTAGTTCCTTTTCTGAAAAGGTAATCAGTCCAGTAAGTATTTGTCTGATTAGCAATTGCATCGATCTCAGCATCAGATAAGTTTCCTCCAACACCACCACCATACTGCTGCTCTAATTTCAGCATTTGCCTTGAGTTCATCAATTCAATATTCAAACCCTGCAACTCCGTAACACCAAATTGCGAAGAGTACTTCAATGTCATTTTATCACCATATTTCGCCTTTTTTGTAGTAATAACGATTACACCATTACCTCCTCTGTTACCATAAATAGAGGTGGCAGCAGCATCCTTAAGTACAGTAATAGTGCTGATATCATTTTGGTTGATACTTCTGAATCCATCTTCATCCACCGGTACACCGTCTACGACAAATAGCGGCTCAACATTACCATTAATTGTACCAACACCACGTAGTATAATGGTACTATCAGCTCCTGGCTGACCACTTCCTGTAGAAATGTTCAAACCCGAAACTTGCCCCTGAAGGTTCTGGATAACAGAAGCGTTAGCCCTTTCTTCAATTGCATCTATAGAAATAGTTGATACTGCTGTTGGGTTTTTTCTTTGAGTTGTAGATTTGTATCCCGTATTAATTGTAACAATTTCCAGATCAGTCTGAGCCGGAACAAGTTTCACATCAATAGTACTGGAAGCACCAACTGTAATTGTTTGCGTTGCCATACTTACGTACGTAAACACTAACGACTGCCCCTGAGCAGCAACGATGGAATATTTACCATCGATATCTGTGTTGGCACCTTTGTTAGTTCCAGCTACAGTAACGGTAACGCCCGGCAAAGGAAATCCTTCGTTATCTTTAACGGTACCTGTCACAGTTTTTTCCTGCGCAAAGGTCACTTGCACCGAAAATGCCAGTAAAAGCGCAAAAATCCATTTGAATTTCGATCTCATAATTAAATTTAATTTGAATTAGTTATTCCGCAAACTTCTTAATAATTTCTTAATTAAACAAATAATTACATTTATTATTCGAAAATTAACTTTTACGGATTGCCCAATTCTTTACTGAAATTTTACCGTATTTAAAACTTAGATGATATTAATTTAAAATGGTTGCGTAAAAATCATTTTTTTTAACTTTTATGCAATCGCGCCATTTAAAGCCTTGTTAAAACCCTCAGAACACTCTTCTAAAAATTTGTTAAAATAATTTTATTAGTGCAATATTATATTAGGTATGGTTTTTTGTTTTTATAAAATATTATTTTTGACTAATAAATATGCATTTGATGCTTTTAAGTAATTTTTCAGAATTCATCCTTGAAACCGGCACAGACGAGGCTGGGCGTGGCTGCCTCGCCGGTCCTGTAACCGCTGCCGCAGTATTATTGCCTGCTGATTTCAGGCACGAGTTGCTGAACGACTCGAAACAACTCACGGAAAAGCAACGCCAATACCTTCGGCCAATTATTGAGGACGCTGCCATCAGTTTTGCAGTCACACACCTCGATCCGTTAGTGATTGACGAAATCAATATCCTTAACGCTTCGATCAAAGCCATGCAGGAATCCGTTTTAAAACTTGACCCTTTACCTTTATATATTATAGTAGACGGAAACCGTTTTAAACCCGTCGGTAATATCCCGCACAGCTGCATCATCAAAGGCGACTCGAAATACCTGAGCATTGCAGCAGCTTCGATCCTGGCCAAGACGTACCGTGATGATTATATGGAATCAATACATGAGGAATTTCCTATATACAATTGGAAACAGAATAAAGGTTACCCAACCACCGAGCACCGCAAAGCCATCAAAGCCTTTGGCCCGACAAAATACCACAGGATGAGTTTCAGGTTATTGCCTGAGGAGCAATTGGAATTTAACCTGGATTTTAAAATATAGTTTAAACAAAAGTGGCATCAAACAATGCCGCGAAGTGTTTCATGATTTTCTCTTTCACCTGCTGCTCATCAACTTT
Organism: Flavobacterium pallidum; assembly: GCF_003097535.1. Classification (NCBI taxonomy): domain Bacteria; kingdom Pseudomonadati; phylum Bacteroidota; class Flavobacteriia; order Flavobacteriales; family Flavobacteriaceae; genus Flavobacterium; species Flavobacterium pallidum. Next base: position 197,548 of record NZ_CP029187.1, read on the forward strand.
ATCAACACCCAGTTCGACATTCAGCGAAGTCACTGCCTTGCCGCGAATCCCGCAGGGAATGATATTATCAAAATAACCCAGGTCGACATTCACGTTCAAGGCAAACCCATGCATCGTTACCCAGCGCGAAGCCCTAACGCCCATAGCGCATATCTTCCTGGCAAATGGCGTGCCTACATCGAGCCACACGCCGGTCTCGCCTTCGCTCCTGCTGCATTTGAGCCCGTATTCTTCTAAAGTAAGAATGATAGCCTCTTCCAGGAAGCGCAGGTATTTGTGGATGTCCGTAAAGAAATTCTCAAGGTCGAGGATGGGATAACCTACCACCTGCCCAGGACCGTGGTAAGTAATGTCGCCGCCACGGTTGATGCGGTAAAATGTCGCGCCTTTAGATTCAAGCTGGGTTTCACTGAGCAGTAAATTATCGGCATCGCCGCTTTTACCTAAGGTATAGACATGTGGATGCTCGACAAACAAAAGGTAATTCGGCGTTTCCTCATCAAGTCCTTCACGGCGGTTCCTGATCTTCAAATCCACAATGCCATTGAAAAGCGTTTCCTGATAATCCCAGATTTGTTTGTAATCCTTAAAGCCGAGATCTTCTAACCCAACCGTCTTATTTTTCATGGCTATTTTTCAAATTCCACATCAAAATTGAGCTTTTCAGGCTCCTTCATATAATCCATAAACGGATATTCAACAGTAACCGTTTTCTTATCGCTGCTTAACATCGCACTGGCGTTGCTTACTTTTTTAACCTTTTTCGGGAAATGATATTTCACTGTGTATGTTGAGGATTCATAAATCATATTAAAAGCTTCTCCCAAAGAATCATTTTCGGTTTCAGCAGTTTCTTTCTTAAGCAGCGTCGCTTTCCTGCTGAATTTCTTCCCGTCATACGAGTATTTCAGCAACGAATTGTTGTTCCCGATCCCTCCGGCCTGCGCCATAGGATTGGTTTTTCCCATCCCTTTATCCAAAGCCGACATTCCGGACATTGCGGACCAGGCATCCTCTAATTCCCCTATATTTTTAAAATCTGTCGCCATCGTAAACAGCATCTGCTGCTCCGCCGCATTCATTTTCATCGAAACCGTATAATTTTCCAGCTTCCTGAGGCGTTCCTGCTCGTCTGTGGGCAATTTTGCAATACTGTCTTCTTTAGCCGCAAACAACTCCTTAAAGCTGAAAGTCGAATCAATCACTTTTCCTGCCTGCGGATCATTTTGCATCTCTTTGCCAGCCATCGCCGCCAATTGGGAACCATCCAATTGTATCGAGAATTTCCCGCCGCCATCATTGTTTACATAAATCTCTTCGGTAAAATTGCAGCTCGTAAGTGCAACCGCAGTAAATAAAGCTAGTAGTAATTTTGTGACTTTCATATCTCCAGTTCTGGTTTTGGTTAAACTCTGCCAAAGATACATAAAAGTCCGAAAGTACAGACTTTTCTAACTTTCGGACTTTCCTAACTTTCAGACTTTGCCTATCTTTGCGGTCTTAAAAATCAAATACCATGGCATTATCCGAACAGGAAGTACTCCGCAGGGAAGCGCTTCAGGAATTGCGCGGCCTGGGCATCGAGCCTTATCCGGCAAATGAATTCACAACCACCGCTTATTCATCACAAATCCTCAACGACTTCGAAAAATACGAAGGCAAACAGGTCATTTTAGCCGGAAGGCTGATGGGCAAACGAAAGATGGGCAAGGCTTCATTTGCGGAACTGAAGGATTCTGAAGGCCGGATACAGCTTTATGTATCCCGCGACGACATTTCCACTGATGCGGAAAATACCATGTATACGACCGTGTTCCTGAGGTTGCTTGATATCGGCGATTTCATCGGGATTGAAGGCAAAGTTTTCAAAACACAGGTGGGCGAAATTTCAGTCCATGTTACCAAACTGACTGTTTTAGCCAAAGCCTTAAAACCGCTTCCGGTGGTAAAGACTGATGCTGACGGTGTAGTGCATGACGCTTTCGCAGATGCAGAGCAAAGATACCGCCGCCGCTATGTCGACCTGACCGTAAACGACCATGTAAAGGAAACGTTCATCAAAAGGACAAAACTGTTCAATGCGATGCGCGATTTCTTCAACGCCAAAGGATACCTCGAAGTTGAAACCCCGGTGTTGCAACCCATTCCGGGTGGCGCTGCCGCAAGGCCTTTCACCACACACCACAATGCGCTTGATGTGCCTTTGTATATGAGGATTGCCAACGAATTATACCTTAAAAGGCTTATCGTAGGCGGATTCGAAGGTGTTTATGAATTTTCGAAAAACTTCCGCAATGAAGGCATGGACCGTACACACAATCCGGAATTCACCGCGATGGAGATATACGTAGCCTACAAAGATTACAACTGGATGATGGCGTTTACCGAAAACCTCCTTGAGCATTGCGCGATGGCGGTTAACGGTACTTCGGAAACTGTTTTTGGAGAACATAAGGTCAATTTCAAAGCACCTTATGCCCGTGTAACGATGACCGATGCCATAAAGCAATATACCGGTTTTGACATTTCCGGCAAAAGCGAGGCCGAATTGTTTGAAGCTGCCAGGAGCATGGGCATCGAAGTCGATGCCACGATGGGCAAAGGCAAACTGATCGACGAGATTTTCGGGGCGAAGTGCGAAGGGAATTTCATCCAGCCTACTTTCATCACCGATTATCCGAAGGAAATGAGTCCGCTTTGCAAACAGCACCGCGACAATCCAGAATTGACGGAGCGCTTTGAACTGATGGTTTGCGGCAAGGAAGTGGCAAACGCCTATTCTGAGCTGAACGATCCGATTGACCAGAAGGAACGCTTCGAACACCAATTGGAACTGGCCGAAAAAGGCGATGACGAAGCCACACAGTTTATTGATTACGATTTCCTGCGCGCGCTCGAATATGGCATGCCGCCCACTTCCGGTCTTGGCATCGGGATGGACAGGCTCATCATGTTCCTGACCAACAATGCCTCGATACAGGAAGTATTGTTTTTCCCTCAGATGCGCCCGGAAAAAAAACAGATACAGATCGAACTTTCAGACGATGAGAAACTGATCGTTTCGCTTTTACAGGCCAATGAAGGGAAAATGGATCTCGGCACTTTAAAAGTAAAAACAGAACTCAGCGGCAAGAAATGGGATGCCGCCACCAAGGCATTGTCCAAACACGGCATGATCAAAGTGGCTGTCGAAGGCGACTTCAAAACGATGGAATTGGCAGGATAAATTTCTCATTTTCAATCGGGAATTTTGTATAAAATTTGTTTGATCGGGATTTCCTGACTTTCAAAATAATGCAAAGTTCCCGGTTTTTTTTATACCATTGCGCCTCCGTTATTGCTTCCTGCGTCGCCATAACGGGATCGGGCTATTCACTGCAAGTCCTCGCTCGTTCCTCGCTGCGGGCTTTTCGTTGCTATCCCTGGCGCGCGAATCCTGTCCAATGAAGCAATTGTTCAAAATGTATGTTTTTCCTTCCACGATCCCATTTCGTTACCATACTTCCATAAGCTTATATTCCTCAAAATGTTAAACTCCTGCTAAAAACTATCGTTCATTAAACCAAAGCAGGCCATAAAGGTCATACGGGCCATAACTTAAATTCTTAAACAATGAAAAAAATGATTGCAATGGCAATGCTGGTATCAGGAATGGTATCTTTTGCCCAGGAAAAACCAAATGCGCCTCAAGACGCAAAACAAAAAATGGGGCAACTCACCCCCCAGCAAAGAAACGAACTCCGCGTAAAAGAGCTTACCCTAAAGCTTGACCTGAATGCTTCACAGCAAAAAGAAATGTCGAAGGTCATCGCTGATGTCCAGATGAAAAGGGAAAATGCAAAGGAAGAAATGAAAAAAATGAAGGAATCAGGAAAAAAACCTACTGCCGACGAGCGTTTTGCCATGCGCAGTAAAATGCTCGACGAACAGATTGCAGTAAAAGAAAGGGTCAAAAAAATCCTGACTGCTGAACAGATGGCGAAATGGGAAAAGATAACCGAAGAGAAAAAAGACCATGCAAAGCAAGCTATGAAAGAACATCGCGGTAAAAAGCAAAGGCGTGATTGAGCAGAAAATAATTTGTCATCGTATTTAAAAAATAATTAGATTTGGCGTACTTAATTTTTAATCACCAAACTATGAAAAATCTGATTATAGCTTTCTCCCTGTTTTTTGCAGTAGGCGCAAGTGCTCAGGCTAAAAAACAGCTTACACCGGCTAAAGCTACACCGAAGGCGGCAGTGGTTGCGGCTCCGAAATTAACAAATCTGGAAAAAGCACAAAAAAACGTAGCTGACCTGAATGCTTTCATTCCATTATCTGCAGAGAAGCAGGCCACTTTTACGGAGCTTTTTACCACCAAATATAAAATGCTGGAAGGCGCAGGGGATTCTGCTGACAGAAAGCAGATTATCTCATACCAAATTGCCCGTAAAATTGAAGCTTCAATCGATGCTGAAAGTTTCGAGAAGATCAAGAGCAATGAAACTTTATTTCAAAAGCTTACAAATTAATTCAAATTAAAAGTATAAATAAACGTCCCAATTGGGACGTTTTTTATTTACAGGCTTTTTGACACTTTATCTATAGCTGCAATGGTAAAATCCAGATCTTCATATGTCAATGCATCGCTTATAAACCAGGTTTCATATGCTGAAGGTGCAATGTAAACCCCTTCTGCTACAAGCCCATGGAAGAACTTCCTGAAACTTTCATTATCTCCTTTGCCAGCAGATTTAAAGTCAGTTACAGCACCTTCATCAAAATGCACTGAAATCATGGAACCCACACGATTAATCGTATATACGACACCATTTTCCGATAGTACATTCCTGATTCCCGCCTCAAGATAAGCAGTTTTTTCTTCTAATCTTTTGAAAACTGATTCATCTTCGTTGAGCTTTTGCAGCATCGCCAATCCCGCAGCCATAGCCAACGGATTTCCTGATAATGTCCCCGCCTGATATACAGGCCCTAATGGCGCAAGATGGTTCATAATTTCTGCACGTGCCGCAAAAGCACCTACTGGCAATCCACCTCCGATTACTTTCCCGAAAGCGACAATGTCTGCTTTTATATTGTACAATTCCTGTGCCCCGCCTCTTGCCAGACGAAAACCTGTCATGACTTCATCAAAGATTAATAAGATTCCGTTGGCATCACACAAATCCCGAAGTCCCTGTAAAAATCCTTCAGCAGGGGGAATACAGCCCATATTGCCGGCCACAGGCTCAATAATGATAGCCGCAATTTCATTTGGATTGGCTGCAATCAAATCATGTATATTACCGAGATCATTATAAGCCGCCAATAATGTATCCTTTGCTGTACCAGCAGTTACTCCCGGGCTGTTCGGTGTACCGAAAGTTATTGCCCCGCTTCCTGCCTGAATCAGGAAAGAATCAGAATGCCCGTGGTAACAGCCTGCGAATTTGATGATCTTGTCCCTTTTTGTAAAACCTCTTGCCAAACGTACCGCACTCATACAGGCCTCAGTACCCGAATTCACAAAACGTATTTTATCGATTCCGGGAACCATACTGATGGCCAAAGCGGCAATCTGCGTTTCCAGTTCCGTGGGCATCCCAAATGAAGTGCCCAGTTTTGCTTTTTCAGTAATAGCATTTACGACCGGTTCATAAGCATGTCCTAAAATCATCGGGCCCCATGAATTAATATAATCAATCAGGCGATTGCCATCCTCATCATATAAATAGGCGCCTTGGGCACTTTTAACGAAAATTGGTGTCCCTCCTACTGCTTTAAACGCGCGTACCGGGGAATTTACGCCGCCCGGAATTACTTTTTCAGCTTCAGCAAAAAGCTGGCTGCTTCTTTGGTATAACATGCTATGTTTTTTAGATGAAATTTATTGGACAACCAATCGCTGCCCTATTGAAATGGCATTTTCGGTCAAATTATTTTTTTGCTTAAGCTGGTCTACCGTAAGCCCGAACTTTTTTGAAATCGAGTACAGCGTATCGCCTTTCTGTACTTCATAACCTCCGGCGGAAGCAGTCGACGAACCCGCATTTGAAACCTTAACAGGTTGACCCTCAAAAGGCACATATTCCGTTCCAAGTACCTGCGAATCATATTGATGCAGATTATAACGTTCAATATAACCAATGAGTTTTTCAGGGTATTTCGGATCAGTTGCATATCCTGCGGCGCGCAATCCTTTGGCCCAGGCTTCATAATCACCTTTTGGCAATTTGAATAATCCTGAATACCTCGTCCGCGTAGTGAGGAACAACGCATGGTCTCGGTACGATTCGGAAGGATCTTTATACTTGCGGAAGCATTCCTGATCAGAATCATCATCATGCCGCACGGTTTCTCCTGTCCAGTCATTATGGCATTTAATTCCGAAATGGTTATTGGCACTCACCGCCAAATCTCCTTTACCTGCACCGGATTCCAGGATTCCCTGTGCAAGGATAATACTCGCGGGAATACCATACGTTTTCATATTACCCATCGCGATGTTCTTGAAATCATTGACATAATTGTTGACGACTTCCGTGTAAACCACCGTTTTGGAAGTGGACACAATCACTTCCTCTCCCTGCTGGTTACCCGCCTGGTTTGTGGATTTAGGAGGCTGTGCAGTAGCTACAGGTTTTGTCCCTGTCGTTCTTTTTGGCGTACGCGAAACAGTTCTTGTTTTTGGTGGTACTTTTTTAGTAGTCCTGACAACAGTTTGCGTCGTATGACAGGCTGTGAAACTGATTAACACAAATAAAAGAAATGCTTTTTTAAACATGCGTATTGATGATTGGTAGTTTGTTGTTTTGCAATTTAATGTTCATCCCTTGTATCCCCTGCAATCCGCCTGTATGTATCAATAGGATTTTGGAATTATCAGGAAAATAATTGTTTTCAATCATATCCATAACGCCGAAAACCATCTTTCCTGTATACACCGGATCGAGTAGGATTTTATTTATTTTAGAAAAATCATTTATAAACGAAATCAGCTTTTCATCCACTTTTCCATATCCGCCGAAATGATAATCCGGGATAAGATCCCAATGACCGCCCGGGGCAAAAATACGAATTTCATCTTTTAAAAAATCTCCTTTCAATGCCGGAAATCCTAAAACTTTCTGATGTGAAAGCGCACTGTTGATGATTCCTGAAATCGTTCCACCGGTTCCCACCGCACAGCAGATAAAATCAAAATCAGCGTCTGATGGCGTTAGGATTTCCTCACAACCTTTTATAGCCAAAGCATTTGTTCCGCCTTCCGGCAAAAGGTGAAAATCGCCAAATTCGTTACGCAGATTATTTAAAAAAAATATTTCATTTTTCAGCCGGTAATTTTCCCTGGTCACAAAATGCAATTGCATCCCACAGGAAGCCGCAAATTTTAATGTAGGATTCTCATCGATTTTATCTGCCAATTCTTCCCCGCGGATTACGCCGATTGTTTTCAAACCAGCCTCTTTTCCGGCATAAGCAGTCGCGGCAATATGGTTTGAAAATGCCCCGCCGAAGGTCAGCAATGTACCTTTACCTTCCGCTTTTGCCTGAATCAGGTTGTATTTCAGTTTCCTGAATTTATTTCCGGAAACTACAGGGTGGATTAAGTCTTCGCGTTTGATATAAACCGCCACATTTCGTAGGCGATCCGTAAATAGAAATTGATTTTGGGTCCCCATCGCCTACAGGTATTTGATAAAATTCCAAAAATCGCGATGCTGGAGAAACCCAACCTGACTTTCATTTGCATACGCTTCGGCTTCAAAACTGATTTTTCGGTACGCTTTCTGATGATCCCAAATCTGGCATAACCTGATCAAATATTCCAATCCGTACCATATGAAAAAACCGATTACCAATAATTCCATTTGCTGCCTGATGTGAATGCTTTCATGGTTTATCAGGACTTTATTCCGCCTGTCTTCCAAACGCCCAATGATTATAAAAGGAAAAATAGCCATAGAAGCATATCCTTTTGGAATTAAATATTGGGAAGTAACAATAAACATCAGTGATAAGTTTATAAATTTGTAGCTTATGAATGAGCAAAATAACGAAAATAAACCAATCGAAGGTGAAGATTTCTACTATACACCCGAAGGTTATAAATGTTTCACAGAAAAATACCATCTTAAACGCGGCTATTGCTGCCGAAGCGGATGCCGTCACTGTCCTTATGGGTTTGACAAAAAAACGAATACCATTAGAAAATTGGACAATTAGATAATTAGAAAATGTCCTCACAACCTAAAAGTGTTACAGTCTTAAAATCTTATAATCCTACAATCTAAAATATGACTTTCAAAGAACAAATAAAAGAAGGAATTCCAACCATCTTACCACAACCGAAACCATACGAACCCAATATCAATCACGCACCTAAAAGAAAGGAAATTCTTTCTGCAGATGAAAAAAAACTCGCTGTCAGGAATGCGTTACGTTATTTCAACCCAAAAGACCACGCCGTTTTGGCAAAAGAATTCCTTGAAGAACTGAATACTTACGGACGTATTTACATGTACCGCCTTCGTCCTGACTATAAAATGTATGCACGCCCGATTGATGAATATCCGGGCAAATGTGAACAGGCAAAAGCCATTATGCTCATGATCCAGAACAACCTGGACTATGCCGTGGCACAGCATCCGCATGAACTGATTACCTATGGCGGGAATGGTGCCGTGTTCCAGAACTGGGCGCAATACCTGCTTACGATGAAATACCTGTCGGAAATGACAGAAGAACAAACGCTCACCATATATTCCGGGCACCCGATGGGATTATTTCCGTCACATCGCGATGCGCCAAGGGTCGTTGTCACAAACGGCATGATGATCCCGAATTATTCCAAACCGGATGACTGGGAAAAATTCAACGCGCTTGGTGTTACCCAATACGGACAAATGACCGCAGGAAGTTATATGTACATTGGGCCACAGGGAATTGTTCATGGCACAACAATTACGGTTTTAAACGCAGGAAGGAAAATTGCAAAAAACAAGGAAAGTCTCGCGGGGAAATTATTCGTCACTTCCGGATTGGGCGGCATGAGCGGCGCGCAGCCTAAGGCAGGAAATATCGCCGGTTGTATTACCGTTTGTGCAGAAGTAAACCCGAAAGCGGTAGAAACACGCCATTCACAAGGTTGGGTTGACGAAGTGATTACTGATCTGAACGAATTGGTAAACCGCGTCAATTCGGCGAAAGCCAAAAAAGAAACCGTTTCCATTGCCTATCTTGGTAATGTGGTCGATGTATGGGAAAAATTTGATACAGAAAACTTATACATTGATTTGGGAAGTGACCAGACTTCACTTCATAATCCATGGGCAGGCGGATATTATCCTGTTGGCGTAGATTTTGAAGAAGCCAAAAACATGATGGCAGACAATCCCGAATTGTTTAAGGAAAAAGTACAGGAAACCTTAAGAAGACATGCCGCAGCGGTAAATAAACATACTGCTAAAGGCACTTATTTCTTTGATTACGGAAACGCCTTCCTTTTGGAAAGTTCACGTGCAGGTGCCGATGTTTTTGCTTTGAGTGGCATTGATTTCAAATACCCGAGCTACGTTCAGGATATTTTAGGCCCGATGTGTTTTGATTATGGATTCGGGCCATTCCGCTGGGTCTGTACTTCAGGAAAACCCGAAGATTTACAGAAAACGGATGATATTGCATGTAAAGTATTGGAAGAGATGGCTGAATACGCCCCTGCCGAAATCCAACAGCAGATGCAGGACAACATCCAATGGATTAAAGGGGCACAGCAAAACAAACTGGTTGTAGGCTCACAGGCCCGTATCCTTTATGCAGATGCCGAAGGCCGCATCAAAATCGCTCAGGCATTTAATGACGCTATAAAAAAAGAAGAAATCGGTTATGTCGTTTTGGGCCGCGACCATCATGACGTTTCCGGAACGGATTCACCTTACCGTGAAACTTCGAACATCTATGACGGTTCGCGTTTTACAGCAGATATGGCAATACAGAATGTCATCGGGGACAGTTTCCGTGGTGCGACCTGGGTTTCCATCCACAATGGTGGCGGAGTCGGCTGGGGCGAAGTAATCAATGGTGGATTTGGCATGGTTCTTGACGGTTCCAAAGACGCTGCGCGCAGATTGGAATCCATGTTGTTCTGGGATGTCAATAACGGTATTTCAAGACGCAGCTGGGCGCGTAATGACGAAGCGATTTTTGCCATAAAAAGGGCGATGGAAACGCAACCTTTACTACAGGTAACCATCCCTAATAAGGTCGATGACGCAATTCTCGATTTTTAAATCCCGATGAAAAGATACAGCAGCATATTGCTCTTGTTATTCGGGACATTGTTAATCCCGGTTGCGATGTATACTGAGAACATTTATCTCAGGTACAGCCTGCTTTTCACCTCCATCATCATCAGTGTGATTGCGGTCATAAAAAGCTTCATCGACAGGAAAAACGACAAAAAATAATTTTTAACTATTGGACTATGAAAATGATCAGAATTATTCCGTTGTTATTCATTGCCGTTATGGCGTCCTGTTCCTCAGTACGTGTGGCAAGCGATTATGACAAAACCGTTGACTATTCCCGCTTTAAAACCTTTGCGTTCCATAAGCAGGGTGTCGATAAAGTAGAAATCTCAGACCTTGATAAGAAAAGAATCCTGCACGCAATTGAAGACCAGATGGCCTCAAAAGGGCTTACCAAAAGTGAAAACCCGGACTTAGTTGTCAATATCTTCACCAAAGCAAGACAGGAAGTCAATGTAAACCAGTTTTACTCCGGATGGGGTTATGGTTGGGGATGGGGATGGAATCCATGGGGTTTCAATAATTCGTATGTAACTACGAATACGGAAGGCACATTATTCATCGATTTAATCGATGCAAAAAAGAAAGAACTCGTCTGGCAGGGTGAAGGCTCGGGCTATTTAACTAAAAATCCGGAGGCCAAAGATGCCCGTATTAAGGAATTTGTCACAAAAATCCTCGAGCAGTATCCTCCGGCAAACAAATAAGGCAGTTGACAGTATTTGCTTAAAACGAAAACCCGCTGATGAAGATTCGGCGGGTTTTTTATTTTCTTGGAGCTTATTCCTGCTCTCCGCTATATCTTTTTAAATCACCTTCGCTGCGCTACGGTGATTTAAAAAGGATGCCGCTGCGATCAGGGCTAGGGATTGTTCTGATAATGACGCAATTTTTCCAATTAACGTTCACGCGCTAGCCCGGAGTGGAACGGAAAGCTTTTTGAAAAAGACGCCGTAATTTTGCCTGATTAAAAAAGCGACCGGAGGAAGCTCTTTTTAATACAGCAAAATAGGCGGATTTGAAAAAACTTGCAGTGGAAAGCCGGATTGGCTTCTAATAATGAAGCAACTCCTCCATCTTCACTTTCACCTTCTCCATCGACGGAATCATCGTCTGCTCCAAAGTCATGTTTAGCGGAATCGCAGGCAGGTTCTCAGACCCGATTACCATCACCGGCGCATCAAGATATTTAAAGCATTTTTCCTGAATCATTCCCGCCAAACTTCGTGCAAACGAATTATTCACAGGCTCTTCAGTAACGACAAGGCATTTTTTCGTTTTCTTAACCGACTTCAGAATCGTTTCCTCGTCTAAAGGATACAGCGTCCGTAAATCAACGATTTCGACCTTATCCTTCATATCTTTTGAAGCATTCAAGGCCCAATGCACGCCCATACCGTAAGTGATTACCGTCATCGTTTCTTCCATATCCTGTCCCCAGATTTCCTGGACGATATTGGCTTTGCCAAACGGTAAGATGTAATCCTCAGAAGGCTCATTTACGCGCGCTTCGTCAGTTCCTTTTACTTTAGACCAGTACAAACCTTTGTGTTCCAGAATCACGACCGGATTCGGGTCATAATACGCCGCTTTCATCAATCCTTTTAAATCGGCTCCGTTGCTTGGGTAAGCGATTTTGATACCGCGGATGTTCGTCAGCACACTTTCGACAGAAGACGAATGATAAGGCCCACCACTGCCATACGCACCAATCGGGACACGCAGTATCATAGACACCGGCCATTTTCCGTTGGTTAAGTATGAGGAACGGCTGACTTCCGTAAACAACTGGTTCAATCCAGGCCAGATGTAATCGGCGAATTGCACCTCAACAATCGGTTTTAATCCTACGGCTGACATTCCTACCGTGGAACCCACAATAAATGCTTCCTGGATGGGCGTATTAAAAACACGTTCGTCTCCGAATTTCTGCGCCAATGTAGCCGCTTCACGGAATACACCGCCCAATCTTCCACCGACATCCTGTCCGTATAAAAGGCATTCCTTGTGTTTTTTCATCAATTCCTCGACCGCAAATAATGCACAGTCGACCATGACGACTTTATCTTCACGGATTGGATTTCTTTCTCCTTTTTCCTCCGTAACCGAAGTGGGCGCAAAATCATGTGTAAACAAATCTTCCGGTTTTGGATCTTCTGCCTGCAACGCCTTATCGTAGTCGGCCTGTACTTTTGAAACGGCCGTACGGTTTATCTTTTCTATTTCCTCTGATGAAAATCCCGCATCAGTCAATTGCTGCTTCAACACCGGAAACGGATCGCGTGATTTCGCTTCGTCCAGATCATCACGGTACCATTCCATACGAACCCCGGAAGTATGGTGGTTCAGCAATGGCACTTTGGCATGCACCAAAAACGGACGGCGCTCGGCACGCATCGTTTTCAGTACTTTCTGTATCGTCAGATAACTTTCGGTAAAATCAGCTCCGTCAATGGAAACCGCTTCAAGACCATGAAATCCTTTGGCATATTCGAACGCATTCTGAGCACGCGTTTCCTTTGCATTCGCTGAAATATCCCAGCCATTGTCCTGCACTAAATATAAAATTGGCAATTGCTTTAAAGCCGCCATCTGGAATGCTTCAGCAATTTCTCCTTCCGTTACCGAGGCATCGCCTAAGGAACAGATCACAATAGGCTTTTGTTCATTCTCATCCTGAATTCCAATATTTTCCTTGTACCAAAATCCCATTGCCGCACCTGTAGCAGGAATCGCCTGCATACCTGTCGCCGAGGATTGATGCGGAATTTTAGGCTTATCTGCATCACGTAAACTTGGGTGGCAGTAATACGTACGTCCGCCTGAAAATGGATCGTCTTTTTTCGCCATCAGTTGCAGCATCAAATCATAAGGTTGCATACCAATTCCGAGCATCATTGCATCATCGCGGTAATACGGAAAGGCATAATCCTGCGGCAATAATTGCATTGCAAGTGCGATCTGTATGGCTTCATGCCCACGCGATGTGGCATGTACGTATTTGGAAACTGTCTTGAAATTTTCCTCATACAGCTCCGTCATCGCCTTGGCAGTTGCCATCGTCGCAAACGCCTTTTCTAAAATAATCTTATTCAATGTGCTTTCTGCAATCTCCATTTTATTTTTTATTTTTTGGGCAGCTTATCCCGCTATCCGCTGCAATCTTTTCCCGTCAGTTCGAGTGTGCCTGAAGGCATGTGTCGAGAACACGGGAAAAGGATTTCCGCTTCTATCGGGGCTGCGGTTTACGCATCAACTGACGCATCTAATTCAACCGGAACAATCCACCCGAACTTATCCTCGATTTCCTGATGCTTGATTTTTTCCAGGGTCTGCTTCACCTCCTCTGAAACCGGATTTTCAGCCGGGAATTTAATCTTCATATCCTTATATCCGATTTCCTCCACCATCGCAATGCCAACGGCAGTTCCGGCTCCGAAAGCTTCTTCGAGTGTACCATTTTCAAAAGCGGCGACAATTTCCTGCATCGTAATTGGTCTTTCGGACACTTCAAATCCTTTGTCACGCAATAAATCAATTACGCTCATTCTTGTAATCCCTGCAAGTATAGAACCTCCGAGATTCGGTGTAATCCATTTTCCGTCAATCTTCAGGAAGAAATTCATCGTCCCTACTTCCTGTACATATTCGAAATCGCGTGCATCAAGCCACAATACCTGGTCGTAGCCTTTAGTTCTGGCTATTTCCGTCGGGCGAATCGCAGCAGCGTAATTTCCAGCAGCTTTGGCTTCTCCTGTACCGCCATTTGCGGCACGAATAAATTTGGTTTCAGCCCACAATTTTATTGGCTTACTGAAGAACGGCCCAGCCGGTGATGCAAAAATGATGAACTTGTATTTTGTCGCGGCACGCATTCCGATAAATGCTTCATCAGCATACATGAACGGACGCAGGTACAACGCGCTTCCTTCACTCGTCGGAATCCAATTGTGTTCTATTGCCATGAACCTTTTCAATCCTTCTATGAATAAATCTTCAGGAAACAATGGCATTCCCATACGGTCCGCACTGAAGTTCAATCGCTTTGCATTTTCATCGGGACGGAACAACAATGGAGATCCGTCTTTTCCTAAAGTGGTTTTCATTCCCTCAAAAATTGCCTGTCCGTAATGCAATGCCATAGCGGCAGGATGCGTCGGAATTTCGTGCATCGGTTCGATACGTGGATTTTTCCATTGGCCATCTTCATAATCGCAGATGAACATGTGATCTGTAAAGGCATGCCCCATTACGATGTTGTTGATATCCACTTCATTAATCCTTGAAGCCGTTGCTCTTGTTTCTTTAATATTGTAAGCCATAGTGTTTATATTTTATGCAATCAGATTGCCGTATTGATATCAAATTGTTCGAGGTAATCGCCTACTTTTCGCAGGAACGATCCTCCTAAAAATCCGTCCACAACGCGATGGTCAAACGACAGCGATAAGTACATCATGCTACGAATCGCAATCTCATCTCCTTTTTCAGTCGTAATCACTTCCGGGCGTTTCTTGATGATTCCCAAAGCCAAAATCGCAACTTCAGGTTGGTTGATAATCGGTGTGCCCATTAAGCTTCCAAATGTCCCAACATTGGAAATCGTAAACGTGCTTCCCTGAACCTCATCGGGTTTTAATTCATTGTTGCGTGAACTTTCGGCCAAATGATTTACTGTGGCAGCCAATTCAGGCAAATTCTTTTCATTGGCGTTTTTAACGACCGGGACAATCAGGTTTCCGTTTGGTAAAGCCGTCGCCATTCCGATATTAATATCGCTGTGAACAATAATGTTCTTGCCATCCACTGATACATTAATCATTGGATAATCCACAATCGCTTTGGCAACAGCATCAACAAAAATGGGTGTGAACGTCAATTTCTGGTTGTGCTTTTCAGCAAAAACATCTTTATTCTTATTACGCCATCCGACGAGATTCGTCACATCCACTTCAATGTATGAAGTCACGTGCGGTGATGTCTGTTTCGAATACACCATGTGATCGGCAATCATCCTGCGCATACGGTCCATTTCGACGATGCGATCTTTGCCTTCTACATAGTTGATTTTTGGTGCAGGGTACAGGGTTGAGGGTGCAGCGTTTTGCGGCGTGCTTTTTAAAGGATACTTCCTGTTCTTCAGGTAGTTGAAAACATCGCTTTTCTGAATCCTTCCATCTGCACCAGAACCGGGAATGCTTTGTACTTCCTCTAATGACAGGTTTTCTTTTTGTGCAATACTGATGATTAATGGGGAAAGGAACGCGTCGGGATTGCTCCTGGCCTGTAATTTCACTTCCTCCTTTTTGGTATCATTCGGCAGTGGTTTTGCTGCCTGTTTTACTTCCTCTGTTTTTCCAATCGTTATTTTTTTGCCCGCGACATTTCCATCTGCGTCGATTAGCGCCAGCACCTCTCCTACTTTCACCACATCATCTTTCCCGAAACGTATTTCAGTAATCACACCTGAAACCGGCGACGGCACATCGCTGTCAACCTTATCTGTGGCCACTTCCAAAATCGTTTCTTCTGCATCGACAGGATCCCCGACATTTTTCAGCCAGTTGATAATGGTCGCTTCGGAAATACTTTCGCCCATTTTGGGCATTTTAAATTCTGTTATCATTTTATAGTTTCAAAGTCGCAAAGTTGCAAAGTTGCAAAGTTTGAGAACTGATTACTTCTTCCTAAACTCCTCTAACGTCATGTAATTCGTTTCCTGAACTGGCCTGTCTTTCGGGATTTCCCGTAAAGGTTCGACTGCTTTCAGGGTTTCGTATAGTGCTGCCGGCAATTGCTGGTACAACTGCGTGCCTTTGGTTTTCCAGGCAATCATTTCGTCGCTGATGTCCTTTACAATCACAGCCGGATTCCCAACGACCATTTTGCGGTTCGGGATTTTCATTTCGGCTTTGATGAAGGTTAAGGCCCCAACGATGCATTCATCACCCAACTCGGCGTCATCCATGATTACGGCATTCATTCCTACAAGGCAATTTGCTCCGATATTAGCCCCATGGATAATCGCCCCATGCCCGATATGCGCTCCTTTCTTCAAAGTAATGCTCTTTCCCGGAAACATGTGTATCGTACAATTTTCCTGTACATTACAGCCATCTTCAATCACAATCCCGCCCCAGTCACCGCGAATTGCTGCGCCGGGTCCAACATATACATCCTTACCGATAATCACGTTGCCGGTAACCGCAGCCTGCGGATGGATGAAGCTGCTTTCGTGGATGACGGGGATAAAGCCTTTGAATTCGTATATCATTTTTAGACACGCTTCGCTACAGAAACGCTTCGCTTTAGATTATCAGACTATTTAAATTTCTCCAGTGTTTTCTTCGTAAAATCACTCAACACCAATCGTCCGCTAATCGCAGCACGTTCGGCTAAAAGATGGTCCCAATCGTCTGTTCCTTTCCAGAAAATCTTTTTCATTTCAGTCATGGCTTCGGGATTGTAAGTACATAAATGTTTGGCAAATGCTTCCACTTTTGAATCCATTTCCTCAATCGATTCGGAAACTTCGGCAAACAATCCTTTGCTTCTCGCCCATTCCGCTTCGTAAAAAGTGTTTGCGTCGATTGCGATTTGTGACATCGCAGAAACACCCATTTTCCTTTCAATGGCCGGTGAAACCACAAATGGTCCGATACCGACATTGAGCTCACTTAATTTTATTGCAGCGAATTTCGTCGCAAAGCAATAATCCGTCGATGCTGCTATCCCTACGCCGCCACCGACAGTTTTCCCCTGAATCCTTCCAATGATGAATTTCGGGCATTTGCGCATCGCGTTGATGACTTTGGCGAAACCTGAGAAAAATACTTTTCCTGTTGCCGCATCATTAATATTAATCAATTCCTTGAAGCTCGCTCCGGCACAAAACGTGCGGTCGCCACCGCTTTTAAGGATGATGACTTTTACATTGTCGTCATTTCCTGTCTTTGTAATCGTTTCCGCTAATTGCGCAAGAATATTTCCCGGCAGTGAATTCTGCTCCGGATGGAAGAATTCAATCGTCGCGATGTTGTTTTCGATGTTTGATTTTACGTATGCGTCCATTTTTTTTGTTTAAGGTCTAAAGTTTAAAGTTTGAAAGTTGGCAGACCAACTTTTAAACTTTAAACTTTAAACTATTATAATATTCCAAACTGCTTAAAATGATGGTCAAAATGCTTATTAGCCAATAAATCCCATTCGAATTTATCCATCATCCCAAACACTACATTTTTAGTACGTGCTTCAGGGTTTTCCTTGAAGTATAGTTCGTAAGCGTCCATGGCTTCGAGTAATTTCATTTTCGCCGTTGGCAAATCTGCATGTTCTAAATCTTCATTGCCTTCTGCTTTCATCAGCGGATGCTTATGTCCCTGTGGCATTGGCCTGTGGTTAAATATTGTTTCACGGTATTTATCCAGATGCTCCGCCGGGGTAGCGATTTCAAAATCACCTTTCTGGCTTGACGCAAAACGGTATTGCTGCTCCATGTGTTCTACCATGTGCTGTGGTGTCATCGTGCCCCAGTTCGCTTTATGATTTACGGTAAGTTTCGTCAGATACTCATCGATATTTTTCCTGTTGATTTCCGGGAAAGGCGACTTTTTCTGTACCATCGTAAGGATGGTCGCAATTGCGGTAAGCTCATCATTCTGGTCAAAAACCTCTACGAACCATTTCACGATTCCGGAAGGCAATTCCTCGCCTCGGCTGTCGCGCTCCACTTTCTGTTTGCATGTCAGGCGCACATACATAGTATCATTATGGTAAATCGGCCGCAGGAAACGGCATTCTTCAAGGCCGTAATTCGCAGCAACCGGACCTTTGTTCGGCCATACGAAAAGCCCTGCAGCGGCGGCCAAAATAAAATAACCGTGTGCGGTACGCTTCTCGAAAATACTTCCTTTCAGCGAAGTGATATCAGTATGGGCATAAAAATGATCCCAGGTCAGGTTTGCAAAATTGATGATGTCCGTATCAGTAACCGTGCGCTTGTGCGTTTTCAGCGACATGCCCGGCTCGATATCGTCCCAGTAATATTTAAACGGATGCTCCGGTGCTTCTTTATAAGCAGCATTCGGCTGGTAAATTCCTGTGATTTCCGTCAAAGTCGTTGGTGAACCCTGTATTGCGCAACGCTGCATATAATGCTTTACACCGCGGATACCGCCCATTTCCTCTCCTCCGCCTGCCCTTCCCGGACCGCCATGTACCAATTGTGGCAATGGGGAACCGTGACCAGTACTTTGTTTGGCGTTTTCGCGGTTCAACACCAAAATCCTTCCGTGATGGGATGCTGCATTGACAACATAGTCTTTGGCAATTGTATCTGAATTGGTCACAATCGAAGAAACCAAGGAACCTTTGCCCAGTTTCGCCAATTCAACCGCTTCCTCGATATTTTTGTATGGCATTAAAGTTGCTACCGGACCGAAAGCTTCGGTTTCATGAGCGGTTATATTTTTAAACGGATGGTCTTCCCTTAAAAGCATCGGACTGATGAATGCGCCTTTTGAGACATCGGCACCCACCGTAGCAATCTTATCATAATCGCCATAAACGATCGAAGCCGTTTTCGCGATTTCTCTCGTGCGCATTTTCACTTCATTGACCTGATCATTGCTGACAAGCGAACCCATACGGACTTCTTTCAATCTCGGATTACCGATAGTCACTTTATCCAAAGCTTTTCCTAAGGCAATCTGTACATCTTCCATGAGATTTTCAGGAACGATGATACGACGGATTGCGGTACATTTCTGACCACATTTTACGGTCATTTCTGAACGTACCTGGTTTACGAACAAATCAAATTCAGGTGTTCCGGGAATGGCATCTTCGCCCAAAACAGAACAGTTCAGGGAATCCGCTTCCATATTAAAAGGAACGGCTTCGCTGATGATTTTAGGATTTGATTTCAGCTTGCGCCCGGTATCGGCAGAACCTGTGAATGTAACCACATCCTGAGATTCAACGAAGTCGAGTATATTATGTGCGCTTCCGCAGATCAACTGCAATGCACCTTCAGGCAAAATTCCTGATGCGATAATCTCTTTTACAACTGCTTCCGTAAGGTATGAAGTCGATGTTGCCGGCTTCACGACGGCAGGCATTCCTGCCATCCAGTTTACGGCACATTTTTCGAGCATGCCCCAGATTGGGAAATTGAACGCATTGATGTGCACGGCAACGCCAGGTTTCGGAACCAGGATGTGATGTGCCATAAATCGGCCGCCTCGTGACAAATCGATTGGGTCGCCTTCCACATCATAAGGTTGGTTTGGGAACAATTTACGCAGCGATGCATTGGCAAACAAATTTCCGAAACCGCCTTCGATATCAATCCAGCTGTCTACACGTGTAGCACCGGTACGGTAACTGATTTCGTAGAACAGCTCTTTTTTCTTCGTAAGGTACAAGGCCAGTTTCTTCAGCATATTGCCACGTTCCTGGAAGGTCATTTTGCGCAGTTTAGCGCCGCCCGTTGTCCTTCCGTAATGCAGGATTTCTTCGAAGTTCAAGCCTTCTGTGGAAGCATGCGTAATAATTTCCCCAGTAACCGAATCGAATAAAGGTGCGCCTTCGCCCTGCCCTGCTGTCCAGTGCCCGTTTACATAGTTTTGTAATTTACTCATATCTTTTTATTTATTGCAGTGCATGGCACTACTTTATATCTATTGCTTATTAAAAGCCGATTAATCTATCAATTGGAAGATTTAAATTACTTAAAAGAAGATTTAATCATCTGTAAGTGGGGTATAAATCTTCGATAGGAACGATTAAATCTGCTTTTTTGCTGATTTATACTGCTCGTCAGAAAATTTATTTATCCATATCGCAGTGTTAATCATTCTTATCGCAGTATTAATATACTCAGCGGCAGTGTAAATCATTCCTATCGTAGTATTAATATGCTCATTAGCAGTTTTATACTGCTATTGCTGCTATTTATCTATCCTACCTTCATTTTCAATAATTACTGCATAGCCCTGTCCAACGCCAATACACATGGTAATCAATGCATATCGTTTGTTTGTAAGACTCAATTCCAACGCCGCAGAATACGCAATCCTGGCACCGGTTACTCCCAGTGGATGTCCGATGGCAATCGCACCGCCGTTCGGGTTGATTCTTGGATCATCATCTTTTAAACCCAATGCGCGTATGCAGGCAATGCTTTGTGCTGCGAACGCTTCGTTGAGTTCAATGATATCGATTTGATCTAATCTCAGGTTGGCTTTGGCCAGGGCCTTCTTCGTGGCTTCAACCGGCCCGATCCCCATAATCCTTGGCTCCACACCAACAACTGCCGAACTTACGATTTTTGCCAATGGCGTTAAACTGTATTTTCTAACCGCTTCCGCAGATGCGATTAACACTGCCGCGGCTCCATCGTTTAAGCCGGAAGCATTTCCAGCCGTGACAGTACCTTCCTTACGGAATGCGCCACGCAGTTTCGACAATCCTTCCATGGAAGAATTCGGTTTGATGAATTCGTCTTTGTCGAAAACGACCGGGTCGCCTTTTCTTTGCGGAATTTCAACAGCTGTGATTTCTTTTGCCAAACGTCCATTTTGCTGTGCTTTGGCTGCTTTCAGTTGGCTGTTTAATGCAAACGCATCCTGATCTTCTCTTGATATCTGGTATTGATCCACGAGATTTTCAGCGGTTTCGCCCATCGCATCAACACCATACATTTGTTGCATTTTCGGGTTGATGAAACGCCAGCCAAAGCTTGAGTCGTACATTTTTGAATCGGTTCCGTAAGCCGAAGATGGTTTTGAAACCACAAGCGGTCCGCGGGTCATGTTCTCGACACCGCCGGCGATGAATAAATCACCGTCACCTGCTTTAATCGCACGGTTCGCATGAATCACTGCTGACAATCCAGAGCTGCACAAACGGTTTACGGTTTCCCCCGGGACGGTTTGCGGCAGGCCTGCCAATAACAAAGACATACGCGCTACGTTGCGGTTGTCTTCCCCGGCCTGGTTGGCACAGCCCATAATCACGTCATCGTAATCGCTTTGCGGAATTTCCGGATGCTTTTCAGCCAAAGTTTTTATGACCAAAGCGCCAAGGTCGTCAGCGCGTACTGCAGCTAATGTTCCCTGGTAATTCCCGATTGGCGTGCGTACGCCATCAATTATATAACTTTCCATAAAATTCAAATTCCAAATTTTATTAACTCCATTCTTTATCACTCCGAAACACCGTACCCTTAAACAAAGCCACGACTGTTTCCCCTTTTTTTATCTCGACGGTATAAAAACCAAATTTATTCTTTAATGCATTTTCTTTGGCTACAGCCAAAATCGTATCGCCTTCCTTCAGTGATTCGATGTGGTTTATTGAGGTATCAATGCTTAATGCCTGCCTGCCGTGTGAATTTGAGGCAAACGCCAGGGCACTGTCGGCAATCGAGTATGTAATTCCGCCGTGTGCAATCCCGAAACCATTCAGCATGTCTTTGCTAATGGTCATTGACAAGGTGCAGCTTCCTTCGGAAATATCCTCAACAACAATGCCGAGCCATTGGCTGAAAGCATCATTGTCGAACATTTTATGGACTATTTCCTTTGGTGCCATTTAAAAGAACTTTTTGTTTTCTGTATTCATTTTACGCAACAGCGGACTGCAGCGGTATCGGTCTTCGTGATATTCGTTGTAAAGATTATCTAATGTTGAAACGCACCAGTTGATTCCCATTTCGTCTGCCCACGCCAGCAACCCTTTCGGGTAATTGACACCTTTGGTCATGGCATTGTCTATGTCTTTTGCGGAAGCGATATTCAGGAACAAGGCTTCGGCGGCATCATTGATCAGCATGGCTAAAACGCGTTCGAAAATTTGTTTTCCCAAAACGGCATTTTCGTTTGGCTTTGGCATTTCCTCGGCGTAATTGTAAAATCCACGTCCGGTTTTCCTTCCTAAGAATCCTGCTTCCATTAAACGTTTCTGCGTGAATGACGGCTTGTATCTCGGGTCGAAATAAAATGCGGTGAAAACGGTTTCAGTTACTACATAGTTTACGTCGTGCCCAATGAAATCCATCAATTCAAAAGGACCCATACGGAAATTTCCGAATGTCTTCATGGCCCAGTCGATTGTGGCGAAATCTGCTTTGCCTTCTTCATAAATACGCAATGCTTCGCCATAAAACGGACGTGCGACACGGTTTACAATAAATCCGGGCGTGTCTTTGGCCACCGCGACAACTTTCTTCCAACTGGAAATAATTTCAATTGTTTTATCTAAAACTGTTGTGTTTGTTTGCACTGCCGGAATCACTTCAACCAACTGCATTAACGGCGCAGGATTGAAAAAATGGATGCCGATGACACGGTCTGATTTCTTACATGAAGCGGCAATCGATGCGATGGATAATGAAGAAGTATTGGACGCTAAAATGGTGTTTTCAGAAACGACGCTTTCGAGTTCACTGAATAATTTACGCTTGATGTCAAGGTTTTCGATGATGGCTTCTATGACCAGGTCGGAGTCAGCTAAATCCTCGATGGAATTCGCATAAGCGATGTTTCCGTGAATCCTGGCTTTTTCTTCGGCGTTGATTTTGCCTTTTTCCAAAAGCGTCGCCATGGTTTTCTCCAATGCGGATTTGCTTTTGGCGATGGCTTCTAGATTGGTATCATAAATCTTCACCGCACAACCGGCTGTAGCCGCGACTTGTGCGATGCCGCTTCCCATTGTTCCGGAACCTATGACTGATACTTTCATTTTTAGATTTTAGGATTTTAGGATTTTAAGACTTAAGACTTCATTGTCTTAAAATCTTACAATCTTATAATCTGTTTTTATTTCCCTTTAAATACTGGTTGTCTTTTTTCTACAAATGCGGTGACGCCTTCATTATAATCATACGATTTCGCCGATTGAATCTGCAATTCGGATTCGAGGGCGAGTTGTTGCTGCAGGTTATTTGTCATGGATTCGTTCAGCAATCGCTTTGTCAGGCCCAATGCTTTTGTAGGCATGTTTGCCAATGTCACTGCGAGTTTCGAAACTTCTTCTTCGAATGATTCCAATGGAAATGTTTTATAAATCATGCCCATTTGCAACGCTTCCGCAGAAGTTACCTTGTCACCCAACATCATGAGTGCCATGGCTTTCTGGAAACCGACCAATCTTGGCAGGAAGAAAGTTCCCGCGCTGTCCGGCACCAATCCTATTTTGCTGAACGCCTGGATGAATGCCGCATTTTCTGAAGCAACGACGATGTCACACGCCAAAGCGATATTGGCTCCGGCTCCGGCAGCCACGCCATTCACCGCTCCGACAACAGGCTTTTCAATGGTTCTTATTCTTTGTATGATCGGATTGTAATGTTCTTCAAGGATTTTGCGGAAACCCGGCATTAATTCCGGCGTGGTGACTTCTTTTAAGTCCTGTCCGGCGCAAAACGCTTTTCCCGACCCGGTGATTACAATCGCGCGGACGGTATCATCCGATTGGCATTCGTCGAGTGCAGCCTGCATCTCCAAAGCCATTTCGCGGTTGAAACTGTTGAATACTTCGGGGCGGTTTAGGGTTATAAAACCGATGTTGTTTTCTATTTTAAGTACAATTGAGCTCATATTTCTGTTCGCAATTCGTAATTTCTAATTCGTAATTCTATTTCAGGCATTTAAAATAATCAAACGGTTCCTGGCAGTCCTGACATTGGAAAAATGCCTTACATGCCGTGGAGCCGAACTGGCTGATCATTTTTGTATTGTGTGAGCCGCATTGCGGGCATTTCACTATTTTTTTATTCCCGAGTAAAGCGTCCAAATCAGCTTCAGGTTCCAATGGGGCAGCGATGCCGTATTTTTCCAATGCATCCCTGCCTTTGGGCGTAATCCAGTCGGTGGTCCATGCCGGGGACAATACGAGACTGACTTTGCTGTCGAAGCCTTTTTCTTTCAGTGCTTTTTTAATATCATCACCGATTACATCCATCGCGGGACAGCCACTGTAGGTTGGTGTGATTTTTATTTCAGCTACACCATCCTTCATTGCTGCTGAGCGCACTACACCCATTTCCATAATCGACAGTACAGGAATCTCGGGATCGGAAACCGATTCGAGGATTTGGGCGAGTTTGGGGTCGATATGTGGTTGTGTGTCTGTCATTTCATTCTAGTTCGGAACCCTAGCCCCGATTGCAGCAGAAATCCTTTTTACAATGTAGCCTGCGGAATTGTAAAAAGATTGCAGCGGAAAGCGGGAAACAGCTCCTCAAAAAACTACCAGTTCATATCCGGATAGGTGCGTTGCATGTACTGCAAATCGGCCAGCAGGTAACCCATATGTTCGCTGTGGATCCCGTGCTTGCCGCCTTTCTGGAAATATTTCATATCCGGAACCTGCAATGTCGCTTCTTCCAGGATTTGTGTGATTTTAGAAAAGAACGCGGCTTTTAATGTTGTTACATCTACCCCTATACCTTCAGAAACCATGGATTTGTCGGCATCGGTCTGGTGGAACAATTCGTCAGTGAATGTCCATAAATCGTTGATTGCCGTTTGCATCCTTTGATGACTTTCTTCGGTACCGTCGCCAAGCCTTTTCACCCAATCCGATGAAAAACGGTGGTGGTAACTGACTTCCTTAATGCTTTTTTTGGCAATGGCAGCAAGCGTTTCGTCTTTGCTGTGCTGCAATTCCTGCAAAAGCAACAGGTGGAAGGCATCGTATAAGAACTGCCTGCCGATTGAATAGGCAAAATCGGTATTGGGTTGTTCTACCAGTAATACGCTCTTGTATTCCCTTTCGTTACGCAGGAATGCGATGGTATCTTCTGTCGCATCGCCACCTGAAAGCTGTGCAGCGTATTGATAATAACTGCGTGTCTGACCGAGCAGATCGAGTGCGATATTGGTCATGGCAATGTCGACTTCGAGGTTTGGGCCGTGACCGCATAGCTCTCCGAGGCGCTGGCCGAGGATGAGTGCATTGTCTGCGATACCGTAGATGTATTGGACTAGATTCATTTTATTTGGTTCAGGGTTCAGGGTTCAGGGTTCAGGGTTTGACTTGCACCCTATACCCTGAACCTTGTACCTATTTTACATATGCTTTAATTCCTCCGGCAATTCGTAAAATGTCGGATGGCGGTATGCTTTGTCTTTTGCCGGCTCGAAAAATTCTCCGTTGTTTTCCGGGTTCGAAGCCGTGATTTCGCTTGATGGGACTACCCAGATGCTGACGCCTTCCATTCTGCGGGTATACACATCGCGGGCATTTTCCAAAGCCATTGTTGCATCGCTCGCGTGGAGGCTTCCGCAGTGGCGGTGTTCGAGTCCGTTTTTAGAGCGGACAAATACTTCGTAAAGTGGCCAGTTCTTCATAATCAATAGTTTACAGTCGCAGTCGCAGTCGTAGTTCTGAAAACTGCGACTGCGACTGCCAACTCATTTATGCTGTTTCTAATTGCTCTTGTTTCTCCGCATACGCCATTGCGGCATCGCGTACCCATTCGCCTTTGCTCCAGGCATTGCGGCGGGCATCCATACGGACTTTATTGCATGGGCCGTGGCCTTTTACGACCTGCCAGAATTCGTCCCAATCCATTTCGCCGAAATCGTAGCGTTTGGTTTCTTCGTTCCATCTTAAATCCGGGTCCGGAATCGTCAATCCGATAAGGTCGGCTTGCGGAACAGTTTGGTCTACAAACTGCTGGCGTAATTCGTCATTTGTTTTGCGTTTCAGTTTCCATTTCATGGATTGTTCGGTGTGCACAGATTCTGCATCAGTTGGCCCAAGCATCATCAGCGATGGCCACCACCAGCGATTTAATGCATCCTGTGCCATAGCTTTTTGTTCGGGTGTACCATTGGCTAACGTCATCATGATTTCGAAGCCTTGTCTTTGGTGGAAACTTTCTTCCTTGCAGACACGAACCATAGCACGGGCATAAGGACCGTACGATGTTGCCGTAAGCGGTACCTGGTTGATAATTGCCGCACCGTCAACGAGCCAGCCGATGGCACCCATATCAGCCCAGGTTACGGTTGGGTAATTGAAGATAGACGAATATTTAGCTTCGCCGGAATGCAGTTGGTCGTATAATTGTTCACGGGAAATCCCTAAGGTTTCGCAGGCACTGTATAAATATAAACCGTGTCCGGCCTCGTCCTGGACTTTTGCCAGCAAGGCTACTTTTCTTCTCAATGAAGGCGCGCGTGTGATCCAATTGCCTTCAGGGAGCATGCCGACGATTTCGGAATGGGCGTGTTGGGAAATCTGGCGGATGTGCGTCTTGCGGTATTTCTCCGGCATCCAGTCTTTCGGCTCAATCTTTTGGTCATTTGCGATTTTTCTTTCGAATTCCGCTTCGAGTTCCAGTTCTGACATAACTTTAAGGTTTAGTTATTTATTTTTTCTAAGCGCCGAAATCAACCACAACTTTCTCTGAAGTCGGTACGGCCTGGCAGCTTAATATATAATTTTTCGCCACCTCGTTTTCGTCGAGGGCATAATTGATTTTCATTTCTACGGTTCCTTCGACGACTTTGCAACGGCAGGTACTGCATACGCCACCTTTACAGGCAAATGGCAGATCGGCACCGGCCGCAAGTGCGCCATCGAGGATGTTATCATAGTCGTCCTCCATGATGAAGTGGAATTCCTTTCCGCCATCGATGATGGTGACATCGGTACCTTCTACTTTCTTTTCCAATATCCTGCTTACACGGGCTTTATCTTCTTCAGAGGTTCCGGTATTGAAGAGTTCGAAGTGGATTTTCTCTTTTGATAAACCTGCCGCCGTCAGTTCGTCACGGATCAGGAAAATCATCTGTTCCGGGCCACAGATGAAACATTCGTCTGTTGTACCTATATCGATAAGGCCTTTAATGATGGTTTCCATTTTCTCTTTGGTGAACCGGCCATTGAACAATTCAATGCTACGGAGTTCTTTTGTAAGGAAATGGAATATTTCGAGACGTCCGAAATAACGGTTTTTCAGCTGCTCGATTTCTTCCTTAAAGATAATTGATTTTACGCTGCGGTTCAGGTAAAACAGCCTGAAAGTACAATTTGGTTCTAAAGCCAGATGTGTTTTCATAATGGAAAGAATCGGGGTGATACCGCTTCCGGCAGCAAAAACGATGTAATTCTTTGCTTTTTCAGGCTCAATCGGTGTATTAAAGACACCGTTTGGCGGCATAATTTCGAGTGTATCGCCTTTTTTCAGTGTTTCATTCACAAACGAAGAAAACAGTCCCCCATTAATCTTTTTGACGGCAACTTTCCATTGGTCTTCGACAGGGCTGGAACATAAAGAATAGGAACGGCGGACTTCCTGCCCGTCGACATGGGCTTTCAATGTGAGGTGCTGCCCATGAGAATATTTAAAGTCGGATTTCAATGCTTCCGGAATTTCAAAGGAAATGACGGAACAATCCTTCGTTTCCTTATAAACATCCTGCACTTTTATATTGTGGAACTTTGCCATATGGATAATACAACGTTTGATTTTAACTAACACTTGTTAGTTTACTATGCAAATTTAGTAATAATTTCTTAATGTGAAAGTTAAATTATACCATGCAGCAGAATTTCCTTTAGATTCTTTTCCAGGATGTTAGCTGAGAAATCCTTCTTTTTCCCATACCAAAGATACAGCGTCCGGATGGTGGAAAGTATCGTGAAAATCATCACTTCAGCATTGTGGTTCCTGATTTCGCCATGGGCAATGCCTTTTTTGATAATGCTACGGAAAATGTCTTCGTATTCTTCGCGCATGTGCAGGAAATACTGCAATTGCGTATCCGGCAAATGCATCCAGTCGTTGTTCAGTGACGCCAAAGCTTCCGGATTCCGTACTGTAATATCGATGTGGAGCTGGATGACCTTTTCGATCTTGCTGACCGCAGATTCGTCCGACGCTTCTATCATACGGATGGTGTGCGTGTATTCCTCGGCAATTTCAATAATGATGAGCTCGAGGATTTCCTGCTTGGATTTGATGTGGTTGTAAAGGCTAGCCGCTTTAATATCCAAAGCCTGGGCGATGTCGCGCATGGTCACGGCACTGTAGCCTTTCTCTTTGAAAAGTGAGGCTGAAATGTTGATGATTTCGGATTTGCGGTCGGTGGGTTTCATGGTTGGTAAATGTAATTGAATTTGTCGAAAGTCAAAAGTCGGAGTTGACGCTTGATATATACGAGGGACCGCGCGAGGGATTCCTACGGCAGTTGCTCCGCTCATGTGAAGCGGAAAGCCCGCAGCGCAGCGGGGACTAAAGCCGAAAGCCCGGCCCGTAGGGCGCGCCATAATTAGTATTCAGTGGGCAGTAGCAGTTGGCAGTAGTACCCATATAAAAAAAAGAAAACCACCCGAAGGTGGCTTTCCAAACAAAACAGGGAACAAGATGTTACCTCTTTATAATCTTGATGGTTTTGAAAAGGTTGTCTGCGGAAACCTTTACAAGATATGTCCCTGCGGCGAGGTGTGACATATCGAGCCTGGTTTCAGCGGTACCGATTTTCTTATCCAGTACGATTTGCCCGATCATGTTTATGATCTGGACATTCGCGATATTTTGTGAATAAGAAACGTTCAGGAAGTCGGTCACCGGGTTCGGATACACATTCAATACATCCGATTGCAGGTTGTCGACATTTAAACAAGCCCCGGTAGTTACCGTAACGGCCAATCTCACATCGCTGTCGCAGCTGCCATCGTTTTGGGAAGCATAATATGTTGCTCCATTTACGAGTGGTGCGCCATCGGCGATAAGATTTCCGTTTGAGGGCGCGTCATACCAGCTGATGTCGTTACCGCTTACGAGCAATTGCCCGACGGTTTCGCCATTACAGAAGGTTTGGTTTGCGTTTCCTGTTGGTGTTGCCACAATATTAACTGTAGCGGTGACCGCAGTACGGGTTGACACACAGGTTCCGTTTACCGCCTCAGCGTAAAAAGTGGTCGTGCCGCTTAGCGCATTGGTTTGGTATAAACTTCCGGTCGACAATAAGGTACCTCCTGTGGGTTGGTCATACCAGTTGACAGTGCCTGCACTCGAAATGGCTTCAAGCATCACATCTCCGCTGCCGCAACGTGAGGCGGGAACAGTGGAAATGATTTCAGGATTGCTTATTGTTGCTATTACTGCAGTTCTGGGAGAATTACATCCTATCGCCCTGGCCTCAACATAATAAGTTGTAGTTACGGCAATTACCGGTGTGGCAAAAGTGGTTCCTGTGCCCAATAGTGAACCGCCAGTTGGCGCAGCATACCATCTCAGGTTGCCTGCACTTGCCGTTGCGCTTAATGTTACTGAACCAGCATCACAACGTTCTCCCGGCGTAACTGAAGTTACTGTTGGCGTTACGTTTACAGAAGCCAGGACTGCAGTACGTACAGAAGTACAATTTCCATTAGTTACTTCAACATAATAAGTCGTTGAAGTATTCATTGAAGGTGTTGCAAAACTGTTTCCTGTGCCAATGGCAGTGCCTCCCGAAGGTGCAGCATACCAATTCAGTGTACCAGAATCGGCAGTCGCCTGAAGGGTTACGCTGCCGGAATCACAACGTGAAGCCGGAGTGGTCGACGTGATTTGCGGTAGGGCATCAACAGTAGCCAATACGGCAATCCTTGCAGAAATACACGTTCCGTTTACTGCTTCAACATAATAAGTTGCTGTTGCTGAAAGGACA
This sequence comes from Flavobacterium pallidum, assembly GCF_003097535.1. NCBI lineage: Bacteria > Pseudomonadati > Bacteroidota > Flavobacteriia > Flavobacteriales > Flavobacteriaceae > Flavobacterium > Flavobacterium pallidum. The sequence continues at coordinate 227,510 of NZ_CP029187.1, forward strand.
GGCGTATTGAATGACGTTCCGGTTCCCAATACGGTGCCGCCATTCTGGACGCTGTACCAGTTCAAAGTTCCTGAACTTGCAGTAGCCCCAAGACTAACGATACCGTTTCCGCATCGCTGACCAGGAACGGTTGCTGTTACTATTGGTGCAGCTGTTATGGTTGCCGTAACGGCCAGCCTTTCAAAACTGTCGCAATTGCCGTCGTGCTGTGAAGCATAATACACTGTCCCGTCAACGAGCGGTGTGCTGTTGGAAAGCAGTATGCCGCCGGTTGGTGCGTTATACCATGTTATATTTGTACCATTAGCCACCAGCTGGCCGATCGTAGCTCCGGAGCAGAAAGACTGGCTCGCGCTTCCTGTTGGGCCTTCCAGAAGATAAACATCCGCTTCAACTGCCACTCTCGAAGAAGTACAGCCGCCATTGACTGCTTCTACATAATAGAAAGTTGTTTCACTGATCGATGGTGTCGTGAATTCAGGTCCTGTGCCAAGCAATACGCCACCTGTTTGGGCGCTGTACCAGTTCAGGGTACCAATATTGCTTTCAGCTTCGATTACCACTTCACCCACGCTGCAACGCCCGGCAGAAGTCGTGCCTACAACTACAGGCATGGTATTTAAAGTAGCCATAATGCTCACCCTTGGTGAAATACAACTTCCATTAACCGCTTCAACATAGTACGTTGTTGTGGCAGAAAGGAAAGGCGTATTGAACGACGTTCCGGTTCCTAATATGGTACCGCCCGTCGGTACGTTATACCATCTGAGTGTTCCCGCACTGGCAGTTGCACTGAGGTTTACAATACCATTCCCGCATCGTTCTCCCGGAACGGTGGCTGTTACCGATGGCGTGGTGTTTACCGATGCAATAACCGCAATACGCGCAGACACACAACTTCCGTTTGCTGTTTCCACATAATAAGTTGTGGTTGTACCTATAGAAGGAGTGATGAAAGTGCTTCCGCTTCCAATAGCGATTCCACCATTCGCTACATCAAACCAGCTGATAATTCCCGCGCTGGCTGTCGCTGTTAAAGTGACCGTACCGGCATCACATCTGCCGGAAGGCGTAGTATTTGTAATAACAGGAGTAGCACTTGCTGTTGCCAAAACTATTGTCCTTGCAGAGGTGCAGGTTCCATTTGTAGCTTCAACATAGAAGTTGGTATTGCTGCTGATCGCAGGTGTTATGAAAGATGTTCCTGTACCCAATACAGTGCCGCCATTCGGGACGCTGTACCAGTTCAAAGTTCCTGAACTTGCAGTAGCACCAAGCGTTACGCTTCCTGAATCACAACGGCCCGCCGGTGTAGTGGATGTAACTGTCGGTACCGGATTGATGGTTGCCAGCACGGCTACCCTTGCAGAAGTACAGCTTCCATTCACAGCTTCAGCATAGAAATTCGTATCGGCACTGATCGCAGGTGTTACAAAAGAAGTTCCCGTTCCTAACACACTTCCGCCTGTGGATACATTATACCAATTGATGGTTCCTGCTGTAGCAGCGGCACCTATTGTCACACTTCCTGAGCCACAACGGTTGCCCGGCGTAGCTGCACTGATTACAGGTGTAGCATTTACAGTGGCCGTAACAGCAGTTCTTGGCGATGTACAGTTTCCGCTCACGGCTTCAACATAATAAGTAGTCGTAGCGCTGACGGACGGCGTAACAAAATTATTGCCTGAACCCAATACACTGCCGCCGGTCGGCACATCATACCAATTCAGTGTACCGGCGCTTGCCGATGCACTCAATGTTAGCGTACCGGTATCACAACGCGACGCAGGCGTAGTGGTGGTGATCGTTGGCATTGTGCTTACGGTGGCCGTTACGGCAGTTCGTGCAGAAGAACAACTTCCGTTTACAGCTTCAACATAATAAGTAGTTGTTACGGCGATGTTCGGAGTTGCGAATGCTGTTCCGGAACCTAATATAGTTCCGCCGACAGCTATTCCGTACCAGTTCAGTGTACCGGCACTTGCGGTAGCACCGAGCGTTACGCTCCCAGTCCCACACCGGCCTGCTGGTATAGTTGCTGTCACCGTTGGTGTAGCCGTAACCGAAGCGATTACAGGGACACGCGTGGAGATACAGCTTCCATTGGCAGTTTCAACGTAGTATGTTTTTGTAGCGCTGATCGACGGCGTGATAAAGTTGGTTCCGTTGCCGATGGCAGTTCCACCATTAGCCACATCAAACCAGCTGATCGTTCCCGCACTGGCAGTGGCGCTCAGGGTTACCGTACCTGCATCACATCTGCCGGAAGGCGTAGTGCTTGTAATGGCAGGAGAAGGACTTGCAGTTGCTAAAACGACAGTCCTTGCAGACGTACACGTACCGTTGGTAGCCTCCACATAGAAATTCGTGTTGCTGCTGATAGACGGTGTTACAAAAGAGGTTCCGGTACCCAATACAGTGCCGCCATTCGGGACGCTATACCAGTTTAAAGTTCCTGCACTTGCAGTAGCAACAAGCATTACGCTTCCTGAGTCACAACGGCTTCCCGGAGTAGTGGAAGTTACTGAAGGTACTGAATTTATATTGGCTAAAACAGCTGTTCGTGCTGAAATACAGCTTCCGTTGGCAGCCTGCACATAATAAGTAGTATCGCTGCTGATTGATGGCGTGGCAAAAGAGGTCCCTGTTCCCAGGGCCACCCCTCCGTTTGCTACGTCAAACCAGCTTAAAGTACCCGCACTTGCCGTGGCACCCAATGTCACGGAACCCGTACCGCAGCGTGAACCCGGCGTGGTTGCCGTAACCGTCGGCGTGGTATTTACCGTAGCGACTACAGCGGTACGTGCAGAGACACAGCTTCCGCTGGCGGCTTCCACGTAGAATGTAGTAGTTGTGTTGATGATCCCGGTTGGAAAAAAAGTCCCTGTTCCTAGTATCGAACCGCCATTGGCAACATTATACCATCTTAGTACGCCGGCGCTTGCAGTAGCCTGAAGGTTGACTACACCCGCATCACAGCGGGAACCCGGAGTTACGGAAGCTACGGCAGGAATGGCAGTTACAGTGATGTAACCCGCAATGGTTTTGGTATTGCTTCCGTTGTAGTTTGTCGCGGTTAAACTTACGGCATAAGTCCCCGGCGCATTATACGTCACCGAAGGATTTTGTACCGTTGAAGTAGCGGGTGTACCGCCAGCAAAGGTCCAGCTCCATACGAACGGGATGTTTGTCGAGGTATCCGTAAAATTGATGCTTCCGCCTACGCAGGTTGCCGTGGCAGATGCCGTAAAGTCGGCGACCGGTGGCGTAACTGGACAGCTTCCGATAACATCCAAAGCAAATCCATCATCGGCACCGCCGAAATAAGCATAGAATTGATTCGGGGTACCGCACGACACGGCCAAAAGATCATCCACGTGGGCACTGTCCTGCTCCCCGCCCATATAGGCAAAGAACGAAGGCGGTGTCCCGCAGGCAGTAGCGCTGAGTTCCTCGACACCGGCACTGTCGTTATCCCCGCCCATATAGGCAAAGAACGAAGGCGGTGGAGCGCTGCAGCTTGTATTCATCAGGATATCGACGGTCACATTATCGTCTGTGCTTCCGAAATACGCATAGAAATGCGGTGGCACGGGGCACGAAGTTATCCCAAACCGATCGGTTGATGCGCCTGCAGCGTCACCTCCATGGTATTGGGAATACGATGATGCGGCGGACAATATCAATGCCACGAATACAATTATATAATGGTTAATTGTTTTCATCATCTAATTTGAATTTAAAATTGTTGTCATTTTTAATATGATATCCATCAGGATACCGGCTCAAATTAAATGATTACCTCACGCCTCTTCCTCCGAAACTCGGGTATCTTGTAGCATCTACAGTAGTAACACTGGCCCTGTCTGAAGTACGGACCCTGACAGCAGCATCGATATAACTTCCGCCCCTGAATCCTGTTCCGGCAGCAGTTGTTGGAGAAGGCCATGTCGATTGATTGGCATCACCGTTTGGCGCAATTGTACCATCACCATTATTTCCTGTAAAAGTTACGCCTGAGGTGGTGGTATTCACAATATGCTCCCATACATTTCCACCCATTTCCATAGCGCCATAAAAACCTGCGCCTGCAGAAGATCTTCCCGAAGTTCCGGAAGCGAAAGCCCCTACTCTTACAGGTCCGTAAACTCCATTTCCGCTTCCTACACCAAATGCACACATTCCATTAGACACCGGTGTGAAAGTTTCGTTTGGCAGGTAGTCATTGATTAATCCGCCTAAAGAACTGTAAACCTGTGTCAGATCAGTAGTTCCCCATGGATATTCTCCCGCTACGCGCGGCATGCTGCCACGGCATACCTTCTCGTATTCCAATTCTGTCATAGGACGCAAAGCAGCCCAATCAAGATAGGCTGACAAATCTCCCCAGCTTAAGTTATTGGCAACAATGCTTTGCCCGTCATCACTGTTGTTTTCGACACCTGCAGAAGCATCACAGGCATAAACCGCCGGAATGGCCGCATTATTCCCCGGAGTGGAAATGATGATTCCGTTCCTGTATGCAAAACTGCCAAACATGACGTAAGTGCCTGTTGGGCTGATCGGGTCACTGAAAGTGTGGGCTTTTTGCTGATCATAAGTCAGTGAATTCAGGTATTCAACATATTGCAATTGAGAGATTTCATTTTTCATGCAATAGAAAGAATTATAACCTGTAGGATAAGTATTTGGGATAGTCGCTGAACCACCGCCGATAGCCGCAGCCGAGATACCCGAAGCCTGTGAAGTTGAATTCACGGTGATGCTGTTGTAAGTCCCGGTGCTGGTACCGTCGCCAACCTCGAAATTTCCCTGGGGCACGTTTACCATTTCAATTCCATAAACCTTATAGTTATAGGTTCCTGCAGGAATGGTCATTTTTAAGGTAACCTGTGTTGGTGCCACTGTGCCGCCACCCAGCGAGCTTCTTCTTACGAATACACCCCTTCCGTCAGTAACGGGATCTACCTGTAAAGGTGAGGATGTCGAGTGATCTGCGCCAGCTGTGCTTAAACCTGCATGGGCCCATACACGGGTATTACAATCCTGGTATTTTATAAAAACCCAAACCGCGTCCCAGTTGGCAGGAGCTACATTGGCATTCCAGCTGTTTTCCCAGCTAATGGTAAAAGTGATGTTTGACCCAACAACCGACGTGCCGGTAATCTGTACATTATTTGCGCGGGATATTCCGACCGCAAACAGGAGCATGAAGCTCAGGGTAATTCTTGAAAATAAAGTCTTGGTTTTCATCTTATTCTTTTTTAAAGTTATAAGACAAAGCTAGGTGAGAGATGCGCGTGCTGAAATACGTACTAATTCGTATATTGAGTTGCTGATTGCTGAGTTGCTGAGTTGCTGAGTTGCTGAGTTGCTGAGTTGCTGAGTTGCTGAGTTGCTGAGTGCAAAAATAAAACATTCAGGCAACACCGGATTAAATCTGAAGTTTTTACGTCCGGATACGACAGACCGCGCGAGGGATGGAAGCGGCATCCTTTTTTAATCCCGGAGGGTTAAAAAAGATAGAGCGGACAGCCCGGCCCGCAGGGACGCGCCATAATCTGTATTCCCTGAGCAGTGGTAAGGGTGGTGATTTGTTAGATCAGTTTATTGTTTTTAGCCTTCTCGACCGCTTCCAATTTATTGTGGACCTGCAATTTGGTGTAGATATTTTCTATATGCTTGCGGACCGTACTGGGCGACAAAAACAGGTTTTCTGCAATATTGTTATAATTCAACCCTTTGCTGAGCTGCTCCAAAACCTCAATTTCGCGTTGTGAGAGCTTGATGTCTTCCGTACCCGATTTTTCAAAAGGTACCGGGTCACGCAGTAATTTCAATGTCTTGAAAGCGATGGACGGATGCATGGCCGCCCCGCCGTTCATCGTTTCAATAATCCCCTGGTATAAATCCTTCGGGTTGATTTCCTTGAGCAGGTAACCGTCGGCACCGGCCTTGATGGCGTTGAAGATGTTCTCGTCATTATCAAACACGGTCAGCATGATGATCCTGATGTGCGGGTATTTTGACTTGATGATCCCTGTGGCTTCGATCCCGTTCATTTCCGGCATTTCGATATCCATGAGGATCAGGTCGATATTGCGGTTTGCCTGTAGTTTTTCCAATAAATCCTGGCCGTCGCAGGCCACGCACCTCACGGCAAAATCGTCGAAGAACGAAAGTTTCTCCTGGACGGTCCTGATCAGGAACGAATTGTCATCGGCTATGGCTATCTTAATCATACTAGGTGTTTAATGCTTCTTTTTGCAGGTTGATGCTGACGCGCGTCCCGGTTCCGGGTGCAGAATCGATCTCTGCAGCCCCGCCGATGCTGCGGATGCGTTTTTTCATATTGTGCAATCCGTTTCCGTTGATGGCCGTTTCCATATCAAAACCGTTTCCGTCATCGATAATTTCGATGCTTATCCCGTCTTGATTTTCAGCAATCCGGACCAAAATCTCTGTAGCATTCGAGTATTTAATGGCATTGTTCACGGCTTCCTGGATGGTCCGGTAAATGTTCATCCCAACAATCGAAGAGCAAGCAAGGTGGCTGAGTTTTTCATCAATTTCAAAACGAAAATGAATGCTTTCCGCAGCGATTTTCGCTTTCTCAATAAAATTCATGATCCGCATATGCAGGTCTTCAAATGTAATGGCATCGCTGTTCATCGCCCAGATCGTGTCGCGCAGTTCGATAATTGTGGATTGTGTAAACCCGCTGATGTTGTCAAGCTTGCCGTTCAGTTTTGAATCCTTGAGATCGAAAGCAAATTTCAGGTTATCGACCGATGAAATGATAAAGGTCAATTGTGCCCCGATATTGTCATGTAAATCGCGGGAGATGCTCAGGCGTTGTTCCTGCAACTTATTCTGCATTTCAATTTTCGCAATCGCTTTTTCAAGACGGTGTTCCTGTTCCTGCTGCTTGTTGCGCAATTTCTGCTGCCTGTAAATCAATGCTGCGCCGGCAATGGTGGTGATTACTAAAAACCCTAAAATCATCAGCCAGAGGTTCCGCTGCTTGGCTTCAACTTCCTTCAGGAGCAGTAATTTTTCTTTTTTCTCGGTCTGGTATTTGGCATCGAGTTCAAAAATCGCTTTGGTTTTTTCCTTTCTGAAAAGGCTGTCTTTTCCGATACTGTAAAGGTTGGCATATTCATACGCTTTTTGAAAATGGCCTCCTTTGGCATAGGCTTTCGCCAGATTCTCATTGGCCATAGTTTCCACCAGTTCCGCATCTGATTTTTTCGCGGATGCTTTGGCTTTTTCTGAAACCGCTATACTTTCCGCAAATCTCTTTTGCTTGATAAGGCATTGGGCATAAGCATTTCCGGTGTTGGCGACTTCAAACCAGTTTTCGAATTTCTCGTGCTGCGCAATTGATTGCTTATAATATTTATCTGCGATATCGAATTGGTGCAGGCTGTCATACACCATCGCCATATTCCCTATCGGATAAGCGGTGTAACGGTCATACCCTAATTTCTGGTAGCCTTTGCGGGCCATTTCGGAATATTTCAGCGATTCCTTATACCGGGAAAAATTGATCAGGATCGATCCCAGGTTTCCCGACGACACCGTAATCCCGAATTCGTCTTTTGCCTTGACATAAAAATCATAAGCCTTGCGGTAGTACGTCAGCGCTTTCTTATAATCCTCATGCGTTTTATACACAATGCCGATGTTCGTATAGGTCATCGCCTGCTTGCTGATGTCGTTCTTCTTGTCGTAATAATACAGCGCCTTGAAATAATTGTTCAGCGCCTGCTGGAAATCGCCTTTAGTATCAAAAGCAATCCCGATATTGTTGTAAGAATCGGCGATGCCAAGGGAATCCCTGATCTTCATGCGGGATTGCAAAGATTTTCGGTGGTAGACTACGGCAGAATCCAGTTCGCTCCGGAACTGGAACGTGTTGGCGATCGCATTATACGCCATCGCGATACAGGAATCACTCTTGATTTTCTTAGCCATTGCCAATGCCTGTTTCCCATACGAGAGCGCCTGGTCGAGATCGCTGTAACTGTACTCGTCGGACAAATAGCAGAGCGTATGGAATTTCTGCTGCCCGGTTTGCTTTTTCAATGCAATCTTCAGGCTGTCGGTTTTGGAAGTTTGGGGATTTTGCGGATGCATCCATGATGCCGTGAGGAACAGCACCAGTGCAAATAATGATTTCATGTGAAATGTTTTGGCTTTCCCCATAAAAGTATTAAAAAATTCTCAACGCAAAAGTTTCCTGCCTCATTCTATCAGATTGTTTTTGGCTAAAGTGTCCAGCAGTTGGTATTGGAGCGAAAGGATCTCTGCTCCTATCCGTTTTTGCGAAGTACGCAGCGTTTCCTTTAAATCATCGGCCATTTGTATACGCCCATCCTGGCTCGCCTGGTTTTCGAGTAATGTAACAATCATCGATTCATAAGCGGCGGTCTTAAGCTGGTGCGCTTTTTTTGATTTCCTGAAATCAGCAAACACAAGCCCGATAAGCACGAGATTGACCAACAGCAAGGTAAGAAGGAAAGGTGTCATAAGCTGAAAATTAAATAATCAATCAGGAAAAAATGTCCTCTTCAAAGCAGGAATGTCATTCCGTTTGAAAAGGACAAATCACACAAAACAAGTAGCTTGATTCCGGAGCGGCCATGCCATTACACAAAGCACGGCAGTCCGGGAAAAGTATTTTTAGAATTCTAAGTTGAACGCACCATTGGTAATTGCTTTAGTAGCACCCGCGTCACTTGTTCCGGTAAAATTAAAAGTACCTACAATCTTAGCGTCAGTCAATTCTGAAACGGTGATAGAACCCATCACGGCGTTTCCTTCAGTTGGAGCCACATAAGTGACAGAAGCTTGTGGATTCTGGATGTTGGTATCAACATAAGATCCAATAATAGAAATCAGATTTTCACCACCAATTTGGTAAGTACCTGTGGCTGAAACGCCATGCAATGTCAGGCTGATTGCCTTACCCGAGGCGTCAGCACCAAGCATCGTAATCGTGGTAGTTCCACCGGCAGTTATCTGGCTTACCTGCGTTCCCTGCGTCATTGATGTAAAAGAACTACCGCCAACTTTTGCGGTGATAGTACCAACCGAAGCTGTTCCGCCTCCGCCGCCATCACTGTCGCTGCTGCATGACAATGCCAGGAACATTACGGCAATAAGGCTCATTTTTGAGATCATTTTGAGTGTTTTCATGATAAATGAATTTTGTTAGTTATAAGGCAAAATTGCATTTATCCGGAAGGTGAATCAATACGGCATATGTCGTATTTTTAGTTTTCGGTCTCAGTCTCAGTTGGCAGTTCATGACAAGGTCAATAAAAAAATTACTAATAGACACTTTTTATTTACTCCTATTAGCACTGCCTACCGCGACTGAGACTGAAAACTAAATAAGCTTATTGCTCTTCGCCTTCTGAATCGCCTCCAGCTTATTATGCACCTGGAGCTTGGTGTAAATATTCTCGACATGCTTGCGGACCGTTCCTAACGAAAGGATCAGGTTGTCCGCAATATTGTTGTATTTAAGGCCTTTGCTGAGTTGTTCCAAAACCTCGATTTCGCGTGCGGTGAGCTTGATTTCCTCAGCGTCCGATGGGGTATCGAACTCGATCGGATTGCGGAAAAGCTTCAGCGTTTTCAGCGCGATGGAAGGTGTCATCGTGGCACCGCCGTTCAGGGTTTCAACAATGCCCTGGTTCAGGTCGGCGGGCGTGACATCCTTGAGCAGGTAGCCATCGGCACCGGCTTTGATCGATTTGAAGATGTTTTCATCATTGTCAAAAATCGTGAGCATGATGATTTTAATGTGCGGGTATTTGTTCTTAACGATTCCTGTAGCTTCGATACCGTCCATTTTTGGCATTTCGATGTCCATCAATATCAGGTCGATGTTGTGGTTGTTCTCGAGCTTTTCCAAAAGTTCGATCCCGTTTACCGCAGTATATTTACAGGACAGGTCTTCAAAGAAGGACAGTTTCTCGGCGACCGCCTTCTGCAAAAAGATATTATCATCCACAATGACTATTTTAACCATGATCTTAAATTTTAACTGTTTTTGTTTTTGAGTAAAATACTGATTGTTGTTCCTTCAGAAACGGCGGTCCTGATTTCAAAAGTGCCGCCAATATCCTCGATCCGCTTGCGCATGTTATGCAGGCCGTTGCCATTGCTGATGTTTTCCGGATCGAATCCTGTTCCGTTATCGGTGATGGTGATCGATATGTTTCCGTTTTCTGCGGAAGCGTCAATGGCAATATTTTCGGCACCCGCATATTTAATGGCGTTGTTCACCGCCTCCTGGATCGTGCGGTAAATGTTCATGCCCTCGATGGAACTGAGTGTGAGGGTGTTTAATTTTTCATCGATATCGAATGAAAAATGAATGTCCTCTTTGGCCATTTTCGCCTTTTCGATAAAGTTCAGGATGCGCACCTTCAAATCCTCAAACGCAATCGCACTGTTGTTCATCGCCCAGATCGTATCTCGAAGCTCGACAATAGTGGACTTCGTAAACTCGCTGATGCTGCGCAGTTTGTCACTAAGCCTGATGTTCTGGATGTCAAAACCATGCTTGATGTTATCGACCGAGGAAATGATGAAGGTGAGTTGCGCCCCGATGTTGTCGTGCAGGTCGCGGGAAATGCTCAGGCGCTGTTCCTGCAGTTTATTCTGCGTCTCGATTTGCGCAATGGCGGTCTTGAGGCGGAATTCCTGTTTTTGCTGCTTGTTCTTCAATTTCTGCTGCCTGTAAATCAGCAACGATATGATGATTACAAAAAAAGTAAGGATGGAAATCCCGATCAGCAGTGTGGTTTTCCGGCGTGTTTCCGCGCGTTCCTCTGCCAGGAGCTTTTCCTTTTTCGCGGTCTGGTATTTGGTTTCAAGTTCAGCCGTGTGCTTTAAAGTGCTCAGGCGCGTAAGGTGCTCGCTGAGTTTTTTATTGATTTCCTGATAATATAACACGCTGTCGGGCTGTTTCAGGTAAGCGAAAGTCGGAATCAGTATATCGAGTGTGTAATACAGGCTTTCATCTTTTTTCTCGCGCAGGAATTTTGCCTTGATTTCGGTCAGTAATTTCAACGCTTCCTGGTATTTTCCGGATTTCAGGTAACTCCTTGCAATGCTGATTTTGAGGTTGTCCTGATCGTGGTCCGAGTTTACGGTTTTGGCTACGGCTTTTGATTTCTCATACAGCGCCGTGGCGCCGGCTGCATTTTGCTGACGGGTTTTCAGCAGGCCCATATTCTGATAAAGGGTCGATATCGCTTTCTGGTTGCCTGAGATTTTGCAGTTTTTCAGGCTCTTTTCAAACGCCACCCTGGCTTTGATCGTGTCGTTCAATCCCATATAGGCTTTCCCGAGGTTCCCATAAAATTCACAAAGGCGGTCGGGCAGCTTGTTTTTCTCTGCGTAAGCGATCGCGGGATTCAGGTATTGGAGCGCTTTGGAATAATCACTCAAACGCACCATCAGCAGGCCGATGTTGCTTTGGGCGACAGCCTTATTCTTATCATCTTTTACACTTTCAAAATAGGCCAGCGCTTCGAGGAAAGCCTTCATCGACTTGGTATATTCCTGCTTGTCGCGGTAGACATTTCCCAGATTATTACTGATTTTAGCCACACCGAACGCATCTTTACGGTGTTTGCGTATGGTGTAAGACCGCAGGTAATTTTTCTGCGAATTGTCGAGGTCGCCGTTGTTGAAATATACCGACCCGATATCGCTGTAAATTTGCCCGAGCAATGTCGAATCGGCTAATTTCTGCGCTTCATATTCCGCTTTTTTACCATAAGCCAATGCCGAATCCACTGAAACGGTCGAATAGTACCACGTGAGGTCAGAATAAACCGAAGCTGTTTTCTTCGCATCCGGATTGTCCTTCAGCGAAGCTTTCAATTTATCGATCATGACTTGCGCGTTCTGGGCTTTACATGGAATAAAGCACCAAATGAAGAAAATAAAAAAGTATTTTTTAAGCATTGTCGTCTTTGTTTTGTAAAGAAATCATTACTGTCGTTCCGGCATCTTTAGCTGATTTTATATCAAATTCCGCCCCGATTTCCTTCATGCGTTTTTTCATATTCCCCAAACCGTTGCCGCGGTCGGTGGCCTTTGTATCAAAGCCGATGCCGTTGTCGCGGATTTGGATCACGATCCTGTCTTTTTCCGATTTTGCCTCAATGACAATTTTCGTGGCTTCGGCATATTTGATCGCGTTGTTCACCGCTTCCTGTATCGTACGGTACATGTTGATGCCCTGCAATGAGGACAGTTTCATTTCGTTGATCGACTCGTCAAGATGGAATGTATAAGCGATGCTTCCTTTTGCGGTTTTTGCCTTTTCCAAAAAGTTGAAGATCCGCGAGCGCAATTCCTCAAAACTGATTTCAGCATGGTTCATCGCCCAGATGGTATCGCGCAGTTCGAGGATTGTCGACTTTGTAAAATCACTGATGTTGTCCAGCTTGTCATTGAGTTTCGTATTCTGCAGGTTGAACCCGAACTTCACATTATCCACCGAAGAAATGATGAAAGTAAGCTGCGCTCCGATATTGTCATGCAAATCGCGCGAGATGCTCAGACGCTGTTCCTGGAGTTTATTTTGTGTTTCAATCTGCGAGATGGCGGCTTTTAACTGGAATTCCTTTTCACGTTGCCCGGCCTTGAGTTTCTGTTGGCGATAAATCAGGTATGAGAGTACGGCCAGGAAAAAAACCAACGCAGCAAGCATGATGATCGCATTGGTTTTCTTTTTGGATTCGGATGATTTCTTAAGCAGCTCTATTTTGTTCTGGGCCAATTGTTTTTCCTTGATTGCCGTTTCGTATTTCACCTGTGCATCCTTGAAATATTTCTGCTTTTCCCTGCCCAGGATGCTGTCTTTGTGTACAACAAACAACTTATGGTTTTGTAATGCTTTTTTAAAGTCTCCGGTTTTTTCATAAGCCTGGGAGAGCTCATTGTAAATTTCGGCAATGTCGTCGCGGCGGTCAAGTTGCCGGCCTTCGTTTAAAAGTTCATTCAGCAGTGAAATCGCTTTTGCAGGTTGTCCTTCAAATAAATAAATCCGCGCGAGGCTTGCACGGATGGGGTACATTTCAGAAGTATTCTTCTTATATTTTTTGCCCAGGGCGATAGCTTCTGTCACCATTTGCTTTGCTTCCGGCATTTTATCCTGAATCACTTTGAGTGCAATCCCGGGCCGCAATATATCAAACCTGAGGCTTTCCAGCTTTGTAGAATCGGCCAGATGGATGCCTTTATTGTAATATTTTTCGGCTTCGGTATATTTGCCCTGATCCGTGAGCAGTGAGGTAAGATGTGCATATGACCGCAACAAGCCCTGCGGATTGTCGCGCTTGCCACCCAGGGCTATTGCCATTGCCGAGCGCGCCATTTGCTGGGCCTTGTGATTCTCGCCAATGGTTTCATACAATTCCGAAATGTTGTTGAATATCTCCACCTTGATGTAACGATATTGCGTCGTATCTACATTCCTGGCCGCATCGAGCAGGTTTTTGATGGCAAGGTCGTATTTGCCCTGTACCTGGTAAATATTGGCAATATTATTTTTGGAAATCACCACCCCGATACCGTCTTTCTGGCTCGCAAAAATGGAATCGGCAAGGTGGAAATATTGCATCGCATGCGCAAAATCTTCCATATTGTAGCAGGTTTCGGCATACTGACTGTAGGCACAAGGCAATTGCCCGTCAATCTTATTGTCGATGCAGTATTTTTCGGCTTTTTTAAAATCGCGGTAAGCGCCGTCATAATCCCGGATGAAGTTTTTCTGTTCGATCAGCTTGACGAGATAAGCCGCAATATGGTATTTGTCTTTACGCTTTTCGGCTTTCTTAATGCCATTCAAAATGTGCTGCAGGGCTTTTTCCGGATTTTTTTCACGGTCACGTTCATACCAATGGTAGACGCTGTCCGGATCATTGCCTTGTGAAAAAGCCATAACCGGTAACAGTAAAAAAAGTAGCAGCGTTTTCATCATAAATATAAATGTGTCCTATAAAAATAGGGAATTTAGCTTTCTGGTTTGTTTTTCAGCAAATCGTTTTTGGAAAGGATGTCGAACAATTCATAATTGAGCTTAAAAATATCCTCATTCAATACAATCCGGCTTTTCTTCAGGTTCTCATTCAGCTCGTCCGAAAGTCGGAGCTGGCCTGATTGTGCCAGTTGCTTCCGCGTAATCTGCACAATGATTTCTTCCAGAGCTGCAATCTTTTCTCCGAATTTTTTCTTTTCCCTGCGCGAATACACCGCAAGGTAGATCATGGCAAAAAATAACAGCAATATCATGGAAATCAGTAAAAAAATCATAACAAAGGGGATTGGTGGATAATTGTTTTTGTTTTAAGGTCGTAAACAAATGTCACCTTTCCTTCGCCAAAATGAAATACGCAGTTATACGTATTTTGCCCTATGACTTCATCAATTGCGCTTTCGGAAAATGCATATGGTAAATATTGGTACGCCCGTCGACGGTCCTGATGAAATACAATTCCTCGTTTTGCTCATCATACCACGGCGACCCGTCGAAGCTGCCGCTATTGATGCTGCTGCCGAGGTTTACCGGCTCAGACCAGTTCTTCCACGTATCGTCAAGGCGGTGCGTCACAAAAATATCGTAATCACCATAATTGCTGAAACCATTGCTACTGAACAACAGCGTTTTATTATCCGACAACAATCTTGGCATACTTTCATCGGCGGCGCTGTTAATGGTTTTGCCCATATTCTGCAGGAAGCCGTAAGAACCATCCTCTTTTTTGTTTGAAAAATACAAATCGGCGCCACCCTGCGTCATATCGGTTTCAATGCCCATGATGATGGTTTTGGCATCGTCTGTAATGGTCATTTCAGAAGTATCGTCGTAATTGTTGTAGGCCGTGACTTTCAGTATTCCTGACGGCTCGAAAGCATCGCCGTTGCGTTTGTAAAATGCATAACCCGTTTCACCTGTACCGCGGCTGTAGGATTTACCGCCTTTGAGCGCCCAGTCGCTTTTGATGCCATAGATATAATTAAACTGATTGTCATCGTTCAGCGCATTCATTTCCTGCACGGGTGCCGACCATTTGCCGTTGCTTCTTACACAGGAGTAAATAATTTCTTTTGTATTGGTAAAATCCGTGAAATACAATTTCTGCCCGTCGGCGGTAAGCATGGGATTGGCAGGCAGTAATTCGCCGATATCAATCTTTTCGGATTTAGCCAAAGACTGGAATTCAGGCAAAATATTGATTGGCGCCTCAATAGGCGTTTCCGAATCCGAAATCCCGATCGCATCGACCTGTTTCTGCCCAGGAACCAATGCAAAACTGAAATCCACCCTGACGGCAACAACGCCGCTTACTGCCTGTTCCAGTATCGCATGCTCTATGCCCGGATTCACATCGACTTCGGGTGCGGTCTGGATTTTCCTGCGTTTGCGGTTGTAGTAATATTTGCGGTCGGCTGGAGATTGGGAAGTATACAAGTCCCTTTTCCAATTGACCTTGCGTGACCAGACGGTTTTATATTTGCCCGATCCGTCGTCTACCGCAATCCTTACTACGCAACCGGAATTCATATTTTCGAATACGGCAACCTGCTTTACGGTTTGCGGTTTTTCAAATCCCACCTCAACCGTTTCATAACCGTCGAGTGCGTTCTTGGGCATCCAGGCGTTCGCGCTTGGGCCGGCTTGCGGAAAAGCATCGGATTTGCCGAGGATGCGCTTGATGCCGTTTTGTTTTCCACCTAAATCAGACGAAAATTTAATCAGTTTGGATGCCCATTGGACTTGCTGTGCATGCACCGAAAAAGCAGAGATTAAACTTAAAAGGAGTATTTTACTTTTCATCTTTCATTCATTTAAAAAAAGGGCTGACAAACAGAATTCATCAGCCCCCACCATAAAAAACATAACCCAAAAAACTAATTGTTGACTTTGATTTTTTCTACTTTTTTGCCTTTGAAAGCAAAAATGTATTCGCCGTCTTCTGTTATGTCTATACCGTCACCATATTGCGGGCTTCCGCCTTTTCCTTTGGACTGGACCGATCCTTTGGTCTCGCCATTGGTCATATCGATGCCGTAAATGATGTTTTTGCTGTTACGTTGGTCACGCAGGAAATAATTGTCGCCGATATGGTAGAAATAATCCACGCCTTTGATTTTTTCCGATGCATAAGCGCGGCTGCCGTCTTTTTTGTTGTAAGAAGCCAGTCCTTTTTCAGAAAGCACGACCACTTTATCCCCGAAGTCGATGACATCAGTGGCTTTACCTACTTTGGCATCATTGTGCTTCACGTCGAAAAGCTGGTTTCCTGATTTGATGTCGTAGCCGTAGAACTCATCGCCATCACCTACAAACACCGTATTTTTATCTTCGCTTAAGATCAGATCGGTAATCCTTTTATCGAAACGCTCCGAGCGCCAGGCGGTTTTTCCGGTATTGTCGTCAATCGCCAGGACACTGTTTTTTTGGTTTTTATAATCCCAGTAGATGTATGGCACCCAGGCTTTGTAGCTTCCGCCACCGAAACCGCCAAGGGCCAGACCCGCTGAAAGTCCGCTGCTGGTTTCTTCCAATCGCAATTCCTGCACCTGGAATTTTCCACCCACCTGTACCATCAGCTTATCGCCCGCCAGGTAAATGTGCGGCATACAGAATGCACCTGTGATTTTCTCAGATGCCCAAAGTAGTTTCCCTGATTCCAGGTCGTGTTTCTCGACATATTTCGTCTTGTCCCTGTTCCCAAGGATGACAAGATATACCGCATTTTGTGTAAACAACGGCTCGGCAATCAGATGGTAATACTGTGATTTCTTTTTGTTCCCGAACAAAGCGTTGCCGCTTGAACCGCCCATATCGTCATCGTAAATTGCAGCCCACAATTGCTGGCCCGTACTGTAATCATAAACCGTCAATCCATTGAGGTGGAGGTATAATTTACCGCCTTTGATCCACATGTCCACAATCGGCTTGCGGGTTACCAATTCCTTCTGGACAACACCTGTAAAAGTAGCATCCCAAAGCACTTCACCATTCGACGCATTGATGCGCACCAATTGGTTTTTGTACCCTGCAAACAAAGCACCAAGGGCCGTCGGCTTGAAGTTCAGCATGACGATTTCATTCTTATCCTTATTGTAAATGTAAGTCCCTACACCGCCTTTAAAACGGTTCGTTTCCCAGATTTTCTCGCCCGTATCGGCTTTCACAAGGATTACCGAAGCCTTTTGCGAAATCAGGAACGCATCGAGTTCATAAATATATTTTACGGTATCCAGTTCGCCATCCCCGGCACTTTCGCCTTTAGGGATCAGGTTTTGGTATACTTCAGAGTTCCACAATTCCTTTCCGGTCGGGATATCGATTACTGCTACACGGTCGGTCCCCAATTTCCTTTCATCAAAAAGGAACAGGTAACCGCCTTTATCGGTCCAGACCGTATATTGGTATTCGCATTTGTTGGTCTTATTGGTCGTGATTTTTTTATAATCGCCACTCCAGATTACCTTACCTTCAGCATTCAGGACCGTAGCCGAGTTGTCATCGGTGCCGATGATGTATTTTCCGCTGCCGTCGGTAACGGCAAGCCTTGTGGCCTTGTTGTCAAATTCGCCTTCCCATACGGTAGTAAAATCTCCCGTTTTCTTTCCGGCTTTTCCGCCACCACCGAGCAATTTGCCGAGCTGTGCGCTTGCTGTTCCGGTAATCACCAGCGACAGCATGATTAATGTTATTTTTTTCATGGTTATTGTTGTTTAGGTTATTCGAATGTTGCGGTGTAACGTATTTTGTATCGTTGCTGTTTCTGCAGCTTAAAGAAGAATTTATGTTTCAGGATGTAATCCGACATCCAGTTGATGAAGTCGATGTTTTTGATGTCGCTGTCCACTTTAAAGAAGGTCGAAACCTTTCCGTTTTGTACTACGCCCACGTCGAAAACCATGGTTCCCTTTACGTCGGCATATTTTTTGGCTTTTATTTTCAGGAAATCTTTTGATGTGAAAAGTTCGTCAATTTCTTTAGTTACGGCTTCCTGCACTTGTTCCTCATCGGTCAGTGTCTGTTTTTTCTGTGCCTGCACGTTGACTGAAAACAGTACCAGCAAAGCGATGCCCCACAATACTTTTTTAGTTTTCATATAATTGTTTTTTTGGTGTTTAATACTTTTACGAAACTGCAATTATTTGGCAGCTGTTACAATACGACATATGACGTATTTTGCTTTCGGCATGCAAATGCTGCCTATACTCTGGTGTAAAAAAACGCACGGCAGCCAGGTTGCCTGCCGTGCGGGAATCAATAAAGGATGGGAAATTAAAACGATTGGAAGGTACCGCGGAATTTTCCGTTGGTAACCGTTTTCTGTGAACTGCATGCATCTTCCTTAGAACCTGTGAAGGTGAAAGTACCCTCAATTTTGGTATCGCTTATCGAAGTTACAGTAATGCTTCCCGTAGCGTTCTCGCAATCTCCGGTATCCCACGTAACGTCATTGTCACCGGCTGTCTCTGTGTAACCCAATGTGTTGTTGGTCGTTGAGTTTACCTGATAAGTCGTACCGGCAGTTATAGGACCCACAAGCGCAATATAAATGGCTTTATAATCCTGATCAGTAATCGTAGTCTGGTCGCCACAGGAGATCGTAATAAGCTGCATGTCTCCGGTGCCCTGCTTCATTGCAACGCCTACAGACTGTCCCTGGATGGAAGCGGTCTCAAATGAAGTACCGTCTACTTTAGCAGAGATATACGTAGAAAGGCTTGAGCTTCCGCCGCCATCACTGTCGCTGCTGCATGAGTTAAACACTAACGCTAATGCCATTAAGGCTGTTAATCCGATTTTTTTGAATGTTTTCATGATGTAATAGATTTGTTAATTATTTATTTGACAAATCTGCAACAATCAAAAAGGGGATTCAATACGTAGAAATTCGTATTTTATTGAAAAGCTGGAAAAGTTGGGAAAGTCCGGAAGTCAGAAAGAAAGAAAGAAAGAAAGAAAGAAAGAAAAACAGGAAGATAGGAAACTGCTTATTTAAAGGGAATATCATTAAAATTACTCTTTATGCGCTTACCAACTTCCGGTCTTCCGGACTTCCGGTCTTCCGGTCTTTACTGACTTTCCTGACTAAATACCATATGTGGGAAACGGGACTGCAATTTGGCAACCTGCTCCTGTAATTTCTCCTGAAAAGCCAGGTGTTGCGAGGTATCAGGATTGAAAGGGCGGTGTGCGAGGCTTTTTTGTATCGAGCCTACTTTGTTCATCACGGCATACGCACTTTCCTTAATATGCGTATCTACAAACCTTTGCCAGATGTAGTCTACGGCGGTCTGGTTCGGGTGCAGCATATCTTCGGCGTAAAAACGGTAATCGCGCAGTTCATCCATCATAATTTCATATGAAGGGAAATAGGCCGCATCGGAGGAGGCGAGTGTATTATGCAAAGCCGAAATCAGGTTTGCCTTACTCTGCTGATTTTCTACAAAACCATCCTTGATATGCCGGACCGGCGATACCGTAAAAATAATATGGCAATCGGGGTTGATGGCATAAACCGAGTTGATGAGCTGCTTCAGGCTGTCGGCAATCGCATCAACCGACAAGAGTTGTTTTGAAAAATAGCGCTGGGGTACTTTATGGCAGTTGGCCACATATTCATTGGTTTGATCATGCTTATAGACCCACGCTGTCCCTAAAGTGACGATCAGGTGGGTGGCATTTTCGAGTCCGCGGTACAATTGTGCTGTGGAAGCATTCAGGCTATCGATCAAATCATCACGGTACACGTTGCTCAATGCCGAATGTGCATCAAAGCAATGCCAGGTATCGTTGCTGTGGAATACATCTGCTTCTGTAAACTTTTTCTGGACCGCGGCAAAGCGGATGATTTTGGCCAAAGCCAATGGCTGGAAAATGATCCCGAAAGGATTGACCGTATTCCTGAATTGGTAATACCCGAACTTTTCGGCCATGCTTTCTGCAAAGCAGGACCCTAAAGACACTATGCTTGATTTATAATCAAGTTTGTGGCTGCTTTCGGCTATGGGTATTTCAGTCCGGAATTGCATTTGTTTACTTTATTATTATATGATGGACAATAAACCATCATTTTACCCCATTGATGGCGTTATGAGCTTCATTAATGACGCTTTTTGCCGCGTTTACGACGTTGCCTGCTCCATTATTGGGGTCCTGAATCCCGTTAATGGCGTTCAAAGCTCCATTAATGGGGCTCGGAACGGGATTAATGGCGTCATGCAACGTGGTAAATGGCGTTCGGTACCCCATTAACGGGGTTGTCAACGCCACTAATGGGGCTGCATGACGTGGTAAATGAGGTTCGGAGCGCCACTCACGGGGTATGCAACGTGGTAAACGGAGCACGGAACGCCATTCATGGGACAATGCACGTGGTAAACGGCGGTGATAACCCCTTCAACGATTATTTTATATAATCAACCGCTTTTTCCAACGCTTCAGGAATCCCTAACACATCCTTACCGCCTGCTGTAGCGAAAAATGGCTGGCCGCCGCCGCCGCCTTCGATATATTTTCCTAATTCGCGTACGATTTTACCCGCATTCAGGCCTTTCGAATCGACAAGCTCTTTGGAGATGTAACACGTCAGCATCGGTTTTCCTTCATCTGCAGTAGCGAAAACCAGGAAAATATTATTGTCTTCCCCACCCACTTCATAAGCAAGGTCTTTCGCACCTGATGCATCAAGATCGACCTGTGTGGCAAGGAATCTTACACCGTTGATTTCTTCCAGTTTTGAGACGAAAGCCCCTTTCATATTCTTGATCTTGTCCTTCATCAGGAATTCGACCTGGCGGGCCAGTTTGGCATTTTCCTCTTGTAAAGACACTACGGCTTTCAGGGAATCCTGTGGGTTTTTCAACGCCGATTTAATGTCATCCAAAGCTTTTTCCTGAGCGGCGAAGAAACGTTGTACCGCTTCACCCGTAATGGCTTCGATACGACGGATTCCGGCTGCTACGGCACTTTCACTGATGATCTTGAAATACCAGATATCAGCAGTATTCTGAACGTGGATGCCTCCGCAAAGCTCCATGCTGTCACCAAAACGGATGGCACGTACCGAATCTCCGTATTTCTCTCCGAATAATGCCATGGCGCCTTCTGCAACGGCATCGTTAAACGGCATATTTCTTTTTTCTATTAATGGTAAATGCTCCTGGATCCGTGCATTGACGAAGTTTTCGACTTCTTTAAGCTGCTCGTCAGTGACTTTAGAGAAATGCGAAAAGTCGAAACGCAGGTAATCCGGACTTACCAATGAACCTTTTTGCTCTACATGTGTCCCTAATATTGTACGCAATGCCTGATGCATCAGGTGTGTCGCCGAGTGGTTTCCGGCAGTTTCAGCACGCAGTTCCCTGTTTACTTTGGCAATAAACGCTCCGTCAAGATTTTCAGGCAATGTACGCGTGAAGTGCAGGATTAAGTTGTTTTCTTTTTTAGTGTCGATGATGTCGATGCTTTCATTCGCATTTGACAAAGTACCCTTGTCACCTACCTGCCCCCCTCCTTCGGGATAAAATGGCGTATGGTCTAAAACCAATTGGTATAACTGTCCGTCTTTCTTGGAATCGACTTTGCGGTAACGGGTGATCCTGACTTCGTTGACCAATAAATCATAGCCGACAAAAGTTTCTGTGTTACCTTCTGTCAGGATTGTCCAGTCATCAGTTGATACTTCTGAAGCGGCGCGGGAACGGGTTTTCTGTTCGAACATCGCCTTATCGAAATCAGCTTCGTTATAAGCCATCCCTTTTTCTTTGAGGATCAGCGCGGTCAGGTCTTTTGGGAAACCGAAAGTATCATATAATTCGAATGCTTTGTTTCCGGAAACTTCACTGCCTTCGGTACCTTTGATGACATTATCGAGCAATTGCAGTCCCTGGTCCAAAGTCCTTAAGAATGAATTTTCTTCTTCCTTAATCACATTCATTACAAAGCTTTTCTGCGACACGATTTCGGGGAATGATTGTCCCATCTGGCTTGCCAAAGTTTCTATCAATTGGTAAATGAATGCTTCTTTCGTATCCAGAAACGTAAAGCCGTAACGGATCGCGCGGCGTAAAATCCTGCGGATCACATAACCGGCACCGGTGTTTGACGGCAACTGACCATCAGCAATAGCAAAAGCGACGGCACGCACGTGGTCTGCAATCACGCGGATGGCGATATTTGTTTTTTCTTCGGCATCATTGGCCGCTTTCATCGTATATTTTTTACCTGTGACGCTTTCGATCTTTTGGATCAAAGGCATGAATACATCGGTATCATAATTGGATTGTACGCCTTGTAACACCATACAAAGACGTTCGAAGCCCATACCTGTATCGACGTGCTGTGCAGGTAGCTTTTCTAAAGAACCATCAGCTTTGCGGTTGAACTCCATGAACACGTTGTTCCAGATCTCCACGACATGCGGATGGTCGGCATTGACGAGTTCCTTACCCGGTGTTTTTGCTTTTTCTTCAGCGGAACGGATGTCTACGTGGATTTCAGAGCAAGGTCCGCACGGTCCCTGGTCGCCCATTTCCCAAAAATTGTCTTTCTTGTTTCCCAATAAAATACGGTCTTCCGAAATCAGTGTTTTCCAGATATCCCAGGCTTCCTGGTCAAAAGGCACATTTTCTTCTTTTGAACCTTCGAAAACCGTGACGTAAAGGATGTCTTTGTCGATTTTATACACTTCGGTCAGCAATTCCCATGCCCAGTGGATGGCTTCTTTCTTAAAGTAATCACCAAAGCTCCAGTTGCCCAGCATCTCAAACATCGTATGGTGGTAGGTATCGATTCCCACTTCTTCCAGGTCGTTGTGTTTTCCGGAAACGCGCAGGCATTTCTGGGTATCGGCGATGCGCTTGCTCTTTGGGACGGCATTGCCGAGGAAATATTCCTTGAACTGCGCCATACCGGAGTTGTTGAACATCAACGTGGGATCGTCTTTTAAGACAATCGGTGCTGACGGCACAATCAGGTGGCTTTTACTTTGGAAAAAATCGAGAAACTGTTGTCTTACTTCTTGTGACTTCATATCTTTTAATGAGATAATTTGAAAATGAGATAATGAGATAATTACTTTGCGACTGTAAATACCGATGGATAAGTTGGGTTTTTATAAGCTCCAATGAGCATTTTCTAATTATCTAATTACCCAATTATCTAATTAACTTTTCGTAATATTGTTATCCTTAATTTTTACAAGGTGCAAAAATAGCATATTTTAGATGAAGAAGGTAAAATATTATTTTGATTCCGAAAGCCTGGCTTATAAAAAGATCAGCCCGAAAAAGCGCCGGAGTTTTGCCTATATTTCTTTGTTCTTGTTGTCCTCGGGGCTGTTTGGGACCCTAGCATTCGTGGTGCTGCTCAATACCCCTTATTTTGAAACACCTAAGGACCGCCTTCAGGCGCGTGAGATTGACAATTTGAAAATCCGTTATTCGATCCTGAACAAGAAAATGGACCAGATCGACGAGGTGTTGGCGGGGATTGAAGAGCGCGACAATAATATTTACAGGATTTATTTTAATACCTCAGCGATTCCTGATGAACAGCGAAAGGCCGGTTTCGGGGGTGTAAACCGATATAAGGAGTTGGAAGGTTACAACAATTCGGAGTTGGTGATCAATACCTCTAAACGCGTGGATGTATTGTCAAAGGAACTGGTGGTACAGTCGAAATCACTCGATGAAATCATGAAGCTGGCGAAGGAAAAGAACAAGCTCTTATCGGCCATTCCTGCCATACAACCTGTAAGGAATGAGAATTTACGCGCCGTAGCATCCGGTTTCGGCTACCGCAGCGATCCTTTTACGAAAGTACGGAAGTTCCATGCAGGCATGGATTTTTCATCCAAAACCGGCACGCCCATTTATGCGACCGGCGATGGGATTGTCGAAAATGCAGACAATACGGCATCAGGTTACGGAAACCATATTGTCATCCGCCATGGTTATGGTTATGAAACGCTTTACGGGCATTTGAGTAAATATAAAGTACGTGCCGGGCAACATGTAAAGCGCGGCGACATCATCGGATATGTAGGCAGCACCGGCCGCTCGGAAGCGCCGCACCTGCATTATGAAGTACATAAAAACGGGGAAGTCGTAAACCCATTGAATTTCTATTACGGCAATATCTCGGCGGCAGAATATGTGGCCATTTCAAAATTAGCGAACCAGGAAAACCAATCTCTCGATTAATGCATATAGACTTACCACCGGGAAAACGATATTACAGCATAGGCGAAGTGTCTAAGGCTTTTGATGTGAATGCGTCACTGATACGTTTTTGGGACAAGGAATTCGACATCCTTAAACCCAAGAAAAACGCCAAGGGCAACCGGATGTTTACACCGGAAGATGTAAAAAACATCCAGCTGATTTACCATTTAGTGAAAGAACGCGGTTTTACGCTGGAAGGCGCGCGGACCCATTTGAAGGAAGGCCAGAAAAAGACGTTGGATAAATTTGAAATCGTCAGCAAATTGGAAGGAATTAAGGCACAGTTGCTGAGTATAAAAAATGAATTGTAACTTTTTGGAGCCGACTTCCGTCTAATAAGCACAATTTAAAACAAATTAAACAATGAGAAAATTTTTGCCTTGGATTATCGTGATCGGTGTCATTTTAATCCTTTTTGTATGGATCAAGGGAATTAATAATAACGCCGTAAAACTCAATGAAAATATCGGGGAATCATGGGGTAACGTGGAAACTGCTTACCAAAGGAGGTCAGACCTGATCCCAAATCTTGTCAATACCGTAAAAGGCGTTGCCAATTTCGAGAAAAGCACTTTAGTTGAAGTGACACAAGCCCGTGCCAATGCTACGAAAGTGACTGTAGATCCATCAAACATCACTCCTGAGCAATTCAACCAGTTCCAACAGGCACAATCAGGTGTATCTTCTGCTTTGGGAAGATTATTGGTCACTGTAGAAAAATATCCTGAACTGAAAGCAAACCAAAGCTTTCTGAAATTACAGGATGAACTTGCGAGTACCGAAAACCAGATCCTGACTGCAAGGACCCGTTTCAACGAAGCTGTGAAGCCTTATAACAATCATGTAAAAACATTCCCAAACAATCTTTTTGCGGGCATGTTCGGGTTTAAGGAAAAAGCTTATTTCGTTGCCGATAAAGGTGCCAGTGCCGCTCCTAAAGTAAATTTCTAAACCATGCTGAACCTCGAAAATTTTCTTACCAAAGAAGAAGAGCAGCAGATTGTTGAAGCGATTCAAAAAGCTGAAAAGGAAACTTCCGGAGAAATCAGGGTTCATATAGAAAAAACAACTTCCATCGCTGCGCTTGACCGTGCGGTGGAAGTTTTTAATTTATTGAACATGCACCAGACGGCGCTCAAGAATGGCGTGCTTTTTTACCTGGCAGTCGACGACAAGGCCTTTGCCATATGCGGCGATAAAGGCATTGATGAAGTAGTTCCATCGGATTTTTGGGATTCTACCAAAGAAGTTATGATGTCGCATTTCAAAAACGGTGACTTTAAGCAGGGACTGATTGACGGCATACACAAAGCAGGAAAACAACTGCAATCGCACTTTCCTTGTGCGGAAGACGACAAAGACGAACTTTCCAATGAAATATCCAGAGGTTAAATGAAAAGATACATCAATATATTGACAGTATTCGTGTGCTTTCTATTGGCACAGACCGGGTTGGCACAGTTCGACATTCCGGAAAAACCGGATTTCCAGACCAGCGTTTATGACTATGCGCATTTGCTGAATGACGCAGATAAGAAACAACTCGAAGAAAAACTGGTCCGTTATTCGGATTCGACATCGACACAAATGGTGGTCATCATCATCGAAAGCCTTAAAGGGGAAGACGTGGATCAATTGGCCACAAACTGGGGGCATACATGGGGTGTCGGTCAGGCTAAAGAAGATAATGGCGTGCTGATCCTTGTCGCAAAAAATGACAGGAAGGTGGCCATCCATCCCGGATATGGCGTTGAGGACAGGCTTACGGCCGGCATCGGTGGAGAAATTATCCGTAATGTGATTGTCCCGGAGTTCAAGGCTGAAAACTATTATGGCGGCCTCGATAAAGGCGCCGATGAAATCATCAAAGTACTCAAAGGAAAATACAAAGGGGAACGGAAGGAGAAAAAATCCGGAAAATCATTCCCGTTCGGTGCTATAATTATCGTCATCGTCATTATCCTTGCGGCTGCCAAAAGAAAAGGCGGCGGCGGTGGACGCGGCGGCGGCGGCATCGGGCTTGGCGAAATTATACTACTGAGCAGCCTTGGGCGTGGCGGCTCCGGATTTGGAGGTGGCGGCGGCTTCGGCGGTGGCTCTTCAGGCGGCGGTGGAGGATTCGGCGGAGGATTCGGTGGCGGAGGCTTCTCCGGCGGCGGATCGAGCGGAAGCTGGTAATTTTAATTATGAATTGAGAATTAGGAATTACGTTTTAAACTTTATAACCAAAAAGCCGGAAATAATACTTCCGGCTTTTTTTTAGCGCCACGTTGTCGTAATTCGTAATTCTAAATTCCTGATTCAAGCACATTTAAACCGTATGTGAACTGCCAACTGAGACTGCCCACTGCGACTCTCTCCTCCCTCTTGTGTAAAATATTTATATTAGCGTACCCAAACCATTTCATTATGAAAAAATTTCTTGCCTTACTACTTCTCACGACACTCTCCTACGGCCAGTCCTGGCAATGGGGCAAACGCGGAGGCAGCAATGATGTGCTTGATACACAGAACATCCAGCGACAGGAAGAAACATATGGCATCGCCACAGATAGCGAGAAGAACATCTACGCCGTGTCGAAGGTTGGCATCACGGGTCTCGATGTGGATGGCCATCCCAAGACCAACTACGGTGATTCGACAACCAAGACGGATGTCTGCATCTCCAGTTTCAGCTGTGACGGGACGTATCGTTGGTCAAAAATATTCGGCGGTGGCGGGCAGGACAACCTGCATCCGCTTCAGGTGGATAGTCAGGACAACATCTATGCAGCGGGAGCATTCGGCGAAGGTTCGGGACCCGACTATGCCCAGCATATTGATGAAGATATGGTATTCCCCACCAATCCTGTGAATTACCAATCCCTTACACTAATCAAATATAACAAAGATGGGGTGCTGCAATGGTACCGAAAACCGCAGCCTGCCAATGTTACCCAGTCGGAATCTTTCGGACAGGCAGCCTCAAGAGGTATGGCTACAGACGGCGACGGGACAACATATTGGTTCGTGGTGATCCCTCCCGGAACCTATGCGAATGGCGCTTTTGTAAACACCCTGCCCGGCTCCAATTACTTTATACTTAAGTATGATACGAACGGAAATTTCCTCGGCGCAATACCGCTCGATATACAAACAGTTACAACCTTTGGGCTTTATATACAGTTCTACCGCAACCCCAACAATGGCTATTTTTATATTACGTCGAGAAAAGGGGGTACCTCTGCTTCTGCTATTGTAGGGGGCCAGCAAATTACACATGCCTTATTCCTTGCATGTTTTAACAATCAGGGACAATTTCAATGGGTTCGGGAAAATACAAATACTTCTACAGGAAGTCTAACCTTGTATAACCTTGTTTTTGATTCCGATAACAATATCTATATTGGCGGAAGGATGACCGGTTTTAATAATGATTCTTTCATGGGACTTTCTATTCCCGAAAGCATTATTCCGGGTTTCGTTATGAAAGTCAACCCTACAGCGGAGAATTTAATCTGGAGTTCCTACAATAATAAAGGGACAAATAGTTACGGTGCTATCGCGTTGAACGGTAATGAACTTGGATTTACAAGTCATTGTTTTGACCCGGATTTTACGTGGGGTAGCCAGGTGCTGAATGCCAATGCGGGAGGCGTGGGTCAGGATGTACTACTCGCCCGCTTCAACAAAGAAACAGGCGCCTGTATCAGTTTAGCAAAAATCCCAGGCGATCCTGGCTATGACGACCGCGGCACGGCGCTGGCCGTGGATGTCTCCGGAGACTATATCTTAGGCGGTGCGATGGGGCATAACCTAACCTTCGGCAACGGGACCATTACCAATGCTGGTTCTCAATCAGATTTCTTTATTGCGAAATACGCCACTTCTGCCTGCTCTCCACTACAGGTAGAGGCTATCGAGACTGGAAGCATTAAAGTCTACCCGAATCCTGTAGGGAATAAAATCAATGTGATGGTTTCGCAAACGATGTCGTATACTTTGTTCAACATCAGCGGTACCGCAGTGTTAAGAGGAAATGTCAGCAATAACAACAATAGCATCGATGTAAGCGCACTAGCTTCGGGGAATTATGTGTTGCAGCTTACGGATGGCAAAGGAGATGTCAGAACAGCAAAAATTGTGAAGCGATAAACTATAAAAAAAGCCGGAAATAATACTCCGGCTTTTTTTTAGCGCCACGTTGGCGTAATTCCTAATTGCTATTCCAATCACATTTAAACCGTATGTGAACTGCCAACTGAGACTGATCACTGCGACTGTCTACTCCTCCATCTCCCATTCATTCTTCTTCTTGCCGCCAAACTTTTCAATCTTGTAGGTTAATGAAAACATCACGTAGCGCTTTAAAACGGTGTTCTGCATATCGGAAATAAATTCAGGTGTAATGGTTCGGGAAGTATTCGTATTCTGGTTTAAGATGTCATACACTTTCACTTTTGCAAGCAGTTTATCACCCATGAAATTGTAACCGAAGCTGGTATTTAAAAGGTAAAAATCCTTCCTGAAACCATCGGCGATATTTGAGTTGTAGGTATATCCGAAATCGGTCCCGAAGATAAAATGCTTAGGCCATTTCACCGTATTTTCCATTTTAAATACATGCCTGAATGTCGATGATTTGTCAATCGAATAGTTGTCATAATCGGTTTGGTTGAATTCATAACGATATGACGGCTGGATTGTCAGGATTTCGCCATATTCATAAGAAAGCGATGCTTCGGGATTCAGCGCATACCCAAACGCCTTGTACAATTTATTATTCGTAAAACCTTTGTTGTAGTTGTAATTGGCATTGAAGCCAATACTTGGCCTGAACTTATGCGCACCCCTTTTTATCGATTTATCTACACTCGCGCCCATGTAACCCGAATAAGCAAAATCGACATTGGCGTAAGACAGCGTGCTCGTTAAACTTTGGGCATCAAAAACATTGGTCGAAACAATATCGTCGGTTTTGTAATTGATTCCTGAATAAACGTACAAGCCTGAACGTTTTGCATAGTCATAATCATTGTAATTGAAGTAGATGTTGTGCGTCTTGGAAGGATTCAGGTTTTCATTTCCGACGATGGTGGTGATCGGCGACGAAAAATCCTGCAGC
Source organism: Flavobacterium pallidum (assembly GCF_003097535.1). Taxonomy (NCBI): domain Bacteria; kingdom Pseudomonadati; phylum Bacteroidota; class Flavobacteriia; order Flavobacteriales; family Flavobacteriaceae; genus Flavobacterium; species Flavobacterium pallidum. The sequence continues at coordinate 256,905 of NZ_CP029187.1, forward strand.
AATAATTGCTCTGCAGTAGGCAGCTGCACTTCATAACTGTAATACATGTATACCGATTTCGATTTCGTCATGCGGTAATTGAACCAGCCGTTCGCACTGGCAAAAACATAATCCTTACTAAGTTCGCGGCGGGTGCCTAAATAATCCCTTCCATTCTCATAGGCCGTGAATTGCGGACCTACTGAAAATCCAGCGCTGTATTTGTTTTTCCTGACATATATCGATGCGGTCGGCGTAAAATGCTTTGTGCTCGATTGCAGCCCGTAGGAAAGTAAGTCGCTGTAATTATTGTAGTCACCGGTCAAATTATTACGGTTGAAGGTATTTTTTGAAGTCCCGGAATCTTTCCAGTTGTAGCTTGCGCGGATGGTCACGCCGATGGAATCCGTAATGGGCTCAGTAAATCCAATCCGGGTGTAATAATCATCGGAACGCGTGTGGCTGATTTCCCGTTGATGGCGAATGTCGCTCGTTTTACTGGGATCCTGGTAGTAAAATGTTTCAGAGTCATTAAAGCCATCCGATTCATTGCTCTTGTTGGTATTGTTGAATGTGAAGCCTAACGTCCTGCCTTTTTTCTTAAAGTTTTTACCGAAATACAGGTCGTTCCCAATTTCGCCATCATTGTTCGAAGACGTGTTTGAGCCGCTGTTATCGTTAACCAGGCCTGAGTCATTATAGGATTTTTGCGCAAAGAAACTTTTATTATTGTCAAAGTTTTTCTTTATCCTCGGACGTACGGACAAAGTGGTTAATGAATCGATCTTATATTCGAATTCCATGTTCATATTATGCCCTTCATGCAGCCTGTCTGAACTTCCCGTAGATTCCCGAAGGAAGGACTTGCTTTCTCCCGTATCGGCATCCGGAAGCAATGTTTCGGTCCTGCTTTTATAATCATTCCTGGTCTTGGCATTGGTATACATATAGCTGCCCCCTGCTTCAAGCTTCTTAAAATATTTGTCGGCATAATTGATACCTGCCAGCCCGGATTGCGTTATTCCGCTGCCCCCGCCATATTGCTGCCCGTCGATGTTGAAACTCCCGTCACCGCTCATATACACATTGCGCCCGCCGCCCATCGAATCAAAAACCTCGTCCATCGAAAAGCCTATGGAATTGATGTTATTCGATGATCCGAGGAAACTGAACTTTTGCTCATCTTTAAAATAATTGATCAATCCGCTGGATTCATAGCGGTCATCCGAGCCTTTACCGGCACTGAATTTCCCGAAAAGCCCTTTATTCTTATCTTTTTGTATGGTAAGGTTAATGGTTTTTTCATCTGTGCTTGCTGCCTGGCCGGAAAGTTCTTCTTCCTTGGTCTTGGTATCGGTAACCTGCACCTTGTCGATGATTTCGGCCGGAAGGTTTTCAGTGGCCACCTTTCCATCCTTGCCAAAGAACGGTTTGCCGTTGACAAGGATGTTGTTGACTTCCTTGCCATTCACGGTAATCTTCCCATTCGCATCAATCTCGACCCCCGGCAATTGCTTGAGCAGGGATTCGACGTTGGCGTCCGGGCTGACTTTAAACGATGACGCGTTGAATTCCAAAGTGTCTTTCTTGATCCGTACCGGCGGTGCCTGCGACTTCACGACGACTTCGCTGAGGCTCCGCGGCAATTCTTCGATGGCCATGTCGCCGAAATCCTTGTCCGCCAGCAATTCGTCAAGCTGCTGGGTGTAATCTGTAAAACCGATGAATGAGACTTTGAGGAATGCAGGCTGCTTTATTTTTTTGGTTGTCAGTGAAAAATGGCCTGTTTTGTCGGAAATCGTGTAATCGATAATGGTGGAATCCTTCACTGTCGTGAGATACACTGTGGCCGATTCCATGGGAAGGTTGGTGCTTTTTTCTAGAATCCTGCCGCGGATGGTGATGTTCTGGGCGTGAGAAATGAAACAAAAGAGCATGAGGGAGAGGCAAAACAATAGTCTCTTCATTTGTGATCTGGTTTTTGGTTAAGGTTTGGCGAATTAAAGAAATCTCCATGAAAGGAAGTATTCCGTTAAAGAACATTTAACACACAAATCCGGATTTTATTGTTTTGACAGATCGCCAAAACTACGAGAAGCCGCGCGAGGGATGGCAGCGGCATCCTTTTATTTTTAACCCTGAGCGCAGCGGAAGGGTTACAAAATAAAAGATAGAGCGTACAGCCCGACCCGCAGGGACGCGCCATAACTACTATGCAGTGGCAGTTTGCGGTGAGTTACAGTCGCATCCTGAATACTGCGACTGCCTACTATTTCTCGCGGATGTAAATATCAATCGGGACGCCTGCAAAATCCCATTTCTCGCGTATTTTGTTTTCAAGGAAACGCTTGTACGGGTCTTTCACATATTGCGGAAGGTTGGCAAAAAACACAAATTGCGGCGTATTGGTGGGCAATTGCATGCAGTATTTGATCTTTACATATTTTCCTTTGAGCGCCGGCGGTGGGTAACTTTCAATCACCTTAAGCATGTGCTCATTGAATTTTGACGTGGGGATGCGCTGCTTGCGGTTTTCAAAAACCTGGACGGAGGATTCGAGCGCTTTGAGCAAACGTTGCTTGGTCAGGGCCGATACGAATAAAATAGGCACATCCGTGAATGGCTCGATTTCCTTACGGATTTTAGCCTCGTAATCGCGCGTCGACATGGTATCCTTTTCTACCAGATCCCATTTATTGACGAGAATCACAACGCCTTTCCTGTTCTTTTCGGCAAGCCAGAAAATACTTTGGTCCTGTCCTTCGAAACCTCTTGTGGCATCGATAATGAGGATGCAGATATCGGCGTGTTCGATTGCGCGCACAGAACGCATTACCGAATAAAATTCGAGATCTTCCTTCACCTTCGCTTTCCTGCGGATCCCTGCTGTGTCCATAAGATTGAACTCGAACCCGAAGCGGTTGAATTTAGTATCAATGGCGTCACGGGTCGTTCCCGCAATATCAGTGACAATATAACGATCTTCCCCGATAAGTGCATTGATGAAGCTTGATTTTCCGGCATTCGGGCGGCCTACGACGGCAAAGCGGGGCAACTCGGTTTCTTCCTGCACCGGTTCCGGCCTAACGGGGAAAGCGTCGATAAGCGCATCGAGCAATTCTCCGGTACCGCTTCCGGAAATACTGGCAAAAGTATAGTATTCGCCCAGGCCGAGGTTGTAAAATTCGACGGCATCTTTTTCACGCATGGCGTTGTCGACTTTGTTTACGGCAAGCAGTACGGGTTTGGTGACTTTACGCAATAGTTTCGCTACGGCATCATCCATCGGCGTAATGCCTTCCTCGACATCGACAACGAAGATAATGACATCGGATTCGTCAATGGCAAGTTCGACCTGTTTGCGGATTTCGCCTTCAAATACATCGTCTGATCCGCGAACATAACCTCCGGTATCGATTACCGAGAACTCTTTACCGTTCCATTCGCTCTTGCCATAATTACGGTCACGGGTTACCCCGGCAACCGAATCGACAATCGCTTCCCTTCTCTTAATCAGACGATTAAATAAAGTTGATTTTCCTACGTTTGGCCTTCCTACTATTGCGACGATATTGCTCATGGTCTTTTTTGAAATATTTTGCAAAGGTAGTGTTTTTAATTGGTAAATTTTGAAATCAAAAAACCCGCCCCTGAAACCAGAAGCGGGATTAACAAAACAGCTCGTTAATTTATTTTATAGGGGGGCCGGTAGGCTGTGGTGTCTGGTCATTTTTTGTATATGGATTTCCGTCGTGGTTTTCTGCATCGGTACCATCTTTGGTACGCGTGATGAGGATATCCGGATCTTCATTGCTTTTGGATTTACCGGATTTCACAGTAGATTTGGAAGTTTGCTTCACTGTAGCCGATTTAGCATTCGGGGCAGTGCCTGCTGGATTCGCCGTGTTTGCAGCATCCTGATCAGCAGTGTCAATCGTTGTGGTTTCTGTAACTACCGTGGTACTGGTATTGGTTTCTGTGACAGGGACGGGCTTTCTGTCGTCATTACATTTACAGGAGACCAGGAGGCTTGTGGCAAAAATCGCAGCCAACCCTATTGATAGTGGCGTTTTCATAACAGTCATTTTAGGAATTTATATATCGTAAATTTCTAAAAACACCGTAAAAATCATTTATGGAATTGTAGGAAAATGTTACTCAATTCCGACTAGATGCGTGAGGGATGGAAGCGGCATCCTTTTATGGCCGAAGTGCAACGAAGGCTGGAAAAGATATAGCGGACAGCCCGACCCGCAGGGGCACGCCCAAAAATTAATTATACCCGAAACGCCTTAATTGCCGTGCATCGCTGCGCCAGTTCTTGTTGACTTTTACATACAATTCAATGTGGATTTGCTTGCCGAAAAATTTCTCAAGATCGGCCCTGGATTCCATTCCTACTTTCTTCAGTGCAGCTCCCTTATGACCGATGATGATGCCCTTTTGCGTATCGCGCTCTACCATAATTACGGCACGGATGCGGATGATATCGTCGTCTTCGAGGAATTCCTCGGTTTCAATTTCTACGGCGTATGGGATTTCCTTGCTGTAGTTTAAAAGGATTTTCTCGCGTATGGTTTCGTTTACGAAGAAACGCTCCGGCTTGTCGGTCAACGCATCTTTTGGGTAATAGGGAGGTGATTCCGGAAGCAGTTCCAAAATGCGGCTGAACACTTCGGGCACGTTAAAATTCTTCAATGCCGATATGGGGAAAATCTCGGCATTCGGTACTTTCTCTTTCCAGAAACCAACCTGTTCCTCGAGTTGCTCCTGGTGGGAGTTGTCGATTTTATTCAGCAGCAGAAGCACCGGGATTTTGGCATAAATGATTTTGTTGAAAAAAGCATCATCTTTAAGCTCCTTCTCCCCTATTTCTACCATATAAATCAGCACATCCGCATCTTCAAAAGCCGATTTCACGAAGTTCATCATGGATTCCTGCATCTCATATGCCGGTTTGATGATTCCGGGCGTATCAGACAAAACCACCTGAAAATCCTCGCCATTCACAATTCCCAAAATGCGGTGCCGGGTGGTTTGCGCCTTCGAAGTGATGATAGACAGCCGTTCGCCGACAAAGGCATTCATTAATGTTGATTTGCCTACATTTGGATTTCCGATAATATTGACGAAGCCTGCTTTGTGTGCCATGGAATTTTGATTTTTGATTTCAGATTTGATGGAATAATGGAATCTGAAAATCTGGATTGAGTAGAGAAAACGCTGCTGTCTTAGGTAACTTGGCCGCCAAATTCTTTTACTTATGCTGACAAAGATACGACAAGGAATTTTGTAACCAAATTCAAACTTATATATGCTGCAAACTTTGGTCAATTCCGAATTATGGAATATTTTTGCCACGTGCAGAAAACACTAATCATATTGGCTTTTTTTATCCTGTTCAAGCCTTTGTTCCCGATAGTGGAGTATTTTGCCAATTACAATTACATTGCCACAGTCCTTTGCGAAAACAAGGACAAACCCCAGATGAAATGTAACGGGAAATGCCATCTTATGAAGGAAATGGCAAAAGCGGCCGACGGCGATAAGCCAGCCGATAAAAAGGCAGCTGCAAAAGAAGCGGAATTATTGTTTTTCCAGGAAATTAAGACGGTAATTTTCGCACCGGCACAAATCATCCAAAACCCGGGCGTTTGCATTGAATATTCCAATCTGTATTCGCACCTGGATAGCTGCGCTACTTTCCATCCGCCCAACCTTTCGGTGTAAATTTTCAATTATCTATTTTAAGGCTTCGTTGTTTTTTGAGCCTAATGAACCTATGTCCATAATTGTTTGGGGCGCGATGCCCTGAACCAAACTTTCCAACCTTTAAAAATGAAATTTCAATTAAAAAATAGTCTTGCCATAACGGCAATAGCCATTGCTTTGGCTTCCTGCGCCAATGATGACGATAACCATTCCACGTCTGGCCAGGGAAAAATCGATGTCGAATTTGACAATGTATTCGGCAGCGCAAACTTAATCCTCAACGCACAAGGGAATGCAACTTCCCAAGGCGAAACACTAAACATCTCGGATGTGAAGTATATCATCAGCAACATCGAACTGATCAGGGAAGACGGAACCGTTTTCATATATCCAAAATCAGAAAGCTATTTTATCGTCAGTGAAGCTAACGAAGCCACGCATGTCCTGGAACTGGAGCACATTCCTGCGGGTAATTACACAAAGATAAAATTTGGCATAGGTGTCGATGAAAGCCAATACAACCTGGGTGAAACGGCTCAGGGTGACTTCTTCGCTGCAGCCCAAAGTGAAGGCATGGCCTTGTCATGGAACGCAGGTTATAAGCATTTGCTTTTTGAAGGGATGTTTACTTCGGCAACCGTTATTACTCCGACTCCTTTTATGATCCAAACCGCGAAATCAGATTCAAATTACAACTATACCGATGTAACGCTGGATTTTCCCGATATGGCGCTGGTAAGGACGACAATCACCCCTGATGTCCACATCTTTGCAGACGTTGAGAAAGTTATCGACGGAACCCATAAAATCAAACTGACTGACAACAACGTAAGCGGAATGGGTGCGATGATTACGAGCGGTGAAAACCTGTCACTGATTACGGCTAATCTTTCCGGTATGTTTGCTGTTGACCATGTTCACAACGACTAATACAATTATAAGCAGTTGGCTACGGTCAACTGCTTTTAAACCTCTTTAACTTAAATGAAGAAATATATATTATTGGTCCTGCTGGCTTTCCAATTTGCAAACGCAACGGAAAAGGACAGTGTTACAGGACCAGGCATTTTCAGGGAATACTACAGACATGTTATTACAGCAAAGGGTATGTGTGATGCCTGTGGCTGCTCTGCAAGCGGCGGCAGTATGGGATTTGCATCAATGCTGAATTCCAATTTCGTGGGCATCCGTTATTTCAATCAAAATTATAAAAGCTCGGATGGGCTCTACAGCAATTCACCGTGGTACAATGAAGATTTCAATACGCTGCAGGTATGGGCAAGGATTCCTGTTTACAAGAAGATCCAGATTTCTGCCTTGCTGCCGTATCATTTTCATAACAGGGAAACCGCAACGGGGATCCAGAACATCAACGGCATCGGGGATATTACTGTTTTGGCGATGTACCGCTTATATCAGACCCATAGGGACAGTACTTTGTTTGTTCATACGCTGCAACTGGGAGGTGGTATAAAAGCACCCACCGGGAAATTTGACGAAGCCAATGCGGGTGCCGTAAATCCAAGCTTTCAGGTTGGCACAGGAAGCTGGGATTATCTTTTTGCGACGGAGTACATCGTTAAAAGAAAAAGGTTTGGGTTGAATACCATGCTTAACTATACCGTCAAGGCTGAAAACGACAAACAATATCGTTTCGGCAATCAGTTCAATTATGCAGGAACTTTTTTTTACCTGTACGAAAAGCAGCAATTTTCCATCGCTCCGCAGGCGGGTTTTGCAGGTGAAGTTTACGGAAGCAATTACCAACATGGGGTATTGGTAAGAAAAACCTCTGGTGATATTCTTTTAGGTAAGGTTGGTGTGGAGATAGGCAAAAAGAAATTTTCCGCAGGAGCAAATGTGATGTTGCCTATCACCCAGAACCTGGCAGGCGGACGTGTAGAAGCCAATTACAGATGGAGCTTAAACTTAAATTACAGCTTATAATAACTGAGATGCAGAAAGCAAAAAACCCACCGACAATGTCGATGGGTCTTGCTTAGTAGCGGGAACAGGACTCGAACCTGTGACCTTCGGGTTATGAGCCCGACGAGCTGCCTACTGCTCTATCCCGCGCTGTTTCGGGTGCAAATATACAACCATTATTTGTATTTGCAACAACTATTTACGAAAATGTTCAAAATCTAAATTATCGGCATAAAAAAGTCCGGCTGATAAACCGGACTTTTTTTAATTGGCAGTTATTTAGTTTATTACCAGTTTCTTAATAACCCTTAGCTTGGATGCTGTTTGGATTTCAACCATATAAACACCTTTAGCCAAACCGGACACATCAACAGCAATTTGCCCTGGATGACTTGCTTTTACCTGCTTTACAGCTTTACCCAAAACATCATAAAGCGTAACCTGGTCCAGAATTTCTGTTGTATGATGAAGATTAATGTTCACCAAAGTATTTGTCGGATTCGGATATAACACTACATTTAAATCACTGTACTCTTCGGTACTAAGCGGCGCTGAAACCTGTGTCTGCACGGTGTTGGTCACGATCGCTGGATTAGAATCAAAATAAATACTGGCTTCATTTGAAATGACATCTCCAATAACGTAACCCGGTTTAGGTTTTACCTTAAAAGCAACATAACCGTGACTTTCCTCCTCATTATTAGCAGCAGCAGGAAGATCGATATTTGTAAATTCCCATGTCAGGTGATTCCCCGTACGCAACAGATCATAATTGTGGCTTGCCGATACGACACGCAGGCTGCTTTCATCCAGCATATCATCCAGAACATCCTCAAGCCTTACATTGGTGGCCTGGTAGGTACCGGTGTTCTGGAAGCGGATGGTGTAATAAAGATATCCGCCATTGTCCAAATCATTGATATCCACTTCACCGCCATGCAATTCCGTTTTATCGTTAGGATCGAATGAGCCAAATATGGTCTGGGTTATTGATGCCGAATTGTCAAGTTGATGGACATCGGCCAAAGTACTCGTAATTGATGCTGTATTGTTGAGCAACTGGCCTAAGCTCACTTCAGGTATTGAAGGTACGGCCATCGTTACATTAATAATCCTTGTTTCGTACGGCAATAATCCTGAAAAATTATAGGTAAAGCCATTCGGAGTCATTGTGACCCCGCTTTGACTCACAGCAGTCACCGTAACCGCCTCATCCTTTGTAAAGGTAATCGTTCCTGATGCCGGTTGAAGCCCCTTGTTTTTGTACACAATCATATTGTGGTAATTAGATCCCGGCAACGGTACATCGACAGAAACAAAATTCACAGACACATCATCATATGGCTGGATCGGGGTCAATGGGAAATACAGCAATTGGCTTCCACTGCCTTCGGACACGCTGATATTGCTGAAACCCGTCGAAGCGGCTGTATAATAAGGTGCAAATTCAGGGAAAATCTGGTATGTGAAGTCATAACTATCAGATGGATCACTACTGTACAAATCGTAATTGCCCGTTTGCGAAGAAATATTCATGAACGGCCCTGAGTCATTTTTCTGGTAAATGAAGTTGCCTTCTGTAAAGTTCAGTTCGCCATCATCCTTCACACCATTGTTATTCGCATCGACGTAAGCGATCAGGCGTACCTTGTCTGCACAAACCGTGCTTCCGGCTCCTGGCTCCCCGGCGTTGGTTTGTGAAATCCGGATATACCCGTCATTCCCGTTAAAGTTTGTGATCAGTACCACATAGTACTGTCCTGCAACTGCATTCGGAATGGTCATGGTTTCTGCGAATGAAGCATCATAGCTGCAATCTACAATATTCCCAAAAGGATAAAATGACTGACCGTTTGTATTATTCGGGCAACTTGGACAGTCAACAAAAGCGATATCACTACAAAAAGAAGCATTATCCTCAAACGGACCCCAGGCTGCAAAATCCACATCAAGGTACGTGCCTGTCGGTTCCCCGTTGATGCCAAACTCGGTATTCTGCAATATATTGAAAGCCAAAGTACCTGATTCACTTATCTTCAAAACGTAGTAAGTCGGATTAGGAATCGACCCCAGGCAAGCTACCTGGTCAGAATTTGGTACGCCCGAAGTATTCCTGAAAATGTAAGGGTCATCCGACGAAGAGCCACAAAAAGACTGGGCATTTTCACATGAGGATACCGATTTCACGCAAACATCGAAGACCACTACCTGGCTCGTCGCAGCATTTGACCACACGCGGAGATAGTAAGTCTCTCCAATAACAAAATTCAAAGCATGACTGGTGAGTTCATTAGCCGTACTGCAATATTTCAATACCATGCTTCCACAGGTTCCTGAATACACCGCATGGTTAAGGTTTACTGTGGTGCCATAAACATTTAATAATGAAATAACCTGATGGGCCGATACGGCCGTAAATTTAAACCACACATCGTCATCCTGCCCGGTGAGGCATGAAGTGACTGACATAGTGGATTGGGTCGCGCCTATAAGGCTACCGTGTGTAAGCGTATTACATTCATAGGTCGGGCTGGCATCGATATCTATAGCTGTGGCGCACTCATCGTTATTAAACGGCGGCGGCGGCGTACTCACACAAACATGGAATGAAGCTGATGCACCCGCATTAGTTCCGGAAGTATACACCCTGATATAGTATGTCGCGCCGATTGTCAGTCCTTGTGCCACACTTTCATTAAATGAACTGCAATATATTTTAACAAGATCCCCAGGCACCCCTGAAAAAAGCGTATGATTCACTGCAACATTGGTATTGGTAGTAATAATATCATTAATAGCGATAATATTGATGTTGCTTGTTGCCACAAAGCTAAACCAGACGTCATCATCAGAGCCACCGCATCCTGCACCCGTAACATTTGGGAGCGAAGCAGTTGCCCCTAAAGTATTCCCCACTACATTCAGCGACGGATTGCATGCCCAAACCGGACTTACCGATACCGGCGCCGCATCCTCAACCTCATCGTTAGCTGGTGGGGCAGTGATGCACAAGTCAAAGTTTACATACTGTTCCGGATCAGATCCAGGAGTATACACCCTGATGTAATACATCTGCCCAACAATCAGGTTCTTGGCCGTAGTGTTGGCCGTACTACTGCAATATAGTTTTGTAAATGCCCCGCATGTCCCTGAATATAAAGTATGGCTGACCTTAACCGAAGCCGGGGTCCCCACCATGTTATAGAAGTTGATGCTAAGCGAAGGAGCCGTTGCTGTAAATTTAAACCATACGTCGTCATCCGTGGTAAAGCAGCCTGACGCTGTACCCGCTGGCGCATCCGCACTGGCTGTAGCGCCGTAAGTATTGCCGTGTACGTTATTTGTCGCAACGCACTGCTGGGTGTTGTTTATAGTAACCGGAATGGCATCAGCGCAATTGTCATTCAGCGGTGCAGTTATGAATGTCACAGGAGATAATATCGACCATGTACTCTCCACTGAAGCGGAGCATAATGATTTCACATAAAATGTATACGATGTTGAAGGTGACAACGCATAGCCTGTAGCAGCACTCACTGTAAATGGATTTGTAACCTGGGTAATTGTAGCTGCCGTTGGCGGGTTATTTGATGGTCCAGGCCCTCCTGTCGGAACGATATACAATGCATATCCAGGAGCTGCCGGCACGGAGGTGTCTGTCCATTGCAATGTAGCGGAACCTGATGTGATGTTTGATACAGTTATGTTTGTAGGTTTAGCACAAGCCGGCTGGATACAATCGCCTACAGCGGCAAACAGCACCGTATTGGGAGTGCCGGTTCCAGGGAGTTTAGTATACAGGATGTCAAGGAATGGGTTCTGGATCGATACCCCGATATTTTCAGGCGTGGTCCCTGCAACGCTCCAAAAAACGTCAAAAGGAACCCCATTGCACAAAGGAACAGTGATCCCAGCTGGTGTATTAATTTGGGTTTCACCTAATATCGCAACGATAATGCCGTTTTGCTTGATTTGTATTTTGGCACCATTCCAGCTATTGCCTGCGGGGCTTGTCAACAGAAACTTGTACCCGCACTTTTCCTGGTCGTTACAGGTTAAGGTATTGAATACAGGAAATGGCGTGCATTTACTTACGCCTGTCGGCGTACAACTCGATCTTATAAAGGCATAATATGTAGTAGCAGGATTGAGGTCGGTAGCTGTAAAAATATACGGGCCTCCCACCGGGACGCTAAATACGTAAGTCGCAGGAGTATCTGTTCCTGGCAGTGTGGGGGCATTTGGCCCTGCTATCAATACCAACTCAAATTGGGTGTCGGCAGTATCGCCGGGATTCCAGGTGAATGTAGCCGAAGTATTCGTTATACTTGCTGCTATTACACCAGCATCTATAGGCTTAGGGCATAATGGCACAGTACAGAAAACCGAATTTGCAGTCGATACGGACCAGGCCGAAGGTTCCGGCGTACAGTTTACCCGCACATAAACCTTATAACACTCATCTGCCGGCAATGGCAGTGTTGTCGTAAATGACGTTGTTGCCGGAGCAACATCATCATAAGTGGGTACCGTATCTGCTGTGGGTGCCGGGCTTCCTGCCGGAAGGATACAGATATCCCACGATGTGGTAGCCGCGGCTGACCAGTTGATTGTAGCGCCTGAATGGGTTACATTTTCGACAGTCACATCAGTCGGAGTAAGGTCGCACCTCGGCGCATCACACGCGACAACATCGTCATAAAGCACCCCATTTAAAGAAACCAATCCTGCTGGTTTTGTATAAATTGTCTGCCCAAATGAATTTAATATTGAAATGTTCTTTTGTGCCATATTGCTTCCAAGGGCATTCCAGTATAAATCAAACGGAACACCATCACACAGCGGAACGCCCACATCAACCGGACCGGTCCCGGTTACCAATTGTGATCCTAAGGTAGCCACTACCAGACCATTCTGACGCACCTGCATTCTGGCAGTTCCCCAACCTGACGCACTTGTGTTGCTGATCCTGAAGGTATAATTACACGTTTGAGAAGCATCGCATACCATCGTATCAAATGCAAATGGCCCTGCCCATGCTGTCCACACGCCAGTACCTGCTGTACATTCCCCACGCACCCAATACTCATATTGCGTACCCGAAACCAAACCGGACGCATTGTACTCCGGAGTATTAACCTGTATACCTGCCCCGGACGGCACTAAAGAGCCTAAAGGCTGCACGGCGACTTCCCAGGAAGAATAACCCTGTGCATCCCAAAAAAGATGGGCCGTATTTAAAGTAACACCATCGATGTTCCCATTTGTTGGTATAGGAAGACAATCTTCTGTCTGGATTAAGAGATTGTAGGAAAACGTTTGTGTTGGCAGGCCTGAAGAAACCAATACGATGTAATCATGGCCCTCAAGCACTGACACGGTAACATTCCTGACGCCCGCATTGGCATTGGAAGCCCCGCCAATACAACTCACTCCTACGTTGGCGCAACCATCATATACAAACACTGAAGAACGCGTAACCGAGTTGAGTGGCTTCAGCTTGATATTGACCAACCTATCCGCGGTAGCGTGGAAGCTGTAAAACACGTCCTTCCCCCCGACACAATTTGCATTAGGCGGATTAACGCCGCAGGATGTCCCCTGCAATGCATCAAAAGTGTCTAAGAAATTAGCCGTATCGTTAATATCCTGGTATGGAAGCGCAATTGAAATAGGGTTCTCACATGTAGTGCCCGGTTGTGCAAAAACCGAAACAGACAGCAGCAAAAAGAAACCCAGAAACGTTTTGAGTAATTGTTTTTTCATGATCGGGAGATAGATTTTTACCAAATGTAATAGTTTTAGACAATTTATTATCAACAAAATACATTATTTGTTAATTTACCTAAAACAAAAAACCAGGCATATAAACCTGGTTTCCATTACTGATTAATCCATTTAATCAACTATCAATTTCTTAATGAGCCTTGAATGCGACATTGTTGAGACTTCCAGGAGGTACACCCCTTTAGCCAAACCAGAAATATCAATAGATAAACTTCCGTTGTGATTCGCTTCCACCTTTTTTACTGTATTTCCCAAAACATCATAAAGGGCAACCTGCCCGAGATTTTCTGCGGTATGCTGAAGACTTACATATACCATAGTATTCGCCGGATTCGGGTAAACATGAATATTTGACAAATCAAAAGTCTGGATACCCAAAAATGCCGAGATTTCTGTCTGCACGGTATTGGTTTCAATTGCAGGATTGGAATCAAAATAAATTCCGGCAGTATTTGAAATGACATCTGCGACAGCAAATCCTGTTTTAGGCCTGACCTTAAACGTAACATAGCCATGGCTTGCATCGGCATCTGCAATCTCAGGCGACAGTCCGATGTTATCAAAATGCCATGTCAAATGATTGCCGGAACCCTCGAGAACATAGGGGTGGCTTGCAGAAACCATACGCAGGCTGTTTGCGTCAAGTTGTGAATCGAGCGTATCTTCCAGCCTTATATTTTTAGCAATCGCCGTTCCGGTATTCTGGAAACGGATGGTGTAAAATAAATACCCATCATTATTTAATTCGGCAATATCGACAATCCCGCCATGCGATTCGGTTTTATCATTCGGATCAAAAGATGCTGAAACAGCCTGTGTAACTGTCGCAGTGTTATCAGGCAGGTTGACATCTGCAGCAGCGCCAGAAATACTTACTGCATTGGACAGCATATCATTGATATTCACCACCGGCAAAGGCGGAACGTTCATCACGACGTTGAATGAGCGTGTTTCCGATGGTTCCAATGCTGTAAACGCGTAGGTGAATCCGCTGGCTGTTGCAATTGTTCCCGCCTGTGCAATGCTGTTGATTACCACGTGTACATCTTTCGTGAAGGTGAGCGTTCCAGAGATGGTGCTTGTCCCTTCATTTTTATATATGATTTTATTGACATAAGTATCTCCTGCCAGGGGTTGGCTCTCCGGAGTGATGCTTACTGATAAGTCTTCATAAGCCTGCATCAAAGTCACCGGGAAATATAAGGTATTGACCCCACTGCCTGCCGGAATACTGATATTGCTGAAATCAGTCGCGGCTACTGCATAATACCCTGCAAATTCAGGAAAAACATGGAAATTGAAATCGTAGGTATTCGCCGCATTGAAATCATAAAGATTGTATTGACCGTTTGAAGTGGCTATATTGACTGCTGGATCGAGGCCATTTTTCTGATAGGTGAAGTTGCCTTTGGTGAAGTTCACTTCCGCATTGTCTTTGATGCCATTGCCATTCTCATCAAGGAATGCGACAAGTTGTATCTTGTCTCCACACACTGTTGAACCGGCCCCGGACTGCCCGAAATTGCTTTGTCTCATGCTCACATATCCCGGATCTCCGTTATAATTTGTGATGAGCAGCACATAATATTCCCCTGCAACTGCATTGGGGATATGCAATGTTTCGGTAAAGCTTGAAGCATAGCTGCAATCCACGATATTCCCGTAAGGATAAAAGGCAGGGTCATTGGTATTGTTAGGGCAAGTGGCACATTCCGCCATCAGGATCTGGTCACAACTTTCCCCGTCGGCAAACGGACCCCAGGCCACATAATCAACATCAAGATATTGGCCTATCGGGTTTCCTGATGAATCAAAAAGTTCATTCTGTACGATATCAAATGTAATTGGTCCCGATTGCCCTATCCTTAACTTATAAAAAGTAGGGTTGGGTATCGATCCAAGACACGCGACCTGCTGGTCATTAGGAGTTCCCGACGTATTGGCAAAAATAAATGGTTCGCCTGTTGCTGATCCACAATAAGATTCCGCATTCTCACAAGTCGATAATGACTTGATGCAGATGTTAAAATTACACGTTGGTACCGATTGCGACGATGCTGAAATCCTGAGGTAGTAAGTTTGCCCTACGATATAATTGTCCCTTTTGGAATACTCCCGAGTATTAGAACAGTAGAACAACTGCATATTTCCGCACGATCCGGTATATATGGCGTGTTTAACATCAGTTCCCGAACCATAAAAATCCAGAAGTGAAATGATTTGCGAATTGGATATCGCCGTAAACTTGAACCATACGTCATAAGTATTACCGCCGCCGCAGGTAGATGTAAAAGGAGACGTTGTAGCGTTGATCATTGAGCCAAATACAACCGTGTCACATACGCCATTATTTACCGGAATCTCAATGGCATCGCTGCATAAATCATTTGTTGCAGGATTTGGCGTGGTCACAATGACATTAAAGGAAGCGGGCGTAAGAGGCAGCCCCGATGAAGTGTATACCCTTATCTTATAGGTATTCCCTATCACAAAGTTGGATGCAAAACTTGTATTGCCATTCCCGCAAAATAGAGGCTGCAGGTTCTGGCAATCACTTCCTGAATAGACTGAAAAAAAGACGGTCTGTGTACTTGGGTCTACGTTGCTGATCTTCACGAAATGCGTTTTGGACGTTGCTACAAAGCTAAACCACACGTCTAATGCCGTAACAACCTGACATGCTGACGACGAAGATTGTGATGATGTTGAAGCGCCTTCAGTAGATCCGGAAGCATACAGGATTTCATTCATCGTGGGATTTACAGGTACCACTATGGCATCCGCACATTCATCATTAGCCGGTTTTGTTGTAAAAAGCAATGGATTTACCAAAGTCCAGTTGCCTGTGTCATTTGATGAACATACGGCCCTGACATAAGCTACATAATCCGTTAATGGCAAAAGTCCGGCAGCATTATACGAAGCCGTATCCACGACATGGTAAAATCCACCGCTGTTCAACGGATTGCCATTTACCGGCAACGTTGATCCCACAGGCGCTACGAAGATTTCCCATTGTGATGCCGTTCCGGTTTCGGTCCAGGTGAAATGGGCAGTTGTCGCTGCAATGGCATCGGCTGCCAGCGCAGTCGGCTTAGGGCAGGTTGGTGGGGTGCAATCGGCAACGCCGCTGTATAGTACAGTCAGCGGCGTTTCATGGCCGGATGTAAAAAGGGAATCATTGTAAGCATTCCTGATTTCGACACCAATATCCAAAGGATGGGTTCCGGCGACACTCCATAACAGGTCAAACGGCACGCCATTGCAAAGCGGCACGGTAATTTCAGGATTGGTGAAAGCATTTGCCAATGTCGCCACAACAATCCCGTTCTGCCTGACCTGCATTTCCGCACCATACCAGCTTGGGTACGGCTGTTTGCAGGTCAATTCAAACTTATAATTGCATTTTTCCGACGCATCGCAGGTCACGGTATTGAAAATGTAAGGCCCTGCCCAGCTGCTCTTGTCTTCTGAAGAACAAACTGTCCTGATAAAATAAAAATAACGTGTGGCATTTGTCAGGGTTCCGGCAGGAAGCACATAAGGTGAGGCATCCGGGCTCAAAAGCAGCCATCCGGGTTGAAGTACCGGATTATCCGGGGGGACAGGAATATTAACCCCATCCGACGGGATCAGTAATATTTCCCACGCATTGTCTGTAGGTGTGCCGTACTGCCACGTCAGCGTTGCAGATGTTGTTGTCGCATTTCCGGCACCAAGCACGAAAGGCTTAAGACAACTTTCATGGGTAAGAAAAGCTGTTTTGACCCACGGCGCCTCGACATCACAGCTGTTCCTCACATAAGCGTAATAGTATGTGCTTTCCACCAAATCAGTTATAGTGAAAAAATCTTCAGTCACATCATTGTATGTAGGAACGGTAGACAGTGAAGGTATTTCATTCGGATTGGTCGTCACGAAAATATCCCAGGAATCCGTTGCCGGAGAACCCCAAATTAACACTGCATTGGTAGCTGTAACTTGCGTGACATGGAAATTTTGTGGAATACTATTACACACCGGGCTGCAATTTGCCATACCCGTATAAACGATATCGCCTGCATTTCCTGCACCTTGCGGCATCACATAAATACACTGTTGAGAAGCGTTCAAAATCGATATTTTACACTGGTACGGATCGGACCCTTCGGTCAGCCAATACACATCAAAAGGCTCATTATTGCACAATGAAACATTCACGAAGGCAGATGAACTGAAATAATTATTGCCTAATGTCGCAATTACGATGCCATTTTGCCTCACCTGCATCCTCGCTCCATTCCATCCATCATTTCCGGATTCAAAAAGCATAAATCTGTATGTGCACGCATTTGACGGATTGCAGGAAGAAGAATTGAATGCCACCGGCCCCGACCATGCAGTAAAAGCATCAGTATTATCGGTACATTTTGCCCTGACCCAATATTCATATGATGTGTGAGGCTGCAATTCCGGCGCATAATTATTCGTATTTACCGGAATTCCGGCTCCTGACGGCAACATGCCACCCGCAGGCTGTACTGCGACTTCCCAGGAAGAAAACGTACCGGCATTCCAGGTGAGGTTTGCAGAAACGTCCGTGATTGCAGACACTGACGGATTAGCGGGTTTAGGACCACAGGCTTCATCCTGCAACAACAGGTTATACGTTATTCCGGGCGTATTGGCACTCGATGAAATCAGGATGATGTAAGTTGTCCCGGCTGTCAGCGAAAGCGTTACAGACCGCGCGTTGGTGTTCGGAGATGCTGCGCCTCCAATACAGCTTACCCCTACATTGGAACAGCCTTCATATATGAACATAGACGAATAAGTCGACCCGATCGGCGTCATGATAAAACTCACATTGCCCGATACCGAAGGGATGTATTTGTAAAACACATCATTGCCTTGAAGATAATTGGTAGCAGCAGGCGTGTTTCCGCAGGAGTTACCCTGAGGGCCAGATATGGTGTTGGAGAAATTTCCGGTGCTCTGGACATCCTGGAACGGCAGCGAACCTATCATCAATGCATTATCACAGGTCGTGCCGGGCTGCGCAAACGCAGCAAGACTTATCAAATACGTTGCAATCAGGGAGAGTAATTGTTTTTTCATTGTCTTGGGAATAACCGCGCAAAAATATGCGATTTCCCCAAACAAACAACTATCTATTTCCCTGATTGTCAAAAACTGTTAAACATTTCCACTGACTATCATCACGGATTGAATGATAACATTATAGTGGCATTTGTAGTATCCTTATTCGGTATACAATAAATGCGCCAGCCTGTTGTCTCGCTGGTACACATCATCATAAAAACTCACATTGCCATTCTCATCAGCCCTTGCCGTAAAATAGGCGATGTATACCGGAATTTTATGCTTCAGCGAATAATGGCTTTCCTTGCCTGCATGCATGGCTTCGTCTATCTTTTCCGGACTCCAGTTTTTGTCGCTGTCCAGAATTTTGACGGCAAGGTCACGCGCTTTCTCTACCCTTACGCAGCCATGGCTGAATGCACGCGTATCTTTTGAAAACAGGCTTTTCGCAGGGGTATCATGCAGGTAAATGTTGTTCGAATTCGGAAACATGAATTTCACCAACCCCAAAGAGTTCTCATTACCCGGTTTCTGCCTGACCTGCCCGTTATTCCATTCCATGTTGTGTTTTTCAAGATAATCAGGATCGGCATCAATGCCAGGCTGTATTTCCTTTTTGATAATGCTCGGCGGGATATTCCAATACGGACTGAATACCAGATAACTCATTTTCCCGCTGAAAACCACCGTTTTATTGAGTTCCTTACCCACAACGACATTCGACTCCAGGACCGGCTTGCCTTCTCGGAAATACACGAGCCTGTACGACGGGATATTTACGGCAATCAGCTCTTTCGATTCGGTGATATCGGGATCAATCCAGCGGCAGCGCTCCATATTTACCACGATGGTCTTGATGCGCTCCTGCACCGGCACGTTCATTTCCTTGACCAAAGCAGGCGTGATGATATTATCGGGTGCACGGCCCTGCCTCTGCTCATACCTTGCTAACCCGGCCTTCAGTTCGTCATCAAACACAGTGCTTTTCGAATCGGCTGCCAGGTCACCCACTATAGCCAGCCTGGTCCTGATTTGCGCAATCCCGGGATCATTATCGCCGGGCTTGAGCGACTTCTTCCCTTCAGGCCAGGTAATGCTTCCCCAACCGCCTTTTTTCTGGATTTCGCGGTAACGCTGCAGTCCTTTGCGTAGATTGTAATATTGCCCGATAAGTTCCTTTTCATCTTTTTTAATCAGGTCAGGATCTTTCATCAGCGCATCAAGGTAATCAACATAAGCACCTTTTTCCCTTGGAAGGTACCAGCCCGTTTGCTTGCTTTTATCGGCATCGAGGCCTTCCAGCACTTTGCTGGTATAAAAAAAGTACATCCCGCTGATCAGCAAATCATTATCGGTTTCGGGTTTTTTCTTTTCGTCGATGTCATAAATGGCTGCAATCTTGTCGCGGTAAGGCAGTTTTGTCACTACCCCTTCAGCGCCAATCTGGCTCGCCCTGTTGTACAGTACTTCAGCAAATTCGACCCTTCCGCCATCATCATACCAGATAAAATGGTTCTGGTGTTTTTCATACAATTCCGTCATTTGCTCTTCAAAATCTGCAAATTCAGGATATCTTTCGAAAAAAGTTTCAAATTTGGCATCATCAATAGACATCTTGTCGACATCGAATTTCTTTTTACAGGAGACAACGCCAAATAACATCAGGCAGGAAAGGGCAAACAAACGTATGGTCCTCATGGTAATTGTTTTTAGGATTTAAAACTTTTACTACAAAAGTATCGCCATCGCCGCAGTTTAGGCTTATATAATTTTTGGATTAGGTTACAGGTTTTGGATGCCTATTTTACGTATTTTAGTGCTGCTTAAAAACTTGCCGTGAAAGACCAAAAAAAACCAGGAATCATGCAGCTGCTGACACCTTATAAAGGGATGTTGGCCCTGCTGTTGATTTTTACTTTATTTAGCAACGCCATCAACCTGTGGCTGCCGAAAATCATTTCCAAAAGCATTGACTCGTTTGAAAAAGGGCACTTTGCTTTCCGCCCGATCATCATCGAATTTACGATTGCCGTCGTGGCCATATTTATTTTCGGTTACCTCCAGAGCATTATCCAGACCTACGCTTCAGAAAAAGTGGCACGCGACCTGCGCAACCGTCTTTCCGACACCATTTCGCGGCAAAGCTATGCCTGGATTGAAGATGCCAACCCGTCAAAACTGCTCACAAACCTCACCGCCGATGTCGATTCGATCAAGATGTTCGTTTCCCAGGCCATCGTGGCCGTCGTGTCGTCGTTGTTTGTGATCATTGGCGCGAGTATCCTGTTATTCAGCATCAACTGGAAACTGGCACTTTGCGTCATTGCCATCATCCCGATAATAGGGATTACTTTTTTTATGGTGTTGCGAAAGGTACGCGCCTTGTTTATACAAAGCCGCGCCGTAACGGACCGGCTCAATAAGGTCATCAGCGAAAGTGTTCTCGGATCGGCCATCATCCGTGTGGTCAATTCGCAGATTCCCGAATACCGGAAATTCCTTGAACTCAATACCAAAGCGCGTGATTTCGGGCTTTCCATTTTAGGGCTTTTCGCCGGGCTGATTCCAGTGATTACCTTTACGGCAAACATGGCCGGGCTTTCCATTTTAGCTTTAGGAGGGCATTTCGTCATCACCGGAAGCATGAGCATCGGGGATTTTGCAGCATTCAACAGTTATCTTGCGATGTTGATTTTTCCGATACTTGTCATCGGTTTTATGAGCAACGTCATTGCGCAGGCTACGGCTTCCTATGCCCGGATTTCGAATATCATCGAGACCCCCGAAGTCGCTGAAACAGGCTTCCTATCCAATGATTTAAGCGGCGCCATTGTGCTGTCAGATGTGAACGTATCTTATGCACAGGTTCCGGTATTGAAAGACATTTCCTTATCGATAAAGCCTGGTTCGAAAACGGCCATCATCGGCCCGACAGCTGCCGGAAAAACCCAACTGCTCTACCTGCTTACCGGACTGATTCCCGCAGACAGTGGAACGGTTTTGTTTGATGGCCATCCGATAAACGGTTATAAAAGTGATATTTTCCACAGCCAGATCGGGTTTGTATTCCAGGACAGCATCATCTTCAACATGAGCATCCGCGAAAATATTGCGTTCAGCGATGCCGTTACCGACGGGTCTTTGGCAAAAGCCATACAAACCGCCGAGCTAAGCGATTTCATTGATTCGCTTCCGCAGAAATTAAACACCGTAGTTTCCGAAAGGGGTTCGAGCCTTTCCGGAGGGCAGAAACAGCGCATCATGCTCGCAAGGGCATTGGCAGTAAACCCTTCCATATTATTACTGGATGATTTTACCGCGCGCGTCGACCCGCAGACAGAAGCCAAAATCCTCGAAAACATCAGCAGGAATTATCCTGACCTGACATTGATATCGGTCACGCAGAAAATCGCCGCCGTCGAAAATTTCGACCAGATTATCCTCATGATGCAGGGCGAAGTCATCGCATCCGGCATCCACAGCGAACTGATGGAGTCGAGCCCGGAATATGTTCAATTATCAAATTCCCAAAAAAGCACCAGCCATTATGAAATATAATCTGAACGCACTTTCGGGAGACGGTAAAAAAGCCTCCACCTTTTCAGGACTGCGGAGCCTGCTGAAGCTGATTGCGCACGAACGTAAAAACTTATTGCTTGCCATGATGGCGATCCTGCTGAATTCGACACTGAACTTACTCGGGCCTTACCTCATCGGCCACACCATTGATGTATACATCCAAAATAAGGAATATCATGGCGTTTTGGTCTATTCGACAATTTTGCTGGCCATGTACCTCACCGGTTTATTCACCAGTTATTTCCAGACGAAACTGATGGGTGGTGTTGGGCAACGGATGCTGTTTACGCTACGCAATACGATTTTCAACAAACTGCAATCGCTGCCCGTGGCCTTCTTTAATTCGAATAAAGCCGGGGATCTGATCTCACGCGTCAATAATGATACCGATAAGATCAATACGTTCTTCTCACAATCACTCATGCAGTTCATCGGAAGCATCGCCACGATGACAGGCGCGGGGATATTCCTGCTGGTCATCAACCCGAAACTTGGTGCGGCGACGCTCGTACCGGGATTGCTGATTTTGCTTTTCACGCAGGTGATTTCACCCTGGGTAAAACGGAAAAATGCCGCAAACCTGAAAAGTACCGGCGGACTAAGCAGCGAAATCCAGGAAAGCCTGGCGAATTTCCGTGTCATTATTGCCTTCAACCGCAGGGATTATTTCAGGAAAAGGTTCGCGAATGTGAGTCAGGAAAATTACAACACCGCAGTAGGCGCAGGACTGGCGAATAATTTGTTCCTGCCGGTGTCTACGTTATTTTCAAGCCTGGCACAGCTTATCGTATTGTCCTATGGCATCTACCTGATTTCAAACCATGAATTCACCATCGGTTTGCTGGTGAGTTACCTCGCTTATGCGGTGAACTTTTACAACCCTTTGCGGCAATTGGCAACGCTATGGACGAGCTTTCAGGTGGCTATGGCGGGCTGGGACCGTGTAAACCAGATTTTGTCACTGGAGAATGATTTGCACACACAACCCGATGCCGAAACCGATGAAAAGCCTACGGCCTTTATCGAATTCAGGAATGTGCATTTCGGTTATGAGGAAGGGCGGGAAATACTGCACGATGTTTCGCTTCAAATCGAACGGGGCAAAACCTATGCCTTCGTTGGCCCCACAGGCGGCGGAAAATCGACAACGGCTTCCCTGATTGCAAGGCTTTATGATCCGCGGAAGGGAAAAGTGTTTTTGGACGGAAAAAACATAAAGACGTATACTGCCGAAGAACGGGCAGAAAAAATCGGTTTTATACTTCAGGATCCCTTCCTGTTTTCGGGCACTGTGAAAGAAAACATATTATATGGTAACGAAAAGTACAAGGATTTTACTGATGCTGCACTCGAAAAAGTGATGCATGATAACAATTTACAGAAGCTGACATCCATTTTTGAAAACGGATTAGAGACTTTGGTTTCCTCATCCGGTGAAAGCATCAGCCTTGGTCAAAAACAACTGATTGCCTTTATACGTGCCGTATTGCGCAATCCTGATGTACTGATCCTGGATGAAGCCACCGCCAATATCGATACCGTGACCGAGCAGCTTTTGCAGGAAATCCTGAGCGGGCTTCCTGAAAAGACGACGCGCATCATCATCGCCCATAGGTTAAATACCATCAAAGATGCGGATGTGATTTACTTTGTCAATTCCGGCGAAATTGTACGCGCAGGGTCATTTTCAGAGGCACTCGAGCTGCTGATGAAAGGCAAAAGGGCACGCTGATAACTTTCTTTTAACATTTGTTTTGCGCAATAAGAAGGTCATAATGGCTAACTTTATTCGCTTATGCGCATATTTAAATGTATATTAGAATCATAAATTGGATCAATGGGCGATAAACCTTTACGAATAATCCTTGCGGAAGATGATGGTGATGACCGCTTGCTTTTTGGAGAAGCGCTGCATGAACTAGGCAAAAATGTCCATCTTGTAGTAGCTGATAATGGCATCAAATTAATGGAAATCCTGAACGGCATGGACGAACTGCCTTTAATGGTATTCACCGATCTGAATATGCCTCTCAAAGATGGCATCGATGCTGTGCGGGATATTCGCAACGAGGAACGATTCAAAACTTTGCCGGTGGTTGTTTTTTCCACCTCGTATGATGTTGCCGTTGCGGAAAAGCTACGCCAACTGGGTGCCACAAATTATTTCCTGAAGCCCAATGCATTCAATGACCTGAAATCTGTAATAGGATTGGCAATTGATATTGTCACCGATCCTGAAACTTCCACATCAACATCGTTCGTACTGAACGCCTAGGCCCATGACAAACACTACGAAAAATGCTTACAGTTTCCTTTCCGGCAATGGCGAAATGGCCAGGCTCACCAGGGAAAAAGATTGGGAGAACACTGCCGTCGGCGCAATAGAAAACTGGCCGCAAAGCCTTCGCACCACCTTAGGCTTATTATTGAAATCCAAATTCCCGATGTTCCTGTTTTGGGGCCCGGATTTGGTATGCTTTTATAATGATGCGTATCGCCCAAGCTTGGGTCAGAATGGCAAACATCCTAATATTTTAGGACAAAAAGGCGAAATTGCCTGGCCTGAAATATGGGATATCATCAAGCCCCTTATGGACCAGGTTATCAATGGCGATGAAGCGACCTGGGCAGAAGACCAGCTGATTCCCATCTTCAGAAACGGAAAAATTGAAGATGTATACTGGACGTTCAGCTACAGTCCGGTGATTGACGAATCGGGGAACGTCGGCGGTGTTTTTGTGACCTGCACGGAAAGTACCGAAAAAGTAAATCTGATTGCTGATCTTAAAAAAACGGAGCGATCACTTACGGCAGCATTAAGTCAATTGGAAATTACGGACAAGCGTTTCCGAAATACCGTGCAGCAGGCACCGTTAGGCATTACTATACTGCGCGGCCCTGAATTCATACCTGAAATGGCAAATGACAATTATCTGCAGTTGGTTGACAGGACTTTATCGGAATTTGTGGGCAGGCCGTTATTTGATTCCCTTCCCAGTGTAAAATCAGTAGTGGAGCCGCTGCTTAAAAATGTCCTTGAAACCGGTGAAGCTTTCCATGCATCAGAACTTTCGGTGATGTTAAATCGTTATGGTAAAGAAGAGCTCGGCTATTTCAACCTTGTATACCATCCGTTGCGGGAAGATGACAACAGTATTTCAGGCATTATGGTTGTCGCTACAGAGGTGACTGAAGCGGTTTATGGGAAACACGCACTGATGGAAAGTGAGAAGCAATTCCGGAACCTCGTGATGCAATCGCCGATCGCCATGACAATATTCAGGGGACCAGATTACATTGTGGAAATTGCAAATGATATCCTGATCAAAAATATCTGGCGTAAAAACAGCGAAGATGTCATCGGCAAGAGCATCCTTGATGTCTTTCCTGAACTGAATGAACAAAAATACCCTGCCTTGCTTGAGGAAGTCCTCATTACAGGCAAAATCCATAAAGAAAGTGAATCGATCGCGTTCGTACAGGGAGATGATGGCATGCGTAAATTTTATCTCGATTACCAATATGCCCCCTTGCATGAAGCTGACGGCAGTATTTCAGGCATTATGGTTACCGTAAATGATGTTACCGAACGTGTCGAGGCGCGCAAAAAACTGGAGGATGCAGAAGAAAGGCTGCGATTGGCTACCGAAGCGGCAGAAATGTCTACATGGGACCTGGATTTATCCACGAAGGAAATCATCCATTCTGAAAGGCTGGCAGAAATATTCGGTCATGACAAAACCAGGAAAATTTCACATGCCGACATGCGTCTGCAAATCCATCCCGACGACCGTTCTGAAATTGTCGAAAAAGCTTTCGCAGAAGCCCTGCACACCGGTGTCTATAAGTATGAAGCGCGGGTAATCAAACCCACTGGCCAGACAATCTGGATCAGGACACAAGGCAAAGTATTTTTTGACGAGGAAAATAAGCCCTTAAAAATGCTGGGGACCTTACGCGACATCAATGAAGAAAAACTCTGGCAGCAGGAATTGCTGGAGAGTGAAACAAAATTCAGGCTGCTCGCCGATTCGCTGCCGCAGCATATCTGGACTACGAACCAACATGGCGAGATTACTTATTTCAATAAATCCGTACAGGAATATTCAGGCTTAAGTCCGAAGACTTTGAAAGAAGTCGGCTGGGTCGATATCGTGCATCCGGATGAAATAGCCCATACGGTCCAAAGCTGGCAGGATTCCATAAACACAGGAAAGGATTACATCTTCCAGCACCGTTTCAGGCGTTACGATGGCATTTACCGCTGGCATCTTTGCCGTGCCACTGCACAACGTGACCCTTCCGGAGAAATTCAGATGTGGGTGGGTACAAGCACCGATATCCATGAGCAGCAGGAATTCGTGAATGAGCTTGAGAAAAAGGTCATGGAACGAACCCGCGAACTGGAACGGAAAAACAACGATTTGGAAAAGATGAATGCCGAATTGCAGTCATTTGCTTATGTTTCCAGCCATGATCTCCAGGAACCGTTGCGCAAGATACAAACATTCGCAAGTCGCCTGATTGAAAAGGAATATGAGGCTTTATCGGACAATGCCAAGGATTATTTCAATCGTATGCAATTGGCAGCCAACCGTATGCAAACGCTCATTCTTGACCTCCTCGCCTATTCGAGAACCAGTAGTTCGGATCTGAAATTCATTAGAACCGACCTCCGGAAAATCGTTGATGAAGTCGGGAAAGAGCTTAAGGAAACTATAGAAGAGAAAAAAGCCATCATCCATATTGGCCATCTTGATACCATATCCGTCGTGCCATTCCAGTTTGTCCAGCTGATGCACAACCTGATCGGAAATGCACTAAAATTCAGCAAACCTGGCACCAGTCCTGAAATTACAATCAAAAGTAAAATCATCCACGGCAATCAAACCAAAATCGCTTCGTTACGACAGGATGAATCGTATTGCCATATCTCCGTCTCCGACAATGGCATCGGTTTCGATCCGCAATATGGCGAGCGCATTTTTGAAGTATTTCAACGCCTGCATGCTAAAAATGAGTTCTCGGGGACCGGCATCGGATTAGCCATTGTCAAGAAGATTGTGCTGAACCATCACGGCGCGATTACCGCAACGGGCATCCCCGATAATGGCACGACTTTCGATATCTATATCCCTGCGTAAGCGCTTTGTACCTGGGCATTTGATAATATTGTAATCTATCCTTAAAATTCCGTAAGCAGTTCCATTGCTATAATTGCAAACTTTGTAAGAGACGCTAAAATCATGCTTATGAAGGCTTTATGGAAGGGCGGCATCAGCTTCGGCCTGGTCAATATTCCGGTTCGTTTGTACAGCGGGTCTGTTACCCACCGCATTGACCTGGACATGATCCGTAAAAAGGACCATTGTGCCATCGAATATGTGCGTGTCTGCAAAAAAGACGGGAAGGAAGTGCCGTGGGACGAAATCGAAAAAGGTTACCGCCGTGACGATGGCGATTATGTTGTACTGGACAAAGCCGATTTTGCGAAAGCGATGCCCGAAAAAACACAAACCATAGACATTTTCGAATTCGTACTGGAAGATGAAATCCCTTCACAATATCTCGAAAAGCCTTACATCGTAGAGCCTGAGAAATCAGCCATGAAAACGTACGCCTTATTGCGTGCAGCGCTAAAAAAATCGGGTAAAGTCGGTCTGGCAAAATTCATCATACGCAGCGCAGAGCATTTAGGCATCCTGAAAGTGGAAGATGATGCGATTTTGTTGATTCAGATACGCTTCGACCAGGATCTGCGCGATCCATCAGAAGCAAAAATCCCAGGAGAGATTTCAATCCAGAAAAAAGAACTCGACATGGCCATGACGATTATCGATCAGATGACCGACAAATTTGAGCCTGAAAAATATAAAGACACTTACAAAGACGAGCTCTTGAAAATGATTAAGAAAAAACTCGCCGAACCCAAAGGAAAGAAATCAGCCAAAAAAGAAGCTCCCGAAACCAAAGCCAAAAAAACGGACACTGATGATTTATTGTCACAGCTCAAAGCCAGTCTCGAAGCAATGAAAAACTAATTGTTATGCCACTCGAAAAATACAATCAGAAACGGGACTTCTCTAAGACCAAAGAGCCAAAAGGAATCAGGAAAACTTCAAAAGGTGCCCTGCAATTTGTTGTGCAAAAACATGCCGCATCACATTTGCATTATGATTTCAGGCTCGAAATCGATGGTGTACTGGTAAGCTGGGCCGTACCAAAAGGACCTTCCGCAGACCATGATGTAAAGCGCCTCGCGATGCACGTCGAGGACCATCCGATGGATTATATTGATTTCGAAGGCATCATTCCGGAAGGGGAATATGGGGGTGGCACGGTAATGGTTTGGGATATCGGGACATACCATGCAGAAGGAAACGATGATGCCTCGAAAGACAATGCATTGATGAAAAAGCAACTGAAAGAAGGTTCTATAAAAATTGTCCTGCAGGGCAGTAAGCTCAAAGGTTCCTACCATCTTTTCAGCATAAAAGATGACGATAAACAATGGTTGCTGATGAAAGGCAATGATGAATTCGCGGATGGAAAAGCCTTTAATGAACTTTCCATTATAACCAAAAGGGATTTTAACGCTATTGCGAAAGGGAACGATGTTTGGGAAAGCAACCGGAAATCGGCTACAAAAAAAATTGTCCCGACAAAGAAAACAGAGCGCAGGGAAGAAGAAAAAATGGCACATGCTGCAAAGTCGGATGGTGCATTTTCAGGTGATGATTTAGCAGATGCGAAAAAAATAACGCATTTTCCTGAAAACTGGCGTCCGCAGTTGGCTACGCTCACTGATGCGGCATTCGACCACGGGGATTGGATTTTTGAAAATAAATTTGATGGTTACCGTGCCTTGATACAAATCCAAAATAAGAAGGCCACAATAATATCACGGAATGGCATTAAATTCAATGGCAAATATCCGGAGATTGCGAAAAGTTTTGACGGCACGCCACAAGATATGATTCTCGACGGTGAAATCGTCGTAGAGGATTCGAAAGGCAAAAGTCATTTCCAATGGTTGCAGAAATACGAAGACCATCCCGGAAAAGGAAAATTGAAATTCTATGCATTCGACATTCTTTATTTTCAGGGATTTGATTTACGGAACCTCGGACTTTTACTGCGCAAGAAAATACTGAAAGCAGTATTGCCAAAAGCTGCCAATATTATTTATTCTGAACATCAAATAGGCACTGGAATCAAGGCTTTTGAAGCAGTTGCAGCGAAAGGTGGCGAAGGAATCATCGCGAAAAAAAGCGATTCAAGATATCAAACGGACAAACGTTCACGCGACTGGCTTAAAATCAAGACCGACAAACAACAGGAAATGGTTATCGGCGGTTTTACAGAACCACAAGGCGGCAGGAAAGGCATCGGCGCTTTGTTGTGCGGCTATTATGACGGGAAAGATTTGATTTATTCAGGTAAAGTCGGTAGCGGATTCACAGAACATATATTGGAAGATTTACGTAAAAAATTAGACCGGATCGAGCGTAAAGCATCTCCATTTACAACAATCCCTAAAGAAAAAAACGTGCATTGGGTTAGCCCGAAACTTATTGCCCAACTCAAATTTTCTGAATTTACCGAAACCGGCAGTATGCGCCACCCTGTATTCCTCGGACTGCGTTCAGACAAAGATCCCAAAGACATTACCATTGAAAAACCTGGTGTTGTCGCTGAAAAGAGTTCAGATACTTTGACTGCTGTAAAAGAGCCACAAAAGAACAGGACTAAAAGCCGTATCGAATTCAGTAACCTCGATAAAGTTTTCTGGCCAAAGGAAAAAATTACGAAAGGCGATGTAATTGACTATTATAAATCAGTTGCAGCATATATACTACCTTACCTCAAAGAACGCCCGCAATCACTACGCCGTACACCCGATGGCATTAAAAGTGAGGGGTTTTTCCAGAAAGACGTTGCCGGTAAAGTCCCTAAATGGATCAAGACTAGAAAAATAAAATCCGACAGCGCCGGGGAAAGCATAGAATGGCTCATTTGCAACGACGAGGAAACACTGCTTTTCCTTGCGAATTGGGGCTGCATAGAAATGAATCCGTGGAGCAGTCGTGTGGGTTCATTGAACAATCCTGACTATATCATTTTCGACCTGGATCCGAAAGGCGTTCCGATGAAAAACATCATTGCCACAGCGACGAAGTTAAAGGAAGTTTTGGATTTGCTGAAAGTTCCTGCGTATATAAAGACTTCGGGCGGTAACGGACTGCATGTTTTCATTCCCGTTTTGCCGAAATACACTTATGAACATACAAGGCAATTTTCACACCTTGTCAGCCAGATGGTGCATCGTGACCTGCCGGAAATTACCAGCCTGGAGCGTATGCCTGCAAAAAGGAAAGGAAAAGTTTACCTGGATTTCCTGCAGAACGGGCGCGGAAAAACCATGGCTAGCGTTTACTCATTACGCCCGCGTGAAGGTGCCGGCGTGAGCACGCCACTGGAGTGGGATGAAGTCAACGATTCATTGGATTTAAAAGCTTACAATATCAACACTATTCCGAAACGGCTTCAGGAAAAAGGTGATTTGTGGGCTAATTTTTTTGATGATGCCATCGACCTGAAATCTATTTTAAATAAAATCTGAAAACTATTATCAACCTTAAATACAACATCATGGGAAATTACAAAGACCTGAACAATCAGGAAGCCATTGCAAAACTGAAAAAACTTGCTGAAGACATTAAAATCTGCCTTTTCTGTACAGAATTGACCCAATTGCCTATAAAATCAAGGCCAATGAGCGTTTTGGAAGTAGATGAAAGCGGCAATCTGTGGTTTATGAGTTCTTCGGAAAGCAATAAGAATTTTGAGATATTGGCAGACAACCGCGTCCAATTGTTCTTTTCCAAATCAGCTGATAATGAATATCTGTCTGTTTTCGGAACGGCAACGATTTTTAGCGACCGAGCCCACATTGAAGAAGTCTGGACACCCATTGCCAAGGCATGGTTCGAAGAAGGAAAGGATGACCCGAAAGTAAGGGTTATTAAAGTCACCCCTTCGGACGCGTATTATTGGGACACGAAAGACGGAAAACTCATTGCTTTATTGAAATGGGCAACAGCTGCAGCCGGATTGAAGGATGCCAAATCCGACGATGGCGGCATTGAAGGTAAAATTAATATTTAATTTCAAAGCCATGAAGAAAAAATATCCAGTGAAAACACCAGCTGAAGCGGGCTATGAGAAACACTTGCGGAAGCAAATACGCCTTGCGAAAACACAATTTTACATTCATAATATGATGATTACGAACAAGAGTTTGCTGGCTGGCAATAACATTAATAATTTAATCCTTTTTTGAAATGGAAACAAATGACAATCAAGATCGACATGATCACAGCGGAAAACAAAAAAATCAGTCACATCAATACGATGAAAATGATGATTTCAAATACACCTCACCCGACAAATACCTTGCTATGGAACAGCCAGGTGTAAGTTATACAAATGAAAAATCCCATACGAGCAATTCTGATTATCTTGAATTTGATAATGATGAGCAACGGTCGGATAAATTCAGGACGCACCATCAAAACAGCCGCAATTCAGATGCTTTTAGCCAGGATGATTATATTTTGCGGGATAATATCGATTTGGATGAAGATCAGTCCAATTCGGTTTCATCAGATGACGCACCGGATACAAATACTACCGATGAAACCTTATGAAAACTTTGTGCTGATTTAAGAAGCCCTTTTTAAGGGCTTTTTTACGAAAAAACCGGCTGTTACGCCGGTTTATTTTTTAAGTGTTTTTTTCAAAAGTTAGGTAATCAATGCTTCCATCGCCGCCGCTGACATGCTTCATCCTTATTTTCGTGGAAGTCCTTTCCAGGATTTCCCAATCTTCTGTCAGGTCTACAAAATTATCCGGCGAATTGAAAATAATATCAAAGTCGATATCCTCAAGATTCGGGTGGTCATCGCCGGGATTTTCTGTACTTACCATCCATACGCCGGTATAAGTATTGGTACCATTCGTTGCGGTGAGTACGTTGTTTGAGCCAAACGTAAAATTATAACCCGCAAAATGATTTGTTTCATCATTGTCATCATCCATAAAATACGTTACACGCCAAGCACCGGAACTTACGGTATTTGAAATTTCTGTTGTTGATGTTGCAGCACTGTCATCGTCAGAACTGCAGGACATGTTGCCGAGCATCATTGCTGCCGTTACCATGGAATACATTACTTTTTTCATAAATAAATTTTTAGGTATTGTTTACCTTAATAAAACGGCTTAAAAATGGCTGTCGTATCAAAAGAACGAGAGCAACAATGCCTTTAACATGTTTTAAATTTTTAAGAAACTGGATATTAGCGCTTTAAATTTAAGCCTATGATTGTATTTTAACATACTTCATAAAACCAAAATAATCTTAGCCTGAGAATTTTCTTCTTAAAGCAGCGGAAGAATCAACAAAAATTGGAGACACTGGTAATTGTGGCGAAAGGAAGTTCACCTTAACGCAATAAAAAAACAGGTATAAACCGAAGTTAAATACCTGTCTTGATGAGGCCCAAAAACATCAGGAATTTCCCGACATTGGTTTCTTTAAAAATGAATTCTTTAAACATTGGCGTTGTATTTACAGATTAGGGGAATTTATAATAACGCAAATCAAGTAGTTTGATATTTATAATAACGCAAAATAACTACTACTATTATACAATAATACGAAGTATAACTCTTAAAAGTTACAGTTTAAAAATTTATCACAAAAACCATCCTAATTGTAATAAAACTAAAAAACATCCGGGGAAAGGATGTTTTTCGTTGGAAAATATGGATCAATCGTTTTTGGAGAATCTTTCCATTCCAATTATAAAAAAGTCTAAAATCTCAACGTTATTTTCGAAAAGAGGGTTTTCTTTTCTTTTGTACAAATCCGAAAACTGCAACGAGTTTCATGATATTTGTTTCTTTAAAAATAAATTCTTTTAGCATGGTGTTGTTTATTTACATGACAAATGTAGGTTGCCAATCCGTCGCAAAAAAAAAATAAAGGTAAATGGGAAAATTCCTGCGGTAAAAATTTTAGCAGCCCCAATTTGCTGCGGTGTAATGTTTTTTTTCTGCGGTAAATGGAAATTCGAAGCGCTATAAACAAAAAACCTCCTGATTGCTCAGGAGGTTTCTTTTATTGATGTTTCAGTGAAACTTAGTAAGCGACCTTCCTGGTCACCACCTCATTGTCAACCGAAGTGATCTGAACAAGCAATACCTGCTCCTCTGCCCTAAGGTCGTTCAACACGGCCTCTGAAGCATTGATCGCACCACGCTCATAAATCAGCCTGCCGCGGATGTCGAAGATCTTAACCCCTGACATCACGACTTTACCGGAATTGATGTGAAGCATGCCCTGGTCTTTGTAAACCACTACGCTGTTCGCATCAAATGTTGGCGTGTCAACCCCAAGCGGTGAAGACTGGTACACCACTTCGAACCTGTTGGCGAATGAGCCTTCAGCTGAAGCGAAGCTGTAAGCCCCCTGCTTGATGTTGTGTGTTACCCCGAGAAGGTTATCCTTCAGGTAAACATTCTGGTCTCCTGAGAACAAGCCGTCCATGTGATCCAGCTCGATGATGTAAGTTCCGGCCGTAGCCGCATTGAAGCCTAATGGCACCACGTCGGTATCCACGAATGGAAGCGGACGGGCCTGGATGACATAATTGTCATTACCGATCAAACTCGAGATCGACGAACCGCCTTCGATAGACCTACCGTCCATAGCGACATCCTCACCCATCGTAGCGCCTTCGGCGTAACCTACAAGGATCTGGTTCATCGCGTGTGCCGGTGTGTTCAGGTTGAACCACATACGGTGTTTCTCAGCCGTTTGTGCACTTCTGTAGAAAGCACCACCTTCAGCAGTCCTCATCGCATTGGTGAACCTGGCCGTACTTGCTGAAGATTTCAGCAGGATGAAACCTTGTCCTCCGCGGATGGCGCCTGTAGGCGCAGTACCTCCTGATTGTGCAGCAGTTCCTCCCAAAGTGTTGTAGGTAGCATAGTTCGCTCCTGAAGCAGCAGCCTGGCTGATGTGCGTCCAGAAGTAAAGCGTACCTGCGTTTCCTGGCTCGGCAAGGAAAAGGTCAGCATCAACAGTAGACGGGTAAGGGTTACCGATCATGTTGTAGCCCTGGCCACTCACCGTTACCGGGATCGTGTACTCACCGTTGCGGGGCACTCCGGTGAACGTTCCTGTCCATGGGGTAAGTGTCGTTGGATGGTTGTTCGCAGAACGGATCATGTAACCTTTGGCAGCATCAAACGAAGTGGTTGATGGCGAAGCGATCTGAACAAAAGCGTTCGTTGGCTCGTCAAGGTTGTAGAAACGCGTGTTAAGCGTGTTCGGTGAGAACGGTTGCAACAACTGTCCTGATACAGGTGAAGACCAGTAAACATAATCCTGACGGATCAGGTTCGCCGTCCTCTTGTATTTGATGTTACCTGTGTTGGCGATGTCCTGCGACTGCACCAGGTCAGAACCGTCCTCGAAAGTAAGGCTTCCGCCGCTGACGGTCACTTTACCGTTTACGTAGAAATCAAAACCACCTGAAACCGTTACGGTTCCGCTCTGGATCGTCAGTGTACAGGCGTTAAGATCGGCTACAGCGGTGAAGTTACCGTTGATGATTGCAGCGCTTAGAGAGTTAGGCGTACCATTGCTCCATGCTCCTGCACTCCATGTTGTTGTATTACCTCCTACCGTAACAATTGTTTCAGAAGAAGTGGCCGAAGCACATGGACCGCTTTGTACAACCGCACGGAAATGCGTCTCTACAGTAATTGGCCCTGTCATATATGTCGTGCCTGTATGGGCAATCGGGCTCCAAGTCGTGAATGGGGAAACTGAACTTTCCCATCTTACTACAGCACCCGTGTGACCTGACAATGTCAATACGCTGCTTGAACCATTACATGTAGTTGAACCGCCGCTTACCGAACCGCCGACAGAAGCAGGCGAAACAGTTACGGTAGCCGCTGCAGCGTTAGCCTCGCCGCAAGCACCGTTCTGTACCACAGCCCTGAATTGGGTAGTCTGGGTAAGTGCGCCTGAAGTGTAAGTATTGGTAGTATTTGCAATCGGGCTCCAGGTTGTAAATGGAGAAACCGAGCTTTCCCATCTTACGACAGTGCCAGTGTTTCCTGTCAATGTCAATTGTCCGCTCATCGAACCTGAACAGATTGTTGTACCGCCTGAGACAGTTCCTCCATTAGATGCAGGATCAACCGTTACGGTAGTTGACGTCGAATTTGCTTCTGCGCAAGCGCCGCTTTGAACCACAGCCCTGAATTGGGTGGTTTGTGTAAGCGCACCTGAAGTGTAAGTACTCGTAGTATTAGCAATCGGGCTCCAGGTTGTGAATGGAGAAACTGAGCTTTCCCATCTTACGATAGTGCCAGTGTTTCCAGTCAATGTCAATTGTCCGCTCATCGAACCTGAACAGATGGTCGTGCCACCTGTTACACTTCCGCCGTTAGATACAGGATCAACTGTCACTGTCGTTGAAGCCGAATTCGCTTCTGGACAGGTACCGCTTTGTACCACCGCCCTGAATTGGGTAGTTTGTGTAAGCGTACCTGAAGTGTAAGTACTCGTAGTATTAGCAATCGGGCTCCATGTTGTGAATGGAGAAACCGAGCTTTCCCATCTTACGATAGTACCTGTATGAGTTCCTAAAGTCAATAATCCACTGGCAGAACCTGAACAGATCGTTGTGCCGCCTGTTACGCTTCCGCCATTAGATACAGGATCAACAGTCACCGCAACACTTGTAGAAGTTGCAGCAGTACAAAGCCCGCTGGTCACTACGGCCCTGTAATAAGTCGTAGCAGTTAGGTTTTGCGCAGTGTAAGTAGATCCTGTAGCACCGCTGATGTTTGCAAAAGTAGTGTTATCAGAAGATGACTGCCACTGGATTGTTCCTGTATTGCCATTTAATGTAAGTGTAGTGCTGTTAGTTCCTGAGCAAACTGTAGCGGCTCCACTAATGGTTCCGGCAACACTTGGCGGGTTAACAGTCACAGTCACACCGTTAGACACAACCGGACAGCTATTCACTGTTGTTGTGAGGGTATAAGTTGTAGTTGTAGTAGGGTTTACTGTCAAAGATTTCGTAGTGCCTACTACAGTTGAGCCGTCAGACCAGGAATAGGCGACGCTTGGCTGCAGGTTAACCATATATTCTTCGTATTCGCCCCATCCTACTGTCATTGTTGGGCCGGTAATTCCTCCAGCACCTTCAGTGACAATAATCCTCATCCTGGCATTACCAGGGCTTACACCGGCAGGAACGACGAACGATCCTGTTTCAGTGTGTGCACCCAAAGTAGTTGCCGCTGAAGTATAAACCGCTTCTCCTGCATCACCGAATGATCCATTTCTGTTGTAATCAATATAAATGGCCATCGAGTGTGCAAACGCAGAAGCATCCTGTACGCTCGTCATAGAGAAATTATAAGATCCACCACCGTTCAGTACATAAGGACCGAATGCAGTATAGTTTGCATAGCTTCCCGCAGTACCTGTAGCTGTTCCTATCGTTCCAACCAGAGAGTTTCTTGCTGAAGCATTGTTAAGGATTGTAGTAGCACCCTGCGTGATGGTTACATTGCCCATATCTTCATCAGTTGTAGGGTTTGTAACTGCAGGTGGTGCAGTATACGTCGGTGCAATACCATTAAACGAAGCGTTTAAGATAGTTCCGGTGCCGCTGCATACGGTAGTCAATGATGCCGAAGCAACCAGGCTAACACCCGTATTCAAAGCGTCCTGGTATGAAGTACCAGTATATCCGGTGCTCAGCGACGAAGAATTCGTAGCCGTAACGCTCCAGGTCACTACACTATTTGCAGGTGAAGCCGCAGGGATAGTATAAGACCATGTATTGCCAGATGTATTTGTCATTGCAACAGGCCCTGTAGCAGTTCCGTTGTTGTAAGTAATCGTAACACCTGTTATTGTTCCTGTAGGCGTTGTAACATCAACAGAAACCGTTCTTGCCGTAGCAGTACAAAGTGTAGTGAATGCAGGCGAAACTGAATTGAAAGTCACTGTCGGTGCCGGTGAAGAACCAGCAAATTCCCATGCTCCCATATCATATTGCGTTCCTCTTGTAACACCATTATAATCAACAGTAAAGAATGCAGATAAGTTTGCACCACCACTTTCAGCCAGGGTATTGATACCATCGTTTGGCTTAAGGTAAGTTGCTGAACCTCCTGTTGTACTGTTGAAGAATGACGCTGCAGAGAATGCCGTATCAACAAATGAATTCGCCTCACGTGAAGTTCCTACCGCAGCGTAGTAAGTGCTGTAATCCTGATAAGCATTGGTTCCATCATAAAGGATGGCCTTGTTTGCAGCAGGCGTACCGGCAAAATACATGTTGCGGTTAGAAGTCGTAGCGAAGTTACCCAGCGTAGCTACAGCGCTTCTTCTCAAAGCAGTAACAACACCAGTAGTACCAGGCGTAGACGTATTGATTACGATGTTATTCATCAAATCAAGTTTCGCCGTAGTAGCAGTCGAGCTTGCAGCGTGGTAGATACCTGATGTTCCGAAAGCCGCTCCCGTAGAAGAAGCATTCAGGTACACAGTATTGTTATACACGTTGAAGTTAGCCGTAGCAGCCGTAGCTGATACCGAGATTCCCCTGATCGCATCAGCATTGGATGCGGCAGGTGTCCTCAGATCACCGATAAGGTTGTCATAAGCATTGGTATTTGCAGAAGCCGTTGTTGAGGCCATTGCAAGACCGATGATTTGCGCAGCACCTGTATTTCCTGTGGAAAGATCGTAAATCTTGTTCCTGAAAATATTTGCTGTACCAGCAATCGACGGAGCCGAATAGATACCAAACTGCGTAAGACCACCCGCGAATCCGTAAATCGTGTTACGGCTAATGGTCACGTTCGCACCATATCCGTTACGGATTCCATACATTACAACAGCACTGCTCGCAGGAGCCGTAAAGTTGTAGAAGTTGTTTCCGGTACAAACTTTGGTACCTGTATTCGAAGTAAGCTGGTACCAGCCCACCATAGTCTGGGCACCGGTAGCTGTAGTGCTTAAGCCGAATACATTATTATTCGTAATCGTCTCATTTTGCGGTGTTCCTACTGAATATATTCCGTAGAATCCTGAAGTACTTCCCGCAGCATTGTTTGCCAGGTTAGAAACTGTGTTGCCGTCGATAGTAACCGTTGTTGGGGTACCATACTGGATACCGTAGAAAGTAGCTGCAGCAGTCCTGCTAAGGTTGTTGATGGTATTCGAAGTGACATTTACAGTCGTTGGGGAACCCACCGTCATACCTGTAAAGGCACCTGTACCTGCGTTGGCTATATCAGTAATGGTGTTTGAACCTACAGTAAGCAAAGTGGCAGCACCAGTGTTATCAACACCATTTACAATAGAAGCTCCTGTTCCATATGCTGTTGCATTTCTCACAGTGTTACTACTGATGGTAGTACTTGTTCCTGTAGCAGCCGACCTAATACCTTCAATCAGTGTAGCGCCTGAAGTAGTGAACGTCAATGCACCTGAATTGGTAAGGTTGGTTCCATTAAAGAAAGCACCTCCACGCAGGTTGTTTGCTGTAGTGTTACCAACAATATTATTGCTGACAGTCATTACACCCGAACCGGCAACGTCAATACCTGTAACAGACCCGGTAAGCGAAGCTGTTGTACCTGAAGCATCAATGGCTCCAATAGTATTGTTCTGGATGGCTACAGTGTTTGCAGAAGTAGCGTAAATACCTACAACTGCAGCCTGCGAGGTAGTTGAAGCTGCGTAAAGCGAACCCATTCCCGTCGTAGCACCGATAGTGTTTCCGGTAGCTGTACCGATGTTGGCATTACCACTCGTTACGTTGATTCCGCAAAGGACACCGTTTGTAGTCGTAGCGCCACTTGAAGTGTAAAGCGCAATTCCCGCAACTGTGTTATTTTGGATTGATGAAACCGTACCAGCTGCAGTAAATCCTGCATTGATACCGATGAAACGCGTAGCATTGGCAGTTCCCGTAGTCGTGTAAGCACTTGGGAAGGTCCCTGTAAGTGCTACAGTATTACCTACAAGATTCATGGTACCGGTTCCCGCTGCATTAGCAAAACCGATCGTGTTTCCTGTAATCGTGTAACCCGCACCAGAAGCTACGTTAATACCATTGTGCGTATTCGCGGTGGTATAAATCCTTGTAGCAGTTTGGTACAGTTTATTGCCTGAAATCGTCCAGGCTTCACTGTTCGAAGCAACAGCTATACCTTTCGTTGCTAACGTAGCGCTGAAGAAGTTGAAAATGTTGTTATTCGAAATCGTGTTATTGTCATTCGTTTTGGCAGCAGTACCCGCAGAATAGATTCCATTCACCGGAGTAGTTGCGCCATCCCTGATGTCACAATTTGCAATCGTGTTATTGTCGTTACCCGTAGTAGCAGTTGTTGTAGAGAACAACACCACTCCAGATGTAGCAGAAGTGTTCACACCACGTACATCAGCATAACGCACGATGTTGTTAGAAGCATCATTGATGAACTGGATTACAGCACCGGTTGTGTTAGTGTTGCTGATCTGCAGGTCTTTGTTGCTTCCCGTACCACCTGAACGTCCGTCGATAGTCCAGTAATTACCTCCGTTAAGGGAGAAAGTAGCTACAGGGTTTGCAGAGCTGATTACTTTTCCTGTAACGCCATTCGCCTCACGGATTGTAATAGTATTGGTAGCGCTTGCCCCTGTAATTGCAGGCATCGAGATCGGATAAGTTTCCGTAGAAGCATCATAGCCGCTGTTCAGTTCAAGGAATGTTGGCTGGGTGATACCACAAGTTACCAAAGCCGCGATGGCCGAAGTAAGGTTGTTGTAAGTACCTGACGGTCCTACAGCAATAGTTCCACCACTTACCACATACAGGCTCACCGTATTAGAAGTCAACGGAGCACATGGTGCCGTTCCGGTAACCTGTACACGGAAAGTGTATCCTGAAAGTGAAGAAGCCGATGCGATGGACAACGCGTTTGTTGTCGCTCCTGAAATGGTTGCTCCTGAAAGCGTACCATCGGTCAGGATGATGTCACTTCCATTGTTTGCAATCCATTGGTAAGTCAATCCTGCGCCAGTAGCGGTAACGCTGAAGTTGGCTGTAGCCGAAGCACAGATGGCCTGGTTTGCAGGTTGCGCTGTAATAGCCACCGCCTGGATCACCGTCAATGTGGCAGCAGTAGATGTCTGGGCGCTACAAGGAGCCAAGCCAGAAACAACGGCACGGTATTGATTTCCGGTAAGGGAAACCGCAGGCGTGTTGATAGTATATGATGCAGTTGTCGCAGCTGAAATCGGAGACCAGTTGCCACCGTTATCAGTGCTCAGTTCCCACTGGTAAGTAAGACCTGTTCCTGTGGCACCTACTGTGAAAGTCACAGAAGCCGCGCTTGAACATACCGTTTGCGTAGCAGGATTGGTATTGATTGCCACCACATCATTAACCGTAAGGGTTGCCACGTTAGAAACAAGGCTTCCTCCGTTGATCACCACCTGATACTGGTTTCCTGTATTAGCGGAAGTCAGTCCTGATGGAATGCTGTAAGAAGAAGACGTTGCAGATGGAATATCGGCAAAAGTTCCTGCACTGTTCACCCTGTATTGCCACTGGTAAGATGAAGGCGTACCTCCAGAAGTGGTTACAAAGAATGTCACACCCGAATTGCTGCAGATGGTCTGAGACTGCGGCTGTGCATTGATCGAGATTGACGTTACAGTCAATACCGCAGGATCGCTGGTTACGGCAGCACAAGGCGCTGTTCCCGAAACCGTTACACGATACTGGTATTGGTTCATTCCTGAAGTAACATTCGTCAATGAAAGCGTGTTTGTAGTAGCACCTGAATAAACGCCACCATCAGCAACTGTTGCCCAACCTGATCCGTCGTTCACTTCCCATACATAAGAAGAGATTCCAGTTCCTGTTGCAGTCACTGAGAATGAAGTATTATCAGCAGGCAATATCGAAACGCCCTGTGGCTGTGCAGTGATTGCGACAGCTTTATTTACGGTAACTGTAGCGTTGGTCGTACTTGGAGTACATCCAGCTCCTGTAACGGTATTGGTTACGGTATAAGTTCCTTCAGTACTGGCCACAAGATCAATAACACCCGTTGAAGCGTTGATTGCCAAGCCTGCAGGTGTAGCCGTAAATGTTCCGGCTGTTCCTGTAATGGCTGGCGTAGCAGTCAATGAGCTTGAACAGTAAACCGAAGAACCATATGTAAATCCTGAATTTGGATTCTGACCGATAGTAATAAACGTAGTCGCTGTCTGGATACCACAACTTCCTCCATCCATAGTATAAGTTACCTGGTAAAGACCTGGCGTACTTAAAGATGGATTAACCTCACCCGTCGCAGTATTAAGGCTCAAAGCAAGATCCGCGGTATAAGAACCACCAGCTGTTCCTGTTCTTGTTACCGTAGCACTGGTTAAAGTGTTACAATAAGGACTGTTGTCATAATGAATTGTAGCCGACGGCATCGTATCGATTGTCAGTACAATCATCGAGCGCGCACTTTCACATCCTGATGTTGGGTTAACAACACTTACGTAGAAAGTAGTCGTCGTAGCGATGGAAGTCGTATAGTTTGTCGCAGTGGAAGATTGCAATGCAGTCCCTCCTGTTGAAGCGCTATACCACTTGTAAGTTGGTGTCGTAAATCCGTTGGTGTTTGATACCGTTGCTGCAGTAACCACACCCGCTCCGCAATGACCTCCATTTACAACTGAAGGTGCGTTAGGTGCCGGGTTGACGTTAACGGTGACGTTCTGTACTTTGGCACATCCTGTAGCAGGATCTGTAGCTGTTACAGTATACACTGTCGTTGCAGATGGTGATGCGCTGAAAGTATTTGAAGAACTGACGGTTGAAGCACCATCAGACCATGAATAAGACAATGATCCAGCAGCCTGTCCGACTACCTGACCACCGAAAATCATATTCGGCCTGTTCGTAAATGTAGTGATGGCAGTTCCGTTAGTAGTGCCACATAACGAATTATTATCAGCATATTTCCCGTAAACGGAATTGTATGCCGTTGTAGAATAAGCTACAGTAGAATTTCCACTAAAACATGAAGCACAAGTATCGGCAACAGAGTCGTTGTCATGGCAAATATCGATTACGATGTTTGAAACCCCATCCCAATTAAATGGCGTAGTAAATGTCAAAGTGTGTAAACCTACAGCAGGAGCAGGTTTCGAAACCGGACCATATACCGTAGTAAAGCTTCCTGAAGGAGTAGCGAAATTTCCTGAAAAAGCAGTATCAGCAGTATTCGCAATTTTAACGGTATAACCACTTTGCGCATAAGTACCTACACCTGAAGCCGTAACATTAAAGGCAAGGGATGTAAGGTTACCAGCGTTTAATCCGCTTGCAGTTAGCTCACTTGCCCTTACGATGTATTGGATATGCTGTCCTTCGTAGTTAGAAGTGAATGGCGTAATTCCTGTTGTAACCGTTGTAGTTGTATCTGCACCTATTGATGTAGCTGTACCGGCAGTGATTGTTGTTGTTGTAGCCAAAAGCGTCGTAGCACTTCCCGCACAAATCGTAGCCGGAGTAGCTGAAACAGTCAAAGCAGGCAAAGCATTTACCGTGATTGATTTAGTCTGTACAGAAGTACAGTTTGTGTTAGGATCGTATGCTGAAATGGTATACACATACGTTCCGGCAGCGGTTGGTGTAACCAGGTAAGCATTGCTTCCGGTAGCATTTGCAGTCAATGCCACATTTCCTGTAACACCACTTCCTGTTGCAGGAGTTGCTGACAGGGTAAACTGTGTAAAGTTGTTGAAGCTTGGCGTGTAGCTGCTTGAAATATTGAAACTGCCACCTGCACAAAGGCTTGACGGCGCAGTAATACTTAGGCTATCCGGCGTAGAAACCGTAATGGTTAACGGTGTCCTGGCACTTTCGCAACCTGTAGTCGGGTTAACAACAGCAACATAGAAAGTAGTAGTTACTGAAATCGCACTGTTATAGCTCGTACTTGTAGTCGCCTGAAGTGGTGAACCACCTGTTGCGACGTTGTACCATCTGATCACTGGCGTTGTGAATCCGTTCGGGTCTGATACCGAAGCGGCAGGCACTTGTGTTCCACATTGGGATGCACTTGTAACTACAGTCGGCGCAGTCGGAGCCGGGTTTACATTTACCGTAACGTTTTGTTCGCTGAAACATCCCGTAGCAGCATTTGTCGCCCTAACGGTATAAACCGTAGTAGTTGTCGGAGAAGCTGAAACTGAAGCTCCTGACAAGTTACCCGGATTCCATGTCCATGTGTAAGAAGATGTCATATCGGAACCAACCTGGCCTGCAAATGTCGCTAGTGGCCTGTTGGCATAAGTGGTTGCACCTGTCGTTGCAGCACAAGCACCTGTCGATCCCAATAAGTTATTATTGCTGATGGCTGATGGTGTAGTCGCTGCAAGAGTTGAAGAAGTACCTATTGTGGAAATGTTGTAACAGATATCAACCAGTACATTTGATGTTCCGTCCCAGTTGAACGGCGTGGTGAATGTGTGTGTATTTACACCCGCAACAGCAGTATAAGTAGCCGCAGTATAACATGTAGTATAACCTGCAGGAGCAAGGAATGAAGTAGTCGAAGGTGGTGTTGAAGCCACATTTGCCATCCTGATCGTGTAGTTGTTTGCGCTTCCTGATCCAGCGGAAGTAACATTAAAGCTAACCGCTGTAATATTACCTGCCTGTAAACCTGCTGCACTCAATTCGGCCGCAGTATATATGAGCTGGTGCTTGAAATCGCCTGTTCCAAAACCATTCCTGTAAACACCACCACCAAATTCTGTAGTAGTTTGCGTTCCTATGGCTGCCGTTCCCGGAGCCGCAGCAATACTTTTAGCAGAAAGTGCCACTGCCGTACCAGGGCACGACGCAGTTGCAGGAGCAGTTACCGAAGTAATCGCCGGAAGTGCACCAACAGTAACC
This sequence comes from Flavobacterium pallidum, assembly GCF_003097535.1. Classification (NCBI taxonomy): domain Bacteria; kingdom Pseudomonadati; phylum Bacteroidota; class Flavobacteriia; order Flavobacteriales; family Flavobacteriaceae; genus Flavobacterium; species Flavobacterium pallidum. The sequence continues at coordinate 301,028 of NZ_CP029187.1, forward strand.
GTAACTGTATTTGTAGCAGTACAAACACCGTCAGTTCCCGTAACAGTATAAACATAAGTTCCGGCAGCAGTAGGTGTCACAGTTTGTGATGCACCACTTGGCGTTCCGCTCATACCGCTTCCCAATGACGGGCTAACACTCCATGTGTAGCTGTATAAACCAGCGCTGCTGGCTCCTAAAGTAATAGGATTACCTAAACATATTGTTGCCGTTGCACCCGGCGTTACCGTGATAGCATTTGGCGTAGTCACTGTAACGGTTACCGCAGTACGGTTGCTCTCACAACCCGTAGCAGGATTCACAACCGAAACATAGAAAGTCGTAGTCGTTGAAATCGCAGTATCATAAGTCATCGAAGTGCTTGATTGTAACGCTGTAGTTGTTACATTATCAGCATACCATTTAATGGTAGGCGTAGTAAATCCGTTTGGATCAGCAACTGAAGCAGTTGGCACCTGAAGTCCGCACTGGCTTGAGTTTGTAGCCGTAAGGGCTGTTGGCTTAGGATTAACCGTTACATTAACAACCTGTTCGTTATAACATCCTGTAGTCGTATTTGTAGCCCTTACAGTATAAGCAGTAGTTGTAGTCGGTGATACTGAAACTGAAGCTCCGCTTAAATTACCAGGATTCCATGTCCAGGTGTAAGAAGAAGTGATATCGGTAGTTTTCTGACCTCCCAAGGTAACGATTGGCCTATTGGCTACCGCAGTTCCTGTTGTAGCACTACAGGCTGTTGTAGAAGAAGCCGTATGCGTATTACCCGCAAATGCCGGTGTAGAACAAGCGACGGTTGTCGTTCCTGTCACATTATTGGTTTGGCATGTCTCTACAATGATGTTAGAGGTACCGTCCCATACAAAAGGCGTAGAGAAGGTATGTGTATTGACACCAACCGCAGGCGTGAATGAAGCCTGTGTAAATACAGTAGTAAACGTTGGCGTTTCATAAGTCGTAGTCAATGCAGTAGCACTGCTGTTAGCCATTTTGATCGTAAAGTTCGATACGACACCCGTATCAGCACCTGTTACCGTAAAACCTAAACTTGTAATATTTCCGGCAGCATATCCAGCAGCAGTAAGTTCTGAAGCTTTATACAACAACTGGGTCTTGATCTGGTTTCCTGTACCGTTTCCTGAACGGTAAGGATTACCATTATCACCACCAATCGTAGTGGTCTGTGTACCAATTGTACCTGTACCGGCACCGATACCGATGCTTGTGGCAGTCAATGCTGTCGAACCGCCTGCACAGATTGTACCGCTGGCAGCAGCAGCCGTTGTGATTGCAGGCAATGCACCTGCAGTAACCGTTACGGTATTTGTAGTAGCACAGATACCATCGTCACCTAGTACCGTATAAACATACGTTCCTGGCATGGTAGGCGTGATTGTCTGAGAAGCGCCACTGAGTGTACCACTTACACCGCTTCCCGTAGTTGGATTTGCCGTCCACGAATACACGTAACCTGCATTTGTGCTTGACGCTCCAAGTGATATTGATTGTCCCGAACACACTGTGGCAGTAGCACCCGGAGTCACCGTAATTGAAGCCGGAGTGGAAACCGTAACTGTAACCGGGATTCTTGCACTTTCGCAACCCGATGTAGGGTTTACTACCGATACATAGAATGTAGTTGTAGTCGAAATAGCAGTTCCGTAAGTATGTGAAGTGGTTGCCTGCAGCGGTGTTGTCGCAACATTTGTAGCATACCATTTGATGATTGGAGTTGCAAATCCATTAGGATCAGAAACTGATGCCGTTGGAATATCCAGACCACATTGTGATGAGTTGGTTCCTGTAAGCGATGTTGGCGCAGGATTAACCGTTACCGGAGTTGACGCCGAAACCGGGCATCCTGAATAATTTGCCGTAAAAGTATAGGTGTGACCTGTTGTAGGACTGACAGAAAGGTTGTTTCCTGTACCTACTGTAGAAGCACCATCAGACCATGAAATACCTGACAAAGCTACTTTTGCAACTCCGACGAAAGTCATATCAGGAAGTTTGGTGCTGTTGGTTACATTCGTATACGTTGCACCACATAAATTCGCATTATCCTGGTTGTAACCGTAAGTTGCGGTGTAAGACTTCGTTGTTGCCGTAACCAAATCCGTGTTCGAGAATAACGCTCCGGTTGAAGCTGGATCATTTGCAAAACAAATATCGACAAGGATATTCGAAGTACCGTCCCAGTTAAATGAAGACGAAGTTCCCGCTCCCGTACCAAAATTAAAGTTATTGGTCCCGGCAGTAGTACTCATACCTGTACCCACAGTTGAAGATGACGCATAAACCGTTGTAAATGTAGCGGCGTTATTTCCACTGGTCAGCGTAGTCAACGCCGTAGTAGCAAGCTTGATAGTATAGCTTGTAAAAGGCAGCGTACTGTTTTTCGTAGCCACGTTGAACCTTAAACCAGTAATATTACCGGCAGCCAATCCGGCAGCCTGTAAATCTGAAGCCATTACAAGATATTGTGTATGCTGAGATTCATAATACTGTGAAAACGGAGACAAGGCCTCACTCGTACTTGTTGTTCCGATTGTTGTCAGTCCAGTACCGTTGGTTGCCGTTCCGCCAGATTTTACAAACGAAGCTGTCAATACTGTAGGGGTACCTGCACAAGTTGTCGTTACTGATGCTGAAGCTGAAGCCGTACCTCCTGCCAACGGATCATCCGCATAGCTGGTTCCGGTGTACGTCGCACTCAACGGTACAGAATTTACTGCTGTAATAGACCATGCAACGGTAGCTGTTGTCGGCGATCCTACCGGGATAGTTGCCGTATAGGAACTGCCACCGCCTGCCGTCATAGTGATTGGGCTTTGCGCAACACCATTGAAGCTGTAGTTCAAAGTGGCTGAAGTGATGGTTCCGCTGGCAGTGGTGATACTTGCATTTACTGCCCTGCCCGAAGCCGTACATTGTGACGTAGCAGGAGGCGTAACTGAAGTAATCGAAATCGCCGGAGCCGGAGAAACACCTGCAAATTCATCAGCACCCACATCAGGGTTAGAAGCATTCCTCGTGTTTCCGTCGTAATCATCCGTGATTCCTGAAATTGCAATACCACCGCTTTCAGCCTGAGTGTTCAGACCGTTAACCAGGTGAAGGAACGTTGCAGATGATCCTGAAGCCGGACCTGTCAGACTCTGGAAGAATGTTCCGGCAGTTGACGATACTGCTTCAGAAAATGACAAAGCTTCCCTTGGCGATACCAATGTCTTGTAAGCAGACATGGTTTGTACTGAGTTCGTTCCGTCGTAGAATAACAACTTTGTTGCCGAAGGTGTACCGGCATAGAACAGGTTATTATTCGATGCTGAGTTGTATTGAGTCAACGTTGTCGAAGTCCTCCTGAAACAAGAACTGATTCCTGTACCTGTCGGTGTAGAAAGATTCACAAGGATGTTGTTGTTCATCAAAACCGTAGGCGTGGTTGAAGACTGGTAAACCGCAGCACTTGCAAAACCAGTTCCTGAACTTGTTCCGTTCAGGTAAACCGTGTTATAATACAGGTTGATGTTTGATCCGACAGTACCGCAAAATATACCAAACAGGCTCAAACCTGTACTTTGCGGCGTACTTAAATTACCAATAATGTTATTAGAAACATTGTATGTCGTAGCACTGCTGCTTCCCAGATAAAGACCCGCAACTGTCGGGCCCGTACCAGTAGAGCTTAAAGTATGGATAACGTTTTTGGAAATCGTCGCCACCGTATTGTAGGCATTCCTGATACCTGCAACCGTTGCATAACCTGAGTTGCTCGAACTCGTAAAGGACAGGTTATTGATGTTATTACCGGTAAGGACTTTTGCACCTACCGCAGTAAGGTTATAAATTCCGTATATCACATGTCCGGTAGCCGTACTGCTTCCGTTGATGGAAAAGTTATTAATGTTGTTGTTCGTCACCGTCTCGTTCGGCGGGGATGAACCATCATAATAGCCATACATTACAGAAGAAGTTGCTCCTGTACTGTTTGGCATGGAAATATTGGAAATCGTATTTCCGTCAACATTGATTACCGAAGTGCTTCCGCGGATTCCGTAGAATGTACCGAAACTGTTATTCAATGTAATGTTGTTGATGGTATTTGAATTCACAGTATAATTCGTAGAACCAGCGGAATTATAAATCGCCTGGAAAACACAGGTGTTTGCTGTAGCCGAAGTACCTATACTGCTATTTATAATCTGGTTCGAATTGATATTCACATTCGCCGCGGTAGCAGAGGACAGGATTCCTGTAAATGTTCCCGTAGTTGAAGTAGTGTATGCATTATTTGTAATAATGTTACCGGTAATGGTAATGGTATTCGAAGCAGCAGTACTTCCGATACCATTATCTATTGCAGTCAAAGCCGAAGTGGTCGCACCACTTTTCACTGTTACCGTGTTGTTCGAAATCGTGGCATTGGCACTTGTTCCTGCCTGCGCATAAATACCTCTTAAAGTTGTAACGTGGTTTGCACCTGAACCGTTATTGTTGTTAATGGTATTGTTCGAAATATTGACACTCCATTGGTTGTTCGCACGGATACCAGCTGCAGGGTTGGCAGCGGCAGCGGCACCACCAAAATTCAGGATCGTATTTCCTGTTCCTGATGTTGATCCTCCAATGTCGTTTGATAAGTCTCCTAAAAACGTAGAAGCTGTCGGTGTCGGGCCTACACCCGCCGTAGCAGCAAAACCACTTAAGGCGATACCAATGTTACCACCATTGATGGTATTGGTATAAAATTTATTGTTGCTGTTTGATCCGGCAGCCACCGTAGGCGTCAGCGCTGTAGTAGCCGCAGCAGCCGTAGCGTTGATCACAAGGATACCAACAGCGCCGTCAACCATAGGGGAGGTTGCGGCAGTGTTGTTCACACGCTGCATGTTAAAAATACAATTCCTGATCGTGTTGTTGTTACAACCGTCCGAAGCACTGAGTTTGAATAACCCGACACCATATTCCATCGCAACGGTGGCACTCGCAGAGTTTCCGTCGGTAAATGTAATACCGTCGAGGGTTACATAATCAGCCCCAACCAGTTTCAGCATACCGTCCGGCGCTGCACTTGCTGGTGTCGCCGTACCTGTCCCTGCGTTGATTGTTACAGTTCCGGAGGCCACCAACGTAATCGTGTTGGTCGAACTCAAAACTGCATTCAACGAGGCACTACCGAGGGTAAACCCGGTGGCCGGCGCCGTTTCACTTCCGGTTAACGTCAACGTAACCGGACCCGTCATCGCAGTAACAGCATTCAGATCTGTTAATGCGGACGACAAATTCACATAACTGGCAGCAAGACTTGGGGAAGTGTTACCTGGATTGGTAACCGAAACCGAAATCTGCGCCTGAGACGTGAAAATGCTGAACAAAAGAAATAACAATCCGAAGACCGTTTTCTTTTCCAAAGCATTTCTGAAAAAAGAACTTGTACTTCTCTCAGGGGATTTGTAGAATTTATACATAAAGTTGATTTTTATAAGCGGCTAAAAGTATAAAAAAAAGTTAATTCTGTATTTTTTTTCCATAAAAAAGAGGTGAAATCGAAAAAAACACGGTGAAATGCAATTTTTTAAAGGTAAAACTCAAAATATTTCAAAATAACAATTTTTTATATTTTCAACAAAAACAACGATAAATAAACAGTTTATAACAAAAACGAAAGTTTTATTTAAATAATAATTAATAATTTTATAACAATTCAATAATGATGAGTTAAAAAAATGTAAGGATATAAATAAAGATGGAACACTTCATTCAAATACTTATCTTTGATTATTAACCAAAACCAAATTATATGGACTTTATTAATTTTACAGCCATTTTTGTGGCTGCACTTTCTTCTCTGTTAGTGGGTTTTATATGGTATAGCCCAAAAGTTTTCGGAAACATCTGGATGCGCGAAACCGGTGTCAATATGGAAGACGGCAAAAAACCCAATATGGCGATGATTTTCACGCTCGTTTACATCTACAGTGTTTTCATCGCATTTATCCTGACGGCCCTGACCATACACCAGTCCGGCGCTTTGGGCATGATTGGCGGGCCGGCTTTTATCGATAAGGCACTTCCCTCTTACGCGGCTTTCATGGCTGATTATGGCGGAACATTCCGTTCCTTCCAGCACGGTGCGCTTCATGGTTTCATGACAGGCTTATTACTGATCATGCCTGTAGTGGCAATTAATTCTCTTTTCGAAAAAAGAAGCTGGAAGTATATTCTCGTCACCGGATTTTACTGGGTGGTCACCTGCACGATCATGGGCGGCATCGTCTGCGGATGGACTAAAGATGGCTTTCATTTTTCTTCCATACACTGATCCAATCCCGCATTTATAAAAATCAACCGTCTTCATTGGCGGTTTTTTTATGCCTTTAAAATTATTCGCTATTTTTACAGAAAATCCACAGCCACCAATGGCATTCACTTTTGAAATTTTCAGCGATGTAAATCAATTGCCTCCGGACTGGGATGGGCTAGCCAAAGAAAACATTTTCCTCTCGCGTGATTATCTCGAAGTATTGCAGCTTTCGGCACCGGATAACATGGAATGCCATTTTATCGTATTGCTGGAATCAGGAAAAACCATCGGGATTGCCTTATCACAATTTCTCGATGTGAACCAATTGGAATCTTTCGGTGACCGTGATAAATGCCTCAGGGCATCGGCACGCAAGCTGGTTTTCAGGAATTTTTCCTCGCGCGTCCTTTTCATAGGAAACAACATGCTTACAGGGCAGAATGCTTTTGTTTTTGCAAAAGATACTGATCGCGTGAAAACCATACTGGCGCTTAAAGCCGCAGCCATTTCAATCAGGGATTCTTTCACCAAAAAAGGAAAGAAAATCCACCTGACAACCTTCAAGGATTTTGATGATAATGAAGCGGAAGATTTCCGGAAAGCCGGTTTCAAAGACCATCTCGAATTTTCAACGCAACCGAATATGGTATTTACGATGCGTGCCGACTGGCATTCAGAACAGGATTATATTGGGTCTCTTTCCAAAAAATACCGCGACCAATACAAACGTGCACGCAAAAAATCAGACGGGGTCCACAAACGCAAAATGCCTTTGGAGGACATCATCAAATATGAGGATGCGATTTATGACCTTTATTTCCATGTGGCTAAGAATGCACCTTTCAATACTTTTTTCCTAAGCAAAAACCACTTCCGTATCTTTAAGGAAAAACTGCGCGACAAATTCCTTTTTTATGGCTATTTCCTGGAAGAAAAACTCATCGGCTTCAATACCCTGATTAAAAACGGAAAGTCGATGGACACTTATTTCCTGGGTTATGACGACAATATCCAACGCGACAAAATGCTATACCTGAATATGCTTTACGACATGATTGCCTATTCCATTAATAAGGGATTCTGCGAAATTGTCTTCGGGCGGACGGCTTTGGAAATCAAAAGTTCCGTAGGTGCCCAACCCGTACCAATGTATGGCTTCATGCAACATGGAAACGGACTTGTGAACAAGAACATGGACTGGATTTTCAAGCGCCTCGAACCTGTTGCCGAATGGCAGCAGCGCAATCCTTTCAAGTAATTTCAGCTTTCGGGAACAGGCGCTGGGACAGCCACTTTCATCTGTCCGGGAAGGATGTGTATGTCGAGTTTATCCATCATCCCGCAGAATTCTCCATCAATCTGGAAACTGACTTTAGTATTTGTCGATATCGAAGCCTTATCAGTAGAAATAATCTGCACGTCGCCCGTATCCAAAGGCATATTTCCCGTAATGATTTTCCCGAAAACAATCAGGTCAAGATTTTTCAGGATAACGATTTCAAATTTGCCGTCATCCATAATCCCTGACGGATTTATGGTTACGCCTGTACCATATTTCTGTGTATTGGCAATTACAATCATCCGCGCCGTGGTTTCAATGGTCTCTCCATCGGCTTCAATCTTTGCTTCAAACGGTCCTTCCGATTCACTCAGCGTTTGTATCGCCTGCAGCGCATAACCCAACATGCCACGGGTATTTCCCTGCTCATAATTGCGGACCAACTGGGCATTAAGCCCAAGGTCACTGAGGTGCATGCTGCGAATCCCGTTGATTGAAATCATATCCATATCGATATGATCACCGTGGAAAGCAATCTCCAGGTTTTCCTGTAACGCCGCAGGCAGGTTTAGATCAGTAGAGAGCCCATTGGCCGAACCGGCCGGAATGATTCCCAAAATAACATCATGCTTTTCTACAGCTTCGGCAACCAGCTTTATAGTGCCGTCACCCCCTGCAACAAGGATGCGCTCGGGTTTGTGTTTTATATAAAGCTCGTGGATTTGGCTTAAATCGGTATCATCTCCCTGGGTTTCATAAGTGACGAGACTGAAGTTTTTGCTCTCAGCGAAATCGTTCACTGCTGCGATTAATTCCGTTTTATCGATGTCGCCCGCTATGGGGTTGACAACAAAAATGATTTTCTTTTTCAATGTTTTGCTTCTTTTATCCCCTAAATTTAAGTAATTTAACTTATAATAAAATGCTAAAGAATGAAGCCTGTCCTAAAATTATACCGCGGCTATGCCAATGAACAGGAATTAATTGTAATGGGTCATGTTTTTAAACCAACGACAAAAGAAGATTACGATTTCCAGAAAAGAAAATTCCAGAACGCCAGATCGGTGATACGCATGTTCCGGATCAAGACCCAGAAAAATGCCGATGTCTACCTGGAACTCCATGACAGTAAAATACATACAAAAACCTTAGATGACGGTTATTTCAAATTCTGCATCCCGCTCACGAAGGAATTCGGCTACGGGTGGATGGATTATTTTGTAACGATGAATTACGGCGGGGAGGAGATCCGTATGAAAGGCAGTTTCATCAGGCCTTATGAGGGAAATTTAGGTTTCATTTCAGATATTGATGATACTTTCCTGATTTCACACACAAGGAATATGTTTAAGAAACTTTACATATTGCTTTTCAGGAATGTAAATGACCGTAAGATTTTTGATAATGTTGTGGCGCATTACCAGGCGTTGAGTTCTTCCGGAAGGAACAACAAGGAGGAACAGAATGCTTTTTTTTATGTATCGAGCAGCGAATGGAACCTGTATCGTTTCATTGTCCAGTTTACCGAATTGCACCAGTTGCCGCGCGCCGTTTTACTACTGAAAGACATTAAGACGAGCCTGATGGATTTCTTCATCACAGGGCGGGGCGACCACAACCACAAGTTTGAAAAAATCAAGCACATATTGGAATTCTACCCGAATTTACGCTATACGCTTTTGGGAGACGATTCCCAGGATGATCCATATTTATACGAACAAATCTGCAAAATATTTCCGGTGAATGTACAGGCGGTATACATCCGGCAAACGGGAAGCCACAAGAAGCAAAAAGCCGTCGATGCCTTGAAAAACCTTGAAAGCCTGAATGTGGCCGTTTGTTATTTCAGCGAAAGTTCTGAAGCGATCGAGCATTCAAAAAGAATCGGGCTCATCAGTTGACGGCAAAACACCAGCCCCGATTGAAATGAAAATCCTTTTTGTCCTTTCTTTAAGGACAAAAAGATTGTAATGGAAAGCGGGACCCGTGCTCCAAAAAATTACGCGTTATCAATCTCTTCCTGCACCAAAGCCCATTCGTCGAGCAGTTTTTCCAGGTCCGATTTCTTTTTGTTGTAAGCCATGAAGAAATTGGCATCTTCCGAATGCTTGTCATAATTCGAGGCCAATGCTTTGTCATCGCGCTGGATGTCGTTTTCGAGATCCTTGATCTGGCTTTCGATTTTGCTGAGGCGGTTTTGCAGCGTCTTGTTTTTCTTTTGGTCTTCGTAGGAAAGTTTGCTGACTTCCTTCGGCGCTTCCTTCTTCACCACGTCCTTTTTCTCGACATCGCGCATGTTTTCCATATTGCGCTGTTCGAGGAAAAAGTTAATGTCGCCCAGGTATTCGCGGATTTTCGTGTCCTTGAATTCGTAAACGATATTCGACATGCCCTGAAGGAAATCACGGTCGTGGGAAACGAGCAGGAGCGTGCCTTCAAACTTCTGCAAGGCTGCTTTCAGCACGTTTTTGGATTTGATATCGAGGTGGTTCGTGGGTTCATCCATCACCAAAACGTTGATGGGCTGCAATAGTAACTTGCACAAAGCCAGCCTGTTTCTTTCGCCACCGGAAAGCACTTTCACTTTCTTTTCGACATCATCGCCGCGGAAAAGGAAAGATCCAAGCATGTCGCGCACTTTAGAGCGGTTGGTATCCGTCGCGGCTTCTTCCATGGTTTGCAGCAAAGTGATTTCACCATCAAGGTATTCCGCCTGGTTTTGCGCAAAATAGCCGACCTGTACATTGTGGCCGAGCTTGATTTCGCCCTCAAATGGAAATTCGTGTACGATGGCTTTGATGAACGTCGATTTCCCTTGTCCGTTTTGCCCGACGAAAGCAATCTTGCTGCCACGTTCAACCAATAAGGAAATGTCCTTTAAGATGGTTTTATCACCGTAGCTTTTGGTAACATGGTCCGCTTCAACAACCACTCTTCCGGGAACTTTTGACACGGGGAAAGAAATGTTCATCACAGAATTGTCGTCCTCATCGACTTCAATGCGTTCCACTTTATCGAGCTTCTTGATCAGCGACTGGGCCATCGATGATTTTGTGGCACTGTAACGGAAACGCTCGATGAGTTTTTGGGTCTCTTCTATCTTTTTCTGTTGGTTTTTCTGGGTTGCCAGTTGTTTTTCGCGTATTTCATGGCGCAGTTCAAGGTACTGTGTATACGGTTTGTTGAAGTCGTAGGCTTTTCCTAATGAAATCTCGATCGTCCTGTTGGTAACGTTATCCAAAAACATCTTATCGTGTGATACGATGACGACGACACCAGGAAAATTACGCAGGAAATTCTCCAGCCAGATGATACTTTCAATATCAAGGTGGTTTGTAGGTTCATCGAGAAGCAGGATGTCATTGGATTGCAGCAACAATTTCGCCAATTCGATACGCATTCGCCATCCTCCGGAGAAAGTCTCTGTAGGATTATTGAATTCTTCGCGCTTGAATCCAAGTCCGAGCAGGATTTTTTCGGTATCACCAACATAATTATAACCTCCTAAAAGTTCAAAGCGGTGGGTATAATCTGAAAGGTCCTCAATGATTTTTGAATATTCCTCACTTTCATAATCAGTGCGTGTGACCAATTGGTGGTTGATGGATTCGAGTTTTTTCTCAGCTTCCTTGATTTCGGCAAATGCCTGGTACGCTTCTTCCAGGACGGTCCTGCCCTGCTCGAAATCGATGTCCTGGCGGAGGAAGCCGATTTTCACCTCTTTCTCAGTAGCAATGCTTCCTGAATCCGGAGCGAAATCACGTGCGAGGATTTTAAGCATGGTCGACTTTCCTGCGCCATTTTTGCCGACAAGGCCTACCCGGTCTCCGGCACCAAGACGGAAAGTTACTTCTTCAAACAAATAAGAGCCTCCGAAAGAAACGGAAAGGTTGTGTATATTGAGCATTTCGCGATATTAACTGTGAATGTATTCGTAACTTTGCCATCCGTAAAACGCAAAGAAACCCAATCATTTAAATTTTGTGCAAATGTTAAAAAAAGGATCCAAATTAAATAGCATTTTAACAGGAAGTTGTCCGAGATGCCAACAAGATAGCATGTATGTGAACCCAAATCCATTTAATTTGCGGGAAGTCCTGAAAATGAAAGACAAATGCGCGCACTGCGGCCTGAAATATATGATTGAGCCATCATTTTTTTATGGTGCTATGTATGTGAGCTATGGACTGAATGTACTTATAGGGATTGGCGTATTCGCAGTTTGCTTTTTTGCTTTCAAGGCGGATGTAACCGTCACTTTTATAAGCATCATCATGAGCTTGATCGTATTGATGCCTTTGGTCCTGAGATGGTCCAGGAATATTTACATCAACATGTTTGTTTCGCCAGAAAGAAAACAGGATTAAGCCGGCGCAAACCGTTTAATGCTTATTGATGGCTCCAAAAGGATTTGATTCTCAATATGATCAAATAGCTTTTGCGCCATAAATGGGCCAAGCATGACGCCACGTGTCCCCAATCCGTTCAGGATGTGCATTCGTGGATAATCAGGATGTGTACCTAACAACGGTTTTCTGTCTCTTACTGTAGGGCGGATTCCGGCGAGGTGCTCTATGATTTCGAAATCACATTGCAGGATTTCTTTGGTTCTTTGGATGAGTTCTTCTCTGCCGGCGGGAGTAGGAATTGGTGTTTTATCATCCCAGTTATAAGTCGCCCCAACTTTAAATAAATTATTGCCGAGCGGCAGTATAAACACATTCGTATTGAGGATGACATCAAGTTCGAGATCAGGCGCTTTGATAATAAGCAATTCGCCTTTCGTACCATCTAAAGGAAGGTAATTGAAGTATGGATTCGAATGGATTCCGAAACCTTCCGCAAAAACGATATGCTTTGCTTCAAGGTTGTGATATGAAATCCGATCATAATTGATGCTTAGGCTGCCATAGTCGAACGTTTCAAAACGGATTGAGTTGATGTCGTTAAGATAATCCCGGTAAACTGCTATCAGCATTTGTGTATCTACATATCCTGTATGCAATACCTGCCCATAATCGAAAGGCGATTGAATACCGTTGAAACTTTTTGTAAATAGTGTTGTGGAAAGGAACTCGGTCAGGCCAGGTTTATCAGATGCCATAAACCAATTGTTTTGTTCTTCAATTGAAAAGAACTTTCTCAGCACAGGCAAATCGAAAACAATTTTGTCTTTGACACACAGCTTATTTTCTATGCTGCAATAAAAGACTTGCAGCAACTTTACCTGTTCCATCGCATCCTGCAACCGGCTGTAACGCTTCAGTATGACAGGATTGAAAAGGCCTCCGGCAACTTTAGAGGAGTTTTGCGAATCATTGTCGTAAACAATAACGGATTTCCCCTTCTCTATCGCTGTTTCAGCAAAAGCGATACCGGCAAGTCCGCAACCAACAATTAAATAATCAACCATAATGAAAATAAAAAACTCCTATCCGAAGATAAGAGTTTCTTGTATGTTTAAAATATAAACCGAATTAATAATTCCACATATCCTGTTCGAAGTTGCGAATCTTTTCCTTAAGCCTTTCCGACTCGAGCAATTGCAATTGCGCGTTATCCTTCATATAATCCTCAATCAGCCTATCTCCATAAACGTTTTCTTCTTCATAAATTACAGAATTGAAACGTCTTGAGTTCAACAGGTGGTCAAAAGAGATTGGCATCGCAGAATTCTTATCATTGAATGCATTTGAAGCGTGCAGGACATCTCTGGCTGCCGGGAAATATACCCAGAACAATTCAATTACATCCGGATCTTCTTTGCCAACTTCTTTAGCCTCAGGAGCTACTGGACAAATGCCTAGCAACCTGTACTTCATCTCACCTTGCCTTTTATCAAAATACCAATAGCCTTTGATTTTGTAAGCCGAGATATCCTGAGAAGTCAAAAATCTTTCGTCGATGAACTCTGCAGAAAGTACTTTAGCAGCCGGAAGATCCTGTGCCGGAGTTGCAGGAGAAATTACCTTACCCTTTTTGTTCCTTTTTTCAGGTTGTGCTTCAACGTGCCTTCCTTTGTAAGCTTCAGGATCATTGTTTATTTCGTCCCTACCAGCATTGGTAGTATCGCGAAACTTAAATGTATTCTCCAAATCCCCCAAAGGGCGTTTTGTATTGAAATATGGATCTGCATATACCTCAGTAATTTTTCCTGATTTGATACCCTTGATAATGACATCAAACAAAGACCTTCTGTCTTTACCAATATTGTTGGTATCGATTGGGAAGTACATTGGGAAATTGATTCTTTCATCAAGGTCAATAATTTCCATAACCGTTTTACCCATCATTACATCCCTGTCGTGAACGTAACCGTAAGGAAGCGGCTTGTCATTATCAGAATTCAATTGGGCTTCTGTTTTCTTGCCAATCTCATCCGGTGTCTTTGCATTCAACAGATTAGACTGAGCAAAAGAAGTAAGGCCTCCTGCAAGCAAAATTGCTATTGATAAAAGATTTTTGCAATTCATAGTTTTAGTATTCAAAGTGTCTGGCTAAAAAACGCCGAACTAAATTTATTATTGTATTTCGTAAATAACTGGGGCAGTTTGCTTCAGGATAATGTCTGAACCTTCCAATTTAGTCTTGATTTCAGAAAACGTTACCTGGTCACCTCTGCTTGTTCTTGCCAAAGCAGCCTTAGCTTGCGAATTCAGTTTATTGCCATTCACAACCACTGTAGGTTGTCCCGGAACTTTCATGCTAAACTGCACTACGTTAATCTTAACCTCAAAATCAAAATCAGGTAGCTCTGCAGTTACGGTTGAAGCCTCAAGCCTTGATTTCTGCCCTTTTACAACACCCATCATTTTTCCGATGGCACCTTGTGGAGCAGGAATGTTCTTAATCCTGAAAACCCTTGTATCAGTAACCGATTTACCATCAGGTAATTTCGCATTTACATTGATTTTTACCTCAGTTCCAGAACCTGGATTCATCATGTACTTTCCTTTTCCAAGATCTCTTAGTCCAGGCGCGCTCGCTTTAACATCATTTTGAGCAACTCCTGCAAACGAAATAGTCATTGGATTGGAAACACCACGGTAAACCACATTCATTTTATCAGCTGAAATAGTTGCTTCGTTAGGACGAGGTACGACAACATAGTTGCCTTCGAATTTCAAAGGAATATTTTTACCATCCTCAAGGAAAGTAAACTGTCCGTTAATTTTCTGCTCTCCAACACTACCAGCTGTCAAAGAAATCACGGCTTGACCGTTCTCCAATTTACCAGGACCCTGGAAAGAAGTAGGTTTCGTATTTTCGTCATAACGACCCAATACAACTTTACCTTTTACATTCTCTCCTTGGAAATAAGCATTTTTTTCCAAAACTACGATTGCCTGATAATTGCTGTAAGATGCCGCCTGAACAGCCGCTTTTCCTAAAGCCGCGCTGATTACATCAGACTCAGCTTTCTTAACATCACTTTGCCATGCTGATAATGTTGACAAAGACGCGATTGCAGGAAAACCTTTAAAATGATAATTCAAGAATTTATCCTTAAGCCCTTCTTTATTTGTAACATCAGAGACATCAAAAGCTTTATTTACTTCGGCTAAAATTGCAGCGTACTTTTTATCTGTAAGAGCCGCTTTCATTTCATTTTTGTAAGCGTTGATTGCAGCAATTACTTCATTACCTCTTTTAGTGTAATCATCACCTATAAACCAGCTTTCGTCAAGATTCTGACCTTTGTCCATTTGCTCATATGGCAACTTACCATTCTCTTCGATTTGTACACCTTTTTTGGTTTCTTCTTTACAGGTTTCAATAAAATCATAAAACTTCTTAGAAGCAGCTTCTACTTTATGAGCGGTCGCAGCAGCTCCAGCAAATTCACCGGCAGCTTCGGAAGCTTTCAGATCCAAAGCAGCAAGCATTTGCTGATTGGTTGCTTTAGATGCCGTATTTGCTGATTCAAATTTTTCGTTCATCAAGCCAAAAGCCGATAAAACTTCTTTGGACATATTTAGTGCTAACATCGCGATGAAAACCAGATACATCAGGTTAATCATCTTCTGTCTAGGGGTTAATTTTCCTCCTGCCATTTTTGTATAATTAGTCTATGCGTTAATAAATGTTTTTAGTGTTTAAACTAATTATTATCCTTTATTGCTCATTGCAGAAAGCATACCACCGTATACATTGTTCAATGATGCGATGTTTGCCGTCATAGACTGCATTTGTTCTTTCAGTTTGCTGGCGTTGTCAGCAATTTCTTTGTTAGCTTCAGCATTTCTTGAAGCGCTCTCCAATTGTACTTTGTAAAGGCTGTTCAAAGATTCCATTTGTGCAGCAGCCATAGAAAGCTCTTCGCTGTATTTCTTAGTAGCAGCAATTCCATCAGCGGCAGGAGAAATTCCTTTAGCAGCAGATTCGAAATTTTTGATACTGTTTCCTAAACTTGCCATCAATTCACCGTCAACTTTTGCTTCTTTAAGCATAGCATCCAATTTTTGAGACAACATGCCCTGAGCATCTTTCGGATCCTCTTTTTTACCTTTTTCTTTAGCTTGACCACCAGCCAATTCAGGATATACCAATGACCAGTCAAGTTCATTATCTACAGGTTCGAATGCTGATAATGCAAAGATTAAAGCTTCAGTTACAAGACCAATAGTAAGCATCACGTTACCTGTCAAAGGACCAAGCTCAAAGTGGATGATTTTGAATAACGCTCCTACGATTACTACCGCCGCTCCCATACCGTAAGCGAAGTTCATTGCTTTTTTGCTTAAAATTGCCATAATAAATAAATTTTTTTGTTAATTAGAATATAGTTTATAAAAGTTGGTTAATTAATTTTTAGGCGCATTGCCTGTTACTTGCAAGCCCATATAGTCCTGTACTGTCCTGAATCCGATGTAGCTTCTAGCAGTATCAGCATATTCGAAATCACGGGTACTTACCTGAAGGTAGTAAGAAACATCTTTCCACGAACCACCACGCACTACCTTACGTTGGTTTTTCGTATCAGGAACATTCGGGTTCATGGTAGAAACATATTCGTAAGCTCCTGGATCATACGAAGAATCAGTCCACTCAGAAACGTTACCCGCCATATTGTAAAGATTATATCCGTTTGGATCGTAAGACTTAGCTTCTACTGTATACAAAGCACCGTCAGCAGCATAATCCCCTCGGTTAGGCTTGAAGTTAGCCAAGAAACAACCTCTGTCACTCTTAGCATAAGGACCTCCCCACGGATAAGTAGCAGACTCCAGACCACCTCTTGCAGCATACTCCCATTCTGCTTCTGTAGGAAGACGGAATGAATTTACAAGATCGTTGTGTTTCTTTTTAGATTTGATGTATGTATTTTTATTTAATGTCCTCCAGGCGCAAAATGCTTTTGCCTGTTTCCAGCTTACTCCAACAACAGGATATTCGCTGTAAGCCTGGTGCCAGAAATAGTCATTGTGCATTGGCTCATTATAAGAATACGCAAAATCCTTGATCCATGCAGTAGTATCCGGATAAATAGGCTCTTGTTCTGTTTTGATGAACTTACTTCTCTTTCCTTTTTTAGCTTTAGCAGCAGCCTGGATATCCATCCAAGAGTAACGGAATTTCAATTTAGAAACATCAATAGTCCTCAAACCATTATAAGACTCAGCAACAGGTATATACATAGAATCCATAACCTCACTGTAATATTCATCAGGGTATTTGGCAGTATTGGTCTGAAGTTTGACTTTGTGGTTCAGCTTCCTTCCCGCATACATATCCTCACCATCACTAACGCTGTAATAATTTTCGTACATATATTTGTCGTAAGGCGTCATTTTAGCGGGATCAGCATCATTAAAAGCATAATCATTGATGCTTCCTCCAGCTTTACCGCTTTTGCCTTTACCAGCAGCAGTCCCGCCTCCGGCACCACCACCCACTTCGTCAGCAAGAATCGCCAAACGAACCCTGATCGTAGAGTCTTTTACCCACTCCACAAACTGACGGTATTCGCTATTTGTAATTTCCGTTTCATCCATGTAAAATGAACGTACCGTTACTGTCTTTGTAGGAGCATCACCTATATTAGCCAAATCATCATCTGATTTACCCATGATAAAAGCGCCTCCAGGGACTAACGACATTCCATAAGGTTTCTCAGGATGCCATTTTTTTCCTTTTACTCCAACAAGTTCTCCTTTATCGCTTGAACCACAGCTGAACAATAATGATGATAATGCTGCAAATGCAATGAACTTCTTCATATAAATTTGGGTTAAAATGTATTCATAATTTTAAGGGCGTAAACCTATCTATTATTTTTTTAAAAAACAATTTTTTTACTAACAAAAACTTAAAAAACTGTGAAATATGAGGTAAATATCACGAATTTTACAGCGAGTCCTCTGATTTACAGTATGTTTTTTCTTTGTGCTTTCCACCACCTCGCTGGCAGCTCCTGATGGCACGCTTCTTCGTAATCTTTATACGAACACGGTAATAACGTGTTTCTTTTTAATTTATTATTACCCGTCGATACAAACGGGATTTCTATCCACCAGCGATCAGTTTTATTGCTCTTGTAAAATACCAGAAATTCATCTTCTGTCGGAACAGTATATTTAAGGTAATGCTCCTTGCTGCCAAAAGGATATTCATTGGAACGGTAATGGAAGCCTTCTATGAAATACCACAATATCTGGGCCACTAAAACGGATTCCTGTTTTGAATTATTGTGATTGAAAATCCCAAATAAAGATACTTTATCACTAATTCCCGCGTAACGTGCCAAAGAACAGATTTCCTTTCCATTGAAACCATTCGGAGTAAAAGTAACAAAATTACCTGAATCACAAGACTTTACAGATGTTAAATCTAAACTCACCACGTCAGCATCGCGAAAAACCGGCTCCGCAATGGCGATATTTGCAGACACTTCGCCAAGCCTATATGCTTCAAAAAAAAGCTTTTCTATTAAATCAATCTCTTCCTGTGAATTATAATAGGTCTGGTATCCTATATTACTATAATTGAACAGGTTCGTCGGCTCGTCCATCAGGATTTTTGTCAGGTAAGAATCTGCACTGACAGGACTGTCGTGTTTCCCAAAGTCAAACTTATTGTCGATAGACACCAGGTTTACCATTTGTTCCAGATGATCGTAAGCACGATACAGAGGATACGTTAAATCCTGCGTCCCTCCTATTATTACAGGTATAATCCTTCTCTTGATCAAATTAGCGATCACCGCCTGGACTGCAAAATATGTATCATGCAGTGAATTGCCTGATTGTATATCGCCCAAATCTGCAATCGAACCCTCCCAATTCCCGGGAAAAAGGCTGTAAAATTCCTTACGGATCGCCGTCAGATCAGCATCTTCAAAGCGATCCGGATTCCCCCGGTTCTCCAACACCCCAACAATAGCGACACGAATCCGGTCCAGATCCGGAAAATCCTTATCAGTATGCATGGCCACCTTACTGCCCAAATGCTGGGACGAAAGCTGATCAACAAAACCAATAATATCATTACTTACAGGAGTCAGAAAATCCAGTTCCATATTTTATTTCTTTTTCGCGGCTGTTTTTTTAGCCGCCGGTTTCTTTACAATAGTCTTCGCGACAGTCTTTTTCACTGCTTTTTTCGGGGTTTTCTTCTCGATCATTTCCTGGACCTGCGCCAATGTCAGACTTGCAGCATCGACATCCTTACTCAGTTCGATCTTGATTTTTCCTTTCGTGATCACCGATCTCCCCCAACGTGCTTTTTCAATCACAATACCTTCTTCAGGCCAGTTTTGCAGCACTTTATCAATATCCTTCTGCAGCTTTTCCTCTATCAGTGTTTCAATATCGGATTGCGACAGGTTGTCGAAGTTGTATTTCTTACTCACATTGATGAACAACCCGTTCCATTTAATAAACGGCCCGAAGCGCCCCACGCCTTTTTGAACACCTTCATTCTTATAATGCGCAATCGGCGCATCAGCTTTCAGCTTTTCGTCGACGAGTTCCTTCGCACGGTCCATAGTGACATCCAGCGGATCTTCACCTTTAGGCAATGAAATGAACACTTTCCCGAAACGGACATAAGGCCCGAAACGGCCGTTGTTCACTTCTACTTCTTCACCTTTATATATACCAAGGTTCTTCGGCAACAAAAACAAATTCAATGCTTCTTCCAAAGTAATACTCCCGATATTCTGCTCTGTCCTTAAACTCGCAAACAGCTTATCATCATCTTCCGGCTCTCCGATTTGTGCCATCGGACCAAATTTCCCAAGGCGCACACTAACCTGCCTGCCGGTTTTCGGGTCTTTTCCAAGGATTCTTTCCCCGCTTTCACGCTCGGCATTGGCTTCCACTTCCTTCACATTCGGATGAAAATGGCTGTAAAACTCCTGCATCATCTTGGCCCAGTTGACATTGCCTTCTGCAATCTCGTCAAAATCCTGTTCCACTTTAGCAGTAAAATTGTAATCTAAAATATTCCCGAAGTTCTTCACCAAAAAATCCGTTACAATGATCCCGATATCGGTCGGGACAAGCTTGCCTTTATCAGAACCTGTGTTTTCCTTCAATTGTTTTTCCGAAACCTTACCCGAAACCAATGTCAGTTGCGTATAATTACGCTCCTGCCCTTCCAGGTTGCCTTTCTCTACATAATTTCTGTTGATGATGGTAGAAATCGTCGGTGCATACGTGGATGGCCTCCCGATGCCAAGCTCCTCGAGTTTCTTTACCAATGACGCTTCGGTATATCTTGCGGATGGCCTCGAATACCTTTCCGTTGCGGTGATGTAGGAATTCTGCAGCCTCTCGCCTACTTTCATCGCCGGCAGCATGCCCTCCTGCTCTTCTTCATCGTCATCATGCCCTTCGAGGTATACTTTCAGGAAGCCTTCAAAAAGCAATACTTCACCTGTTGCACTAAACAATTCGCTATGGTTATTGGCTTCAATCTTAACGTTGGTGCGCTCCAGTTCCGCGTCACTCATTTGCGAGGCAAGCGTCCGTTTCCAGATCAGTTCATAAAGCCTGGCCTGGTCGCGGTCAATATTCACGGTATGCCTTGACATGTCCGTCGGGCGAATGGCTTCGTGTGCTTCCTGCGCGCCTTTGCTTTTGTTCGCGAACGTACGCGGTTTCGAAAACTGCTCACCATACGAAGTAATGATTTCTGCTTTGGCAGCGCCCATGGCTTCCTGTGAAAGGTTCACGCTATCCGTTCTCATATAAGTAATCAATCCCGCTTCATACAGCCGTTGCGCCAACTGCATTGTGATGCCTACCGGAAGGTACAGCTTTCGTGCCGCTTCCTGCTGCAATGTCGATGTGGTAAATGGTGCCGCAGGTGATTTCCTTGTCGGTTTGGTTTCAAGATCCGATACCTTATATATAGAGCCTGCATTTTTATTTAAGAAATCTTCAGCTTCTTTTTTAGTGCCGAAGTTTTTAGGAAGCTTTGCCTTAAACGATTTTCCGGCTTCGTTGATGAATTCTGCGGTGATGGAATACGTTGCCACAGATTTGAAGTCCTGTATCTCGCGTTCCCTTTCCACAATCAAACGAACCGCTACAGATTGCACACGTCCTGCTGATAATCCGCCTTTGACTTTACGCCACAACACCGGCGACAGTTCATATCCTACGAGGCGGTCCAAAACACGCCGCGCCTGTTGTGCATTGACAAGGTTATAGTCTATTTCACGTGGATTGTCGATGGCTTTCAGGATGGCCGACTTTGTGATTTCATGGAAAACAATCCTTTTTGTCTTCTTGCTGTCGAGTTTTAGTTCTTCGGCCAGGTGCCACGAAATGGCTTCTCCTTCACGGTCCTCATCGGAAGCGAGCCAGACCATCTCGGCATTCTTTGAAAGTGTTTTGAGTTTGCTTACCAAAGCCTTCTTATCGGGCGAAACCTCATATCTCGGTTTGAAACCGTTCTCAACATCAACCCCGATTTCTTTGGAAGGAAGATCGGCAATATGGCCGTAACTCGACTCCACCTGGAAGTCGGCACCAAGGAATTTCTCTATTGTTTTTGCCTTAGCAGGCGACTCCACGATCACTAAATTCTTTGCCATAATCCACTTTTTGTTGTTCGCAAAAGTATAGGTTTTTTTTAAATAACAATGGGATGGGGGAAATTCATCGTGATACCTATATATATTATCATCTCAAAAGTCCGGGGGAAAGCACGTCATGTGAAGCGATATTGTTTTATGGTAATCACGTAGTTTCCCGCACTTAAGACATCAATAATTTACATAGATTTGAATTTCAAAAACACTTAAAATAATTTTATGGAAATCGCTAAAACACATCAGCCGTTCCGAAAGATGATTAGAATCTTCATGATTACGATTATCTTCGCCCACCTGCTGCTGCAAATGATGCATATCAAAATCCCTGTAGACCACGATTATCTTAATATCATCGTACTGTCATTGGTTGTGCTCTGCGCCACATATGAATCAATTTGTCAGCGGCAGGACGACAAGATTAACAAAACGCACAACTTCAGGAACAGTATGTACTTTTTAATTTTTGTAGTATTACTTGCAGCTTTATTTTTTGGATTAGAGGCTGTCATGGTGCCAAGTCGCTAATCCGTTTCGCTCGAAGACTTAATACAAAATAAAGAATTGTTAAACTCCGCCTGCCAACTTGTCACATTAAAATCATTTCCTGTATCTTTGAGGCCCTAAAAAAAGGGATGCGACAACGACTTATGGAAAAGATCATCGAAGAAAGCAAGCAGGGTGAAAGCCTTGTATTGGAACAAAAATCAGGAAATACAAAAAAACTGTTCATCGAAAGCTACGGCTGTGCGATGAACTTTTCGGACAGTGAGGTCGTCGCATCCATCCTTTTGGAAAACGGCTTCAACACGACACAGATACTCGAAGAAGCCGACCTGGTGCTCGTCAATACCTGCTCCATCCGCGACAAGGCAGAACAGACCGTCCGCAAGCGCCTCGAAAAATACAATGCCGTCAAGAAACGCCAGAACCCAAAGATGAAAGTCGGCGTACTGGGCTGTATGGCCGAACGGCTCAAAGCGCAGTTCCTCGAGGAAGAGAAAATCGTCGACCTGGTCGTAGGACCCGATGCCTACAAGGATTTGCCTAATCTATTAAAGGAAGTCGAAGACGGGAATGACGCCATAAACGTGATCCTTTCAAAAGAAGAAACCTACGGAGACATTTCCCCGGTAAGGCTGATGAGCAATGGCGTAACGGCTTTTGTGTCCATCACCAGGGGATGCGACAACATGTGTACGTTCTGCGTGGTGCCTTTTACAAGAGGGCGTGAACGCAGCCGTGAGCCGCAGAGCATCATGGCCGAGATCGAAGACCTTTGGCAAAAAGGCTATAAGGAAATTACCCTTTTGGGGCAGAATGTCGACAGTTATTTATGGTATGGCGGCGGACTGAAAAAAGATTTCGACAAAGTCACCGACATGCAGAAGGCCACTGCCACAGGTTTCGACCAGCTGCTTGAAATGGTTGCCGTGGCTTACCCGAAACTACGCATCCGCTTTTCGACCTCGAACCCTCAGGACATGCATGAAAGCGTTTTGCATGTCATTGCGAAATACCCGAACATCTGCAAGCACATCCACCTGCCGGTACAATCGGGCAGCGACAGGATCCTGAAGGAAATGAACCGTTTGCACACGCGTGCTGAATATTTAGACTTAATCAGCAACATCAAAAGGATTATTCCGGATTGCAGCATCACCCAGGACATGATCGCAGGCTTCCCTACGGAAACCGAAGCGGACCACCAGGACACTTTAGACCTGATGGAAGCGGTAAAATATGGTTTCGGCTATATGTATTCATATTCTGAAAGGCCGGGAACTTTGGCCGGGAGGAAAATGGAAGATGATGTGCCGGAGGAGGTGAAGCTGCGTCGTTTGCAGGAAATCGTCGCGTTGCAACGCGAGCACAGTGCCATCCGTACCAACGAATTTGTCGGCCAAATTGTAGAAGTCTTGATTGAAAAAGAGTCGAAGAAATCTCCTGAAGACTGGTCGGGAAGGAATTCGCAAAGCATCATGACGGTATTCCCGAAGGAGCATTACAAAATGGGTGACTTTGTAAACGTGCTGATTACAGATTGTACCAGCGGGACATTAATCGGCAAGGCCACTGGCTACAGCGACATGAACCGAAACGAAGAAATATAAGCTTTTGTGATTTAACTGTAAGAAAAATTTTATCTGATTCTGTTAAATTGCATCCACTAAAACCAATACGTATGGAATCCGTACAAGCCATAAAACAAAAATTCGAAATTATCGGGAACGACCCGAAACTGAACCGCGCCATCGAAAAAGCGATTCAGGTCGCCCCTACTGATATCACGGTACTGGTAGTCGGGGAAAGCGGTGTCGGGAAAGAAAGCATCCCGAAGATTATCCATTCGCTCTCACACCGCAAACACGGGAAATACATCGCGGTAAACTGCGGTGCGATTCCGGAAGGCACGATCGACAGTGAACTGTTCGGGCACGAAAAAGGGGCATTTACAGGAGCGACAGGAACCCGTGAAGGGTATTTTGAAGTCGCAAATGGCGGTACGATCTTCCTTGATGAAGTGGGCGAATTGCCGCTGACGACGCAGGTGCGCTTACTGCGTGTACTGGAAAACGGGGAATTCATCAAGGTAGGTTCGTCGCAGGTACAAAAAACCAATGTGCGTATCGTAGCGGCCACCAATGTCAATCTTTTTGATGCCATCGAAAAGGGAAAATTCCGCGAGGACCTTTATTACAGGTTAAGTACCGTCGACATTATGCTGCCGGCATTGCGGGAACGCAAGGATGACATTCATTTGCTATTCCGGAAATTCGCTTCCGATTTTGCGCACAAATACAAAATGCCACCTTTGAAACTCGATGATAATGCGGTGGAATTGCTGCAAAAGTTCCGCTGGAGCGGTAACATCAGGCAGTTGCGCAATGTGGCGGAGCAGATTTCCGTTTTGGAAACCAACCGCGATATTTCAGCGATGACACTGCAATCGTATCTCCCGTTGGAAGGCAGTAATCTACCTTCGGTCATCAAGGCCGGAAAACCGGAAAGTGATTTCAGTACCGAAAGGGAAATATTATATAAGGTGCTTTTTGACATGAAAAGCGACCTGAACGATTTGAAAAAACTCACGATGGAGCTGATGAAAAACGGCAGTTCCAAAGTACAGGAAACCAATCCGAACCTGATCCGGAAAATTTATGGTACGGACGGCAGCGAAAACGAATTCGATTTTGACGAGCCGCAGCAGCGCAGCCTGTCGGTGATGCCTGTGGTTGCAAAGCCGCAGCAGGAGCATTTTAAAAACGACCGTGATGACAATTACCTTTTTGCTGAAACGGTCGAAGAAGAAGAAACCCTCCGCCTGGAACAAAAGGAAATCGAGATGATTAAAAAATCTTTGGAAAAAAATAAGGGCAAAAGGAAAGCCGCCGCAGATGAGCTCGGCATTTCAGAAAGGACGCTGTACCGCAAAATCAAACAGTTTGATTTATAGGATTGCCGCTGAAATTGAATATCTTTGACCTTTATGTCCGTATGAAAAAAATACTTTTACTTACCGCACTCGTTTTAACCGCATTCACTTTTAATGGTTGCGGGGCGTATAATTTCACCGGCGCGAAACCTATCGATGCCAAAACGTTCCAGGTCAGTTATTTCCAGAACAACGCCGACCTGGTACAGCCGGGAATTGAACGTACGTTTACACAACAATTGCAGGAACTGATCCAGAACCAGACCAACCTGAGTTTAACCAATTCCGGTGCCGACCTGGTATATGAAGGCGAGATTACAGATTTCCGCATCTCGCCGATGCAGGCCACCGCCGATCAGCGTGCCGCCCAGAACAGGCTAACGATCACGGTCAATGTGCGTTTTACGAATAAGAAAAAGGAGGATGAGAGTTTTGAAAAGCCATTTTCGTTCTTTGTTGACTATAGTGGTTCGGAGCAATTGGTCGGTGCACAGCTGACTGAGGCAGTGAATACCATTTATGAGCGTATTACGCAGGATGTATTCAATGCGTCGCTGGCAAAATGGTAAAAGAATAGTGACATGAACGTTTCCGACTATACTTATATATTAAACAAACCCGATGCCGTCAATGACAGGCATACTTTTGTTTTGGAAAGGATCAGCCAGGAATTCCCGTTTTTCCAAAGCGCGCGTGCTTTACACCTCAAAGGGCTGTACAATCAGGATAGTTTCAAATACAACCACGAACTGAAAGTGACGGCCGCCTACACTACCGACAGGAGCGTCCTTTTCGACTTCATCACTTCAGGGGATTTCAAAGCGCTGCAGCAGCAATTCTTTGCTGAAAAGGAAGCGATGATCCATGAAATCATTGTCAATGAAAGCGAATGGGTCCAGCCCGAAGCGAAGGCAGGAGCGCCCGACAAGTTGGAGCGTTCCATTTTGGACTCCATAAAAGAAGCGGCTCCCGAACCATTGGAAGCTGATGAAACTACCGCCACGATTGAAGAAAAGCTGGAAATCGGCAGGCCGTTGGATTTTTCCGGGGAAAAGCATTCTTTCAGCGAATGGCTGCAGCTTGCATCGTTCCATCCGATTGAAAGGGAAGCTACGCAGGAAGAAATTCCAACCGATGCGGAAAAGAAGAAAAAACTCGAACTCATTGACCGTTTTATAGAAACCAATCCTAAGATCGCTCCAGTACGTGACAGCAATCCTGTTACATTGTCAGCGGCCCGCGGAACTGAGGATACCGGCTACCTGATGACGGAAACTTTGGCGAAGGTATACCTAGAACAAAAGAAATACAACAAGGCCATTCAGGCATATGAAATTTTAATTTTGAAATATCCGGAAAAAAGTAGTTTATTTGCAGACCGAATTTCGGACATCAGGATTTTACAACAGAATAACAATTAAATACAGAAAATATGCTTATAGTTTTTTTAGCGCTCATCGCAATAGTTTGCTTCCTATTGATCATCGTGATTATGGTACAGAATCCTAAAGGAGGCGGTCTTTCATCTTCATTAGGCGGATCACAACAAATGGGCGGTGTCCAGAAAACAACCGATTTCCTTGATAAAAGCACATGGACTTTGGCTGGGATTTTAGTTGCCCTTATATTATTTTCGAGTGTAAAATTCAGCGGCGATGATACAATTGCACCGGCTGCCGCTCCTGTTGAAGCTGCAAAACCTGCAACTCCGGCTGCTACACCGGCAAAATCAACTGATGCAACCACTACTACTGACAAACCAGTTTCAGTTCCTGTGGAAGCTCCTGCAACAGAAAAGAAATAATACTTTTAAAGTAATATGGAAATGCCGGCATATCTGCTGGCATTTTTTTTAGCTGAAATTTTGTCAGAATGGCCGCCGCTGGCATGGTTTATGAAAAAGGGCGGACAAACAATTATTATATATAAAATTATCAATATTATGGCTTTAAACATTAAACCACTATCGGATCGCGTGCTGATTGAGCCTGTAGCCGCAGAAACACAAACGGCATCAGGGATTTTCATTCCGGACACTGCAAAGGAAAAACCACAAAAAGGAACAGTCGTAGCTGTAGGCAACGGCACTTTGGAACACGCCATGACCGTGAAGGTTGGAGACACGGTATTGTACGGTAAATATGCCGGCACCGAATTGAAATTCGAAGGAAAAGATTATCTCATCATGCGTGAAGACGACATTCTGGCAATTATCTAATAAAATAAACTAAAACAAAAAATGGCAAAAGATATAAAATTCGACATTGAAGCCCGTGACGGACTGAAGCGCGGGGTTGACGCATTGGCTAATGCAGTAAAAGTAACATTGGGGCCTAAAGGACGCAACGTGATCATCGGGAAGTCATTCGGTGCCCCGAATGTGACTAAAGACGGTGTGACGGTAGCCAAAGAAATAGAATTGAAGGACCCGTTGGAAAATATGGGTGCGCAAATGGTGAAAGAAGTGGCTTCAAAAACCAACGACCTTGCCGGCGACGGTACAACTACTGCTACCGTATTGGCACAGGCGATTGTGAAAGAAGGACTGAAGAACGTTGCCGCCGGAGCCAACCCAATGGATTTGAAAAGAGGTATTGACAAAGCGGTGGAAGCCATCGTCGGCGATCTTGCCAAACAGGCTAAAGTGGTGGGAAGCGATTCTGAGAAAATCAAGCAGATCGCATCGATCTCTGCCAATAATGACGAAGTGATTGGTGAGCTGATTGCTACGGCTTTCGCCAAAGTGGGAAAAGAAGGCGTCATTACCGTGGAAGAAGCCAAAGGAACCGATACTTACGTTGATGTTGTCGAAGGCATGCAGTTCGACAGGGGATACCTTTCCCCATATTTCGTTACCAATCCTGAAAAGATGGAAGCCGAGCTTGAGAATCCTTACATCCTTTTATACGATAAGAAAGTATCTTCCTTAAAAGAACTGCTTCCTGTTTTAGAACCGGTAGCACAATCAGGAAAGCCTTTACTGATCATAGCTGAAGATGTTGATGGCGAAGCGCTGTCGACATTGGTGGTAAATAAATTGCGTGGCGCACTGAAAATTGCGGCTGTAAAAGCACCAGGATTCGGTGACAGGAGAAAAGCGATGCTCGACGACATTGCGATCCTGACAGGTGGAACCGTGATTTCTGAAGAAAAAGGATACACGCTTGAGAATGCGACCCTTGATATGCTTGGAACAGCAAAACGTGTAAGTATCGACAAAGACAATACTACCATCGTAAGTGGTGCCGGTGAAGCGGATCTGATTAAAAACCGCGTAAACCAGATCAAGATCCAGATGGAAACCACAACATCGGATTATGACCGTGAAAAACTGCAGGAACGTTTGGCTAAATTGGCCGGTGGCGTTGCAGTACTTTATGTGGGCGCCGCTTCAGAAGTGGAAATGAAAGAAAAGAAAGACCGTGTGGATGATGCATTGCATGCTACACGCGCTGCGGTGGAAGAAGGTATTGTTGCCGGTGGTGGCGTAGCCTTGTTAAGGGCAAAAAATGCGCTTAAGGATGTCAAGCCTGACAATGCTGATGAAGCCACCGGAATCCAGATCGTATCTCGCGCTGTGGAAGCGCCGTTAAGGACTATCGTTGAAAATGCAGGACTGGAAGGATCTGTTGTTGTGGCTAAAGTCGCAGATGGTTCAGGAGATTTTGGTTACAATGCCAAAACAGACGAATACGTAGATATGCTTAAGGCGGGCATTATCGATCCTAAGAAAGTGACCCGCGTGGCACTTGAAAATGCAGCTTCAGTAGCGGGAATGATCCTGACAACAGAATGTGCATTGGTGGACATTAAAGAAGAAAATGCCGGAGGCGGAATGCCGATGGGTGGTGGAATGCCGGGAATGATGTAATTCTCGTCTTCATTTTATATAAAAGAGCGCCTGATTTGGGCGCTCTTTTTTTTTGTGCTTTTTTGTAAAATATTTCACTTTATCTGTTAAATTTATCGGTATAAATATTAAACCAATACCATGAAAAAATTTATCCGCCAATCCATCCTGACCTTTATTTGCCTCATTTCGCTCCTATCCTTTTCGCAAACCGATTCTACAAAGCAGGAAATCTCCTCGCGTTTCACGGATTACTTCAGGCTTTACAGGGAAAGCATTCACGTGCAACTCGACAAGGATCTGTTCCTGTCTGACGAACAAATCTGGTTTAAGGGCTATGTCATGAACCGGAAAACAAAAACCCCATTCTTACTGACAACTAATGTTTTCGCAGTTTTGACAGACCAACAAGGCAACAAGATGGAGGAACAGCTGGTTTTTGCGAGTGGCGGTTCTTTTTCTGGGAATATAAAATTGGGTAAACAGTATGCTTCAGGGAATTATTACCTGCAGTTTTATACGAACTGGATGAACAATTTCAATGAAGATGAATCGTCGGTTTACAAAATTACGATCGTCAATACGCAACAACCGCTGCTCCCTTCTGACAAACCGGATTATTCCAAAATCAACATCGACCTTACTCCTCAGGGAGGCGAGAATATGATCATGGGCGTAAAAAATGTCGTCGGCATCAGGCTAACCGATTGTTACGGAGCACCTGTTCCCGTGACCGAAGGGTATATTACAGATGCAAACGGGAACCAAATCATGAGAATTTCAGTCAACAGGTTCGGTTATGGAAAGTTTGACATTATCCCCGAAACCGGGACATACAAAGCCGTCTTTACCATAAACAACCAAACATTCAGCGCGCCACTCCCGGCAGCCCAGCAAAACGGCATCGCAATTGACGTAAATAATTATGCCGCACCCGACAGAACATATCTTACGATCAATGCAAATGCAGGGTATGTTAATGCACTTCCTGGCAAAAAACTCTTTGTCAGCGTAAACCAGGACGAAAAAGCGGTGGTTTTTGAGATGGATTTTAAAAATGGCCTGTCGGAACAAAAGCTTGTTTTCATGAATGACAACCTGTCGGATGGTGTAAATACCGTCACTGTTTTCGATGCTAATAAAAATGCACTTGCCCAACGGTTGGTTTTTAAAAAACCTTCAGACATATTTACATCCATCATCACGCCTTCAGGCAAATCCAACCATTTCATCGGTAAGACAGATTTTGCGAAAGCGAACCTGAGCATTTCTGTGTTGCCGGAAAATTCCCTTGCAGATAAAGGGCATTCCGATTTATATGCTTCGCTTTTAATCAATCCCTACCTGGCTGAAAATGTAACTAACGCGCATTATTATCTCGACCAGAACTCAAAAACGCGGCTTTATGAATTGGACCTATTGCTTCTGAATCAAAAAAAAATGAAATACCCGTGGAAATCGATCGAAGGCGGTTCACCCACGCGCAATTATGACTTTGACTACGGGCTGACCATCAAGGGTACTTTAAACCAAAAACAGGGCAACATCAACAAATATATGATGAAGCTGTTTTCACTTTTTGCAGGTATCAGGGAAATGGCTGAAATCGACAGCAACAATGAGTTTTACTTTAAAAACCTTGTCGCTCCTGATGGCGCTCAGGCGAGCATTTCATTTGTAAAAGCCCCGGAGCTGAGCAATGCGCTGCCGGCAAAAATGACCTTAAAAGTGATCAATGCCACCCGCAGTTTCCGTTTTCCATATCACGCCACAGCGGAATGCACCCCCATACTGGAACCTATTGACCTGATTTTTCCAGATTTTAATGAAAAGGACATCATCCATCTTGATGAGGTGAAAGTGGACAACAAAAACAAGCTTACAAGGCAAATGGGTTATGGAAACGGATTGCTCACAGGTTACAAAATCACGGCAGAAAACAATGGTCTTGACGTGCTGAATTTTATCCGCAACCATGGTTTCGACGTGGAAAAGCGTTTGAATAGGGTCAATATTTACGGACGATCACGGACTACTATCAACGGACAAAGGAACCAGCCTGTCGTATACCTTGACAATTTCAGGATGATGGATTTTGACGAACTTGACGGAATGCGGATGGACGATATCGATGAAATTTACATCAATGCGCAGGCCATTGTTTCTTCTGTCAACAATAACATCGGGGTAATTAAAATTTATCGGAAGAAAATCAGCCAATACCCAAGCAAAGACCCCAAAACCAACGTCGTAGATTTCAGGATGGAAGGCTACCAGATGATACGGCCATTTGTGAATGCGGATTATTCGGACAAATCAGATGCCGGATTCGATAATTTCGGGATTGTGCATTGGATGCCAAATATTGTAGCTGATGATTTCGGCGGATTTACATTCCAATTGCCACCCACAGGAAAACGCAATGTAAAATTACTGATTGAAGGCATGACGCCGGAAGGCATGCTGATTTCGGAAATAAAAGTAATATCGGTCAATTAAAAAAGCCGGCTTAGAAACCGGCTTTTTGTTATTCCTCTGAAGGGGTAACTGTTTTTTTTCCAAATTTGTAAATGACCGGAATGATTGTAATCCCAACCAGACCGATGATGATCAATTCGATGTGGTCCTTGAGGTCAATCTGGTAGCTTTCCTTTAAAAACTTATACAGGTAATTTCCTGCAAAGATTAAGGTATAAGACCATAAGAAAGAACTTATGATATTATAAAACATGAATTTCTTTTTATCCATGGCGACGATTCCTGCCACAATAGGCGCGAATGTCCTGAAAATCGGAAGGAAACGTGAAAAGATAATCGCGCGCCCGCCATGTTTTTCAAAGAAATCTTTGGACTGGATCAGGTATTTTTTCTTAAACCAAAAACTGTCCTGCTTGTTATATAAGTAGCTTCCGCTTTTGGAACCAAACCAGTACCCGACAATATTCCCTAAAATCCCAGCGATGGCAACGAATGTGGAAAGTGCCATGACATTCAAAAATGCACTATCGGCATGAAACATCTGGTCAACCAATCCAGGTATATATACCCCATCCTGGTAATATCCGGTGGCGTAAATCCCAGCCAAAAACAACAGGCTGTCACCCGGAAGGAAGAAACCCGCAAACAAACCCGTTTCAGCAAAAATGATGAACAAAACTACCCATAAACCTACATGCACCCCCCCCACTTCCAGATTGATATAAAATTCGGGGTTGATTAAATTCTTCCAGTCAAAATCAGCCATGTTTTGTATGTTTTAAGGTAAAATTTGCGTGCGTGAAAGTACGTATTATTTAACGGACGTACAATTTTACGCTTCTTTTTTTGGTTTAATTAACGGTTAAACTGCGTTGTTATTTCCGGTCGTATTTACAGCAGGAATGCAGTTTTTCATAAACTTCGTCCGGCGCTTTTTGGGTTTGCGTGTCGTGGCCGATTTTGGCAACCGCCTTTTCCACATCAGTAACTGAAGCCTTTTCTTCATTCAATATGACGTTCAATTGATGGCTTTCTATATCCCACACTGCCGATTTTACTCCAGACACACTGAATGCGGCTTTTTCAATGCGCTTTTTACACTGGTCGCAATTGCCGTTCACTTCGATATTGTACTTTGCATTTTTGTTTTTCTTCTCCTGGGCATGGGCATTTAAGCCGATGGCAAATAATAAGACGATGATGATATTTTTCATAATTGATAAATTTAAGATTTGATTTTAAAACGAAGTCCGGCGTAAAACATCCTGCCAAACACCGGCGCATAAACAATTGATGTGTCAAAATTCGGGCCAAAAGGCTCCTCACTCCCCAATATGGCTTTCTGCTGCCTGTAATTGCCAAGGTTTTCCCCGCCGATGTAAATTTCAAGAGCCTGCGAAAACACTTTCGTAACCTGGGCATTCATCAGCGAAAAGGCCGGTGAGAAATCCGGAAGCTGTTCTGAAACAGGATTTGTCCCGGTAAACGGAAGGCGTTGTTTACCCATCCAGTTGTAAGTGTAATCAAATTTCCACAACCCGCCTTTTGCTGTTTTTTTGGTTTCATAAGCGCCGTTCCCGAAAAAACGATGCCTTGCCTGCAATGGCCGTTCCGCATTGCCAGAAAGATAATTGGCATTGATGTCATAAAACTTATAAGCGGTCCTGAAATGCAGGTTTTCAATGACACCGAAATTGAATTCGACCTGAAGGCTGTTCGCAGTGGATTTTCCGCCATAAAACGAAACCTGCTGCGGACTACCATACAAATCCACGATCGCCTGGTTGCTGAAATCGGTGCGGAAGAAATCAAAGCCTGCATCGGCGGCATGCCCGAAAAGAAAGAATTGCTGTGAAAAACTCAGCCCGTAATTCCATGCGATTTCCGGATCCAGACCATAAATTCTCCCAGCCGTATTCAAAATATTGAATGACCTCGAACTCGCAAAAAGCTGTTGGTTTTCTGCAAAAATATTAGCGGCGCGTTTTCCCCTTCCTCCGGAAATCCTGAAAACGCCTTTCTCCCAAGGGTTGTAACGCACATGGATCCTCGGGGTAAAGAAAGCGCCCAAACGGTTGTGTTTGTCGAATCTTGCTCCGGCCACTACACTGAAATCATCCGTATTGTCATAACTATATTCAAAGAAAGCCCCGGCTGAATTGTCAATCCGGTCAAAATCCCCATTGAGGTCCGGAACCAAAACATCTTCGCGGTAACGGTCGTAAGTGAAGTTAAGCCCGGTAGCAAATTTGTGTTTTGTATTGTTGATGATCGAATTGAAAATCAGGTTCGAATAATAACTGTCCTGCCGGATGTTGTATTGGTTTAAACCGAAATAAGATTCCTGGTCATGGCTGTTAAATGCATTCTGGAAACCGATGCTTTGAAACGGCATCTCCGGAAAAACATACCCGACTTTCGCGGACAAATCTAACCTGCGGGTATTGATTTCAGAGCCCCAGAAATTTGTCGTTCCGCGGTCCCGACTTTTGTCAAATCCCGTTTCGCCGGTCTGCTTTTCATCATCCATAAACCTGAAATTGATGAAACTGACCCAGCCTTTTTCAGCATTATTATATTGCCAGCGGTTTAAAATGTTGACTTGCTGCCCGACCGGATTGTCAAGAAAACCGTCATCGTTCATGTCATTCTTTGACACGCGCGCATTGCCATGGATGAAAAGGCTTGACGACCATTTATCGGAAATTTTCCGGTTGAAATGCGTGTTGACTTCAAAACGGCTGTCGGTCGAGCCATACCCATTTAAGAAAAAAGGGATGTCGCTCAGCGGCTTTATCAATTCGGTATTGATTTGTCCAGAAATGCTTTCATAACCGTTCACGACGGAGCCGGCACCTTTTGTAATCTGTATGCTTTCCACCCAGGTCCCCGGTGTAAATGACAAGCCGTAAGCCTGTGAAGCGCCGCGTACGGAAGGGATATTTTCCTCAGTAATCATCAGGTAAGGACTGGTAAGCCCGAGCATGCGGATTTGTTTGGTCCCGGTGAGCGCATCCGGGAAATTCACGTCAATCGACGGATTGGTTTCGAAACTCTCGGCGAGATTGCAGCAGGCAGCCTTCAAAAGTTCCTTTCCTGTGAGCGTAATGACGTTGGCAGTAGTACGCTGTGATTTTTTTAAGCCTTTGTCTCTGACCTCAATTTTTACCTCTTGTAGCGTATCGGCTTCCTGGGCCATGGTAAAAACAGGAATCAGCAGCAAAAGCAATCTGACTATTTTATGCATAAAATGAGTTTTAATGTTCGTAAATAACTATCGTAAAACGATCAATCGAACATTAAAATCAGGCGTAAAGGATATAGTGGGAATACAGCCGGTAAAGCGGCGGGGAATGGGCATCGCAATAATAGCGGATGGTCTCTTTATTGCTGCGGAAGGCGATTCGTTTTTCAAAAAAAGCATCCGGATTGTACCGTTCCGGAAGTGCCGCTGTAAATTGGAAAGAGGCATTTTTTACGATACCGTTATCCGATTTGGACTTTAAGGTTACTTTCTTGTCTGAACAGCATTTTTTATGTTTTTCAGCCAGTTTTTGGGCACAGCAGGCTTTGCCTACCACCTTTTTTTCCATCTCACAAACCTTTCCGGAATGAAATACTGATGAAACGGCTGCTACTTTCCCTTCACAAAAATGTACACTGAAAGCCAGCCCTGCGTTGGAAAACAACACCAAGATGGCAAGCATTAAACAGGTACACTTTTTAAACTTCATTTTGCAAAAGTATTTAAAAACCCATGACATTTCCCCAACAGAATGTTATTTTTTGGCAACATGCTCCTGGTAATAAAAAGCCGGAATGAATAAGATCACGAAAATCGGCTGGATTAAAAAACGCCTTACGTAAAACAATTCGAGTGTGCTGTTTGTGCCGAAACCATACACGATGACAAAAAAAGTCATCATCAGCACGAGGAAGAAAATGAGGTACAACAGCGCAGAAAATTTCACCAATCCCTTTTCTTTAAAAGCGACATAAATCAGTGCCAATGAAATTATCGTATTGAGCAGGTATCGAAAAAAAAGGCTGAAAGAAAGCCTGGCCACATCAAATCCAGGCAACGGTTTTCCCGTAAACTCACTTTTGAAAAAACGAAGGAACGGATCGTAAAACAATTTCGTTTCAAATATTCTGACCAGCGCCAACAGGCAAACCAACCCGATGAATGCAAGCGCCCTTAATTTATGTGCGAGGAGTTTTTTTAGCATAAAATGAATATTTATTGATCCAAAGCACCCAAAGCCCAAACACGACACCATATATAAACAAAGGAAAAATCACATCGTGCAGCAATCCTTTATACTGCGGGTATTTCTCCATCGCGACGGAAATCAGCCCCACACGGATGACATTCAGCACATGGATCAGCAATATACCTGAAATGATAAAAAGGGATGTCCGCAGCCATTTCGAACTGAAAGCGATGATAAAAGCCGCAAACAGAATCATCACGCTCACCGCATTGCACCCTTCCACGATCCTGGCAATTGAGTGGCCGTCCAGGAATAATTTATACGAAGACTCCCGGGGGTGCGGGTAAATCTCGGCATCGTGCCCGGTCACCCTTAAAAACCAGACAGTGTTTTCGGAAACCAGTTTAGTAGCGCCATCCGGTTCAAAGCGCGAAGCGTCAAAACTATTGAGGTACAATTGATAAAGGAACAGCAGCAGGAAATAACTGAACAGGAATTTCCCCAGGAAAATCAAAAAAGGCTTGTACTGCTGCAGGTAGGATTTCATAAAAATTTTTAACAAATTTATAAAAATTAAGTTCTGGCTATGGATTACTTTTGTAAAAAACTACAAGATGACTTTCGAGGAATTAAAACCCAAGGTGGCCGATATTTTACATCATACTAATGTGTTGCTGGAGGACAAACTGCTGCAGGTTTGTCACCTGTTGCGCGACAATATTGATTATTATGACTGGGTCGGGTTTTATTTCCGCAATGGCGATAAGGAAGAATTGAAGCTTGGCCCTTATGCCGGCGAACCTACAGACCACACTATTATCCCTTTCGGGAAAGGCATCTGCGGGCAGGTAGCGGTCTCGAACCAGAATTTCGTTGTACCCGATGTCACCGCTCAGGACAATTACATTGCCTGCTCGTTTACGGTAAAGTCAGAAATTGTAATCCCTTTGTTTGTAAAAGGTGAAAATGTCGGGCAGATCGATATCGATTCCGAAGATTTTGATGCCTTTACAGATGCCGACGAACGATTTTTGGAATATGTCAATCAGGAAGTCGCGAAGTTATTGGAGAAGTAATCAAATTTCAAAAAATCAAATTCCAAATTATATCTTGACAGAAAACTGACATGTCCCGTTTGGGTTTTGGAATTTAAAAAGCTGAAATTTATATTTCAAGATTGGAATTTAAAAAATAAACACTACTTTTGCACCCGTATCCGAAAGACGGGTATATACATAAGAATCATTTAAATAATATTGGCATGTACTTAACTAAAGAAGTTAAAGAAGAAATCTTCGCTAAACACGGAGGAGCAGCAACAAACACAGGAAGCGCTGAAGGTCAGATCGCATTGTTCACACACAGGATTTCACATCTTACGGAGCACCTGAAAAAAAATCGCCACGATTTCAACACAGAGCGTTCGCTTGTGTTACTGGTAGGTAAAAGAAGGGCGTTACTTGATTATCTGAAGAAAAAAGACATCAACAGATATCGTGAGATCATCAAAGTATTGAATATCAGAAAATAATTCGACGAAAAAGAGGTGCCCACGCGCCTCTTTTTTTTTCATAAAAACGGCAGTTAGCCGATACAGCATGTCTTAAGCCGCGGGCTAAGATTTAAAAAAAGTTTAGTTTTTCATTGGGTTCTTTAAACAACTACACACAACAACACAACTAAGAACCCATTGTTTAACTTTTGAGAATTAAATTTTATGATTCCACAATTATTTGTAGAAAGCATCGATTTAGGTGATGGAAGAAGCATCACAATCGAGACAGGGCGCCTGGCGAAACAAGCCGACGGATCTGTAGTAGTAAGAATTGGAAAAACTGTCATTTTAGGCACAGTTGTTTCCGCAAGAAAAGCGACTCCGGGAGTTGACTTTTTACCTTTAACGGTAGATTACCGTGAGAAATTTGCAGCAGCCGGCCGTTTCCCGGGAGGTTTCTTCAAAAGGGAAGCGCGTCCAAGCGACAGCGAAGTATTGACCATGAGACTGGTAGACCGCGTTTTGCGTCCACTGTTTCCAAGTGATTACCATGCTGAAGTACAGGTGATGATCCAGTTGATGTCACATGACGAAGACGTGATGCCGGATGCATTGGCAGGTTTGGCCGCATCGGCAGCGTTGGCATTGTCTGACATCCCGTTTGAAACCTTGATTTCTGAAGCCAGGGTTGGCCGCATCAACGGTGAATTCATCATCAATCCAAGCCGCGCACAATTGGAAGAATCTGACATCGACATGATGATCGGTGCTTCAACCGATTCCATCGCGATGGTAGAAGGTGAAATGAAAGAGATTTCAGAAAAAGAAATGGTGGAAGCCATTAAATTCGCCCACGAACACATCAAAAACCAAATCGCGGCGCAGGAGCGTCTGCAGGCTGCTTTCGGTAAAAAAGAAGTACGCGAGTACGATCAGGAAAAATCCGATGAGGCCATCCATGCGAAAGTAAGGGAAGCCGCTTACGATAAAATCTACGCCATTGCAAGCAAAGGGTCGGCAAAACAAGAGCGTTCTGCTGCGTTTGACGCTGTAAAGGAAGAAGTAAAGGCTTTGTTCACCGAAGAAGAATTGCTTGAAAACGGGGACCTGGTTTCGAAATACTTTAAGGAAGTCAACAAAGAAGCCGTCCGTAACGTAACCTTAGATTTAGGCACACGCCTCGACGGAAGGAAAACGACTGAAATCCGCCCAATCTGGTGCGAAGTGGACTATCTGCCATCAGTACACGGATCGGCATTGTTCACCCGTGGAGAAACCCAGGCGCTGGCTACGGCAACATTGGGGACTTCAAGAGAAGCAAACCAAATCGATTCGCCATCAGAGCAAGGAGAAGAAAAATTCTACTTACACTATAATTTCCCGCCATTTTCTACCGGTGAAGCGCGTCCGTTAAGGGGTACTTCACGTCGTGAAGTGGGTCACGGAAACCTGGCACAACGCGCCCTGAAAAACATGATCCCTGCTGAGAATCCATACACGATCCGTGT
Organism: Flavobacterium pallidum; assembly: GCF_003097535.1. Lineage (NCBI taxonomy): Bacteria > Pseudomonadati > Bacteroidota > Flavobacteriia > Flavobacteriales > Flavobacteriaceae > Flavobacterium > Flavobacterium pallidum. The sequence continues at coordinate 339,633 of NZ_CP029187.1, forward strand.
GGTTTCCGAAGTATTGGAGTCTAACGGTTCCTCTTCTATGGCGACCGTTTGCGCCGGAACTCTGGCTTTGATGGATGCCGGTGTCCAGATGATCCGTCCGGTTTCAGGAATTGCTATGGGTTTGATTACAGATGGCGAGCGTTTCGCGGTATTGTCCGATATCCTGGGTGATGAAGATCACTTAGGCGATATGGATTTCAAGGTAACGGGAACTGAAAAAGGAATCACTGCCTGTCAGATGGACATCAAGATCGACGGTTTGAAATACGAAATCATGGAGCAGGCATTAGCGCAGGCACGTGACGGACGTTTGCATATCCTTGGAAAACTGGTTGAAACATTAGACACGCCACGTGCAGATGTTAAGGACCACGCTCCGAAAATCATCATGCGTACCATCCCTGGTGCGTTTATCGGCGCGCTTATCGGTCCTGGAGGAAAAGTAATCCAGGAATTGCAGAAAGCTACCGGAACAACCATCGTGATCAACGAGGTGAACGAAGAAGGCATCGTGGAAATCCTTGGTACCGATCCAGCGGGTATCGCTGCGGTACTGGCGAAAATCGATTCGATTATCTTCAAGCCTACTGTTGGTGAATCATACGAAGTGAAAGTCATTAAGATGCTTGACTTCGGTGCTGTCGTAGAATATACGGAAGCTCCGGGCAACGAGGTATTGCTGCACGTTTCAGAATTGGACTGGGCACGTACTGAAAATGTATCTGACGTGGTGAATATGGGCGATGTGTTTATGGTGAAATACATCGGCATCGATCCTAAGACCCGGAAAGAAAAAGTGTCAAGGAAAGCCCTGATGCCAAGACCTCCAAGGGACGAAAACGCCCCAAGGGAAGACCGTGGACCGCGTCCGGAGAGACGTGACGACCGTGGCCCGAGAAGGGATGACCGCAGGGACGACAGGAACCGTGACAACCGCGGGCCACGTCCTGAAAGAAGAGATGACAACGCCGACAAAGGATCGAACAACGATCAGGCGGAGCAGGCTCCTCAGGAATAATTTACAGTTATTAATTCATAAAGAACCCCGAAGTTTAGGCTTCGGGGTTCTTTGATTTAAGTTGGATCGGGAATTCGGAAGAGATGGCCGTTGCTGCTTACGCTGGTATCACTTCGGAAAGCGCCGCTTCCAATTGTGCCGGGTTTTGAAAATGTATCGCATAAAAACCCATTTCCCTTGCAGCATTGACATTGTGGATGTTGTCGTCTATAAAGATGCTTTCTTCCGCTTTCAGATGGTACCTGTCGAGCAGCAATTGGTAAATCCCTGGGTCGGGTTTAATAAGCTTTTCGGTTCCTGATACTACGATGCCGTCAAATACCTTAAAAAACGGAAACCTGCGGTAAGCAATATCAATCGTCTCTGCAGACCAGTTGGTCAGGCCATACAACGGATATTTTTTTTCCTTCAGCTTATACAGCAGCGCCACCGTTTCCGGGATGTCGCCTTTGAGCATGACTTCCCATTGCCCGTAGAACAGCGCGATCATGTCGCTATGTCCGGGAAATTCCCGCTGCAAGCCCATTGTGGCTTCCGAAAGCGGACGCCCGCGGTCCTGCTCGATGTTCCATTCGTCGGTACAGATGTTTTTCAGGAACCATTCCATTTCCTCCGGATCCTTGAAATGGTCTTTGTACAAATGCCTTGGGTTCCAGTCCACCAATACGCCTCCGAAGTCGAAGATGATGTTTTTGTATACCATGTTGTTTATATTGTTAAAGGTGGGGATTTTAAAGGTAAAAAGCCTATGGCAGTTTTAAAATCTGATGCTATTTCCTCTCTTTCCTGTCGAGCGTCAGGTTCACCGCAAGGTTCACGAATCCCGGAATGGGCAGCAAATCCTTATGCATCAGCGTAAGCTGCGGGTTGAAGGTCAGCCTGAATTTATCACCGCCAATCCCGAAGACCGGAACGAACCGTAATGAATATTTGTCAAAATCGGTATACGATATCACTTCCGCACCAAAAGCCAGGAACTGGAAATAAACGATGCCGCTGACTTTTGGACCAACGACCAGTTTATGCGTATTAAGCCCCACTTCCGTACCGGTGCCGTATTGAAACCCGCCGCCGTGCATGCCGCCATACACCGACCTGTTGACACCCAGATCCAGGAAATGATACGCTTTCTCACCGTCCTGTGCCCCGACGTAGTTGTAGCCGACCCCCAGGTTCAGCGCTTTGTATATGCCAAGATCCCTTTTCTTCTGCCCAAATAAAAAAGCTGTACAGCACAGCAATGCAATGGTAATTTTGGTTTTCATGTTTGTGGTTTGGAGTAGAACGGTGGATTGGGGGATTTATTGGTTGTGATGTACTTGCAAAATGGTGTGTGCGGATGGATTGCAAATCCGCGCTGTCGTGTCAACATGTCCATATTAGATGGCACAAGTTGGAGGTTCACATTGGCAGGGGGATGAGCGTGTGGGCACAGATCACAAAGCCGGGACAGCATGGCGCTCATTTTCTACGTCCAAACCCATTCATGTACAACATTAAAATGATTAATATTCCTGAAAGACTAATAGTCAGACTAATTATCTTTTCTGGATTTCCGTGTGAAATAAGATAATATGCTTCTGCAAAATCACTATATAAAAAACCTGCTATAGTAAAAATTATTCCAAAAATGAACATTACTCGCTCATGCAATGTAAATACACCTAATTTTTTTTCAATAGATTTGTTCAACAATGGACTCCTTCTAAAGAAATTCAGTTTTGGTTCTAATTCCATTTTTTGAGCTATTCTATTCCAAATTTCGGATAATGATTCTTTATAGAGCGATTTAGAAATGTCATCCCAAAAACTATTTTCTCCGAAACTATTCATAACATCCATATCAAATGGTATGCGTCCAATATATGTTGAACCATTACCCATTTTATCAAATGAGTGAATATTTCTTGCTTTATTAATAATTCTAAAAATAGGTTTTTGTGAGTTATCTTTTTCAAGCTGCTTTATCAAAGTATTTGCAGTAACATCTGATATGTAGTCATCTTCCTGAACACAAATTGAAAAATCTGAAATAGAATGTATTTTTGAAACTAAAACATCATAACCTGCCCTACAATCTAGTATTACGTAATCATATTTTTTTAACGGTATGAGATTTATTAATGTATCTAGAGATTCACTAAAAAATTTATTTTCATCAAGCATAGGATTATCAAGATTTAAAGCTTGATCAATTCTATTTACTGCTGGAAGAATATCAAAAGAGCGATGCCTTCGAATACCCAATTCGGATTTATCAAACAAAAGTGATTGGTTATTATATAAAACATCAAAAACACTAATTTCTTGAGCATTTAAAATATTTAAAACTTCTCCTTTATGAAAATATAGTAGTGCAGTCAGGCCTCTAACGTAAACATCTAAATCAACAACAAGAACCTGCGTTCCCTGATTGCCTAACAATTCTGCTAAAATTGAACAAAATAGAGTTTTACCTGTACCTCCTTTTCCACTAACAACATTGATGATCTTTCCTGATTCGCTCATTGTTTAATCAATTTAAGTATTAAAATAGTAATAATGCCTTGTAAAAAAAGGCTAATCAGTAGTGTTTGCCAAACAATATTAAATACGTTCTCCAAAGTAACATCAGTCATGCCGTATTTTAAGCAATGCAATGGGTACATTATGATTGAAAACCAAATTATACCTAAAGATATTTTAGAATAATATGTATCAAGATGTTTCACAGCTTTAGTTGTGTTTTTAGTAAGATAAGATAGTATTATAAATATCCATAGATTCCCACTAATAAATGAAAAAAACATTAAAGCCAATGCCTTTGGGGAACTAAGAATATATTTTGTAATAGCGTTTTCTACTTCCTTCATCTTTTTTTATTTATAATCAAATATATAATATTTTTTATGCCTTTGATATTTGCCTCTTATTTTCAGTACCCCCCTACCTCCCCAACAACCTCCTCACCTCCTCCACGCTCTTCTTACTCAAAAACTCCTCCACGCTCATCATGTCCGGGACCGGCCTATGCTGTGGGAGGTTCATCAGCGGGTGGTCCTTGTCGAGGTGCAGGTCGCGCCGTGCAAACAGGTGGTTGGGCTCGCAGCGCAGTGCGGTACAGATCTTCGTAAGCTGTATCAGGTTGATCTGGCAGGCTTCCCCTTTAAGCAGCTTGCTCACCGAGTTGGGATTGATGCCTAACTTTTGTAAAAATGCCGTAGGGTGCGTGATGCCCCGGCTCAGGATAGCGGGCCTGATGTCCAGTACCAGACTGCTCTGGCCGGGATTTAGCGTCCCGCGCTTGACTTTTCTCATGCGTGGATGGTGTTAACTGTTTGGCGGGGGACCGATTACTCCAAATCTATAAAAAAATACCATAACCTGTAGCCGTAGTACGTGTTTTCCCGACATTTTTCAAGCACAAATACATATAACGCTCATCCATAATGATTTAGCATCGCAGCATACGGGCTGAAATGTATATTAAATATACATTTATATATATTATAAGTACAATATTATACATTAGAAGTACACCGTTGTCCATTAGAAATACACCGTTGTCCATTAGAAGTACAGCATTATTGATTAGAAGTACACCCATTGTCCATTAGAAGTATACTGTTATCCATTAGAAGTACACCATTGTATATTAGATATAGCTGCAGGTTATAACCGGTCTAAATTAGGCGCCTGAATGATGCTTTTCATGCTTTCCATCACCTTTTTATCCTACTTTCGGCCTATCAATGGTCCCCACCTGAAGTGTAACTTTAAAACTATTGATATGACCAGAGACCAGGAAGCTTTCTTCGCGATGGCGCTGAAAGTAAAAAACTACGGAACCAAGAATGCGGCTTCGATGACGGCCATTCCCGCCGTCGCCGCGTTGTACACCCAGCTCGGTACCCACATTACCCAGCTTATCGCCGCCGACACCGGCAGCCGCGCCGACCTTACAGGCTATGCCGTGGGCAAGGAAACCAAACGGCAGGCGCTAATCGCGCTCGGGATCAAGGTCACCAACGCCGTCACATCCTATGCCGTGATGAACAGCGACCCGGTGTTGCGCAACCGTGCCGACTTTACGATGAGCAGTTGGGAAAAGATCTCTGAGGACGCGCTCATTTCGCAGGCCTCCATCGTAAAGAACCTCGCCACGCCATTGGGTGCCGCACTGGTACCGTTTGGCGCCGCCGTAGCCGACATTACCGCTTTGGGCACCGCCCTGACGGCATTCATCGATTCGGTTTCGGATCCTTCGCTTGCCATAGACCAGCGCAAGATCGACAACAGGCAGGTTGCAGCCCTCATCGGCAACATCAGGGACTTGTTTGATGACAAGCTCGATGTGCTGATGCGCAGCTTTGCCGTGAACAACCCGACGGTGTATAACCTGTACCAGTCGGCCCGTGCCATCGATCTCAACGGGGCCGTGCAAAGTCCCACATCCACCGTCACCGTGCCGCCCGCGACGGTCATGACGGTGCATACCGCGGCGTCATATGACCCGGACACCTTCTACACCTTGCAGAACCAGGGGCCTGATGCCCTGCAGTGCAGCCTTTCGACAGCCAGTGACCACGAAGGCCCGGAACCGGTGTTGCTCCTGCCCGGCGAGACCCGTGCCAGGCTGGCGGCCAACCTCGCTCCTTCAGGAACCTTCCTGGTGGCCAACAATCCGGGGAATGTGGCGGTGGTGTTGAAGATTTGGGTGGAGTGAGGATTGAACTTGTGCAAAAATCCATTTCTTTTGCAGAATGAACACGTTTAATAAACTCATCCTCCTCTGTTTGCTGGCGATTTCAAATTCGGGCAATGCACAGCAATCTGTTGCCGTCACCTTCACTTTGCAGGATGTGGCATCGTTGGAACGGTACCTGTCAGAGCAAGGCGTTGCGTTCCGGGCGACTGATCTCGTTACGCTGAAGAATTTTAATGCCTTCGCCAATTACAATAAGCAGGATAAGCTTTCCGTGCCCGAGATATATTTCTTCAACCGCGAGGGCTTCATGGTCCGCAACCGTTTCAATAAGAATGAATGCACCGAGGTGATTGGTGACATCGATAAGATCAACGCAATGAAAGCCATACGCACAGAAAAGCTGTCTGCCTGGCTTTCGCAGATTGCGGTATCGGAAGGGAACGATACCCAAACCAGCCCGGATTGCACGATAATTATCGATTGGGCGGTATTTGCCGGAAAGGAAATGAATGCGCAGGCGTTCGAATGGTATCGTGAAATCAATAAACAAAAGGCAAACGGCCGGAAAATAAAATGCTACCTGCTGAATCTTGACCTGCAGCAATCCTGGAATCTTACTGATAACCAGAAGAAAGCGCTGGGAATCGGGGAATAGCATTTTAGATTTGAAAGAAACCCCGAAGTACATTTCGGGGTTTCGTTTTGTCGTGAAAACGATCTGCTTTACCCGTTTCAGAGTTTAAAACCTAAAACGATAATGTGCCTAAAAATTCCAGCTCCCCGACACGCCAACATTAACAGATGATGCCCCGAAATCCCGTTCCGCACTGCCATTGAAAAGGCCGTAAGGCGAATAATGGTAGCTGCAATGCACGCCAAATCCGTGAAACATTAGCTTAATGCCCTGCGACAACGCGATGGTGTGGAGCGCAGGACTGAAATCCATACTGTCATACGGCTCCCCTTCGGGCTTGCTGTAGTGCAGGTATTTCCAGCCGATCCCGGAATTGGTTTCGATATGGAAATTCCCATTCGGCGACTGGTACCAGAATCTCGTGTACCGCAAACCCAGGAGGAACGTGGTCTTACTGCCTTCGAGCAGGATTTTCTGGTTGTTTACATTGTACTCAACGGCCCGGCCTTTGATGACCGCTCCCAACTCGGCCCCGAAATCGATAAACTGCCGCCTTGCCACTTTGGTCCGCATATAGAAGCCGGTGTTTATGGAACTTTGATATTTGTCTGCCAGCGCACCCAGGGGAGTGCCGTAACTGACTTCAACGATATTTCTCTTGTACACGTCCACCTTAGGGACCACTATAGTGTCCTGCGCCTGCATCTTACACGCGATCAGGACCAGGAAAAGCAGCTTATTCATGGGTCAGGAGTTTAAATTTATAATCCGATTTTGAAGAATTTCCCGCCCCGAACAGCAGGAACATACCTTCACTTACATCGTGTTTTTCAAATAATATTTCGTGTGCATCAGGCAGGTAGACAGTGAACCTCGTCATGTCCTTCTGTATGAAAAGCACCGGGAACGATACCGTTTCATAACTGGTGTAAAAAACAAATTTGCTTTTATACCGTTTGCCGTAGAATTTCAGCACATGCTTCTTTTGAAAGGTGTCCACAAAATCGAGGAATAATGCATCCCCTTTAACTGTTATTACAACCGGTTGGGCATAATTGATGTTGTCCAGCCCCGAGAAATCCTTCAGCAGGCTCCTGGTATAGACACGATTGTCATAATTGTAATGCAGTGTGTCCAATTTGTCATAGAATTTCGCCGAAAAACCTTCCGGCATCCGTTTGAAATCATCCTTGTTGAGATGGTTCTGGACACTACAGGAAGTCACAGTGTACAACAAAACCATTTTGCACACCGACTTGAAATACCATCGAAGGGGTTTCCGGCGTGGCTTAAAACTTTCTCGAGTTGCTTTTTTCATAATGCGGTCTGATTAAGATTACAAGACAAACCTAATGCGATTAACACAAACAAAACTGCGCGAAAACAGTATTATATTTTATATATTTGTGATTATCGCAAAATATGAATCATCAGGAACAGCTTTTAAAAGCCATCAGGAAGACCCTTGGCAGGTCGGAGTCGCTGAACGATGCCATCGCAACGGTATTGAATATCAGTTATGATGCGGCACACAGGCGGGTTTCGGGTAAAAGTAAATTTTCGATTGACGAAGCTGTAGTGCTCTGCAGGGCTTTCAGCCTCTCGATGGATGCCATTTTTGGCGGCGACAATAAGGTATTGGTGGAAAAAACCAAAGAAATCAGTTCGTTTGATGATTTGCTGCTGTACTTTGAACAGTCTTCGGAATACCTGAGGCAATACATCGGTAAACCCGAAGCGACCTTGTATTATTCGGCCAAGGACATCCCGCTTTTTTACACCATTGGCGGTACTTTGCTTTCCAAATTCAAGCTCTATGTATGGATGAACCTGCTGGGCGCGAAGGAAAACCCGGAGCCATTTGAAAAATTTGTCCTTCCGGTCTCGTTGCTGGAATACAGTTCCCGATTGAAAAGCGTTTATGACCAGGTACAGGTAAGCGAAGTTTGGAATGACACGACGATAAACAGCACGCTGCAGCAGATCCTGTACTTCTCGGAATCGGGCTTGCTGTCGATACGGAACGCGCGCGAACTGTATACCGAATTGCGGGTGATGCTGCAGGAAATTGAAAAGAAGTCGGCCGAAAACCGCCCGAAATTCCACCTGTACTACAACGAATTGCTGATCCTGAACAACAATGTCCTGATTTCCGACAGAGAGAAGAGTTCGCTTTTCATTCCGTATACGATGTTGGGCTATTTCATCACCGAAGACCAGGTTACCTGCAAAAATGCCGGGGAATATTTCCTGCACCAGACCAAAAATTCGAAGTCGCTGAACCTTTCCGGCACACGCGACCGCAAGATTTTCTTCAACAGGGCACTGCGTAAGATTGATCATTATGCTGAAAGGCTTGGCCCTGAGTCAGATCCTTTGTACTAAAAGCAATTTAGATGTTTTTTTACCCTAAAGCGGATAATTTTTTCCTTATCGTAATCCTTTCCGCTTCCGAATGTGCCAGTGCCAATGCTTTCTGATAATGATCGATGGCTTTCGGCAGATTGACTTCCGAATACAAATGGCCCAGCAAAGAATACCAAAAAGGATTGCTGGTGAGTTGTAGTTTCTCAGCCTCCATAATGGCCTGCCGGCTGCCATTCGCTTTCGCTAAGGCAAAAGTACGATTGAGTGCGGCAATCGGTGAATACTCAATAATCAGCAGTTGATTGTACAATTGAAGGATATTTTCCCATTTCCCGGCGTTGTCTTCCTTCTGTGTGTGCCAATAGGCGATCCCGGCCTCAAGGTGGTACTTCGATAATTTTTCGCCCCGGAAGGCACGGTCCATAAAATAAACGCCTTTATCGATCAGGCCATAATCCCAAAGGTTTGTATCCTGGTCGTCATATAGGATGGTTTCCCCGTTTTCATTCGTACGCGCTTTAAAACGCGACGCATGGAAACACATCAATGACAGTAAGGCGTTGGCTGAAGGGCTATCTGTCCTTTCATTTTCAACCAGCAGATAGTTCAGCCGCATGGCTTCGGCACAAAGATCTTCCCTGATGATGGTTTTCTGCGAACCTGAATAATAGCCTTCGTTAAAGAGCAGGTACAGCGTGCGCAACACCATTTCGAGCCTTTCGCTTACCGCTTCCTGTGAAGGGTGCTCGATTTTCACCTGTTCCGATTTGAGCTTTTCTTTGGCTCTTGCCAGCCTTTTGTAAATGGTGTCGTTATTGGTCAGGAATGCATCGGCGATCTCCTGTGTCCCGAAACCACAAAGCAGGTTCAATGCCAATGCGACCTGCGCTTCAGCGGGAATGCAAGGATTGCAAACGGTGAAAATCATGGCCAGCTGGCTGTCGGCAATGCTTTTTTCAGAAAGGTCTATGTCGATTTCCTCGGAGCTTCCTGCGTTATGCCTGATTTCTACTGCAAGCTTTTGGGCAAAGAAGGCATCGCGCTTCAGGTAATTTTTGGTCTTGTTCTTGGCAACGGTATAGAGCCATGCAGCCGGATTGGGCGGCAAGCCTTTGAGTCCCCACAATTCCGAGGCAGCGAGAAACGTATCGCTCACTATGTCCTCGGCAATCTCGATGTGCTGTATCCCAAAAGAAGTACAGAGCACCGAAACGATTTTCCGGTACTCTGTCCTGAATAAATGGGGTATGAGGTTGGTTTCCTCCATAAGATTGTGTTACAGCGTGCGTACTTCGCGGACTTCAACATGTCCGCCCACATCGAAGATCGGGCATCCTTTTGCGAGTTCCGTTGCTTCATCATAATCATCGGCCTGGATCATCGTATAGCCACCAATGGTTTCCTTGATTTCAGAATAAGGGCCATCGGTGACGAGGGTAGAAGATTTGACGATTTTACCGCTGTCTTCAAGTCGGTTGCCACGGTCTACAAGTTTGTTTTGTGCAGCAATACTGCCAATCCAGTCCATCCAGCGTTTGGTATTGGCCTGCATTTCTTCCGGAGAAAGTTGTGGTGCTTTGTTGTGGTCTGCCCTGAAAATAAATAAGAAGTTTTTCATAATAATGTGCTCTTTAAATTAATTGAATTGTCCTACCTGATAAGTCCCTACTTCGGCCCCGAAAGCAATGTTGACGCGGTTGTACCCGTTGATGGCGATGACAGCCAGGGTAAGATCGATCAGTTCCTGTTCGCTGAATTGGGCCTTGGCTTCGTTATAAATGGTATCGGCTACCAAACCGCCGTTAATGGTGGTCAGCGATTCCGCCCAGGCCAATGCCGCACGCTCCCTCTGTGAATAGAATGGAGCTTCACGCCAGGCATCGATTACTAAAAGGCGTTGTACGTCTTCTCCCTCTGCAAGCAAATCTTTAGAGTGCATGTCAAGGCAAAACGCGCATTGGTTGAGCTGTGACACCCTGTAATAAACCAAATGTAGTAAAGATTTTTCTAAGGGTGATTTTGAAAGGTATTTTCCAAATCCATACATGACACCCATCGCCTGTTGGCCTTTTTCAAAAACTTTAATTCTTTGTTCCATTTTCCTGAAATTAAATTGTTATTAAACGTTGATTTCCCATATAACAATCGGTTTTGCGGAATTGGACAATTTTGATTGCTTTTTTTTATTTTTTTATTATAATGAATTGCATTGCAAAAAACGCCATCCTAAATCGTTGTTAAATAACGGTTTGTGTACACATAAAAATATTTTTCTGCGTTTATGTAACTTTTGATGATTATAATACGTACAAGTTATTGTACACTTAATAAAAAGGAGGAAATTTAAATGAGACAACTCAAAATTACAAAGCAGGTAACCAACAGGGAAACTGCTTCACTCGACAAGTACTTACAGGAAATTGGAAAAGTGGACCTCATTACCGCTGACGAAGAGGTAGAATTAGCACAGAAAATCAAGGCCGGAGACCAGAGAGCGTTGGAAAAGCTTACCAAAGCCAACCTTCGTTTCGTTGTTTCTGTGGCCAAACAATACCAAAACCAGGGATTAACCCTTCCCGATCTGATCAATGAAGGAAACCTTGGTTTGATTAAAGCTGCACAAAGATTTGACGAAACACGTGGTTTTAAGTTCATTTCTTACGCCGTTTGGTGGATCCGCCAATCAATCCTTCAGGCTTTGGCAGAACAGTCACGTATCGTTCGTTTGCCGCTGAATAAGATCGGTTCGATCAATAAGATTAACAAGATGTACGCGCTATTGGAGCAGTCCAACGAACGTCCGCCTTCAGCAGAAGAAATTGCGAAAGAGCTGGACATGACAGTAAATGATGTGAAGGAAAGCATGAAAAATTCCGGTCGTCACCTGTCAATGGATGCCCCGCTTGTGGAAGGTGAGGATTCGAACCTTTACGATGTTTTGCGTTCAGGAGAGTCTCCAAACCCGGACCGTGAGTTGATCCATGAGTCATTGCGTACTGAAATTGAGCGCTCTTTGGAAACATTGACACCTCGTGAAGCTGATGTGGTGCGTTTGTATTTCGGATTGGGAGACCAGCATCCGATGACTTTGGAAGAAATCGGTGAAACTTTTGACCTGACCCGTGAGCGTGTTCGCCAGATCAAGGAGAAGGCCATCAGAAGGCTGAAGCACACTTCAAGGAGCAAAATCCTGAAGACGTATCTGGGCTAATTTTTAGTTTTTTTTAACGTTATTCTTTGTGTTTAAGATTTAATTCGTATTTTGCGAGTCTCAAAACACAACAACAATATTTACCGTAACAACAGTCTGATTAACTGTTCGTTTTTTGATTGATGATTGAAACTCCGGCTGATTACCGGAGTTTTTTATTTTGTAAAAAAACTCCAGTCTGTTCGCTTTGCTCGGGTTCCCGGAGTTTTTTATTTTGTAAAAAAACTCCAGTCTGTTCGCTTTGCTCGGGTTCCCGGAGTTTTTTATTTTGTAAAAAAACTCCAGTCTGTTCGCTTTGCTCGGGTTTAGCTTCGCTCTGTTCGCCTTTCAGGCTCGGGTCCGGAGTTTTTTATTTATCTTAATTTCCCATTCTTTCCATAACTGCTTACTGTGACTGCCAACTGTCTACTTTCATATGGCGTTGCCTGCGGCCCGGGCTGTCCGCTATATCTTTTCCTTCCTGCGTCAGGAAAAGGATGCCGCTTTCATCCCTAACGCAATTCAAACATCAACTTTAAACTTTATTCCTCGAACTTTACAACATAAAATTTTACTTTTGCACGAAACAACACCAACTACAACATGACTAAAACACTCATTGCCCCATCCGTACTGGCAGCAGATTTCGCTAACCTGCAACGCGACATCGAAATGGTAAACAACAGCGCCGCAGATTGGTTCCATATCGATATTATGGATGGCGTTTTCGTTCCCAACATTTCTTTCGGGATGCCTGTTTTGGATGCCATTACGAAGCATGCCAAAAAAACCATCGACGTGCATTTGATGATTGTCGATCCGGACCGTTATATCAAGACTTTCGCTGATTTGGGTGCCAATAACCTTACCGTGCACTATGAAGCCTGCACACACCTTCACCGAACGCTTCAGGCGATTAAGGCGGAGGGAATGAAAGCGGGCGTCGCCATCAATCCGCATACCAATATCGATTTGCTGGAAGACACTATCAATAATATCGATTTGGTGTGCCTTATGAGTGTCAACCCGGGGTTTGGCGGACAATCTTTTATTGAGAACACTTATGCAAAGATTAAAAGGTTAAAAGATTTAATAAACCGAAAAGGCGCCAACACACTCATCGAAATTGATGGCGGTGTCACCGACAAGAATGCCAAACAACTCGCTGAAGCTGGTGCTGATGTGTTGGTTGCCGGGAATTTCGTGTTCCGCTCTGACAACCCCACGAAGACTATTGAAGACCTAAGGCAATTACTGGCTTAATTTTCCCTGTAATTGATCATTTCAGAAACCTGCTTGTATAATTTAGGGTAATTCGTCCTGAATACCATTGGCGTTTCAAAAAAATGCTCGAGCATCACTGCGATGAATTCGTATTCATTCGTAAATCCATAATCCCTGAAATAGCCTTTATCGAACAAAACCTGCCGTTGTTTTTCATCCCGGATCATACTCCTGATGCTTTGATATCGGGTTGCAAACATGGCTTCTGCTTCGTTTGGTTTGCGTAGAGAATACAGATAGATCGCATGTGCAAATTCGTGTATGGCGAGATTGAGGTTGTCATTTTCAGTATGGCAGCCCCGTTCAAAAGCAGCCCAGGAAAATACAATCAACTTATGTGACGGGTTGAATTCGCCATCATGAAGGTTTCCTGTAATCGTAGACTCATAGGAATCGGGATAAATGATAATCCTTTCGAAAGAACCCATCATGTAATTCCGCATCCCGAATGTCATCATCACATACACTGATGCAATCCTGACTTTCATTTCATCGGTCAATTGAATCTCGCGCCCTTCAAATGCAATCGTTACTAAAAAGGTTTTCAGCCGATGCTCAAAATAAGCCTGCCTTTTTGGCGAAAGCCGTTTGAAAAACGGGCTGTATTGTAATGCCAATGAGCGCTCGTTCGCAGTCAGCTTAAGAGGCTTATAATACAAATGCACATAGACTGGCCTGTTGAGGAAATACATAAATGCCGGTTCCAATATGGCATGAAAAAAGCCATAGCCAATAAGCAGGAAAAGCAACGTGAAGATTACAAAGAAAACTTCCATATTATTCGGTGTCAAACATGGATTTCTGTGCAGATTGCCGCAACGGAAGAGGAATGGAAAGGTGGAGTGCCTTATTGATTTCCCTGATGAAATGTTCCGCCAATAAAGGGGATTCCACTTCGATATTCTGGTGTACGAAGAAATATAGTTTTTTTAGCCCGAATCCTTTCCATAAAATGATCCGCTGCACCCATTCATCGAGCCTTGAAATGTCAGAAGGGTGGTTTGCCCCGACATAGCGCACAAAAGCCACAGGGCTTGTCAAACGCATGTGCAGCATGTCCCGGCGTCCGGCAGTATCGACGATGATATTTGCCATATTATTTTTTTCAAGCAGATCTGCATAAGCATCAATTACAGGATTTTGAAACCATTCTGCATTGCGGACTTCAACACCAAGTGGCACCCCTTTTGGGAAATCGTTCAGGACATTTTCAAGTCGGGCGAAATCTTTTGGCTTAAAATTATCAGGCAATTGCAGGAAAGCCATCCCCAATTTGTGATCAAAATTGCTCACAGAATTGGCAAATGCATCTACGAGTTCCTTTACGTCAATCAACCTTTTGTAATGCGTAATAATGTCGGTGACTTTTGGAAAAAACTTGAAATCTTCGGGCGTTTTATGCTTCCAGGTTTCCACCTGTTGCCATTCGGGCATGCGGTAGAAAGTGGCGTTGAGTTCAATTGAATTGAATTGAGTCGAATAATAAGCCAATTCATCTTTCGTTCCGCGGGGGTAAAAACCTTTTAAGTCTGTACGGTTCCATTTCGCACAACCGATATACACTTCAAGCGGGGAATCATCTTTATGTTTGTTAAGAATCCCAGCGGTTTGCTTTGCATCCGCTGGAAGTGTGAAATCTATATTTTCAGGATGGTCGACTTTTCCGAATTGCATGGTATTATTTTACCGCAATATAAGATAACTCATACCATAAAAAAAGCCTGAAACATAATATTTCAGGCTTTAAAGTGACCGCGAGAGGACTCGAACCTCCATCATCAGAACCGGAATCTGACATTCTATCCATTGAACTACGCAGCCTTATTGAGATTTCGAGATCATCAGATTTTCAGAGTCTGACAATCTGAAAATCCAAATTAAGTAAGCAGTTTCTTAACAATCGTCGAAATGGTTTTGCCTTCAGCGGTACCACCCAATTGTGCTGTGGCCAGTCCCATCACTTTACCCATTGAAGCAATGCCGGATGCGCCGGTTTCAGCGATGATTTTAGCAATGACCGCTTCCACTTCCGCTTCGCTTAATTGTGCAGGAAGGAACTTCTCGATTACTGCTACCTGCGCCAATTCGGGTTCAGCAAGATCCAGGCGGTTTTGCTCCGTGAAGATGCGCGCGCTTTCCTTACGTGTCTTTATGAGGCGTTGGATCAGCTTTATTTCCTCTTCTTCAGAGATCTCTTCTTTCGAACCGGATGCGGTTTGCGCCAGCAGCAATTCCGACTTGATGGAACGCAGCGACTCCAGCGCAACGGTATCTTTTGCTTTCATGGCGTTTTTAATTTCGTCCATGATTTTAGTTGATAAGCTCATATTTTGTTATTTACGAAAACCTTTAAAGGCTCCAGATAATGCAGTGCAAACTTAGCTAAAATTACCGGAACGGCAAAGTCAGGCCGCATTCGTTTTGCATAAAAAAACCCGAAAATCGAAGACTTCCGGGTTTAAAATTGGTTTGAGTTAGTTAATCCACGTTGTCGTGAAGGAACGAGTTGTTTGACCGCAACTGTATGTCGTCGTTGCTGTCGATTCCCAGTGAAGTCCGGGATTTATTGTTGCTCTCAGGCGTTCCTGAGATGTCGATACCCAATCTCTTGTAAGCAGGTTCCTTTTCCATTTCCTCCATGCGGGAAGAATTGGTATGGAACTTATAATTGAATTCTTTCAGTTTCCTTCTTCTTTCGTCAGCCCTTAGTTTGTTGGCATCTTCCAAAGACATTTCGGTTGGGGAAATGTTCTCGAAATTGCTGAATTCATTTGCAGGCTCAATGGTTTTTTTAGTGAACTGCAATTCTGACGGCTCCTCAGCCACTTTCGCTACAGGTTTTGATTCCAGCAGGGAATTCTCGATTTCCATATATTCTTCCAAAGAATAACGTACTACGCCGGTCTCATTCAATTCCGTCATCGGAACCACCTGGACAGGTTGGTTTACCTTAATGTCTTTGGCCTCTTCAGTCAGTTCGAAAAAAATCCTGCTGTCTGTATTTTCAGAAATTACCGGTGCTGTTTTTGCAATTGGCAGGTCGAATGAAAATGTGATCTGCTCTTCTTCCTGTGCTACATGTTTTGGTTCCTGAACGATGATTTCACGAACTTCAGGCGTTGTGAAAAAGAAATCCGGCTCGGCTGCCACTGCAGGAGCAGAAACAATTTCAAAAGTCACATCAAGATTCTTGATAAATTCAGTTGTCGGAACAAGTGTCACTTCAAAAACCGGCTCTTCAACAACTGGTTCTTCTACGATTTCTTCCATCAGGTCGTGTACAATCCTTTCTTCATTTGCCGGAGCGGACACTTCGGTAAATTCAAAAGAAGACACCACTTTCGGAGTCAGGTTATGGGTAATCCTTTGCTCTTCTTCAAGTGCATGTATGATTTTCTTAGGCTCTGTATTGACGATTTCGTTTTGTTGCTCTACATTAAATCCCGTAGCGATAATCGTAACCGCAATCGAATCCTCCAGGCTTTCGTCTTCACCGACACCCATGATGATGTTAGCGTTGAAACCGGCTTCATGCTGGATGTGATCGTTGATTTCACCAATTTCATCAATCGTGATTTCATTAGTACCCGAAACGATAAGCAACAATACGTTTTTGGCACCTGTAATTTTATTGTCATTTAAAAGTGGGGAGTCCAATGCTGATACGATGGCATCCTTCGCACGATTTTCACCATTGGCCAATGACGATCCCATGATCGCTGTTCCGCTGTTCGAGAGGACCGTTTTGGCATCTTTTAAATCGATGTTTTGTGTGTAATGGTGCGTGATGACTTCAGCAATGCCGCGCGAAGCGGTTGCCAAAACTTCGTCCGCTTTGGAGAATCCGGCTTTGAAGCCAAGGTTTCCGTATACTTCACGCAGTTTATTGTTGTTGATAACGATGAGCGAATCGACTTGCTTGCGTAATCTTTCCACGCCATTCAAAGCCTGTTCCTGACGCACTTTGCCTTCAAACTGGAATGGGATGGTCACGATTCCTACAGTCAGGATGTCGCGCTCACGGGCAAGCTGTGCAATGACAGGTGCCGCTCCGGTTCCGGTTCCGCCGCCCATACCAGCCGTGATGAACACCATTTTAGTATTGATGTCAAGCATTTTCTCAATATCGGAAATACTTTCGATTGCCGATTGCTGCCCCACTTCAGGGTTTGCTCCGGCTCCGAGGCCTTCGGTAAGGTTTACCCCGAGTTGGATTTTATTTGGCACAGGGCTGTTCTGCAAAGCCTGCGAATCGGTGTTGCAAACGATAAAATCAACCCCTTTTATCCCTTGCTTAAACATGTGGTTGATGGCGTTACTACCGCCGCCACCTACACCGATTACCTTAATCACATTTGATTGGTTCTTCGGCAAATCAAATGAAATACTTCCAAAATCTGAGTTGCTTGTCATATTCTTTGGTTTTATTATTCTTCCGTCTTCTTTTCTTTTCTCTCCCCCCTGTTAGCGAATTTCAAATTACACTGAATTTATTCAGCGTTATCTAAGAAATCCCTGATTTTATCAACATACTTATCAAAAAAAGATTTCCTGATTTTGTTCTCTGTAGACTCCTGGATTTTCTCTGCCTTCGGAGCCACATCTGCAAAAACCACTTCTTTAACTTCCTCTGGTTCAGGAGTTGGTTTTGCCGCTTCAGGCTCGATATACCTTTGGACAGGCTTCACTTCTTCGACCACTTTCTCAATCAGTACGGCGCTCCTGGTGTTGTTCTGGATGCTGTTCATCACCAAACCAACCGCCGTAGCGTACAACGGACTTGAAATTTCTTCATCGGAGTTGCCTGCCAGATGCTCATTTGGATAACCGATGCGAGTATCCATTCCGGTAATATATTCTACCAATTGCTTGATGTGCTGTAATTGCGCACCGCCACCGGTCAATACGATTCCTGCAATGAGTTTTTTGCGTGGGTCTTCGTGTCCGTATGCTTTGATTTCTGCAAAAACCTGCTCGATGATTTCGACTACACGGGCGTGGATGATTTTGGATAAGTTTTTCAATGAAATTTCTTTTGGCTCCCTCCCGCGAAGGCCTGGAATCGAAACAATTTCATTGTCTTTATTTTCACCCGGCCATGCAGATCCGAATTTCACTTTCAGCAATTCCGCCTGTTTTTCTATGATTGAACAACCTTCTTTGATGTCATCCGTAATCACATTTCCACCGAAAGGAATCACTGCAGTATGACGGATGATACCATCTTTAAAAATTGCTAAATCAGTAGTTCCGCCACCAATATCGATCAGCGCGACTCCGGCTTCTTTTTCTTCCTGGCTCAGCACGGCATCTGCGGAAGCGAGCGGTTCTAATGTCAGCCCTGAAAGCTCAATACCCGAGCTTTGGATGCAACGGCCCACATTACGGATCGAAGAGGCCTGGCCCACCACAACGTGGAAGCTGGATTCCAATCTTCCGCCGTACATACCAATCGGCTCCTTGATTTCCGATTGCCCGTCAATCTTGAATTCCTGCGGCAGTACGTGGATGATTTCCTCACCAGGAAGCATGGCCAGTTTGTGTACCTGATTAATCAAAAGATCGATATCCTTGTCGCCGATCACCTCTTCAGGATTGCTCCTGCTGATGTAATCGCTGTGCTGGATGCTGCGGATGTGTTGCCCGGCAATGCCTACAACGACGTCCTTGATGCTGTAACCCGAATTGTTTTCGGCTTCAGCAACAGCAAGCTGGATGGACTGGATGGTTTGGGTGATGTTATTCACGACACCCCGCGCCACACCAAGGCTTTTGGACTTTCCGACACCGAGGATCTCGAGTTTTCCGTACTCGTTTTTCCTGCCAATCATCGCGACAATTTTGGTTGTCCCGATATCTAAACCAACGGCGATATTCTCTTTTTCCATAATCTGTTATTTAGTACACACTACCTGTTGCGTAAACTTTAGGTTGATGAACCTGTAATTATTTAATAAACTGTCCTTTATTGCCTTTTGAAAGAAAGCTTTATAATTGTTAAACTTCCTTTCCGCATTGATCGGCTTCCCGAAATCAATCTGGTAATCAAAATTCCTGTTCGACATGATCAGGCCGCCGTTAGGCAAAACCTGTATACCGATGATGTTCTTTTTCAAAAAATCATCGTCATGTATCAGCCGGAAAACTTTGCACAATTCTTTGCTGTTGTTTTCGTCAACCACACCCGAAACAAGCGGAACCCTCGCAGTATGAATTATCGACAGCGGCATCTTGTCCCCTTCACTGTCAAGGTAAAAAGATCCTGCATCATCCACCACTCTTGCTATGGGGGTCTTTTGTTTTACAACAGCTTTCAGGACACCATCAATACTCACAAAAACCTCTGATTTTTCAATCATTTCATTGGCGTTTATGGCATTTTCCAGTTTACCCAAATCTAGATTTTCTTTGCGTATGGTTTGCGCCGACGGTTTATTTTCTATTAACAATTTATTAACCATCTCGCGGGTAATGAAAAGGTTGTCGTTGGCAGTAAATTCAATTACGGATGCCTTAAGTTTCCGCTCTTCATTCCTTTTTAAAGTAAATGAATATAACGAGATCAAACCGATGCAAATCAGCAGCAGCCTTACGTTGACCCATATATTTATCCAGTTAAGCTTTTTCATGCAATGCTAATTTTAAGGATTCTACCATTTCACCAATATCGCCTGCGCCGATGGTTACAATAACTTCAGCATCACTGTTTAAAACTTCAGGAATCAGCCTGTCTTTAGATACGAGTTTTTTATTCGGATTGGTCATTTTTGACAAAAGCCAGTCAGAATTCACGCCTTCCACAGGAAGTTCCCTTGCCGGATAAATATCAAGCAGGATAACCTGTCCGAATTTCGAAAGGCTTTCCGCAAAACCGTCAATGAAATCCTTCGTCCTGCTGAACAAATGCGGCTGGAAAATCGCCAATACTTCCTTATTTGGATACAATTCGGAAACCGCCTGGAACACTGCATCGATTTCCGTCGGATGGTGTGCATAATCGTCTATGTAAACCAGTTTATCGGTTTTAATCTGATAAGAAAAACGCCTTTTGACGCCGCGGAAAGAGGATAACGCCTTGACAATGGACACGGTTGGGGTTCCGAATTTCCTGGCCATTGCCAAAGCCATTACCGCATTCATAAGATTGTGCCTGCCGGGCAATCCGAACCTGATATTTTCAATCGTTTCAGATGGTGTTTTGACATCGAAAACATAATTCCCGTTCTCAATCCGGATGTTGTATGCTTTATAATCCGCATCTTGATTGATGGCTACCGACATACCGTTTAATGGTAAATCCTTCGCAATGAATAAATTTTCCTTTTCATCAATCTTATCGGCGAATTTCGTAAACGACGCTTCAATCGCACTGCTGTCGCCATAAATATCCAAATGATCAGCATCCATTGAAGTGATGCAGGCCAAATCCGGATGCAGGTGCAGGAAAGAGCGATCGAATTCATCGGCTTCGACTACAGTGACGGTTTTCCCGTTTCCGATCAGATTTGAATTGTAATTTTCGACAATGCCACCGAGGAACGAAGTCACATCGGCACCACTTTCATATAAGATATGCCCGAGGATACTTGAAGTCGTGGTTTTACCATGTGTTCCGGCCACTGCAAAACAGAAAGTATCTTTCGTGATGATGCCTAAAACTTCGGCGCGTTTTTTCACATGGTAATTCCTTTCGAGGAAATAATTCCATTCTGAATGTGAAATCGGGACCGCCGGCGTAATGACAACCAGGGTATTCTCTACGTAAAAATCTTTGGGGATCAGGCTGATATTGTCTTCAAAATGAATCTCAATCCCGCTTTCGATCAGCTCGCCGGTCAAGGTTGACGGCGTCTTGTCATAACCCTGGACATTTTTACCCAACATCTGGAAATAACGCGCCAACGCACTCATGCCGATACCGCCGATGCCTATGAAATACACGTTATGGATTTGGGTAAGGTTCATAAAGAAGTGGCTGAATTGCTGAGCGACTGAGTGGCTGAGTTTGGGATTAGCTTTATAATTTCGTCTACGATATCTCTGGTGGCGTTTAATTTAGCCAGTGTTTTGATGTTTTGTGATAATTTCTGTTGCAGGTTTTCATCTGACAGTAAATTGTTGAACAGGTCTGTGAACTGTGTATCCAATTCTGCTTCGCGGATTAATAATGCGGCATCTTTATCCACTATTGATTTGGCATTTTTCGTCTGATGGTCTTCGGCTACATTGGGTGACGGAATGAAAATTACCGGTTTACCCACGATGCATAATTCTGAAACCGATGACGCTCCGGAACGCGAAATTACGACATCTGCGGCAGCGTAGACCAAATCCATCCTATCAATAAAAGCCATAACCTGCACATCTTCCTTCTCGCTGAAATGCTGATATTGTTCGTAATAATATTTGCCGCATTGCCAGATGACCTGCACATTTTGGGCAGCGAAATTCACGAGTTCCTTTGCTATCAATTGATTAATCCTTGCCGAACCAAGGCTTCCGCCGAGGATCAAAACCACTTTTTTATCGTGCGAAAGATTGAAGTGTGCGAAAGCCTCATTCCTTTTGCCATCAATGCCAAGCAAATCCTGACGGACCGGATTTCCGGTGAACACGATCTTATGCTTCGGAAAAAATCTTTCGAGGTTTTCGTAGGCCACGCAGATTTTATTTGCTTTGGCGCTCAACCAGCGGTTGGTGATCCCGGGAAAGGAATTCTGTTCCTGGATTACTGTCGGGATATTTGCGATTCCTGCAACCCTTAATAACGGTCCGCTGGCGAAACCTCCCGTACCGATGACAACATCAGGTTTAAATTCGCGGATGATCGTTCTCGATTTTAATAAACTGTCAATTAATTTCAATGGGAAAAGCGAATTGTCGAATGTTAACCTGCGCTGTATGCCTGCAATCCAAAGTCCTTTGATTGGGTAACCGGCCTGTGGGACTTTCTGCATTTCCATTTTGTCCCTGGCACCTACGAAAAGGATCTCGCAATCGGGAAACCGCTGCTTTAATTCATTGGCAATGGCAATAGCAGGGTAAATATGCCCGCCTGTGCCGCCACCGCTTAATATGAATTTGAGTCTTTTCATGTTTATTTGTTCATCACTGCCTTCATCGGGTTTGCCGAATCGGTGATGGAATAATTATTTTCATCAAAAGCAGCATTTTTTTCAGCCACTTGTTCTTCATCTTCCTCCTGCAAATGCTTGTCAATCATTTTTTGCAATGCTTCATTCCTCCTGTCCTTTTCTTCCATTTCCTGCGCTATTTCTTCCTCTTTTTTAGTCACACTAATGATGATTCCGATGGCGATACAGGTCATCCAGATCGAACTTCCGCCGCTGCTGACCAACGGCAAGGTCTGTCCGGTTACGGGAAGCAATTGTACGGCCACGCCCATATTGATCAACGCCTGGAAGATAATCGGGAAACCAAGGCCGACGACAAGAAATTTGCCGAAAGGCGTATTGGCTTTATGCGCCGCGACAATGAATCGGAAAAAGAGCAAAAGATATAATGCCAGTACCCCCAGGCCGCCAATCATTCCGTATTCCTCGACAATGATGGCGAAAATGAAATCGGAGGAGGATTGCGGAAGGAAATTCTTCTGTACGCTTTTGCCCGGGCCAAGACCATAGAAACCACCGGTGGCGATGGCCGTTTTTGCCTTTTCGATCTGGTAATCATCATCGGAGACTTCGTATTGGGATTTGTCTTTTTCTTTGAAGAAAGTGCCGACGCGGTTTTCCCAGGTTTTGACACGGGCGAAGATTTTTGGTGTGTTATCGGGGTTTGTTTTTTCGGCGACTTTGGCTACGATAATAAATAAAGCGAACATGGCAACACCGATCCCGATAATCGACATGATGTATTTCAACGGGTAATTGCCGATGAATGTCAACATCAGGACCATGGAAAATATTAAAGCCGCAGTGGAAAAGTTGTTTGGTAAAATCAGTGCCAAAGTGAATCCAACCGGCAGCCATAAATCAATAAACGACGATTTGAAGGTGATTTCCTCATTCTGGATTTTGGACAGATACCTTGCCACAAAGATCATCAATACAATAAAAGCCAACGCGGATGTCTGAAACGAAATCCCCACAAAAGGC
The DNA here is from genome assembly GCF_003097535.1 of Flavobacterium pallidum. Classification (NCBI taxonomy): domain Bacteria; kingdom Pseudomonadati; phylum Bacteroidota; class Flavobacteriia; order Flavobacteriales; family Flavobacteriaceae; genus Flavobacterium; species Flavobacterium pallidum. The sequence continues at coordinate 362,931 of NZ_CP029187.1, forward strand.
ACTTGTATCCAACGTGTAGCACTGCCCTGCTCTACCCCGAAAAATAAGGTATAAGCCAGCAATGCCCACACGAATGGGAGTAAAATCCGGGAAATACCCCGGAAATAATGATACGGCACTTTTTGGATATTGTATAAAATAAAAAATCCGAAAAGGATGTGTATGGCATGTTTCAGCAAATAACCCAGCGTATTTCCCGAACCGTGGTTCATGTAAGCCAGGTTGCTGCTCGCACTGAATACGGGCATAAATGAAAACAGCGCCAGCAGGGCCACGAATGACCAGATGCCTTTGTCTCCTTTTAAGCTGTTGATTAGTTTGAGCATATCTTTTGGTTCAGGGTTCAGGGTTCAGGAAAAACTTATGCCCTGTAGCTATTTATAAATTTTGTACTGCCTGTTTGAATTGCCTTCCCCTGTCTTCATAATTTTCAAACAAGTCGAAACTCGCACAGGCCGGTGATAATAATACTGCATCACCTTTTTCTGCGATGCGCTGCGAAGTGCGGACGGCATCCACCATCGAATCGACCTCGACCATGATATCCACTACGTTTCCAAACGCATCGATGATTTTTTTGTTATCCACACCAAGGCAAACGATGGCTTTTACTTTTTCGCGTACCAACGGCATCAATTCGGCGTAATCATTTCCTTTATCAACACCACCGACAATCCACACTGTAGGCACGGTCATGCTGTCCAGTGCAAAAAAAGAAGCATTTACATTTGTCGCTTTTGAATCGTTGATGTATTGTACATTCTGGATTTTCAGCACTTTTTCAAGACGGTGTTCCACACCCTGGAAATTGGACAAACTTTCCCTGATGGTTTCCTTTCGGATTTTCATCAGTTGCGCTACTGAGGCTGCAGCCATCGCATTCTTAAGGTTGTGTTTGCCTTCGAGTGCAAGGAAATTGGTGTCCATTGTAAATTCTTGTTCTTTGATGTTGATCTTCATTGTCTTGTCGTTTAGGGATGCTCCGTTAGTTATTGGCTTTGAAATTGAAAATGGTATTTTATTTGCTTTGGTCTTATTTTTTGAAAACCATCCTGAAATGGCTTCGTCATCTTCATCGTAAATCAGGAAATCACCTTCCTTCTGGTTCATCGTAATCCTGAATTTTGAACTGATGTACTCATCATAATTATAATTGTATCTGTCGAGATGGTCCGGGCTGATGTTCGTAATCACTGCGATATGTGGCCTGTAATTTATAATTCCGTCGAGTTGGAAACTGCTTAACTCGAGCACATACACGTCAAACTGGTTTTCGGCTACCTGCCAGGCAAAGCTTTTTCCGATGTTGCCCCCCAAACCAACGTTCAGTCCGCCGGATTTCAGCAAATGGTATGTCAGCATCGTAGTGGTTGTCTTGCCGTTGCTTCCCGTAATCCCGATCATCGTGGCATCAGTATATTGTGCTGCGAATTCGATTTCCGAAATCACCGGGATACGTTTTTCAATCAGCTTTTTGACCATCGGTGACTTTTCAGGGATTCCGGGACTTTTCATCACCAGGTCCGCATTCAGGATCAATGAATCCGTATGCTTTTCCTCCTCCCATTTAATCTCATTAATCGTAAGAACTTCTTTGTAATTTTCCTTTATCTTCCCGAAATCGGATACGAAAACATCGTACCCCTTTTTCTTACCCAAAATGGCCGTGCCTACGCCGCTTTCGCCACCACCCAGAATCACTAATCTTTTCATCTACCTCAATTTTAAAGTCACGATGGATAAAATGGCAAGCAAAATCCCGACAATCCAGAAACGGGTTACGATTTTGCTTTCGTGATAACCTTTCTTCTGATAGTGATGGTGTAAAGGCGACATCAGGAAAATCCGTCGGCCTTCGCCAAAGCGCTTTCGCGTATATTTGAAATAACTTACCTGAAGGACTACCGAGAAATTTTCGACGAGAAAAATTCCGCACAACAGCGGCACCAACAATTCTTTTCTTACCGAAATGGCCAAAACCGCTATGATCCCGCCAATCGTAAGGCTTCCCGTATCACCCATAAAAACTGTTGCCGGGTAGGAATTATACCAAAGAAACCCGACGAGTGCCCCGACGAATGAGGCGATGAATACGGTCATTTCACCGGAATTCGGGATGTACATGATGTTCAGGTAACCCGAAAAAATGATGTTCCCTGATACAAACGTGAAAATCCCTAGTGCGATGACAGATATAGCGGAAGTTCCCGCCGCGAGGCCATCGATACCATCGGTTAGATTGGCACCATTAGAAACTGCCGTGATGATGAAAATGACAATCGGAATGAAAATCAGCCATGCCCAGTCTTTATAACCATCACCCATCCAGGCCAGTATTTCGGCATAATCAAATTCGTTATTTTTGAAAAAAGGAATTGTCGTAGCAGTAGATTTTTCTTCCAAAGGCAGCGAAGACACAACATTTTGTGACTGGTTGTAAGTGAATGTCTGGATGTTTTTATCATTCCTTATTGTAACCGCCGGACTGAAATACAATACCGAACCTACAATGACACCCAACCCTACCTGGCCAATTACCTTAAAAATGCCTTTTAATCCTTGTTTGTCTTTCTTGAAAATCTTGATATAATCATCCACAAAACCGATGACGCCCATCCATAATGTCGTGACTACCAGCAATATGATGTATATATTGTCCAGTTTCGTAAAAAGGAAAACAGGGATCAACGTAGCCATGATGATGATCAATCCACCCATGGTTGGCGTACCGGCTTTTTCATTCTGGCCTGCCAGGCCAAGTTCCCTTACCGTTTCGCCAACCTGCTGCTTCCTGAGGAAGTTGATGATTTTCTTTCCGAAAATAGTGGAAAGCGATAACGACAGGATAATCGCCAATGCCGACCTGAAAGTGATGTATTGAAACACTCCGGTTCCGGGAATGTTCAGGTCTTTGTGCAGATAATCGAATAAATAGTACAGCATATGGCTACTTGTTGAGTTGTTCCAAAAATTCCTTTACGATTTGCATATCGTCAAAATCATATCTTACACCCTGAATTTCCTGATAAGTTTCGTGGCCCTTTCCGGCAATCAGGATGATATCGTTGGCTTCAGCAAGCTGGCAGGCCGTTTTGATTGCCTGCTTCCTATCTGTGATGGAAACCGTTTTTTTGTAAAATTGTGGCTCGATGCCTTTCTCCATATCGGCTATAATGGCTTCCGGATCTTCGCTTCTCGGATTGTCGGAAGTGATGATGACTTTATCGCTCAAAGCCGCCGCAATTCCTGCCATCAAAGGCCGTTTTGTTTTATCGCGATCGCCACCACAGCCTACCACTGTGATGAGCTGTTCGTTTTTGGTACGGATGTCGGCGATGGTTTTCAGTACATTTTCCAAAGCATCAGGCGTATGTGCGTAATCCACTACTGCCGTGATTTTTTGGTTTGAAACGATGAACTGAAACCTGCCGGAAACACTTTCCAATTCTGAGAGCAATCTCAAAACCTCGAAACTTTCCAGTCCCAGCTCCACTGCCGTTCCATAAATGGCCAGCAAATTGTAAGCGTTGAAAGTGCCGATTAACCGCACCCAGACCTCATTGTCATTAATTTTCAGCAACAATCCTGACAATTGGTTTTCTAAAATCTGAGCCTTATAGTCGGCGTAAGATTTTAACGCATAAGTCACTTTTTTGGCAGCTGAATTCTGCAGCATCACCAAACCATTCTTATCATCCACATTGGATAAAGCAAAAGCCGATTTGTCCAAATGATCGAAAAACGCCTTTTTGACATCGCGGTATTCCGCAAACGTATCATGGTAATCCAGGTGATCATGCGATAAATTGGTGAAAACGCCTCCGGCAAAATGCAGGCCTTCGGTACGTTTTTGGTGGATGCCGTGAGAACTGACTTCCATAAAACAGAATTCGACGCCTACTTCGTTCATTGCCTTGAGGTACCGGTTTATCGTCAGCGTATCCGGCGTGGTATGCGTCGCTTTATACTCCACTTCATCCACTAAAATCCGTACGGTAGAAATCAATCCGACTTTGTAACCTGCTTTCTTAAACAATTGGTACAATAATGAAGCAACGGTCGTTTTTCCATTTGTACCGGTAATGCCAACCAATTTCAGGTTGCGGGATGGATTATCATAGTAATTATCAGCCATGAAAGCCAGTGCGGCATTGGTGTCTTTTACCCTTACGTAAGTAATTCCCGTAACAATTATTTCGGGAAAAGTATCGCATACAACTGCGATCGCACCTTGATTTATCGCTTTTTCAATAAAATCATGCCCATTTGAAAGTGTGCCACGGATAGCCACAAACACATCATTTTCAGTGATTTTCCGGGAGTCAAAATCGATGGCATTGATGTCCACATCGGTGCTGCCTTTGACGGCATCGATCGAAACGCGGTATAAAATGTCTTTTAACGTGCTCACGATAATTCGAGTATTATGGTTTTCGACTTGTCTTTGCTTTCTCCGGCAGGCAATGATTGTTTTTTTACTTTTCCAACACCGACTGCTTTTACTTTAAAGCCCATATTTTCCAATAATGCAACGGCATCCATGCCGGCCATGCCTTTAACGTTTGGCATTTTATCCGGGTTATTCTGCGCTTTTGCGTCATAATTGTTATAGCTTTTTTCTTGTACTGCGATTTTCTTTTTCAGGGTTTTGATTTCATTCATTGACGGTGAATCTGTAAAAATCTTCTGTGCGATACGCTTGAAAACCGGTCCGGCAACATCAGCCCCATAATAGTTATTGTTGACCGTGCTTGGCTTATGGACCACGACGATGCAGGAATATTTCGGGGCATCGGCAGGAAAATAACCCACGAAAGACGAGGCATAATATTTATTGGCACCTCCGTTTTTAGCGTAATCTACCTGAGCAGTACCTGTTTTTCCCGCCATGGAGAAATCTTTGGAATACAGGTTTTTACCGGTGCCTCTTTTCACGACATTTTTGAGGACTTCGCGGACTTTCGACAAAGTTTCATCAGAACATATTTTGGGATTGATGACCACCTTATCGTATTTCTTAATGGTTTTATTCCACTCCTTAATTTCTTTTACGAAAATCGGCTTGATCATTTCGCCATTGTTAGCGATAGCGTTATAAAGTGATAATGTCTGTAATGGCGTTACTGAAACCCCATATCCGAAAGCCATCCATGGCAGTGACAATTTCGACCAGCGCTTTTCCTGAGGCTGCGGAATATATGGACGCCCTTCACCCTGAAACGGCAGTCCCAGAGGCTTGTTTAATCCGTAACTGTTGATGCGGTCTACGAATTCCTGCGGATTATTTTTATAATTATTGTACACCGCCTGAACCATTACCGTATTTGACGACACTTCGAATCCTTTGGCCAGGGAAACCCTGCCGGAGGTGCGATGCGAATCCTCGACATCGTGCCCCCAATACTGGATCAATCCATCATGCTTGTCAAACACTGCGCTGGTATCGATTTTTTTGTCATCAATCAACGCGATCAGGTCGAGTAATTTAAAGGTCGAACCCGGTTCGTGTGATTCTGCGACAGCGTAATTCTGTGTTTCATAATACGTCCCGTCATTGCCTTTGCCAAGGTTGGCGATAGCACGGATTTCGCCGGTTTTGGTTTCCATCACGACCACACAGCCGTGATCTGCATCATAATCCTGGAGCTGTTTCAGCAACGCATGATGCGCAATATCCTGGATGTATACATCAATCGTGGAAATGACATCATAGCCATCGCGGGGCTCTACTTCATTGTTATCGCGCAAAGGCTTCCATTGCCCTTTAGCAATTTTCTGTTTCAGGATTTTGCCGTCTTTTCCATTCAGATATTGACGGTAAGCCCATTCGATTCCTTTCCCGTCAGGCGTGCCGTCCGGTTTTACCCTTTCATAACCGATGGTACGCTCTGCGATAAGCCCGATTGGATGTTCGCGGACCGTTTCCTGTTCGATGATGATCCCGCCTTTATAAGCGCCGAGATTGAACAGTGGAAATCCTTTTATGGCAACATACTGCGTATAGCTTAAATTTCTTGCCACAAGGAAATAGCGATCTTTATTAGCCCTGGCGCGCTTCAATCCTGAAAGGTAATAGCTGGATGGCTTTCCCAATAACACATGAAGCGAATCGGCAAGTGCGGTTACATTTTTTTTAAAATCTTCAGTTTTCGGGGCAACGGCATCAAAACGGACTTTGTAATTCGGGATGGAAGTGGCCAGCAAACTTCCGTCAGAAGAATACAGATTTCCTTTATTGGCAGGGATCACGAAATTTTTCACAGTCCTTTCTTTCGCCAATTTTTTATAATGGTCCCCTTCAACCCATTGGATATTGGTCAGTTTCACGACAATAGCGCATGCCATCACGAACAGGGCAAACCCGACGAGGTAAATGCGGTAAGAAATATTTTTTTCTTCTATTGCCATACGTTATCCCAAAAACCTTTGACTTTTTCCTGCTTTACTTTAATTTTTACCGGCGGAACCGATGACGGGAAAATCTGCTTTCCTGCCATTTTTTCTGAAACTGTTGATTCCATGCGGAGTTTCATCAATTCTGAACGGCGGTCCACGAATTCCGAGCGCAGTTCTTTTACTTCATTGGTGAGTTCGGTAATCTTGAAAACCTTTTGCTCGTAGCGGTTTGTATTGGCAATCATTGCGAGCACGATCAGGATGATGAATACAATAAAGCGCCAGTTTTTATTGGCATCTTCATTGACCAGGAACCTTGCTTTCAATATGCTGTAAACCCCTTTCTTCATGGCTAAAGCTTCTCGGCTATCCTTAATTTTGCGCTGCGTGCGCGGTTGTTAATCTTAATTTCAGCATCAGTCGGCACGATCAGCTTGCCTATCAATTTGAACGGAACCGAAAAATTCCCAAACATATCGCGTTCCGGTTCGCCTTCGAACATGCCATTCTTCATGAACCTTTTCACCAGGCGGTCTTCAAGCGAATGGTACGAAATCACACTAAGCCTGCATTGAGGCTTCAGGATTTCAAGCGATTGCTCTAAAAACTCCTTCAGCACTTCCATCTCACGGTTCACCTCGATGCGGATGGCCTGGTACATTTGCGCCAGGATCTTGTGGCTTTTATGCTGTGGCAGGAACCGGCTTAAAACCAATTTCAGCTGCTCCGTATTTTTAATCGGCTCCTTTTCGCGCGCTTCAAGAATAACCCTTGCAATGGCCGGCGCGTTTTTCAGTTCGCCATAATCGAGAAAAACCCTTCTCAGGTTTGCTTCATCATATTCATTAACAACGCGATAGGCATTGAGGTCGTTTTTCTGGCTCATTCTCATGTCCAGACCCGCATCAAAACGCGTTGAGAAGCCACGCTCGGCGACATCAAACTGATGTGAGGAAACACCTAAATCCGCTAAAATGCCATCAACTTTAGTCACGTTATAAAACCTCAGGTATCTTTTCAGGAATTTGAAATTTTCATTGATCAGCGTAAAACGGTCATCAGCCAGAGCATTTGCAAGCGCATCTTCATCCTGGTCGAAAGCAAATAACTTTCCATTTGGACCCAGGCGGCGCAATATTTCAGCTGAATGTCCGCCGCCGCCGAAAGTCACATCAACATAAACCCCATCAGGATTGATGTTGAGGCCGTCCACGGTTTCTTTCAGCAATACCGGATTATGATAGTCCATTGTCATCGTCGTTTACATCCCCCATTACTTCTTCGGCCAAATCAGCAAAATCCTCATCACCGCCGGCAATGGATTGCTCGTATAAATTCTTGTCCCAGATTTCCACGATATTCACTTTGGAAGAAAACACCACGTCTTTTACAATACTGCTGTACGTTGCCAGGTCTTTGGCTACCAAAAGCCTTCCAACCTCATCAATCTCCACCATTTTCACTCCGGCCATAAACTTGCGGATGAAATCATTGTTCTTTTTATTGAAGCGGTTGAGTTTGTTGATTTTAGCCATCATCAGGTTCCACTCGGACATCGGCCACAATTCGAGGCATTTGTCAAACACGGAACGCTTCAGGACAAAACCGTCCTGTAGTGAAGCTGAAAGCTGTTTCTTCAAAGGAGCCGGCAACAATAGCCTTCCTTTTCCGTCCGCTTTACATTCGTATGTTCCGATAATGGTATTCAATGAGTTACACTTTTAAGTGATTGAAAGCAAAAATAAATAATTATTTCCCACTTTTTACCTAAATCCCCCACTTTGTTGATAAGTTTACCCTTTATCAACCAAATCGGGAAAAATGTATAAAAATGTAATTTTGAATTAATAACAGTTGTTTTCGATTTTAATGAAAAAATTGAGCCCCTAAAGGATTTTTCCTGCTGTTTTATTGATTAAAAAGCAACAGTTTTTGTAAGCATGATGATTTCGTCCATCAGAAATGGCTGAAGGCTAGCATTTTAAATTATCACTTGAGAAATGCCAATAATTCCGTTATACGCCTGATATATACCCATAAAATCATATATTTGCGTGAACGCCAAAAGCCTGACCATAATGAGTACTGACCTGAAAAAAGAAGGAAAATATAAATACTTTGAAGCCGGCGAAGGCACGCCGATTATTATCCTGCACGGGTTGATGGGCGGACTGAGCAATTTTGACGGCGTTGCGGAATATTTCCCGGCACACGGCTATAAAGTTGTCATTCCGGAATTACCGATTTACACCCAAAGCATCCTGAAAACCAACGTGAAGGCTTTCGCAAAATATGTAAAGGATTTCATTACTTACAAAGGTTTTGATCGCGTGATCCTTTTAGGGAATTCCCTGGGCGGCCACATTGCTTTGTACCATACGAAAATGTATCCTGAAAAGATGTTGGGGTTGATTATTACAGGCAGTTCCGGGCTTTATGAAAGTGCGATGGGCGACAGTTATCCTAGGCGTGGCGACCGTGATTATATCAAGAAAAAGGCAGAGGAGGTTTTTTATGACCCAAAAATAGCTACTCCTGAAATCATTGAGGAAGTGTATACCATGGCCAACGACAGGATTAAGCTGATCAAGACCCTGACGATTGCCAAAAGCGCCATACGCCATAACATGGCGAAGGATTTGCCTAAAATGCATGTCCCGACCTGTATTATCTGGGGAAAGGATGATAAAGTAACGCCACCTGATGTGGCTGTAGAGTTTGATAAATTATTGCCGAATTCTTCCTTATATTGGATTGACAAATGCGGTCACGCTGCGATGATGGAGCACCCTGATGAATTCAACCAACTGATGCACGACTGGCTCAGGACACACCATTTTTAAATCAATATAAAACCGCGGTCCAAAAGATGGCGGTTTGTTTTTAATACACAGCATATGAAAATCAACACTGCCGAATTTGTAATCAGCAACTCTGAAGTGGCGAAATGCCCGAAGGACATGCTTCCGGAATATGCCTTTATCGGGCGTTCCAATGTAGGAAAATCGTCGTTGATCAATATGCTTACTAATAACAAACATCTTGCAAAAACTTCAGCAAGGCCTGGAAAAACGCAGTTAATCAACCACTTCCTGATCAATAAGAACTGGTTCCTGGTGGATTTACCGGGATATGGTTATGCAAAGGTTTCGAAAAAAACCAAGGAAGTTTTCCAAAAATTCATTACGGATTATTTTGAGAAAAGGGAGCAGCTCGTTTGTGCTTTCATATTGATAGACATCCGCCATGAAGCGCAGAAAATCGATCTGGAATTCATTACTTATATCGGAGAAATCGAAATCCCGCTTTGCCTGGTTTTTACCAAAGCTGACAAAATTGGAAAAGTCAAGGCCGATATTGCCGTTGCCGATTACCGCAAAAAACTGCTTGCCAACAATTGGGAGGAAATGCCGCCGTATTTTATCACTTCGTCATCAGAAGGGCGCGGCAAGGAAGAATTGCTGCATTATATTGACGGTATAAACCAGGAAATGTTTAAAAATAACGGCTTCTAGATTACTTTTTCAAATTCAGCTTTTCAGCAAAATAATCACAGAAATCCTTCATCGTATCGGTCATCTTATCATCTGCGGTAGCGCGCTGGAACGTATCGGCCATAGCCACGAGCGTTTGGTGGAAAAATACTTTCATTTCATCTACGGGCATGTCTTTGGTCCATAAATCTATACGTAAAGTTTCCTGTGCATTGCTGTCCCAGATAGACAACATCATCGCTTTGGCTTCTTCGGCATCCACGCCGCCATCCTGTGCGGTCCAGCTTAATTTTTCGGGCACACGGTTCTCATCGAGTTCGACAAGGAATTTTATTTCGGAGGTAATGTTACTCATTTTGGGAAGGTTTGTATTTTGATTTGTTGAATATTTCGGTAGCATCCATCATCAGCATTTTCTGCAGGGTTACGTCGGGATTGTTTTTCATGAACGAACGGACGATCTGCCATCCCACCCAATTGCCGATGCGGCCAGGGCTTTCATTGTCAATTTCAAGGTAAAATTTCGAGAATGGCGCGAGGTTGATAAATCGGCTCAGCAGCTTAATATCAGTGCTATAAAGGTAACTTTCTTCAATAAAGTAACTCCACATCATGGCTTCATTGGCCTGTGCCCACTTTAGCTGTTCTTCAGTATACCCGATTTTATCCGCATCGGAATAATCCGGAATCAAAAGGTCTTTCATATACAATTCCTTTCCGCCGTAAATCATATGCGCCAAAAGTGTTTTCTCTGTTGGAGGCGGGACTTTGGTTTTTGCAAAAGCGGAAGCCAGGTCCGGCATCATCTGTTTCGGCTCGAAATTCTGCCTGATGTACTTGTCGATGCCTTCATAAAATTTGTGGTCTTTTCCTAAATACATTTCCAATGAAATCAACACGATGCTGTCGGTGTAAATTACTTTGGTATTGTAATCCATTTCATAAATCATCGTAGTGACTTTGGGTGTCCGGGTTTTTGGGTAATAGTATTTGATGTGTTTTAAGACATCTTCGATTTCATGCGTTTGTGGTGTAAAATCACTGTATTTTTTCTCTACCTCTTTATACAATTCACGCCATTGGGGATGCGTCATTTTTTCAATATACTGCGCATCATTAACATTTGGTGGGAAAAAATCCGGGAATTGCTGCTTCAGTTTTGGAAGATCAGCCGGTTTGGTTTCGAAAAAGGCCTTGTCGAACCGTTCGACTTTGATGGGTTGCAGTATCACTTCCCCAACCTTTTCTTCCACTTGCGATTTTTTGTCGCATGATAACAAAAACATCGCTAAACAAACTGCAAACAACTTCGTTAACTTCATATGTTCATTGGATTTCTGAAGGCGCGTATTACACCATATTATCGGAAAATTCAGCTTTAAATATTACAACTTTTCTGACTTAAAGAATAAATTGTTTTGTTAAATTTATACGAATTTTATCTTGTCATTTTGTGGTTTCAGGATAAGTGATTCGCCGTGCAAATATACATTTCAGTTTTTTAAATTATCCAAACTATGCAAAAAATGACTGCGGCTACAGCCGGCAAAATAAATGAATTTATTGTTGATTGGCTCAAACGTTATGCCGATAACGCGAAAGTAAACGGTTTTGTTGTAGGGATATCCGGCGGTATCGATTCTGCCGTAACCTCTACGCTTTGTGCGCAAACCGGCAAACGTGTCTTATGCGTCGAAATGCCCATTCATCAGGCCGAAAGCCATGTAAACAGGGCGAGACAGCATATTGCGCAGCTGAAGCAGCGCTTTTCGAATGTGGAAAGCACCTCAGCTGATTTGACTGCGGTTTTTGAAATATTTAAAACAAAAGTGTCTTCGGATGCGAATGAAACGAACCTGAATTTGTCATTGGCAAATACCAGGGCACGGATCAGGATGACGACCTTATATTATTATGCCGGGATTTATGGCCTTTTGGTTGCCGGGACGGGAAATAAGGTGGAAGATTTCGGGGTGGGGTTTTTTACCAAATATGGCGATGGCGGTGTGGATCTGAGCCCTATATCTGATTTGGTAAAATCTGAAGTATATGACCTGGGCAGGTTTTTAAATGTCCCTGAATCGATACTTACAGCCGCTCCCACAGATGGATTATTCGGCGATGACCGTACCGATGAACAGCAGATTGGTGCTTCATATGACGAACTGGAATGGGCGATGAATGCCTCGGAAAATGGAAAAACAGAACAGGATTTTTCCGGTCGTGAGCAGGTAGTCTTCGGGATTTACCAAAAGCTGAACCGCAACAACAGGCACAAAATGGAACCGATACCCGTATGTACGGTTCCTGAAGAATTGAAAGAACCGCTGACATGAAGCGGAATGCAAAATTAAATATCTGAAAAGAATTTATAAAAACTACGATTATGATAAAAGTTGGTATCGCTGATAATCAGCCAGTAGTCCATTTCGGAATCGAATCCTTTTTTAAAGGCCACGATAAAATCAATATCGTAGGTCATTATGGTAACTTCAACGAACTTGGAAAAGTGCTGGAAACCGAAAAACCGGACATTTTAATTCTTGACCTGGAACTCGACGGACTTACAAGCATGAATTTCATCAAGACCCTTAAAAGGGAGCATCATTTTACAAAGATTATCATCTACAGCAATCTTTCCGAGCAGACGTACACGCCCAACGCCATAAAAGCTGGTGTTTCTGCCTATGTCCATAAATCAAATGAATTGGAAGTCCTAGAAAATGCCATCCTTAAGGTCAACCAAGGAGAAATCATTTTCAGTGACGATGTCCGGAAAAAATTGCTCGCCATTTCAAAGCAGAATAAAAGCGAAAGGCTTTACCGCAAATTATCTTCACGGGAAGTGGAAGTATTACGGTATTTAAGCGATGGCAAGAAAAATAATGAAATTGCAAAACTGCTCGACCTGAATGAAAAAACCATCAGTACTTACAAGTTGCGTTTATTGAATAAACTGAACGTGACCAATCTGGTTGATTTAGTGAATAAAGCGAAGAAACTGGAAATCGTTTAATGGTAACGGGACATCACGCGCCCAAGTTTTGTCGAGAAAAAGTTAATGAGTTTATAATAATCCATCGCGGTTGACAATACTTCGGAATTGTCGGCCTCTTTTTCCTGAGAGATGGCTGCTTTAAGTTCCTCAATAATCCTGTCTACCAGATACCAGCGCATGGTCAGGATGGTTTCAGAAACATATTGTGCAATGGAATGATTTTTCTGTTTGACAATGATATTCTGCGCTTCCCAATTGTGCAGGGTCATTTTCTCATCTTCCATCAATATATCGGTAACTTCCTGCGCGAATTCCGTCGGAAGCTGCATCAGGTATTGTTCAGTACTGAAGGTTTCATTTTGCTGAAAATAAGTAATGAGGTCATTGTAGATTCCTCGGAACAATTCATTTGCCAATTCTACCTCATCTTCCTGTAGGCTTAGGAAAACACGTTGGTGTACTTTATAAGTATGCTTTTCAGTGGCAAATTCGACTTCGCCTTCATCATTTGTTTTCAGCAATACATCTTCAAATTCCTCTTCTATATTGCCATACAGCAAAAGGATTTCAATAATTTTGCGTTCCAATCCGTATAAAATATCGACCTTTTCCACTTCCTGTGGATACTCTTCACGGATGACTTCAAATGCCTGTTGTTCCTGTTTCTGCTTTTTCGCCAGATCGCCTAAATCCTTCTGCACCATCTGCGCCAGCGTACTCACCAGCACCTGCTCAGAAATATCCATAATACGCGAACATTCCTGTATGTAAATCTCACGGCGGATGCGGTCCGGAATCTTGGAAATGCTTGTTACCATATCACGGATCAGGTCGGCTTTCTTGATCGGATCGTTCTTGGCTTCATCCATCAAAAGCGATGCCTTGAATTGTATAAAGTCACGTGAGTTTTCATCGAGGTACGCGATCAACTGCTCATAAGGCGTCTTTCTTGCAAAACTGTCAGGGTCTTCCCCTTCCGGAAATGTACAGACTTTTACATTCATGCCTTCTTCAAGGATTAAATCAATCCCACGCACTGAGGCGCGCAGTCCGGCTGCATCGCCGTCAAAAAGGACCGTGATATTTTTCGTCAGGCGATTAATCAAACGAATCTGGTCGGGAGTAAGCGCCGTTCCTGATGAGGCGACAACGTTCTCAATTCCGGCCTGGTGAAATTGTATCACATCGGTATAGCCTTCTACCAAAAAACAATTATTCAGTTTCGCAATAGCCTGCTTGGCATGATTGATGCCGTATAATACTTTGCTTTTATGGTAAATCTCGCTTTCGGGGGAATTGACGTATTTCGCCGCTTTCTTGTCATTGGTCAAAATCCGGCCTCCAAAACCAACTGTCCTGCCTGACATGCTTTGTATAGGGAACATTACGCGCCCACGGAAACGGTCGAAGTGCCTGTCGTCTTTTACGATGGTAAATCCCGTGCTCTCAAGAAATTCGAGCTTGTAACCTTTGCCCAAAGCCTCTTTCGTAAATGCATCCCAGGATTCCGGCGAGAAGCCAAGGCTGAATTTTTTAATCGTTTCTGCAGTAAAGCCGCGCTCCTTAAAATAAGAGTACCCGATAGCCTTTCCTTCTTCGGTATTTAAAAGCACGTCGTGGAAATAATTCTTTGCGAATTCTGAGACGAGGAACATACTTTCTCGCACGTCTGAATTGGCCTTCTCTTCCTGGCTTTGCTCGGTTTCCTCGATTTCTATATTGTACTTTTTCGCCAGATAACGGATGGCTTCAGGATAGGTAAAATGTTCATGCTCCATTAAGAACGCGACGACATTTCCGCCTTTTCCCGAACTGAAGTCCTTCCAAATCTGCTTCACCGGAGACACCATAAACGACGGAGAGCGTTCATCAGAAAATGGGCTCAGTCCCTTAAAATTGCTTCCCGCACGTTTTAATTGCACAAAATCACCTATTACCTCCTCAACACGGGCGGTTTCGAAAACGGTATCTATAGTGGCTTTTGTAATCAAGGTGGCAAAGTTTCAAAGTGCCAAAGTTACAAAGTTTAGCGTGCATGAGTGCGGGAGTGCCCGGGTTTTTTAGTGATGGCGCCAACCGATAGTGGATATGGATACCTAATACTAAAAAAGCACTCCTTTCGGAGTGCTCAAAACTTATTTAACTAACTCAAACAAATTTAATTGAAATCGAAACGCACACCCAGCGACACGTTGTTCTGTTTCACCGCATTATCCTTAAACAGCGGATTCAGGTCATATTTCGCATAAAGGCTTACTTCGCCATAACCTATGTAAGCACTCAATCCGTAGATGAAATCATTGGTGTTGAAACTGCCTTTGGTTACCAGTTTTGAATCATAACCGGCCATGTCATATTTAATGATTTGCTTTGATTTTACGTTTACACCAGCGTAACCCCCGAGTCCTAAGCGGAAACTTTCATGGGTTTTGTAAAGCGTTTTTCCGTCTTTTACCGTTGGGCGGGTAAAATCGAATTCAAGATGCAATGGCACTACTAGGTTGACATTCCTGAAACGGGAATCTTCCATCTTTACAGGATTCGTTTCCAGATCGGTTTGTGAACCGTTGTCCACAAACATGCGGTTGTCGGTTGGGCGCAGGTTGTTATACATTAATGACAGTCCGTATTTGGCATGGAGCAGGTTGCTGTTTTTAGCGATGCGCGTGTTCCATGAAAGCCCCCATTCATAAAAATGCGATCCCCAATACCTGTAATCCGATCCGGCAACGGCGCCATCTGTAGCGAGATTATTCACCCCAAAGGCAAAAACGAACTGTGAGGTCGTCCTCAATTCCCCCGGAACATATGGTTTCCGGCTGTCCCTTATTTTAAAACCCGGTAAGGTTAAATCCAGACGGTAACCGTTGCCGGTGGTGTCGCGTTCTGCAATTTTCCCATCCACCTTATCCTGAACTAAAGTCTTCAGCTCAGCTTCTGCGGCAGCGACACGTGTTTCGATATTTTTGGCACGTACCTCGGCAAGTTTCAGTTTCCTTTCGTCGGCCTGGGCTGCAGTAATGGTGCCTTTTTCCAATTCCTGATTCACTTGCTCCACTTCGTCGCGAAGCATCATTTTTTCTTCTTTTGTTATGTTTTCGATTTTGATGGCAATGACTTTCGCTTTGCCTTCAAAGGTTTGCTGCGCCGTCATTTTGCTCATAAAAAGACACAGCGATACTGCTAAGTAAATGGTTAAATTTCTCATGATTGATTGTTTTAATAAATTGATGATTACTCTTTGTTTCGGTTCGCCAAAGCGACTTTTACGTTTTGGTAGTTTTTGTTCGCCGTCCTGATGACGCGCTCACGGAAGGTAAGCGTGATTTCGCCATCGACCTGCGACAATAAGCTGTTCGCATTCACTTTCACCGCCGGAGCTGCAGTCGCCGGTTTTTTTGTTTTTGAAACTGATGCCAATAGTTCGTCAACATTCACTTCAGTTCCTCTTTTGGTGTTGGATGCCAGCGTTTGATTTACAGCAGGTTCCGGATTTTGTTGCCTTTCGGCGATTTGATTGTTTTGATTTTGACTGATTTTTTCAATAACAGGAAGCGCTTCGTTTGTTATTGGGATTTTGATTGATGATTGATTATTTTGATGAGGTGTTGTCTTATTGTTTTGCGATGCCTGGCTGCTTTGCGTTTCCGCTACAACCGTTTCATTTATTACCGCATCGCTGTTGATTTCATTTGCACCTGTATCTTTCACCGTGTCTTTTACAGCATTGCTTTCATGTACAGTTACCTGATTATCATCCTTGCCCACATCGGTCATCTCGGCTGTCTGGGAAAGGAATACCATCCCGATAAACAAAAAACCCAAAATCGATGCTGCGATATAAATCCAGCCGTACTTTTTCTTTGGCTTCTCAGCGACTGTAAGCATCGCATCGAGCCTGTCCCATGCATTTGCCGATGGCGTAATCTCCCTTTGGTTCAGTTTATCCCTGAAATTCTCTTCTAATTTATGCTGTGCCATTTTGATAATTCTTTAATTTGTTAATCTGCTCCTGCAGCATCCTGCGGGCATGCGACAACTGTGATTTTGAAGTTCCTTCCGTAATCCCGAGTGCCTGTGCAATCTCCTGGTGCTTGTAGCCCTCGATGGCATACAGGTTGAAGATCATTCGGTAACCATCGGGCAGGCCATCGATCAGTGCCTGTATGTCCTCGACGTTGAAATTGCTTTCGATGTTGTTGAACGTGTCTTCCTTATAATAGGTGTCTTCAAGAAAACTGACCTTCTTCTGTGCCCTCAGGAATGAAATGCTTTCATTGACCATAATCCTGCGGATCCATCCTTCAAAACTGCCCTTGTGCTCAAATTTATCCAGGTTAGCAAACACTTTCATAAATGCCGTAATCATCACATCCTCGGCTTGGTGCAAATCCTTAATATACTGTCGGCATACGCTTAACATCCTTGAGGCATGCTTCGAATAAATCTGCTGTTGGGCATGCCGGTTATTTTCAACTGCCAGACGGATGATATCCTGCTCTTCGTGATGTAAATTGATTACTTTCATTTACGGTTTGGTTCCTTAAATCAGACTTCTATTGGCATAGACGGAAATGGTCGGAAAATGGTTGCATCGGAAAATTAAAAAATGAAGGAATCAGAAAATTAGATAATGGAAATGCGAGTAAAATCTGGCGTTTAGCAAATAAAAATATTTTAACAATTTCAGATAATCGTCTATTGATTCTGTCCGAACAATTTTCTAATTATTTAAATTGCTGCATTTTCTAATTACTTCTTACGTTCAATTACGTAATTCACCATCAATTCCAGGGCATCCTTATAAACCGATTGCGGATATTTCGAAATAAGCTGCAAGGCGCGCTCGCGGAATTCATTCATTTTAGCTTCAGCGTAAACCAGTCCGTTATGGCCTTTCACGAACGCAATGACTTCCTTCACGCGTTTCTTGTCCTTATTATGATTTTTGATGGAATTGATCAGCCAGGATTTTTCTTTTGCCGAACAGTGATTCAATACATGAATTAACGGCAGCGTCATCTTCTGCTCCTTAATATCGATACCGGTGGGCTTCCCGATGGCTTCCTCGGTATAGTCAAACAAATCGTCTTTAATCTGAAATGCCATCCCTATCAATTCCCCGAAATAGCGCATATCTTCTACTTTCCCTGAATCTTCAATTACAGACTGCGCACCCAATGCACAGCAGGCAGCAATCAGTGTAGCGGTCTTTTGGCGGATGATTTCATAATAGACCTCTTCGGTAATATCAAGACGCCGTGCCTTTTCTATCTGCAGCAATTCCCCTTCGCTCATTTCGCGTACGGCCACTGAAATAATTCGCAGCAAATCGAAATCGCCATTATCAATTGATAATAACAATCCTTTAGATAATAAATAATCGCCTACCAGCACCGCAATCTTGTTCTTCCACAACGCATTGATGGAGAAGAACCCCCTGCGGCGGTTGCTGTCATCGACCACATCGTCATGCACCAAAGTCGCCGTATGGATCAGTTCGATCACCGAAGCCCCGCGATACGTGCGCTCATTAACAGTCCCTGAAACCATCTTTGCGGTCAGGAATACGAACATCGGTCGCATCTGCTTACCCTTACGGTTTACGATATAATAGGTGATTCGATTGAGCAGTGCCACCTTGGAAGCCATGGCATCGTGGAACTTCTTCTCGAAAAGTTCCATCTCCTGAAGTATGGGCTGCTTGATCTGCTCGGTGACTTTCATTGGGGTAAAGATAGTAAAGTTTTCAGTTGGCAGTTGCAGTATTCGGGTGAGCATTACTAATAAAAAGCCCCCGTAAGCATTCACTACGGGGGCATCCTTTTAAAACTTTAAAATTTAATTCAACGTAATCGTAGTAGTTCCTGCCGATCCGGAGCCACCCTGGGCAACAGTCAGCGTGCGAGCCCCCACAGTATAGGTTCCCAGCCCGTAACGATAGGTGGTACCTCCTCCGATACTGATGGCCACATAGTCGAATACCTGGCTCGTGGCGGCAGCGTCCATATAAGCAGTATTGCCGCTGAGTGCTGCAGGAGCTACACCGCTGGTATATTTTGTCCAGGTATCAAAATACGCACCCATGCCATGAATATACAAATATGGGAATTTGAACATGTTACCTGCAGCAGGAGTCATCGTGTACGAAGTCGTAACCGATACCGGGCCGAGGCTGCTTGTTCCTACAAACCTTAGATATGCGCAACCAGAGTCTATCGAAGAGACTTCGGAAACAGACATTGAGGTACCAGTATTATTTATAAATGTTACTGTTTTTTGTGCCTGGACAAAGAGGCTTAACAAAAGGAATGGCAATACGATATATTTTTTCATGATAATTATTTATTAATGTTGGTGAATTGGATTTGTGCTGCATAAACGCCTATGGCCTTCTCAACGATTGTCACGTCGTCATTCTTCAGCTCACTTTCGTTGCCTGTGAGGGCCAGCAGCGCTTTTGACTCCTCAAGCATCAGGTGTTTATTCTGGTCGCTGATTAAAGGGCTTCTGTTGTCGTGGGGTGATCGGGCCCTTTCGTCAAGCATGTCTTTGAATGCTTCCTTGAAATTCCTGAATTCAACCGAATTCACCATCTTTAATTTCGATGCTTCGCTCACCGCTTCCGGGTTTGCGCCATCGGGCTCCTCATTGCTGCAGGAATATAATCCCATAGAGGTCGCCAACAGGACCGCAGCAATACAAATGAATTTTTTCATGTTATTAAGAGATTCCCTGAACGAATGTCCTTAAGGCTGTAGGAATCAGTTTTAGGTTAAGTTCCAGCCCGTACAGTTTTTCCTTGCTATAATTGCTATAGGCTCTAAAGCGATTTCCTTACGGTATATCAAAGTATCCGAAAGCGATTGCCGGTAAGCTCAGGATGTAAAACTGCCACTTCCGGACCAGGGGGTGTCCGGAAATTTTTCATGACTAAAATACGAATTTTATAAGTCAAATGCGCAAATAGACATATAATTTAATATTATGCCATTACTTTAACATCCGATTTATGATTTTATAACAAAATGACAATGTTACACACAGTATGCATAACTAATAATCAAATGCAAAAGCTGATTTTTCACCGGAATAAAAATATTGAAACGGACAATGCGAAAAACTATCCCTTATTGGCCAATTGCCCGCACGCAGCATCGATATCCTTACCGCGGCTTCGGCGCACTTTCGCCACAATGCCTGCGGCTTCCAATGCTTTTATATAAGCATTGATGCTCTGTTCGGAGGCTTGCTGGAATTCCCCGTCGTCTATAGGATTGTATTCGATAAGATTGACTTTACAAGGCACATATTTGCAGAAACGCACCAGGGCATCGATTGATTTCTTATCGTCGTTGATACCGTCCCAAACCACGTATTCATAGGTGACGCGGCTTTTGGTTTTCAGGTACCAGTATTCCAAAGATTCGCGCAATTCGGTCAGCGGGAAATTTTTCGTAAACGGCATAATGCGGTTCCTTGTCTCCTCAATAGCGGAATGCAGCGACACGGCAAGCTTGAATTTGACCTCATCGTCCGCGAGCTTGCGGATCATTTTTGAAACCCCTGAAGTAGACAATGTAATGCGTTTTGGAGACATCCCCAAACCTTCTGGCGAAGTGATTTTCTCAATCGCCTTCATGACGTTATTATAATTCATCAGCGGCTCGCCCATGCCCATAAACACGATGTTTGACAATGGATGGTTGTGGTACAGGCGGCTCTCTTTATCAATAGCTACCACTTGGTCATATATTTCGTCAGGGCCTAAATTACGCATCCTTTTGAGCCTGGCCGTAGCACAAAAATTACAGTCAAGACTGCATCCCACCTGGCTCGACACACAGGCCGTTGTCCTCGTCTCAGTAGGTATCAGCACCGATTCAACTACAAGTCCGTCATGAAGCCGCACTGCATTTTTTACAGTCCCATCTTCACTGCGTTGCATCTGGTCAACCATAATATGATTGATGACGAAATGCTTGTCGAGCATCTCGCGCGTGGGTTTTGCGACGTTCGTCATATCTTCAAAACTATGTGCGCCCTTGTTCCAAAGCCACTCATACACCTGGTTCCCGCGAAAGGCCTTATCGCCATTAGCAACAAAAAATTCACGAAGCTGCTCTTTGGTCAAAGCACGGATGTCTGTCTTTTGGATTTCCATGGCGCAAAGGTAAGGAAAGTTTGCAGTTTGCAGTCACAGTAGGCAGCGGTAGTTCTATTAATGACATCTGGGGTTTTCATTACGATTGATTACTACGTGCTGCGACTGAATCTCACATTTGACAATGTTCCGGAGGTTACGGGATACAACTGCCAACTGTCACTGCCAACTGAATACTTTTAGTATTTTTGCAAAAAATACTAAACATGCATTTCCTATCCGACGACCTCGAAAATTACATCGAACAGCATTCAGAAAAAGAGCCTGAACTGTTGGCAAAACTCAACAAGGAAACCTATCAGAAAATTTTACTCCCGCGGATGCTCAGCGGGCATTTCCAGGGACGCGTATTAAGCATGCTTTCGAAACTCATCCGCCCGAAATCGATACTGGAAATTGGCACCTATACCGGTTATGCGACGCTTTGCCTTTGCGAGGGATTGCAGGAAAACGGCGTCACGCATACCATCGATATTAAGGAAGAACTGATGGATTTCCAGCGGAAATATTTTGATGCATCGCCGTGGGGAAACCAGATCGTCCAGCATTTGGGCGAGGCTTTGGATATTATTCCTGAAATTGACACGAAGTTTGACCTGGTTTTTATCGATGCGGACAAGGAAAATTACATCAATTATTACAACATGATTTTACCGAAGATGAACAAGGGCGGCATCATCCTGTCGGATAATGTATTGTGGAGCGGAAAGGTTGTACAGGAATTGCAGCCGAATGACCTAAGTACGAAAGTGCTTTTGGAATACAATGCCTTATTAAGGGACGACCCGCGTGTAGAGACGGTTTTACTGCCTATCAGGGATGGACTGACGGTGAGTCGGGTACTCTAGCCCCGATGGGAGCAACCCGAGCGAAGCGAACTGGCAAAGCACATCCTTTTTCCCGCTGCTGCCAGCAGGGAAAAGATATAGCGGACAGCGGAAAATAGCTCCTGAAATTACAAATGTGAAAAATACTGCTCTTTTACCCGAAAATACAACTTCAGTACCAGCCAGCTTGTAACAAAACCGCATAAATAACCGCATAAAATATCAATCGGGTAATGCAGCCCGAGGTAAATGCGGGTGTAAGCGAAAAGTAACGGCCACAGGAAAATGAGCCACATCATGCGGTAATGTGGTTTCAGCAGCGTATAAATGAAAATCGCGGCCGCCATGGAATTTGCCGCGTGGCCCGAGAAAAAACTGAAGGTTTTGCTGGTCTTCCCTTTTACATAATAAATAAAAGTGTTCAGTTCCGGATCACTGCTGGGACGAAGCCGGCGGAATTCGTATTTGAAGAAATTTGTTGTCTGGTCGGTAATCAGGATCAGCAATGCGATAAATCCCATGATGATCAGGGTATTCTTAGCGCCTACTTTCTTGAAAATCAGATAAAAAAGAAACAGGAAAAAGGGTGTCCAATTCAATTGGTTGGTCAGGAATAAAAAAACCGCATCCCATTTTTCGGAACCGAAACCATTAAGGTAAATAAAAAGACGGCGGTCGAGCGACAGGATCTCATCGAGCATGACTAGGATCTTTTGATAGAGCCAGAACCCGTAATATCGTCGAGAGCTTCTTTGGCTTTATTGATTTCGGAAGTGATGTCCGAAGTAACGTCATTCATATTCAACGGCGATTCCGGCGTTTGTTTATCGACCATTTTGTTGAAACCCTGCTTTACATTATCAATTTCATCGGTAAAACCTGAGGTAAGTGATTTTTGGTCAAGGCCGTGCTCTTCTGCACCTTTCCTGATCTCGTTCTTGATTTCGTTAGTCGCATTTCGCAACTGCGCCATACCTTTACCGAGTCCGCGCGCAATTTCAGGGAGTTTATCGGTCCCGAATAACATCAGTGCAATAAAGATGATAAAGATCATTTCGCCGCCACCAATTCCAAACATAGCCTTTCAATTAGAAAATTACCGTGCAAAAATACAAAAGATTATGTGCGCCGAAACACTTTATGATCAATCAAACTTCGATTTAACGGTTTCTTTAGGCCAAACGTTGTTTGTAACATCTATATCGGCGGTTTCGAGTTTTGGATCTACCGTGAATTTCTTCACGGGCTTTGTTGTGGCAAAAAAGCGCGAGACTTCCCTGTCGTTCATACGCCAGATTTGCGCAGGGAACGTTTGCGTCTCCGTCGTGCCATCCTCAAAAGTCATTTCTAAAATGATGGGCATCACCAATCCGCCCGGTTTTTCGAATGTGATATGGTAGAAATATTTCGGATCGGCGAGTTTCGCCTTTTCTTCATCTGAAAAATTGGCATCGACAAATTCCGACAGCGGTTTTGCTTCCTTATAACTGAACGCCTTATTAAGCTCCGGCTTAAAATCCTCACTGCTTTGAGCAATCATATATACCTTCGGGCCTGAAGTGGATTTTGGTTTGCGCGGACTGAATTCTGCCTTCGCTTCTTTATATCCTTTAGGGGTTTCTGCACTGACAAAATACCTTTTTACTTCTTTTATACCGATGTCATTAAAATCCGTCGTATAAAACCAACCCCTGAAAAACCAGTCCAGATCGACGGCCGAAGCGTCCTCCATCGTACGGAAAAAATCCTCGGGTGTCGGGTGCTTGAATTTCCATCGGTTCGCATACGTACGGAAGGCAAAATCAAAAAGCTCATGGCCCATAATCGTTTCCCGGAGGATATTGAGTCCGGCCGCAGGCTTTCCGTAAGCATTGTTCCCAAATTGCTTGATGCTTTCAGAATTGGTCATAATCGGCACCAAACCCGACTGGTCGCCGCTCATATAAGGTACGATCAGTTTCGCCGGACCACGCCGTGACGGAAAATTTGGGTCGAAGGATTGCTCTGCGAGGTATTCCATAAACGTATTCAGGCCTTCATCCATCCAGGTCCATTGCCGCTCGTCGGAATTGACGATCATCGGGAAGAAATTATGCCCGACTTCGTGGATTACAACCCCCAGCATGCCATATTTTACACCGTCGGAAAAAGTTCCGTCTTCCTCGGGACGTCCGAAGTTCCAGCAAATCATCGGATATTCCATGCCCTGGTCCTGCGCATTTACAGACACGGCTTTCGGGTACGGAAAATCAAAGGTGTATTTGGAATAGCTTTTTAGCGTATGTGCGACAGCCCTGGTCGAATATTGCTCCCACAATGGATTTCCCTCTTTCGGATAGACCGAAATGGCCATTACATTCTTATCGCCTATTTTCACTGCCATGGCATCGTAAATGAGTTTCCTTGAGGTCGCAATCCCGAAATCGCGTACATTCTCAGCCTTGAATTTCCATGTTTTTTTTGCTGTTGAAAATGAGGATTCTTTTGCAGCAGCTTCCGCCTGGGTGACGACGATTACAGGCTTATCGAAAGATTTCTCGGCCTGCTCGTAGCGTTTCACCTGTTCGGCGGTAAAAACCTCTGCCCTGTTCTGCAACACGCCGGTCGCTTCCATAATATGGTCTGCAGGAACAGTGATGTCAACTTCAAAATTTCCGAACGGCAACGCGAATTCGCCACCGCCCCAGAACTGCATATTCTGCCAGCCTTCAACATCGTTATAAACTGCCATCCGCGGATAAAACTGCGCCAACACATAAAGATTGTTACCGTCTTTGGCAAAATGCTCATAACCAGAGCGCCCGCCAACAATCATATAATTATTGATATTGTACCACCATTTCACCGAAAATGAACATTTTTCCCCGTGCTTCAGCGGCTTCGGCAAGTCAACGCGCATCATGGTTTCATTGATGTTGTATGGCAATGCTTTTCCGGCGGCATCTTTCACATATTCAATTTTAAAACCGCCATCGAATGGCTCCTGCAGGTATTTTTTTGAAAAGCCATTTACGCTGATGGCATCATCGGGATTCTGGTTTTCAGCAAGTGGCGATTTTGAGGTTTTTGCGTGCTGATTTTGATCAAGCTGCACCCAAAGGTAATCGAGCGATTCCTTCGCATTATTCGTATAAGTGATGGTTTCCGAGCCGAATAATTTCTGGTTCTTATCATCAAGTTCGATGCTCATTTTGTAATCGGCCTGCTGCTGGTAGTATTCAGGGCCAGGCGCACCGGACGCTGTCCTGTACATATTCGGCGTGGCCAAAAGGTCATACATCTGGCGGAATTTATTCACATCCTCATGGCCGGCTTCTTTTGTTTTGGGCTTATCCTGGGCATAAAATAATTGGCTTACGAAACAAAGCAGCAAAAGCGGAAACTTGATATTCTTCATGGAAACTGACATGTAAATTCTTATTTAATAACGCCTGACGGATTGCCAACAGTAAGCAGCAAACTTTGTTTTTCATCACCTTTGCTGTATTGGATGATGTTTTGCTGGGTATCATTGAGCTCCATCAGCGCGGCGTTGTATATGTCTATTTTATCGGCTTTCGTTACGCCTGAAACCCGGAAATAGCAAATCACGACATTGGCTTCGATTTCTTTGCTCAGGTAGGCGATGTCTTTTTTTTGTCCGTTGACTTTAATGGTGAATTTTTCGGCGAGGTATTTTTTCAGGAGCTCGATGTCTTCAGGCACTTCTTTATTTTCGCCGATGTGGGTCTTCTTATTGAAATGTTTCCCGATCGCATTATTAAGGTCGTCCATAAAAATACGCGCCGTGATTTCAATGCGCTTCTTATCTGTGGCAACGTGCACCTGATAAATCGAGACATAAAACTTGTGTGCCGAAAAGCCCGTCAGCACTACAAACATCAATAAACAAGTTGCAATCTTTTTCATTTCCCAAAGATACTATTTCTTTTCCTCAGTAATGGCCGCATTGAAGTCGGCGGCTTTCCTGATCATTTCAATCACGATGCGTTCGTTGTTTCCAGCAGCAAAAGTTTCTGCGAATACCATATCCTCTGCAAGATAATATTTGAAACCGCTTATCTCGTCACGCGCCACCTTCAAATCATTCATAAAAAATTCATCTGTGTAATTTTCATTGATTTTAGCCAGCAACATTTCTTTTTTCTCAAGTTTAACTTCGTTTTTAAGGCGCTTTGTCTTACCATTGATTGCGTTTATAATCGGGTCGAATTCCATGCCGCCCGCAATAATCCCCAACAGTTGAATCGGCTTGAAATCTCCGGCAGTCCTTAGCCTGCGCTCTGCGGGAGTATATTCTTTCGCGGGTTTTGCCAAAATCCCGAGATCGACTGCATTAATCTTATTGTGATTGACGACTTCCACTTCGTCAAGCTGTGTTGGTTTTGCCATCATCGTAATATCGATTTTTCCTTTATAATACATGCTTTTTTCAACAATGATCCTTTGGAATTCAAGGTGTTCGGCACTGAGTACGAGTACATCGTCAACATTGGCCGGAATCATAAAATTTCCTTCACTATCGCTGACAACTTCCTTTTCATTGGCGACATTTACAATATGTACATTGGAAGGCGAGCCGTCCCGCACGGAAATTTTCCCTGCAATGTCCCTTTCCTGCGAAAAAAGCAATTGCAGTAAAAGCAGGCAGATGGGCAGGAAAATATTACTTTTTCTCATTCGAAAGTCCGTTGTAATCCCTTGCCAGTTCGACCATCAGGAACGTAGCCATGAGTTGGTCCTTTAACTTAAGCGTCTCGACGAATTTCTTGTTTTCCACGATATAGTAATGGAAGCCTTTGATCCTATCTTTGGCAATCCCAAGGTTTTCCTCGTAAAAAGAATCCGGAAACAGGCCATCGAGTTTTTCCAGCAGCATTTCCTTCTGCTCAATCCTGACATTGGCCTTCAATTGCCTGGTCCGTCCTGAAATCAGGTTGATCAGGGCATCGATTGCCGTACTGTTTGCTGTATACACTTTGCGTTCTGCCGGTGTGTATTGCTTTGGTTTTTTTGATAAGATGCCCAGGCTCACGGCATCAAATCTGATGATTTCGACTTGCTCCAGTTGCGTGGCTTTTGCCGTAGTTTCGATGGTAATCTTACCAGAATCATAATCGTCTTTTTCGACAGCCTTGCGTTGCAAATCGACATTAGTCCCTGAAATGAGTAAAATATCATCTGTCTTTGCTAAAATCGAAAACGCACCATTCCCATCGGTAACGGCTTCCTTTTCATTGACCAGGTTCAGGATATGGATTTCTTTCGGGTTGCCATCCTTGACAACAACTGTTCCGGAAATAAGCTTGCCATCCTGTGCAAAAAGGAAACCCGAGATTAAAAAACAAAGTAGTAAAAAAGTATTATTTTTTTTCATTGGCAATGTTTTCAATAAATTTTACAGCAAGTTCCCCAATAATAAAATCAGACATCGATTTGTTTTTTGAGACTAAGGTATTCAGAAAAGGCTGATTTTCCACGAGGAAATATTGGAAACCCTTAATATAATCAAACGGTATTTTAAGTTTTGCCAATAAAAAACCTTCATCATACAGATCCTGTACACGTTGCAGCCAGTTTTCTTTTTTCTCTGTTTCCAATGCACTTTTGAGCATGGCCGTACGTCCGGAGAGGGCATTAAGCAATGGATCAATCGAGAATTTTGTATCCAGTCCAAGTTGCGCATCGGTACGCGTGGCGGTGTTAAGCCGTCTTTCAGCTGGCGTGAATTTCTTCTGCCCGGCGGGAATAATTCCGAGTGATACCGCATTGATTTTAGGATAATTCACAATCACGACTTCATTGAGCTGCGTAACGGATGATTCCAGTTTCACGTATATCTTATCACTTTCCATGTCTTCGCAGCTTATCGAAATCTTTTTGGGTTTGATATTTACTGCGGAAAACAACAGCGTGTCATGCTCTTTTACCTGAATCGTAAAATAACCTTCTTCGTCAGTCACAGCATATTTTTCCGTCCTGGTGTTAATGATACTGATATTGGCCAATACGGAAAAATCTATACTTACTTTGCCTTTAAGATTCCTGACGGGATTTTGCTGTGCATGAATCAATGCTACAACAAAAAATGACAATAAGGTGTAATAGTTTTTGCACATGCTTTCAGGGGTAATGGGAAAATTACGGAGGTAAAAATATTCCAATCCCTTCCCAATTTATTGCCAACAGGTTCGTAAAATTCTGTTAATTAGCATTTAAACATCATGCCCAACTGTTTTATTTTAGGCAAAAGGTTTTTTATCTTTATCCAAAATCAATCCTATGAAAAACCTGATTATTGCGAGCACCTCAACACTGCACGGAAGCGGTTACCTCGACTATATCATGCCTGAACTTGAACATCATTTTAAAGATTGCAGTACAATCCTTTTTATCCCTTATGCCAGGCCAGGCGGCATCACGCATGATGAATATACCGGAAAAGTAGCCGAAGCATTTTCAAAAATCAGAAAAAACGTGAAAGGGATACACGAATTTGAAAACCCTGTCGAAGCCGTGAAAAATGCGGAAGGGATTTTCACCGGCGGCGGCAATACGTTTTTACTGGTGTCGCAATTGTATAAATTCGGGGTGATGGAACCGCTCGCTGAAGTGGTGAAAAACGGCACGCCATACCTGGGCAGCAGCGCCGGGAGCAACATAACCGGCCTGACGATGCAGACGACCAATGACATGCCGATCATTTATCCGCCGAGTTTCAAAACGCTGGGCATGATCCCGTTTAACCTGAATCCGCATTATCTTGATGCCGATTTACAATCGAAGCACATGGGGGAAACGCGCGAAACGAGGATTAAGGAATTCCATGTATTCAATTCGGTGCCGGTTTTGGGATTGCGTGAAGGAAGCTGGCTGGATGTAAAAGGAGATAAAATCACTTTGAAAGGTGCATTGGCGGCGAGGCTTTTCAGGCAGGGAATGGATGCGGTCGAATTGGAAACAGGAAGTGATTTGGGTTTCGTGAAATAGACACGATGCATCGACGGAACGCGGAAACTGCGTTAGCGATTAAAGCGAAAAGCCCACAGCGAGGCACGAGCGAGGACTTGCAGCGGAAAGCGCGGGCCGCAGGCAACGCCCTAAGAAATTTCAAATGATGAATTATAAATGACGACCATTACATTTAAATTCAAAATAAAAAAGCCCCAAACTTTCATTTGAGGCTTAGAGCGGAAGACGAGGCTCGAACTCGCGACAACCAGCTTGGAAGGCTGGAGCTCTACCAACTGAGCTACTTCCGCAATAACGGTGCAAATATAAGTAATAAGTTTTTTGAGTTGCAAGTTTTTTTATGAAAAAAAATCAGGAAATCAGGAAAGCACGCATAATCGTTTTATCCTTAAAAAGTTACAGCAGCAATTAAATGAACACAATCACGCAGATCACCGCTGAGGAGACGTATCCGGTGCGCCACGAAGTGCTTCGGAAAGGAAAACCTTTGGAAAGTTGCCGTTTTGATGGTGATGAATTAGAGACAACCGTACATTTCGGACTTTACGAAAATCTCGAGTTAGCCGGAGTTGTTACCGTATTAGAAAATGGAAATCCGGTTTTTGAAGCGGAAAGACAATTCCAGGTTCGCGGCATGGCCGTTTTGGAACAGCATCAGAAAAAAGGCTTTGGTGACAATTTGCTGACGGCTGCGGAAGACTATATTAAAGGGAAGCACGGCAGGCTGATCTGGTTTAACGCAAGGATTGGCGCTGCAGGATTTTATGAAAAAGCAGGTTATAAAAAAAACGGCCCGGCGTTTGAGATTCCAAACGTCGGGCCGCATTATGTAATGCATAAGGAAGTCTTATGATGCCAAAACCTTCGCCAGATTCCTGACATGGGAAGGATGGTAGATGTAAAGGCAGGATTTATTTTTGATGACGTTGATGATTTCATCGTTCAATTCAGCCGGAAGCGCCGGACAACCCTGGCTCCTGCCCAGGCGGTGGTTGTTTTTGATAAATGATTCAGACACATAATCTGCGGCATGCATCACAACGCCACGGGCCCGTGCAGAACTGTTGACGCCTTTTTCCATGCCATCGAGCTTCAATGAAGCACCGTGTTTCCCGTTGTAGATTTCGCCGGTAACGTAAAGTCCGAGGCTGCTTTTATACGATTCTGCTGCGTTTGAAAAAGCGTTTGCAAATTCGTCGCCGCTGTTCCTTCCGTGTGCCACCAGTGATTGATACAGGATCGTATTTGTTGCCATATCTATAACCCAAAGCCTTTTCGTATTTGATGATTTGCTGAAATCAATTAACGTAAGGATGTCTTTTTTAAGCGCTCCCGAAGCCTTCAATTCATAAAAGGCCTGAAGTCCCTGCGCAAAGCTTTCCATGCCGGGAAGGCTGAAATGGTTCGCATTCAGACTGCTGTAGATTGTTGCCGCTTCCGTTTCAAACGTTGCCGTTTTGGAATTACTTGCTAAAACTTTTTTCTCTGTTGATTTTTCGATTGGGGAAAAGCTTGTCAGAAAGAAAATAATGACTGCCGATATTCTGTATACCATTGAAAATGTTTAAGTTAATATTGCGTCTTTGGGATGGCAAAAGTAATTCGTTCATGGCTGATTGCCAAACTTATAATGAAATTTTAACTTTTGCAGCAGTATCGGGTAGGACATTATAAACGCAGCTATTGTATTATTATTGTAATGTTTAGGTAAATTTTCGCATAAATTTTTACATTTGTCCCACAACCAAGTCCCGATGAGCAAATTCCTTAAATTATCCCTGTTGCTGTTTTTATTCGCAGGCGTAAATTCATTTGCTCAAAAAAAAATCCTCGTGGCAAAAACCACCGCCGAGAAAATCGTCATCGATGGAAAATTCAATGAAGCCGTTTGGAAAGACGCTCCTCTGGCCGGCGATTTCGTTATGTTCCAGCCAGATAACGGCAAACCCATAGATTCTTCGAAAAATACCGAAGTGCGTATCCTTTACGACAATGATGCCGTGTATATTGCCGCTGTGATGCATGATAATGATCCTTCGAAAATCAGGAAAGAGATTACGCAGCGGGACAACGTCGGGACGGCTGATATTTTTGGGGTTTTCATCAATGGATTCAATGACGGGCAGCAGGATTTCCAGTTCTTCGTAACGGCTGCCGGCGTGCAACTGGACCGGTTGGCGACAGAAGACGGCGACGTTTCTCCCGACAATTTCAGCCAGGATTTTTCATGGGATGCGATTTGGGACAGCAAGGTGGTGATTACCGATTTCGGCTGGACCGTAGAAATGAAGATTCCCTACGCAGCGCTGCGGTTTTCAAAAGAAAACGTACAAACATGGGGACTGAATTTTTACCGCAGCATTCGCCGTGACAGGCAGCATTATACCTGGAGCCCGATTGATTCTGAAATCCGTTCGACACGAAATCAAAATGGCGTTTTGGAAGGAATTGAAAATATCAAAACCTCAACGAGGCTGTTCTTTATCCCCTATTCTTCTTATTATTATGAAAACAACGAATCCGGTTCCGCCAATAAATTCAAGGCCGGAATGGATATCAAATACGGCATCAACGATTCCTTTACGTTGGACGCTATCCTTGTACCGGATTTCGGGCAGACACGTTTTGACAATGTGATATTGAATCTGAGTCCGTTCGAGCAGCAATTCAGCGAAAACCGTCCGTTTTTTACAGAGGGTACAGATTTATTCAACAAAGGCGCGCTTTTATACTCGCGAAGGATTGGCGGCGCACCGCGATTTACGCCTGAAAATTACGACCAGGCCAACGAAACCATTACCAACACGCCGGCAACGGTCAACTTACTGAATGCCGTAAAAATCTCCGGACGCACAAAAAAGGGCCTTGGAATCGGGGTTTTGAATGCGGTAACGGAACGCACTTATGCTACAATCCAGAACAACACCACCGGTGAAAAACGTGAGGGCATCGTTGAGCCGCTCACGAATTATAACGTTTTGGTCTTAGATCAGAGATTCAACCAAAAT
This sequence comes from Flavobacterium pallidum, assembly GCF_003097535.1. Classification (NCBI taxonomy): domain Bacteria; kingdom Pseudomonadati; phylum Bacteroidota; class Flavobacteriia; order Flavobacteriales; family Flavobacteriaceae; genus Flavobacterium; species Flavobacterium pallidum. The sequence goes on from NZ_CP029187.1 coordinate 394,790, forward strand.
TCGTCTGTAACCTTAGTGAATACAAATACTTTTAGGGAAGGAAGTTACCGCGACGCGAATGTGGCCGGATTGCTTTTTGACTTAAATACAAAAGAGAATTCCTACAACCTTTCCGGTGATTTCAAATACAGCAGCATCACGTCCGACGGGAATTATGACGGGTTCAAGACGTCATTGAATTTTGAGAAAACGAGCGGAAAATACCGTTATACGCTTTTCGGAAAATACCTTTCGGCAGATTATGACATTAATGACCTGGGCATTGGCTTCCAGACGGATTATCACAATATTTATGCCGATTTCAGCTATCGCATCCTGAATCCGAACAAGATTTTCAACACGTTCCGGACCGATGTAAAATCGAGTTTAGAGCTTGAAAACACTACAGGTAAAGTACAGGACAATTTTGCGAATTTTTCAGCGGAGGGCAACACCCGCAAAAACGATTACTACAAATTCCTTGTCCAGATAAATCCTTTGGAAAGCTTTGATTTCTACCAGCCGCGCGTTGCCGGAAGGTATTCCTATGTGCCGCGGAGCCTGACGTCGCTTTTCGTGTTTTCATCGAATTACAACAATACGCTGGCGATCGATTTCAATCCTTCGGCAAAATTATATGATGAGAAAGGGCGTAAGGATTACGGGTTCTTTTTTAGTCCGCGTTACCGCATTAACGACAAGATTTTATTGATTTACGGCTTTAATTATTTCCGTTCAATGAATGACCGCGGTTTTGTCGCCTATGATGGCGCTGGCATTTATTATGCTGAAAGGGACATCAAGACCATTACGAACGAATTGTCCGGGAAATTTGCGCTGAACAATAAGATGACCATCAACCTTACCGCAAGGTACTACTGGTCATTTTCAGACAATCATGAATTTTTCGCATTGCAGGATGATGGCTATTTATCCGCGACAGGATTTACCGGCGCTCCGGATGAGAATTTTAACGTATGGAATTTTGATCTTTCTTATTCCTGGTGGTTTGCGCCTGCAAGCCAGATTTCCGTTTTATACCGGAATAATGCGCTCGATTACCGCAATGACATCCGCAGGAACATCGGTGACAACCTCAAAAACCTGTTCGACAACAGCCTGAACAACATATTTTCAGTAAGCTTCCGTTATTACATCGATTACAACAGCGCAAAGAAGTGGTTTTAAGGCTAAACCAACCGGTTTTTGGTTTTTCTTAACCTGCCCGCCCTCGAAATCAATTATATTTGCAAAAAATACTTTTCGATGAATAAGAAAGTCATTCTGATGATCCTGGACGGTTGGGGAAAATCCCCGGATCCAAAGGTTTCAGCTCCCGATAATGCGTATATTCCTTTCATAAAAAACCTGCTTGCAAATTACCCGACCGCTGAATTGCGCACGGACGGACTCAACGTCGGCCTTCCTGAAGGGCAAATGGGGAATTCCGAAGTAGGGCATATGAATTTAGGTGCCGGAAGGATTATTTACCAGGATTTGGTCAAAATCAATCTTGCCGTAGAGAACAAGACATTCAATAAGGAAAAAGCCGTTGCCGATGCGTTCCATTATGCAAAAGAATACGACAAGGATGTGCATTTGCTGGGCTTGGTTTCAGATGGCGGCGTGCATTCGCACATCAACCACCTTAAGGGACTTATTGATGCGGCGCATGATTATGGCCTGGAAAAAGTATTCGTACACGCCTTTACCGATGGCCGTGACGTGGACCCAAAATCTGGAACGGGTTTCATCGGCGATATCGTGAACCATGTAAAAGGGACTTCGGTTAAACTCGCTTCGATCATCGGAAGGTATTATGCGATGGACCGTGACAAACGCTGGGAGCGCGTGAAACAGGCTTACGATCTGCTGGTCCATGCCAATGGAACGCATTCAAAAGATGCCGTAAAGAGCATCGAGGAAAATTATGCCAAAAACATCACTGACGAATTCCTGCCCCCGATAGTGATGACAAACGAGAATGATGAACCTTTGGTGACAATCAAGGAAGGCGATGTGGTGATTTTCTTCAATTTCAGGACCGATCGCGGGAGGCAGCTTACGGAAGTGCTTTCGCAGAAAGACCATCCGGACGAGAATATGCACAAAATGAATTTGTATTACGTCACCATGACCAATTATGACGATACATTCCAGAATATTTACCGTGTTTTCGACAAAGACAACATTACTGAAACTTTGGGCGAGGTGTTGGAAAAAGCCAATAAAGAGCAAATAAGGATTGCCGAAACGGAAAAATACCCGCACGTGACGTTTTTCTTTTCGGGCGGAAGGGAAGCGCCTTTTGAAGGGGAAACGCGTATTTTGAGGAATTCACCTAAGGTCGCCACTTATGATTTGCAACCGGAAATGAGCGCTTATGAACTGGCCGATGCTTTGGTTCCCGAGCTAGATAAAGGTGAAGTGGATTTCGTATGCCTGAATTTTGCCAACGGAGATATGGTAGGCCATACCGGCGTGATGGCCGCTGCAATCAAGGCCTGTGAAGCAGTCGACAAATGTGCTGAGAAGGTCATCACGGCAGCACTAAGGAACCATTACACCACCATCGTCATAGCCGATCATGGGAACTGCGAAACGATGATTAACCCCGATGGCACACCCAATACCGCGCATACAACAAATCCCGTCCCGATCATCCTTGTGGATCCCGAACTTAAAAACGTACACAATGGGGTTTTGGGCGATATCGCTCCGACCATACTGGAACTCATGGGCATCCCTAAACCTGACGCGATGACAAGGCATTCGCTGCTGTAAAGGTAGGGTTAGCAGACCCTTTTACTGTTTAAATATTATTTGACTATAATGAAAATATTACATAAGGCACTAATGCCTGTTTTTTTGATGTTTTCCGCGTTGGCGCTTGCCCAGGGTGGCGCTTCCTCGTGTGGTGAATTGCAGGCGAATTTCCAACAGTACCAAGCCTGCGCGACGACCATTCAATTTACCAATTCGATTAATAACCCCAGTCAGGAAAATTTCAACACGAGTTGTATTGGAGACAATCTCCAGGGCCCAACGTGGTTTTTTATAAAGATTAAATCCGCTGGGGATATCCACATGCAGATAAGCCAGGTTGGTAACAGCGGCAATGAAACGGATGTAGATTTTGTGCTTTGGGGGCCATTTCCGAATCTTGACAACGTATGCGGTCAATTGAACCCATCCCACGAAATTGACTGCAGTTGGTCAGTTTTCGCTACAGAGCAGGTATCACTTCCCAATGCTATCGCCGGGCAATTGTATGTACTCCTTGTGGACAATTATTCAAACGTACCCGGTGAAATTACCATTACGCAAACCGGCGGTACCGGAAGTTCAGATTGCGGATTCTTATCGGCAGTGGATATCCTTGACAATACGGGTGCAGAAATTACAAATCTCAATTATTGTAAACCCGGCACCAAGGACCTCGTAGCTAAGGTGGACACTTCTGACTTTCCCGGAAATTTAGCAAACTATCGCTATAACTATAAATGGTACAAGGACGACGTACTGATTAACACGATTACAGATTCTACTTCAGACACAAATACAATTACCGTAAATGAAACCGGAGATTACAGGGTTGATATGACTGCCTACGACAGTACCGACCCGACTGTAGATTTGACAAACCTGGACATCAGTTCAGATGAAATCACGCTGTCTTTTTTTGATGCTCCAGATATCACACTGCAACTTTCAGGCGGTTCCTGTCTGGCCCAAAATCCCGTGCTCCATGCAGTGGACAACAATGGTAATTTTGACGGAACCTATCAATGGTTCAGAAATAATGTTATGATTCCGGGTGCCGCAGCTCCAGACTATACTCCTGACACTGCCGGAAATTATTATGTTAAAGTGGCCAATGCAGGCTGCCCTCCTGTAAATTCAAACAGCATCACCGTATATGTTGCCCCACAAATTTCGATTAGTGGCAACCAGACCATTTGTGAAGGAACCACACACACGATTACCTCAGCAATATCCAACAGTGCTTCACTGACATCAGTCACGTTCCGATGGTTCAAAGACGGACAGGTAATTCCTGGCGCTACAAATAATTCTTACATTGTATCTGCTGTCAACCAAGCCCCGGGCACAACGGCATCTTACGAATTGGAAGCCACCGAAAATGGCACATGTGTATCTCTTACAAATGCTACTTCTATTACCATAAGTCCAAAACCGCAGCTGGTTTCGAATGTCAACTTAGAACAATGTGACTACATAGCCCCGAACAATGATGGCATTGCCAAGACCAATCTTACCCAGGTTTATCAGGCCATTACCAATAACAATCCGGCGTTTACACTAACATATTATCTTGATTCCGGGCTTACCCAACAGATTCCCGACCCTTCAGCGTTTACCAATACCACGCCAAACCAGACGATATATGTTACGGGGACTATCCCAACCTCCGTTTGTATTTCTAATACGGCTACGATCAGCCTTACTGTAAGCCCTACAAACGTAGCTTCTTATACTAACATGGCTCCCGTTTGTCCTGAAATCAACAGCAGTTTTGGTTTTCTTGATTTTGAAAGTCAAAGGCAGGTTATCAAAAATACTTTTTTCCCAACGTCTAATGTCACCATCGATTTCTATGACAATGAAAATGATGCCGCGCTGGAGCAAAATCCGCTGACGAATACGACCCAAAGGCCGATAGGCCCCACAGTAGTGTATGCCAGGATCGAAATGGGCAACAATTGCTTTGAAGTAGGCACATTCAATACAGAAATCTACTCCGCTCCGCTGCAATCGGCCATTGGGAATGTGGCGAAATGCCAGTCTGATACACTTTTATTATCTTCCAAAGATCCTGAAGCGCTTGCAGGACAAAACAACGCCGTCCAGGTGTCTTATTTCTATTCGTTCGACAATGCAAAAAACAATGCTAATGCCATCCCGAAAACCAGCGCTGTCAACCTGCCGCTGGGCAATAATCCAATTTTTGCACGGTTGGTCAACAGCAATTCGCAGTGCGTATCCATCACGGATTTCACGGTGACAGTATTTGCAAATCCTGTATTGACGCAGCCTGATGATATTTCCCTTTGCGGTGATACTACGGCAGTATTCAACCTGGATTCCCGTATTCCACAGATTACTTCAGGGAACACAAATTACCAGGTGACGTTTTTTGCCTCACAGCAGGACCTGAATTCCGGTAATGCCATCCCCGATTCCGCCGCGTATGAATCCGCACCAAAAACCATATTCATAAAAGCAATCGACCCAACAAATAATGGTTGTCCGTCGACGACTTCATTGACCTTGAATGTTTACCAAAGCCCCGGAAGCCCTGACAATCCCGATATCATTGAAGAATGCAGCAGCGATGGATTTGCCGAATTTGACCTCACCAGCCATGAGCAGCAAATGGCAGGTACGACCCCGATAAACGAAATTGAATTCCGTTATTATATCGATCCGGCAGATGCTGCGGCCAATAATTCCAATGTCATATCAAATCCAGGAGCCTTTACCAATACTGCCATCTCAGAGCAGGCCATTTATGTCCGCTTAAATGGAAGCAACAGGATCGACAGTGAAACCGGGATAGCCTGCTACAGGATTTTACAGCAAATGATTTATGCAAGGCCCTTTCCAGAAAACAAACTGAATGATTATCCATACAAGATTTGTCTGGACATCGATGGAAATGTTGTAAATCCAGCGATTGTCGATGCCGGTCTGTTGCACGGCGATTACGATTTCATATGGTATAACGGTTCTGATGCCATTGCAGGAAATGAAATCATTACCTCGAATGGAAGTATTTTCACAACGGAGCACGAAGGCGATTATTCTGTAAGGATTACTGATCTTACGCATCTTACGTTATGCCAGACGATCGTGAATTTTACCGCAAGGAACTCCCTGATTCCATTTTCGCTTACTGGAAACCCAACAGAATTAGTGGCTTTTGAAACTGACAATACCATTACTGCTGTCGTGACACCACCTTCAGATGATTTTGAATACAGCCTCGATAATACGCCATGGCAGGACAGCAATGTCTTTACTGATGTAAAGGAAGGGATTTACACTTTAAGCGTCAGGAATAAATACGGTTGCGGGGAACTCAGCACCATGGTTGTCGTTACGGATTACCCTCGGTTTTTCACGCCGAATGGCGATGGTTATAATGACCGCTGGAATATCGGCGGGCGACTGGCACTTGACAAATCCAATGTATTCATTTACGACCGATTCGGAAAACTCATGACAGAAATCACAGCCAACGAAACGGGCTGGGATGGTACATACAATGGAAAACCGATGCCGGCAGACGATTATTGGTTCCGTATCAATTACATCGTTGGGGGACAGAAAAAAGAATTCCTGGGGCACTTTTCGCTGAAGCGATAATCACTGTTTCCTAAAAACCCATGATCTCCGGACGGAATTTTCCTTCCGGATTTTTTTACTTTTTTCAAAAACCTGGCGCTTTGCTACTTTGCAACTAAAACCGTACTTTTGCCAACTGAAATTTACCATCATGATTATACCGAAAACAAGGGAAGAAATCGAGCTGATGCGCGAAAGTGCGCTGCTGGTTTCCAAAACATTGGGAATGATTGCTACCGAAATCAAACCAGGCATCACCACGCTGGAACTTGATAAAATGGCGGAACAATTCATCCGTGACCATCAGGCCGTTCCCGGATTTCTTGGATTATACGGCTGTCCTTCCACATTGCTTACGAGCGTAAACGAGCAGGTCGTTCATGGCCTTCCGACCAACCGCCCTATTGAGGAAGGTGATATCGTATCGGTGGATTGCGGTGTACTGAAGAATCATTTCTACGGCGACCACGCTTATACTTTTGCCATCGGAGAGATTGACCCGAAAACAGAAAAATTGCTTCAGGTGACCAAGGAATCGCTCTACATCGGCATCCGCGAATTCAGGGCCGGGAACCGTGTGGAAGACATCGGCAGCGCCATCCAGAAATATACCGAATCACATGGTTACGGGGTGGTGCGTGAACTTGTCGGACATGGATTGGGCGAAAAGATGCACGAAGACCCCGAAGTCCCGAATTACGGCAAACGCGGGCGCGGTAAATTGTTCGTAGAAGGCATGACCATTGCCATCGAGCCGATGATCAATATGGGTACAAGGAATATCAAAACACTTAAGGACGGCTGGACGATCGTGACCGCGGATAAAAAACCAAGCGCGCATTTCGAGCATAATGTCGCGCTGGTGGACGGGAAACCTGAATTGCTTTCCACTTTCGCTTATGTCTATAAAGCTTTGGGAATCACATCCGATGAGGAAAATGAATTCAGGAAAACGCCATTGGTCATCTGATGAAAAAAATATTCAAATTCATATTGAATACGATTCCGCGGCCATTGTTAATCCGGCTGAGCTATGTTGCCCGTCCGATTCTGGCTTTGGCGCTAAAAGGAAAAAAATTCACCGACCCGATTGATGGCAAAAGCTTCTCAATGTTCCTCCCCTACGGCTATGGGACGCAAAGGAATAATGTGCTTTCACCCAGTACGCTTTCGCTGGAAAGGCACCGATTGCTCTGGCTTTACCTGAATAATGAGACTGATTTTTTCACGAGCCCAAAAAAAGTGCTGCATTTTGCACCGGAACAGGCTTTTTATAAACTGTTCCGAAACCGGAAAAACCTCGATTATACTACAACCGATTTGTTTTCTCCATTGGCCGATGTTAAGGCGGATATTTGCGATTTGCCTTTTGAGGACAACCAATATGATGTCATCCTATGCAACCATGTCCTGGAGCATATCCCGGATGATACCAAGGCGATGCAGGAACTGTACCGTGTCCTGAAGCCAGGCGGCATGGGCATTTTCCAGATTCCGCAGGATTTGACAAGGGAAAAGACTTTCACTGACGACACCATTACCGACGCTAAGGAGCGTGCCAAAATATTCGGGCAATACGACCACGTACGCATTTATGGCCGTGATTATTTTGACAAACTGCGCAGCATCGGATTTAAGGTGGTTGAAGAAGATTACACCAAAAAACTATCGCCGGAACTGGTGGAGCGATTTTGCCTTGCCAAAGGTGAAATTATTCCGGTTTGTTTTAAATAAGTCCGGAAGTTGGAAAAGTCCGAAAGACCGAAAGACAATTAAAAAGCCTGATAGAAAACTCCATCAGGCTTTTTTTATTTGGTATCCGAAGCCTCATACATGGCTTACTTTCGGTCTTTCTAACCCTTCTCCGGCATCAAAATCCCGATTACCTTGTCCTTCGTGAGGTATTTTTTAGCTACATCCTGCAGGTCTTTGGCAGTAATGGCCTTGATTTTGTCCTCTTTTTTCAGCAAATCTTCCGGATTGCTTGAATTCCTGTAAGCGCTGGTGAAATTCTCAAGCCAAAAGCTGTTTTCCTTAATGCTTTTCTTGTATTCCAGGAGTTCGGCTTCCTTGTATTTCTCAAGGTCTTTCGCTTCAGGTCCTTTATCGATTATCTTTTGGAGTTCCTTCAAAGCCGAGTCAACCAGTTTGTCCGTGTTTTCAGGCCCGCATGGAAACCCGATATTGAAGCCAAAACTGCCATAAGGCACTTTCCTCATGTAACCGCTTGCCCTGATTCCGTATACGCCGCTTTCATTTTCGCGCAATTGCTCGATCAGTTTTATCGTAAGCACTTCACCCAAAGCTTCCAGTGCAAGTGCTTCTTTGGCAGAATAAGCAGTGTCGCCATAATACATGATGGTGACGTTGCTTTTTGGGTCTGAACCTTTATTCACCACTTTTTTGAAATCGCCTTTTGCGAGCCTGTAGCCTAAATCCACAGGTTGGTCTTTCTTGCCCGTCGACGGCAGCGAGGCGAGGTATTTCGCAGCATAGTCTTCCATGATCTTGTCATCGACATTGCCTACGAAGTAAAACTCGAAATCACCGGCATTTGCAAAACGTTCCTTGAACTTGTTGTACGCCAGTTCGTAATCCGAATTTTTCCAGGCTTCATCATCCGGGAAAATGCCCGCAAACCTTGGATTGTCCTTCATCAGGTAGGAATAAAATTCTTTTTGGAAATACACTGACGGCTGTGAACTCAGGTTCTTGAAAAAAGCCGACTGCTTCTGCTTGTAACCTTCATAAGCTTCCTTGTCAAGATTCAGGTCGGTGAAATAAGCATGGATCATCTCGAACATATATTCAAGGTCTTTTGGCGTCGCATTACCCGAAATGTTTTCCGTAATATCGTCTACATAGGGATACACATTTGCGATTTTCCCGGACATGAATTTATTGATGTCGTTTACTTTCAAGCCGGAAAAACCAGCTTCCATCAAGGCACCATCAGCAAATTGTGTCTTTTTGATCTCATCATTGGAGTACAGGTTTGAACCTCCCCAACTGATGCCTTCCATCACAACCTCATCATTCTTGAAATCGGTTTTCTTGTATGTTACCTTCGCGCCGTTTGAAAGGAATAAAGTCGTCGCACCAATTTTTGCATTGGTTTCTTTCTTCACGACACTACCCGCTTTTACAGGATGGCGCAATAGGCCAGCGGCAATTTCAGTATCTTCGTAAGGCTTGATATCTGCATCATTTACTTTCAAAGCTTCAAGCACTTCCTGCTCCGTAACCTTCTTCAGGCCTTCCTTTTCAGGCCCTGTGATCACGACGACCCTGTTGCCTTCAGTAATATATTCATTCAGGAAAGAACTCACATCCTTCAGGTTGATTTCCGGAATCATCTTTTTAGCGGCATTATATGACCATTCGATTCCGGGAGCAGGGCTTCCTTCCAAAAAGTATGACTGATACTGTCCGATATAATCCTGGGATTCAGATTTGTCCCTTTCATTATAAGCTGTTTCATATTCTGACAGGAACTGTGACTTCGCCCTGTCAAGCTCACCTTGTGTAAAACCGAATTTCTTGGCGCGCTCATTTTCGGTTACCAAAACCTTCAACGCCGACAATTGCTGGTCTTCCTGCATCATCGCCATCGACTGGTATGCTTCTTTAGTCCTGGCAAAAGTCCCTCCGTGATAAGAAAATCCGTACACAAATGGTGGTGTCGGGGAATTGGTCAATTCGTTAAAACGGTTGTTCAGCATCGTCGTGAACAATCCTTCCATAAGGCTTTTTTTGTAGTCGTCAACAGTGACAATCTTTTTAGGAAGCCCTGCATCCTTATACAACAGCTGGACATTCGAGCTTGAAGCTTCCTTGTCGCTTTCGATTGCGATAAATGTTTCTTTGTGATTTGGCACATCAAACGTTTTCCTAGGCTTTTCATTTTTCGGATTTTCATAAGAAGAGAAATGGTCGATGATTTTCTTTTCCATCTCCGCCACATTGATATCCCCAACGACAATTACACTGATCAGATCCGGGCGGTACCAATCTTTATAAAAATTAACGAGTTTGTCGTATTTGAAATTCTCCAATATTTCTTTTTTACCAATCGGAAGGCGGTCTGCGTAATGGGATTTGTACATCATTTTCGGAAGGTAGCGTCCCATCATCCGTTTGTTCGCCCCCAGTCCGAGGCGGTATTCTTCCAGCACGACACCCCTTTCCTTATCGATTTCATCCGGTGTCAGGTTTGCATTGAATGCCCAATCCTCGATAATCTGAAATCCTTTTTCCAGTTTTTCAGCATCATCAGAAGGAATTGGAAGGAAATAAGCGGTTTCATCAAAACTGGTATACGCGTTCAGATGCTGCCCGAATTTCACCCCGATGCTCTGCAGGTAATCCACCAGTTTGTTTTTCGGGAAACGCTTGGTCCCGTTAAAATTCATGTGTTCCATGAAGTGCGCCAGTCCCTGCTGGTCATCGTCTTCAAGGATAGAGCCTGCATTGATAACCAATCTGAGGTCTACTTTGTTCTCGGGTTTTGCGTTTTTCCTGATAAAATAGGTCAGCCCGTTTTTGAGTTTTCCTGTTTTTACGTTTGGATCGAGCGGAATTTTAGCAGTTCCGGTAAGGTCCTGGGCAGTTATTGACAGTGGAAATGCCAATAATAACAGCCATGCTTTGTTCATTTGTTTCATAAGGTTTCGTGATTAAGAGCCTGAAAGTAGCATATTATGCTGATAAATTACTTATATTATTAATAATTTAACAATCCGATTTCCAATGGAAACCGGGGAGTATCACAATTAAAATCACTTTTATTTGTTTATATTTACTTCAAGAATATATTTATGATGAAGCATTACTGTTATTTCCTGCTTTCCCTTTTTTTTCTAACCACCGTCCTGCAGGCACAGGTTGAAACCGAAATCATTCCTCCATTCAACATCAAGACCATCACTTTTGTACAGAGCGGGCAGAATGCGATTCCGGTATTCACCCTGAATGATTCTTTCCAGCTGCAGTTCGACGACCTTTATGGCAATGAAGCCAATTATTATTACCAGATCGTGCATTGCAATTATGACTGGACAAAATCAGATTTATCAGAAAGCGAATACATCCAGGGATTTGACGACCAGCGCATCCAGGAATATTACAATTCGTTTAATACACTGCAGTTGTATTCGCATTACAAACTCTCATTCCCAAACAAATTCACACGGTTTAAGGTTACAGGCAACTATATGCTTAAAATCCTGAATGAGAACAGGGAAGTCGTTTTTTCAAGGAAATTTATCTTATATGAAGACCTGGTTTCCGTGCCGCTGCAGATCAAAAGAGCGCGTAACCTCGGCGTGATCGACTACAAGCAGAATCTTGATTTTGCCATTAAATCAAAAAATATACAATTCCAGAGCCCGTTGCAGAATGTAAAAATATTGCTGCTGCAAAACGCCGAAATCAATTCAGGCATCACCAATATCAAGCCACAGTATACCATCGGGAACGACCTGATTTATAAATACGATGCCGAAACCCAATTCTGGGCAGGAAATGAATACCTGTATTTTGAAAATAAAGATGTCCGTGGCGCAACCAACAACGTACTACGGGTGGATTCTCAGGACACTTATAATGCTTACCTGTACACAAATGTCGCGCGCGGCAGCAATCCATATACGTATTATCCCGACATCAATGGGAATTTCCAGATTAAGAACATCAATGCTGAAAACAATGAATTGGAAGCCGATTATGTCTGGGTATTCTTCACGCTTTCTGCGCCGAATTATTTCGGAAAAAAAGACATTTACATCAACGGAATGTTCAACAATTATGCCATCGATCCGGAATTCAAGATGGATTATAATGCTGATAAAGCAGTGTATGAAAAGGCATTGCTCATCAAGCAGGGTTTTACGAATTTCCGTTATACCATTTCAGACGCGAAGGGAAACATTGATCGGGAAAATGCGATTGATGGGAATTTCTACCAAACAGAAAACAATTATTTCGTAATCGTGTATTACCGCGAAAACGGTCAACGTTATGATAAAGTTATCGGAAAAGGTGTCGCAACCTCAGTTGATATTACCAATTAATCAAAATTTAACGCTTCCCCTGTGAATTCCATCCGAATTTTTGTAAATTTGGGTGTTTTAAATTCTGCCGTACAAATGGTTACACAAATAACGAGAGGCATCAAGATTTCAGTCCATACCAGTTTTGAAGGCACTTACTTCAAGAACTACAAGATTCATTTTGCCTTCAGTTATGAGATTACGATAGAGAATTCCAGCAAAGATTCCGTGCAGCTTGTGTCACGCCACTGGGAAATCTTCGACTCATTAAACGAGTTGGAAATTGTGGATGGTGAAGGCGTAATCGGCAAAAAACCCGTTTTAAAACCCGGCGAAAAGCACACTTACAGCTCCGGCTGCCTGCTTTCCTCCCCTTTTGGAGCCATGAAAGGCTATTTCAATATGGTCAATTTTACGACGACAAGAAACTTTCGTGTCATTGTCCCGAATTTCCGCCTCAGTGCGCCATTTGCCTTAAATTAAATAAACCTTAATATTACAGAGAATGCCCCATCAGGGGCATTTTTCATTTAAGCAAATTACGGATTTTAAACCGCACTTCCAGGTGCTGAAGGATCCATCGGTGATCGTGGCGACCTTGAATCGTGTTGCGGATCAACATCCCCCCAATCCGATTTATGGGTTTCTTCCTCATCAACTTCTTCATTTTTTTCTTCTCTATCTTCATCATCTCTATCTTCATCATCGATGCGGTCGTGCAAAGCTTGCATTTCAGCATCAGGATCGGCATGCGGGAAAGTGCTTATATTGCCTGCAATGCCAGGAACTAAAAGCGCATCATCATCATGTCGTGCCAGGTTTTTCAATGTCTTATTGTCCGTGCCGTTGTTTATGTCTGTAGGTTCCATAATATTTTTTTATTCAAATTTACTTACCGTGCGCCAGAGTATTTTATGGAATTCCTTTCGAGTTATGTAATATTCAGCACACTTTCACAATCCGGTCTTTGGCAATGGCATATACGCAATCGTCGGTTTCCGGAATCAAAACGTAAGTTCCCGTAAATTCGCCAAATGCCGGCAATATCATCTGGTTTTCCCTCTGAAAAAAACAAGGCAGTTTCATAAATTGCTTCCCGATGCCGCGCAGTTCAATCGCCGGATGGATGTGCCCGCAAATGTTGAATAGATCATCCCTTTGCTCGGGATGGTGCGTCAACAGGAATCCGTCAGTCAAAATTTCTTTCAAGACCAAAACGCCCAAATCATCATAATGCTGCTGCGAAATGATGTCGTGGTTTCCTGCCACCAATATTATTTTCGCTTCCGCAGATTTTACCCAGCCGTCAAACAATTCCCATTCCCTGTTTTTCTTACTGTGGAAAAGATCTCCCATAAAAATGACGGCTTCCGGCGAAAAGAAATCGAGCACCCCGTCAAGCCGATGGAAATTCATTGCTACGGCATTTTCGGGAATGGCCATGCCGTGCTTCCGGAAATGGGATACTTTCCCGAGGTGCACATCGGAAATCAAAAGCGTGTTTTTTTCCTGCCAGAACAAGGCTGCCGACGGATGCAGTATAAAAGTATTGTTGCGTATGGAAATCGTTTGTGTCATTTTTCGTTTTTCATAAAGGAAGCTGTCATTTTTGCAATACGGTCGGCCAGGGTTTCACTGCTGAGTTTCTCCCGAAGCCTGTCGGTAATGATCGGGAAACTAAAAGGTGTAGGTTTATCGCATTTTTTGACGACGATATTCTGTGTCGCGATTCTTTCCAAAGCCAAAATCAAACGCCCTTCTTCCAATTGGTGCTCAAACGTTTCGCGGTACGCCTGTTGGAGCAATAAATTATCAGGTTCATAATCCCGGAACACGGCAAAAAGCAATTGCGAACTACTTTGCAAATGTTTCGTTTTAATCAATTGCCCCGGATAACCTGTAAATACCAATCCCGCAATCACAGCAATATCGCGGAATTTCCGCCTTGCCATTTCCGTAGCATTCAGGCTGTGCTGCAAATCATGGTGCACGTATTCGGCCGAAAACAAATTGTTATCCAATACGCCTTGAATATCAATTTCCTGGTCTGAAAGCAGTTCAAATCCGTAGTCATTATAGGCCAAAGAAAACGAAATCGGTGACAGCAAACTGATGCGATAGGCCAAAAGGCTGGCCAGGGCTTCATGCACGAAGCGTCCTTCAAACGGATAAAATATCGCATGGAAACCTTCGCGCGACTTGAACATTTCAATAAGGAATTCATCGGCAGAAGGAACGATGGATTCCTTTCGCTGGCGTTTGAAAACGGGTGCCATGGCTTTAAGTTCGGGAGTCAGTTTGTCGGTATTGGCAAGATACATTTCCTGCCGCAGCATTTCGCTCATTTGCGCCGAGAATGATAACCTGCCGCCCATCCAGCTTGTGAGTTTTGAACTTTTAGCATTATCGGCACGGCGTACGATGACCTGCATGTTTTTCACCTGGAACAATTCGAGCTTCCTTCCTGCGAACGTAAACACATCGCCCGGTTTCAGTTTCGATATAAACCATTCCTCAATCGTCCCGATAAAACTGCCGCCCAGGAATTTGACGTTCATCACGGCATCTCCCACAATCGTTCCAATCTGCATCCGGTGGTGCATCGCAATCCTTCTGCTGGTAATTTTAAACAATCCGTTTTCAAGGATATCTACTTTTTTATATTCGTCGTAGGCCTGTAAACTTTGGCTGCCTTTTGTAATAAAGTTCAATAACCATTGCCAATGTTCTGGTGTCATCGCCTGATAGCAGAATGTTCCTTTCACTTCCTTGTAAATTTCGTCAGGAAAAAATCCATCCGAAACGGCGAGCGTATTGAGGTATTGTACCAAAACATCCCAGCTGTTCAGGTAGGGTACACGGTCTTCGACAACGGTATCGGCAACGGCTTTTTTGAGCGCAGAAGCTTCAATGAGTTCCATGGCATAAGTCGCAAGGAAATAAATCACGCTTTCCTTACCCGGCTGGTGCCCGCTGCGGCCCGCACGCTGCATAAAACGCGCCACGCCTTTGGGTCCGCCTACCTGAATAATGGTTTCTACGGGCGCAAAATCGACACCCAAATCCAGGCTTGAAGTACAAACGACGACTTTCAATTGCTCGTCACGAATGGCCTGCTCGACCCACAGCCTCGTATCGCGGTTGATGCTGCCATGGTGCATCGCCATTTCGCCGGCGAATTCGGGGTATTTTTCCAAAAGCCGTTGGAACCAGATTTCGCAGGCCGAACGCACATTGGTAAAGATCAATGTAGTCCTGCTTTTTCGGATAATATCGGCCACCTCATCGATTAAGTGCAAACCCATATGCCCGCGCCACGGATAGGCTTCCATTTTTTCCGGAATGATTGACAGTATTTTAATTTTTTTATTGATATGCGCATGGATTAACACCGAATTTTGCAACGCTGCCGACTTTACGCCTAACAATACTTCCTGCGCCTGCTGCAAGTTGCCGATGGTTGCCGAAATGCCCCAAATCCGCATATCATCCGTAATCGATTTTAACCGTGACAATGCCAATTCCACCTGTACGCCACGTTTGGTACCAAGCAACTCGTGCCATTCGTCAATAATGATGGCGCTGCAATCCTTAAACACCTTTTCATATCCTTTTGAAGCGAGTAAAAGCTGTAAACTTTCGGGGGTAGTGACGAGCAAGTCAGGCATTTTGTCCTTCTGCTTTGCACGTTCACCCGCCGGGGTATCGCCACTGCGGATACCGACGGTCATCTTCGCATCGAGGTCGTTCACGACCCGTTCCGCCGCCTGTTTTATTTCCACCGATAAGGCTCGTAAAGGCGTAATCCAGATGGCTTTCAATCCCGGTTTGTGTTTGTTTTGATAATCCGGATTTTGCTTGATGTAATTGAGCACGACCGGGATCCAAAGCGCATATGTTTTCCCGCTCCCGGTGGGCGCATTGAGCAAACCGTTTTTGCCCTGCAGGAAAGCCGTCCAGGTTTCTTTTTGGAATGGGAACGACTTCCAGCCCTGGGTTTTAAACCAATTGTCGGCTATTTCGAAAAGTTTTGCTCTGTTCAAGTGTTAAGGAATCATATTTTTTAAATCATCAATCGAATTGGCCTCGTTAATTTTTTTATCATGCCGCCATCTTAAAATTCGCGGAAATCTAGTTGCCACGCCGCTTTTATGCCTTTTAGATAACGCAATCCCTTCAAAACCTATTTCAAAAACCAATTGCGGCGTCACGCTGCGCACCGGTCCGAAACGTTCCAGCGTATGTTTTTTAATCCAGTCATCAACCTGGCGGAATTCGGCATCGGTGAGCCCTGAATACGCTTTCGCAAAAGTGACCAGTTCCTTGGTGCCGTCGTCATTGGTTTGCCAAAGCGCAAAAGTATAATCCGTGAAGAGATTCGAGCGACGGCCTGAACCCCGCATCGCATAAGTTAAAACCGCATCGATTACCAACGGCTCAATTTTCCATTTCCACCAGTCGCCTTTTTTACGGCCGACTTCGTATTTGGAATCGCGGCGTTTGAGCATCAGCCCTTCACTACGCATCTCCCTTGCCTGGAGTCTTTCATTTGCGACTTCCTCCCATGAATTGCAAACGCTGTTTCCGGATAAAATAAGCGGCAGATTTTTATCTTTTACAGATTCCAGAAGTTGTTCCAATAGCTTCCTCCTTTCATCATAGGTCTGTTGCCGGATGTCTTTCCCTTCCCATTCCAATAAATCATAAGCCTTAATGATAACCGGTGTTTTTGATAACAAATCCTTTGAAATGGTTTTACGTCCGATGCGGGTTTGCAAATCATTGAATGTCCCGATTTCGCCATTCGGGAAAGGCAAAATCTCACCGTCAATCACCGTGCCATTGGGAATGATCCCGGTGAAGCTGTGAAGTTCCGGATATTTATCGGTGACCAGTTCCTCGCCGCGGCTCCAGACATACAACTCGCCGTCACGGACAATCGTCTGCGAACGGATGCCATCCCATTTATGCTCGATGGCCCAGTCCGAAGCATTGCCTAAAGCGGACACTTCACCTTCAATCGGATAAGCCAGATAAAACGGGTAGGGTTTTGAAAGATGGTCGCTGCTTTTTTCATCCAGAATCAATTCCTGGAATGAAATGGTTGCCGGATTCCAGTTTCCCATCAGTTTGTAAGCGAGCAAATCCTCATCGACTTCGGTGGCTTTTGAAAGCGCACGCGTCATCAGTTTCTGGCTGACACCGATGCGGAAACTGCCCGTAATCAATTTGGTAAAGACAAATCGTTCGTAATAATTCAAGGCCAGCCAGTTTTCGTGTAAGTAGGCGCGTTTCTGTTCATCAGTTTTGCTTTTGAGCGCAATCATTTCGTGCAGATATTCGGACAGGCTTTTGTCTGAATGTTCTTCAGTCGTTGGGATAATTAACGCAATAGTTTCCGCCAAATCGCCGACGATATGGTAACTTTCCTCAAATAACCACAACGGGATGGCTGCCAATTCGTTTGCCCAAATGCGCAGCAATGTCGTATTGACGGGACGTGGCGGACGGCGGTGTGACAAGATCGCAATCGTCCAAACCTTGTCCTCATCGGAGGCATGCCCGAAATACTCCGTCAGCGCGTTGACTTTCACACTCGTTTTGTTGGAACTGTCGAGGGCTTTTATGAGATTCGCAAAATTCTTCATGCGGCGGTTTCGTTTTCATTTTCGGGTGTCGTGCCCATTTCCGCAGATTCGCCTTCATATTGTGTGTTGGCAGTGCGGGCATCATAACCCAATTCGCGCAAATACTTTGAAAAAATATCGGAATACCCGTGGGTGCAGATCACTTTTTCGGCACCTGTCGCTTTGATGCTGTCCAATAACGAATACCAGTCGCAATGGTCACTCAATACAAATCCTTTGTCGATAGCGCGTCTTGCACGTGCACCACGAAATGCCATCCAGCCGCTTGCCGTGCCCGTAACGAATGGCGTCATTTTCCTGATCCACGGACTGCCGTGGGCGCTTGGCGGTGCAATAACGATGTTACCGAGCAATTCTTCTTTTTTGGTGGCGGATGTGATTAATGTCGTTTCGGGAAGTTTGACGATGGAACGCAACACTTCAGTCATGTTTTCGACGGCGCCATGGGTGTAGATTTTCCCGATCGAAGTGTCGAGGTGCTTCATCAGCCGTTGTGCCTTTCCTAAAGTGTATCCGAACAGGATGGATGTCTGACCTTCCGCTTTATTTTCGGCCCACCAGTTGTTGATGTCACAGAAGACATCTTTCTGCGGAAGCCAATTAAAAGCTGGCAATCCGAAAGTACATTCTGTAATGAAGGTATCGCATTTCAAGACTTCGTAAGGTTGTGAGATTCCATCGTCTTCGGTTTTATAATCACCTGTAAATACCCATACTTCGCCTTTGTATTCGACACGGACCTGTGAACTGCCGACGATGTGCCCGGCCGGATGCAGCGAGAATTTTACGCCGTTCACGAGGAAGGTTTCATTCCAGCTTTTACCAGTGACGTTAATTTCGCCGAGGCGGTGACGGATAATTGGGACGTTTTGGTAATGGGTGATATAGTTTTGATGTCCCCAACGGGAATGGTCGGAATGACCGTGGGTGATGATGGCGTTGGTGACCGGCCGCCACGGATCAAGGTACACATCAGCCTGCTCGCAGTAAATGCCTTTGTCGTTAAAAGCCAGCAGCGGAGTTCTTTTCATAATCGGGTTTTGACATTCTTATAAATTTACGAAGCCACTGCAACATGATTGGTTTATTTAGAAGAAGTTTAACTTTTGTTTGGACACCATAACAATCTTAGTTCTGAAGTCTTTAGGAAGTAAAGTATCAATTAAATGGAAAATACCTGAATTTGAATAATCCCGTTATGACCGCGAAGAATCTATAATAATTTCAATAGCGAAATTAGGTTTTTTTACCTGATTATGTTTAAAATCAAATGATTACATTTGTTTAAATCTTAATTATCAAATATGAAAAAATTATTTTTAATCGCAATATTCAGCATAAATGCCTATTCCCAAAAAGATTCCTTGTCTGTGGCTGTAGCGGGAGATAAGATCAGTACTGACAAACTGGAAATGTTACTCAATGATTTGACCAAACAAATCGATGAATCTAAGGATCTTGATAAAAAGTCAGATTTTCTTAACCAGCGAGGCGTGCTTTTTTTGGCCATGGGAAATTATAGTAAATCCAACTCGGATTTTGTAGCAATAATTGAAATCGATAAACGTCATATTCCGGAGGCATATTATTATAAAGCCATAACGAACTCGCTTCTTGGTAAATCTGATTGCGATTCATTTAAAAAAGCCAAATCATTAGGCTACGAAACTGATTGGACTAATCTAAAAATTTTTTGTAATGATTTATAATCTAACCTTTTAAATTATCAAACAATGAAAAAAATTAAACTACTCCTCGGATTTTTTTCCTGTCAATTATGATTTCATGCTCAGATGAAGGAAGTGACGTTTTAAACGCTAACTCAAAATCAATGGAATATTATGGCGTTACCATTCAGTGGCCTAAAGATCTTAGATTAAGTGTGGAAAGCGACATAATGAAGGCTGAGCATGGATGCTACACTGTACAAGTCAGGATATACATGACAGAAACGGACAGAAATGAAAAATTGTTGATATGTAGTTCAGTCGTTAAAGTTGGTGAATGTGCAGAAAACAGACCTGTTGATAACTGCACCGGAACCTATAAAGATCAATTTATTACATCAGAATATGTTAATCCGGAATTTCCTGAAGCATGTGCAATAGCAGTTTTCGATGATCAACCAACTATTTATAATGAGTATTTAACCCAGCGAAGAGCATTAACAGGATTATAATAAAAAAACCACATGATAGACTGCCCCCAAAAGTTAGACACTTATTGGGGGCATCTTTTATTATAATCCTCAGAAGCGTAGGTGTTCCTGGCAAATATTGATTTTATTATCGATTTCGTATCTTTGCACCACAATTTCAGATAATACTTAAAAAATATACATTTATGTTAAAAGGTTTTTTTCATGTGCCAAAAGCGGTCAATGAACCGGTGAAGGCTTACAGGCCGGGAAGTCCGGAAAAAGAGGCTGTGCTTGCGGCTTACAATGCAATGTGGAATGCTCAGGTTGATGTGCCGTTGTATATCGGGAGTGAGGAGATCAGGACCGGGAATACGAAAAACATGTCCGCGCCGCATGACCATAAGCACGTTGTTGGGACCTATCATCTGGCCGAGAAAAAGCATGTGGATATGGCCATTGAAAACGCTTTGGCGGCAAAAGATGCCTGGGCAGACCTTGCCTGGGAGCAGCGCGCAGCGATTTTCCTGAAAGCCGCCGAATTGATTGCCGGGCCTTACCGTGCCAGGATCAATGCCGCAACGATGATCGCGCAATCGAAGACGGTTTTCCAGGCCGAGATTGATGCGGCGTGCGAACTGATCGACTTTTTGCGTTTCAACGTCGAGTTCATGACGCAGATCTACAACGACCAGCCTAAATCGAATTCGGATATGTGGAATCGTTTGGAATACCGCCCGCTGGAAGGGTTCGTGTATGCGATTACGCCGTTTAACTTTACCGCGATTGCTGCGAATTTGCCTGCGAGCGCCGCGATGATGGGCAATGTAGTGATTTGGAAACCAAGCGACAGCCAGGTATTCTCTGCCAAAGTGATCATCGATGTATTTAAGGAAGCAGGTGTTCCGGATGGCGTGATTAACGTGGTCTTCGGCGATGCGGCGATGATCAGCAACACGATTTTCGACCATGCTGACTTTGCGGGAATCCATTTTACGGGATCAACGCATGTGTTTAAGGATATCTTTAAAACAATCGGAAATAATATCGATAAATATAAAACTTACCCGAGGATTGTCGGGGAAACCGGCGGCAAGGATTTCATCGTCGCGCATCCCTCTGCGGACGTGAAGCAGGTTGTTACGGGAATTGCACGTGGCGCATTTGAATTCCAGGGACAGAAATGCTCGGCGGCATCGCGCGGTTATATTCCGCAAAGCCTTTGGCCTGCCGTGAAAGAACAGTTGATTGCTGATGTAAAATCGATGAAAATGGGTTCGCCTGCGGATTTCTCGAATTTCGTTACGGCGGTGATCCACGAAGGTTCGTTTGACAAGCTGGCTTCGTATATCGACCAGGCGAAAAAAGACAAGGATGCCGAAATCATTATCGGTGGCAATTATGACAAATCTGTGGGTTATTTTATTGAACCAACAGTGATTGTGACCACCAATCCGCATTATGCCACGATGGAAACAGAGTTGTTCGGGCCTGTGATGACGATTTATGTGTATGACGACAACAAATGGAGCGAGACTTTGAAACTGGTGGATGAAACTTCTCCGTATGCCCTGACCGGCGCAGTGTTCAGTCAGGACCGTTATGCACTTGCAGAAGCCACAGAAGTGTTGAAGAATGCCGCCGGAAATTTCTACATCAACGACAAACCGACAGGAGCGGTCGTGGGCATGCAGCCATTTGGCGGGGCAAGGGCTTCGGGCACGAATGACAAGGCGGGATCGGCGCTGAATTTATTGCGTTGGGTGTCTCCAAGAACGATAAAAGAAACGTTCGTAACGCCTACGGATTACCGTTATCCGTTTTTAGGGGAATAAACCTCAAATTCTAAATGGAAATGCAGATATACTCATTAGCCCGGAAACATCCGGGCTTTTTTTGTATATTCGGCTAATCTTAAACGAATTATATGAAAACAACATTACTTTCACTATTTTCACTTATTACAGCCGCAGCGTCAGCTCAGAGCGTGGCGAGTTACTACGGAGACAACAATACGGCTTATACTTTATTTTCCGCGGTAGTACCTCTAGACCATTCCGCTACAGGCGCAAATCAAACATGGAATTTCAGCGGCCTGACAGCTACAGGTAATGTGGTAGATGTTGTAGGCGCTCCTACCGGTCCTGAAGCCACAACCTATCCCGGAACTACCGGAACATCAACTACATCAGGAACAGAAAACGGGAGTCCGACTACCAGCAAAATTTTTTCAAAGGATGTCGCCGGGGCCATTTCTGTTACAGGTGTTGCCAGCGACGGATTGATTCTTAATTATTCTGCTGACAATGCTTCAGTAGGGACATACCCTCTCGCCTTCGGTTATTCAAATAGCGACAGCGTTGCAGGAACTTTTACTTATACCACTTACAGCGGCACATTCTCCGGAAATGTAACCACCACAGTCGATGCCTATGGTACTTTGACATTAGATCCGGGACCTGACAACATGAATGTAGTGCGTATAAAAACAACACAAACGATTGACCTGTTTTACCCTCCGTTTGGCGATGTAGGGGATGTAATCATTACCAGTTACAGTTATTATGAAGCCGGAAGCAATTCGCCTTTGTTCAGGACTGCAACAACAACGATGGTCGTGGCTTTGCTGTCAATCAACCAGACAAGGACGAGGGTTGAAATCATGAGTTCAGCACTTGGCCTTGATGACATGAACAGGAATACAGTACAATTGCTGCCAAATCCGGCGCAGGATGTATTGCATGTCGTGTCTGATGGAAATCAAACAGTGCGTTTGATCCGCCTTATCGATATGAATGGCAGGATTGTTTCACAATCCTCTGCGTCAAGCATGAATGTTTCGCAGCTGCAGAAAGGTATGTATTTTGCTGAAATCACTACTGATTCAGGAACTTTTACGAAGAAGGTGATAAAGCAATAGCAAGGGCGAGCCATTATAAAATTTCAAATCCCAGATTCCAATGAGTATACATTGGAATCTGGGATTTTGAATTTACGGTTGACCGCGCCAGGGATGTAAGCGGCATCCTTTTGCGGCCGCAGCGCAGCGGAGGCCGTAAAAGATATAGCATTATCAAGGAAAAAGCATCGCTTTTGACGAAGATACCTCACGTAGTGATGCCCGACCCGCAGGGGGTGCCGAAATAAAAAAATCAGGCCTTAAACTTCAGCGGAAGATGCACCACTTTTTTCGTTTCAAAAAATTCATCTGAGAAAAAATCCGAAATATTGTATTCGGTTGCCTTTGGAAAATCTTTTAATTCCTCAGTCAAATCGCCACCTTTGAGGTACAAGATTCCGTTCTTCAACTCGTGTTTCTGCTGCTTTTTAATCTTATCCTTAATCCAGGATACGAAATCGGGCATGTTCGTCACGGCGCGGCTGATGATGAAATCAAAATCGCCTTTGACCAGTTCGGCGCGAAGTTGTTCGGCTTTGACGTTCTTCAGCTCCAATCCTTCCGTTACTGCCTTTACCACATTGATTTTCTTCAGGATGATGTCGATCAGGTAAAAACGCGTTTCCGGAAAAAGGATCGCCAAAGGAATCCCGGGAAAGCCACCACCAGTACCCACATCCAGCACGTAAGTTCCCGGCTCGAAAGGCTGTACTTTGGCAATTGCCAGCGAATGCAGCACGTGTTTTGTATACAACTGGTCGATGTCTTTCCGGGAAATGACATTGATTTTTGCATTCCAGTCGTGGTACAAAGCTTCCAGCTTCAGGAACTGTTCCTTTTGAATATCAGTCAGGTAAGGGAAATGCTTGAGGATTTCATCCATTTTTTAAGAATTTAGCTACGCGCCATCGGCACATGGCTTTACGCCACAAAAGTAATCATTTAGTATTGAAATTTTTCGTTGATTTACACGTTTAGCTGTCTAATAATATTTACCTTTGGAAACAATTTTTTTACATTAAAAAATAATATGAATACCACAATTCCTACGTTCTCCAAGCAGGACAGCCTGAAGTTCTTCAGGACACTTAACTCCCGCGTAAACAACTACTTCAAAGAAAACAACCTCCAAAAAACCGGAAACTGGAAACTGCACCTGAAAGCCATCGTGATGTTCTCCATTTTCCTGACACCGTACTTTTTAATCCTGACGCTTGACATGCCTTTTTGGGTCATGCTGCTCCTGTCGATTGTCATCGGCGTAGGAATGGCCGGCGTGGGCATGAACGTGATGCACGACGGGAACCACGGTTCCTACTCCAACAAATCCTGGATCAATAAATTCATGGGCGGCAGCATTTACATCCTTGCCGGAAACGTATACAACTGGCAGGTACAGCACAATGTTTTGCATCACACTTACACCAACATCCACGGCCATGACGAAGATCTTGAAGCAGGCCGCATCATGCGTTTTACACCGCAGGCAGAATGGCGAAGGTTTCACAAATTCCAGCATTATTATTCTGTTTTCCTTTACGGATTACTGACTTTCAACTGGGCCATTACGACCGATTTCCAGCAGATGCGCCGTTATATGAAAAGGAAATTATCGTACGGCGAATTCCCAAATCCGGTAGCACAGTGGACCACTTTAATTATTACGAAGATCATTTATTTTTCGATTTGGCTTGTCGTTCCTATGGTTTTGGGCATTACGTGGTGGAAAGTTCTATTAGGCTTTTTGGTAATGCATTATACCGCAGGGGTTATCCTGAGCATCGTATTCCAATTGGCACACGTGGTCGAAGACACTTCAAATCCTGAACCAAACGAATACGGCGAAATCGAAAACACCTGGGCCATCCACCAATTGTTCACCACCGCGAATTTCGCTCCGAAAAACTGGCTCGTAAATTACTTCACCGGCGGCTTGAACCACCAGATTGAGCACCACATTTTCCCAAACATCAGCCATGTGCATTATGATAAGATTGCGAAAATCGTGAAGGAAACCGCACAGGAATTCAACCTTCCCTATTACGAATTCAAGACCATGAGAAGTGCTGTTGCCGCGCATTTCAAACACCTGAAAGAACTGGGACAAAACCCACAGTTAGCTTAATATGCAAACCGAAACAACTACAATGAATCCATTATCGGACAGGATCAATAATTTATCGACCTCACAAACGCTTGCCATGGCGGCACTTGCCCGGGAATTAAAAGCACAGGGGAAAGACATCATCAGCCTGAGCCTTGGAGAACCGGATTTCAACACGCCGGATTTCATCAAGGAAGCAGCCAAAAAAGCCATCGACGAAAATTATAGCACATATTCACCCGTAGACGGTTACCTCGAATTGAAAGAAGCGATTTGCCGTAAATTCAAGCG
This sequence comes from Flavobacterium pallidum, assembly GCF_003097535.1. Lineage (NCBI taxonomy): Bacteria > Pseudomonadati > Bacteroidota > Flavobacteriia > Flavobacteriales > Flavobacteriaceae > Flavobacterium > Flavobacterium pallidum. The sequence goes on from NZ_CP029187.1 coordinate 420,267, forward strand.
TGATAATAATCTCGATTATAAGCCGGGAAACATTGTCGTTTCTACCGGTGCCAAGCAATCGTTGTTTAATATCGCACAGGTGATGATCAACGAAGGCGACGAAGTGATCCTTCCTGCGCCTTACTGGGTCAGCAATTACGAAATCATCAGGATGGCAGGCGGAATTCCCGTCGAAGTGCCGACATCTGTAGACAGCGATTTCAAAATTACGCCCGAGCAGCTCGAAAAGGCCATCACGCCAAAGACAAAAATGATCTGGTACAGTTCGCCCTGCAATCCAAGCGGTTCAGTATACAATCGCGAAGAACTGACGGCCTTGTCAAAAGTATTGGAAAACCATCCGCAGATTTATGTTGTCTCCGATGAGATCTACGAACACATCAATTTCTCCGGCACCTTCTGCAGCATCGCCAGCATCCCAGGGATGTTCGACAGGACGATTACTGTAAATGGCGTAGCAAAAGCCTTCGCAATGACAGGTTGGCGGATCGGCTACATCGGTGTCCCGGAAATCATTGCCAAAGCCTGTACCAAAATGCAGGGACAGGTAACCAGCGGCGCCAACAGTATTGCTCAACGCGCGACCATCACTGCCGTCGATGCCGATCCTTCCGTTTTGAAGGATATGGTAAAAGCATTCCACAGCAGGCGTGATCTCGTTGTCGGATTGATCCGTCAGATTCCGGGATTAAAGCTCAATGTCCCTGAAGGCGCATTTTATGTATTCCCAGACGTGTCCTCTTTCTTCGGGAAAACACTGAAAGGCACGAAAATCAACAACGCCGACGATTTCTCCATGTATCTTTTATCAGAAGCCAATGTGGCAACAGTAACCGGTGACGCTTTCGGAAATCCGGACTGCATCCGCATCTCTTACGCCACGAGCGAGGAGTTGCTCACCGAAGCGATGAAAAGGATCAAAGACGCTTTAGCATAACATACGCCCCGGATTTTCGGGGCTTTTTTTATTGATAATTTTGGCGCTGCCTTCGGCCCGGGCTCTCCGCGGTGCACGGCACCTTGCTTCGATCCCTAGCGCGGCCCCACCCTAACCTCAACGTATGAACAAGAAAATACTCCTCCTCGGATCGGGAGAACTCGGAAAAGAATTCGTCATCGCCGCACAACGCATTGGCCAGACCGTCATCGCCGTAGACAGTTACGAAAATGCACCGGCCATGCCTGTCGCACATGGATTTGAAGTCATCAACATGCTCGACGGCGATGCACTTGATGCCATCGTCGCTAAACACAAACCGGACTTTATCGTCCCTGAAATTGAAGCGATCCGCACCGAACGCTTTTACGATTACGAAAAACAAGGGATTACTGTAGTCCCTTCTGCGAAAGCGGCGAATTTCACGATGAACCGTAAAGCGATCCGCGACCTGGCCGCAAAGGAACTCGGCTTGAAAACCGCGAATTACCGTTACGCCACCACCGCCGGGGAATTGCAAAAGGCAGTGGCTGAAGTCGGCATGCCATGCGTCGTAAAACCATTAATGTCCTCATCGGGCAAAGGCCAATCTACCATAAAATCTGAAGCTGATATCGAAACCGCATGGAATTATGCTGTTGAAGGCTCGCGTGGCGATGTTGTGGAAGTGATTGTGGAAGCATTTGTCAAATTCAATTCTGAAATCACGTTGCTCACCGTTACCCAAAATAATGGCCCTACCCTATTCTGTGCACCTATCGGCCACCGTCAGGAACGCGGTGATTACCAGGAAAGCTGGCAGCCTGCAAGGATTTCGGACAAGGATTTGTATGAAGCGCAGGACATGGCTGAGAAAGTCACTGAGGCTTTGGGCGGCGCCGGATTATTTGGTGTGGAGTTTTTTCTTGCCGATGACGGCGTGTATTTCTCCGAATTGTCACCGAGGCCGCATGACACCGGCATGGTAACTTTAGCAGGAACGCAAAACTTCAACGAATTCGAATTGCATTTGCGTGCGATATTGTCCCTGCCGATTTTCGAAATCCGATTGGAGAAAGTTGGCGCAAGTGCTGTAATCCTGGCGTCGGAAAACAGCAACAATCCTACTTTTACAGGAATTGAAAATGTCGCAGGCCTTCCTAAAACAGATTTTCGTATCTTCGGCAAACCGACATCAAGGCCGTACCGAAGAATGGGTGTTGTTTTGACCAATGACACTTTGGAAACCGATGCAGCACAAGTCGTTGAAAAGGCGAAGTCGGCAGCGAAATTAATAACCGTAAACTCTTAAATATTATGAAAAAATCACTTTTAATCGCATTTGCGTTTATATCTTTTGCCGTAAGCGCACAGGAAAAAATCAAAGACAAAGTAGTCGAAGTATCTTGTGGCGAGTGCCAGTTCCACATGAAAGGCAAAGGCTGCAACATGGCCATCCGCATGGACAAAAAGACCTATTTCGTTGATGGCGACAAACTGGACAAACATGGGGATGCCCATGCCGAAGACGGGATGTGTAATGCCGTCAGGGAAGCAAAAGTAAGCGGCGAAATTGTAGGCGACCGTTTTAAAGCAACATCCATCACGTTGTTACCCGCAAAGAAAAAGAAATAACAATACATTTATCAGCATAAAAAACCGGGACATCATGTCCCGGTTTTTTTATTTAAACAGTAAGCGTATAATGAAAATCTAAATTAAGACTATTTTTTCAGGCTTCGGTTTTCAAAAGTAGTCACGTCAATTATTTTCTCGTTGTCAATGTCGAAGGAGATGTTGATGCTGTCGCCTTCCTTGGTAACAGGCAATTCGCTGGACAATTGGGAAGAACCGACAAAAATATTCGGATAATCCTTGACCGTAAAATAGTAAAAACTGTTGCCATTCTTCACATCGCTTTGGATTCTGGACACCACGGTTTTCAACGATTTGCGGTTGTCCTGGCTGCCCGGATTGATTTTATTGCCTGCCATATTGTAAACGCTTTTATACGCCGAAAGCGCTTCGCGCATGCTGTTCCCAACACCCACAATCGTGTAATCGTTAATGGAAACCATCGCATACATCTTCACCAGGCCGCCTTCATCTTTCAGCGTCATGACGTAAGTCGGGATGTTGTTGATGTTATAAGGAATCGGCAATGAAGCGCGATAGCCTTTTTCCTGCACTTTACCTTCAGCGGAACTTTGGGCGGCAAATTCAGTAGCGCCGCTTTGCCCATAAATGGTGGTCTCTTTGGTACGCGTATCAACAAGTACGAACCCTACAGCAGACTCTTCCTTACCGACTGAACTTATACCGGTGTACCAATACGAACGGTTGTTCTGGCCATAAACCAAAGTCAGCCCTTCCGTAATCATCAATTTGTCACGGTTAGACCAGTTCCAGTAGCCGTGTACATAGTCACCCCAATCTGAAAGCTGGTCCTGGATGAATGAAATCGGCTGCACACGGTCAACCCACGACGGGGCATCTTCTATACCATACTCTTTCATGGCACCGGTTTCGGCATCGACAACCACGACACCTGTGGCATCATTTCCGGCAAAACCGATTTTCTTTTTATAAGTCGTAACAACCCAATACGGATGCCCGGCATCATCAATCTCAAAATTAAAATCCTCTAATCCGACAGACATATAGCCATTGAAATAAAGGTGCCTTTCAATTTGTGACCCGAAGAATGCCGCGGGTTGGTATTTAATGTGTATTTGCTTGCCATTGATTTTTTCAACCAATTTCACATCGCGTTCATTCGTTGCTGAAACCATCACATAACCCGGTGTGCCTTCAGAATTGCTGAACCATTTAAAAAAACCGGTATGCAATAACGGCGCTACCCAGTACAAATCATGGTTGACTTTTTGGATGGTAAAGTCCCCAATTTCTACCTGGCTTCCCAATGCAGGCTGCGACCCGAGGATTTTCTCGCCCAGGAGATACGCCAGCGGCTCGTCAACAACACGGATTTCATCTATTGAAATGGGCGCGATGTGATTGGATATCTTTTTACCATTATCCACTTTTCCAATCATATTACGATACGCATCAGTGTGGAACATCGGTGCACTTGTAATCAATGGCACGATGGTCATGTAAACTACCAGCGCCAGGATCAACCATCCGAAAATTCTGTTTGGTTTCGAGATGAACTGGAATTTTTTACGATCCTGCGAAAGCCCGATTTTGGTAAAAAACAACATTCCGATTATAGCAAGGATCAGTAGCATTACAGGCAACTGGATGAATCCGTAATTCAATACCGGATGGCCGAAGTACAGGAACAGGAAAATGATGAACAGGAATAACAGAGGTGATAAAATTCTTTTCATGGTTTTGTTTTGGTTTTGACTATGATACGCTGCCTTTTATAATTTGTTACATTTGATGATGGCGAAGAAGTCCGTGAAGCCATCCGGCATTTAACTATTCTCGTGAAATTGAAATTTTAACGCATAAAATTTTCATGTAATCGTAATTATCGGAAGCATTTTAACAATATCCCTTAATTCTTTTACACATTAAGTTTTTTTAAAGAAAGTTTAAAAATGTGTGGCTTATTTTTGGCAAAACTTTTTCAAATGAGACTTTTGATTGTTGAAGATGAGCCCAATTTACTTTCCGTAATCCGCAAGGGCTTTACAGAAAAAGGCCACAACTTAAGCGCTGCTATGGACGGCAGGACGGCTTTGGAAATGCTGGGCGAATACACTTTTGATGCCGTAATCCTTGACATTATGCTTCCGGACACCAATGGTTTGGAAATTTGCCGCCGACTTCGGTCCGTGCAGAATTTTGTACCGATATTATTGCTTACTGCACTGGGAAGCACCGAAAATATTGTTACCGGGCTCAATGCCGGCGCCGATGACTATCTTCCAAAACCATTCCGTTTTACAGAACTGGAAGCGCGGGTCAATGCCCTGGTCCGCCGTTCGTCACAGGAGCATAAACCCATTGAAACCATTACCATCGAAGATCTTGAAGTAGATTTTCGTGCCAAAACCGTGAAACGGGATGGCAGTTTTATACAACTTACTGCGAAAGAATTTTTACTGCTCGGTTATCTCGTGAAAAATTCCGGTACGATATTGTCGCGCAATCTGATTTTGGACAACGTCTGGGACATCAATTTTGACCTGAACACGAATGTGGTCGATGTGTACATCAATTACCTTCGGAAGAAGATTGACAAACCTTATGAAGATAAATTAATCCACACCATCAAAGGCCTGGGTTATGTAATCAAACCTTTAACCTAATGCAGATCAGGAAAAAAATTACCCTCACTTATATTGTACTTTCCGGGTTGAGTACCTTGCTGCTCTGCCTGGTGGTGCTTTTCCTCTTTAAGAAGAACAACCAGTATTACTTCCTCAAACGTTTACATGACAGGGCAAAAATCGTCGCTTCCATCCACAGCCAGCATGACCCTGAAAAAGCGAAATATTACAGAAAGCTCAAAGAGAACGGACTTGAGGAACTCATCGATGAAAATGATTTCGTGCTTCGCGTAAACGGCAAGGATTCATTTGAATACAATACTGCACTAAATCTTCCGGCAACATTCTATACCGAGGTGCTTTCGCAGCAATCTACCTGGACTGAAGACGACAACCGGTATTTCTACGGACAGCTTTTTGAGGAAGGGAACCAAAAATACATCGTCATCATCACCGCAAAAGACCGCCGCGGGAATACGACGACAATCTATATTTTACAGATCCTTTTCTTCGCCGGAATCGCATTTGTTGTCCTTGCTTATTTCCTCGGACGGTTTTTGGCAAAAAAAATGATCACACCGGTCTCGAAAATTACCGCCGAAGTAAAACGCATCAGCGCTTCGAACCTGCACAATCGCGTAAAAGAACCTGAAAATAACGATGAACTGGCCGATTTGACACGTACCTTCAATGACATGCTCGACCGGTTGGAAACTTCGTTTGAAATTCAGGCCAATTTCATCAACAACGCTTCGCACGAACTCCGCACACCCATCACGACGATTATTGCCGAAACAGAAGTGATGCTTTCAAAAGAGCGCGAACCCCGGGAATACATGGAATCGCTTTCCAATATACAGAACCAGGCATCAAGGCTTGGAAACCTGACCAACGGACTGTTAAAGCTCACACAAACCGGTTATGACGGCAATAAGCAGGTGCTTGACGTAACAAGGCTGGACGAACTTTTAATGGACGTGAAATCGGATCTGGACAAGATTTACCCCACCAATAATGTCACACTGCGCCTCGATGATTTGCCCGAAGACGACGCTTTATTGCTGATCCCGTGTAACAAACCGCTTTTGGAACTGGCCTTGTCAAACATCATTTCAAACGGTGTAAAATATTCGGACAACGGCATCGTGTTTGTCACGCTTTCTGCGGATGCGAACCTGTTACGCATAAAAATAACCGACATCGGTATAGGAATTCCATCTGAAGATTTCCCTCATTTATATGAGCCTTTTTTCCGCGGAAAAGAAGCCTCGCGTTACAACGGATACGGACTGGGGTTGCCGCTGGCCATGAAGATCATCAGGATGCACAGCGGGGAAATGCAGATCCAGTCGGAACCGAATAAGGGCACTGTGGTACAAATCGACTTCCGCCGTTCCAACATTAAAATCTCTAATGGGAATTCTTAGGAAATTCTAATACGGATTTAACCTGCCTCTAATTTCAGGGTTGTTGTTTTGCAAGTGTAATTAGTAATCACTTAAAAATACAAGTCATGAAAAATATCTTAATCCCTACGATTTTACACCAGGATACGGTGGTTGCCGTAGCCTCTGCCATCGCGCATGCGGGTGGAAAACCATGCCGGATCATTTTACTGCAATTACAGCAGGTACCGGAAAATTATTCGTCAGCTTCCGTGCTGCGAAGTATGAAATCGGAACTCACCCAGGCGCAGCGCGAAGTTTTGGAAACCTCCCGGCATATCGCTGCATCTGAACCAAATTGCAACCTTCAAATACAAACGCAATATGCGCTGTCATCACCGCTGCTGAATCATTTACTGGAAAGCCTTTCGGCAGATTTGGTCATCCTGAGCGACTCATTCAAAAACTCTGATGTGCCCATCAATAAATATTGCGTAAAACTTCTCGGCAATTGCAAACTGGCCATCCTGCATGTTGGCGAAGGAATTGCAAAACCCGAATTCAGCAATGCGCTTTATCTGGAAAAAGCCCAATCCAAAATTCCTGTGGAAGATTTACAGCAATTGCTCAGTGAAAGTTTCTCCTGCAAAATCGTAAGCCGTGCCACGGTATTCGCAGACCAGGATTCGGATGAAATCATGCCGCAACTGTCGGAAACGATTTCCCGGAACAACATCGATTTATTGATTGAAATGCGCAAGCCTTCGAAAATAAAAATGAACAGGAAGCACGAACAGTCGTTTGCAAAAACAACCGGACTGCCGGTACTTTCGGTTTATGAAAAAGTAATTTAATCCCAAATCATTCATTTTAAAAAGAAAATTATGCTATTGAAAAAGAAAATTCCCATGAAGTATGTTTTGGGAAAAATACGTGTCGAACTAATATTGGTATTGCTTTATGCCGTGGGATTTTCGGTTTTCCACTTTTATTATTCTGGCGTTCCGTTGAATATCCCGATTGCCATTCCGGGGATTTTAGGCACCATCATTTCACTTTTGCTCGCGTTTAAATCGAACCAGGCTTACGACCGTTGGTGGGAAGCAAGAATTGTCTGGGGTTCGATCGTAAATGATTCCCGATCGCTGCTGCGCCAGGTCATCGCTTTCTATAAAGACCAGGATTTTTCAGTCGAAGCCAACGATTTCAGGGAACGTTTCGCACAAAGGCAGGCCGCGTGGTGTTACAGCCTCGGGCAATCCTTACGCGGGAAAGATGTCATGAAATCGATAAAATCGTTGTTGGAAGAAGAAGAACTGCAGTTTGTGAAACGCCATAAACATGTGCCGAACGCCCTATTGATGCTGCATGCCAAAGACCTTACAAAAGCTTTGGAAAAAGGAAAAATCAATTCCTTCCAACAAGTTGAAATCGACAATACACTGACGCGTTTGTGCGATGCCATGGGGAAATGTGAACGCATTAAAAACACGATTTTCCCGACCACGTACAGTATGTACATCCGTTTTACGCTTTGCCTGTTCGTCATATTATTGCCCTTCGGGATGGCAGAACACCTCGGTTGGCTGGTCATTCCGGTGGTGACATTGATTGGTGCTGCGTTTTTCCTTGTCGAAAAAATGGCAATTCACCTCCAGGACCCTTTTGAAAACAGGCCAACCGATACGCCGATGACGCTGATTGCCATGAATATCGAGCAAAACCTGTTGCAGATGGTGAATGAATTCCGGGACGAATACCAGAATGAGATTCCGGACGACAAGCCGAAACTGCATCACATACAGCCTGTTAAGAATGGTTATTTTGTACTTTAAGTTTGTTGAGTTGTGGCTCGAATCCGGATCCGTCCGGATTTTTGCTTTTCAGGATAATTCAAAAAAAATGTACCTTTGCTGCTCTAAACAAAACAATATGAAAGCATACGTATTTCCAGGACAGGGTGCGCAATTCACCGGAATGGGTAAAGATTTATATGAAACTTCAAACCTGGCCAAAACCTTGTTTGAGAAAGCAAACGACATCCTCGGTTTCCGCATCACGGACATCATGTTTGAAGGCACTGCGGAAGCATTGAAAGAAACTAAGGTTACACAGCCTGCGGTATTCTTGCACTCGGTGATATTGGCAAAAACCTTAGGAAATGACTTCAAACCGGATATGGTGGCAGGGCATTCCCTCGGTGAATTTTCTGCGTTGGTGGCCAATGGTGCCTTATCATTCGAAGATGCATTGAAACTGGTTTCACAACGAGCGATGGCGATGCAGAAAGCGTGCGAAATTACCCCTTCTACCATGGCTGCAGTTTTAGGCTTGGACGATAAAACCGTAGAAGATGTTTGTGCCTCTGTCGATGGCGTAGTGGTGGCTGCGAATTATAACTGCCCGGGCCAGCTCGTGATTTCCGGTGAAACCACAGCGGTTGAAAAAGCCTGCGAAGCGATGAAGGCTGCAGGTGCAAAAAGGGCGCTGATATTGCCTGTAGGCGGGGCTTTCCATTCCCCTATGATGGAACCGGCAAGGGAAGAACTGGCTGCTGCTATTGAAAGTACTTCTTTCTCTACACCGATTTGCCCGGTGTACCAAAACGTAACTGCTTCGGCAGTTTCTGATCCGGCGGAAATCAAGAAAAACCTGATTATCCAATTGACGGCTCCCGTGAGATGGACACAATCAGTACAGCAGATGATTAAGGATGGTGCTACTTCATTTACTGAAATCGGGCCAGGAAAAGTATTGACAGGATTGGTTAGTAAGATTGACCGTGAAGTCGCTACTGAAAATATTTGATTTAATTAATAAATAAAAAATCCCGACAGCTTGTTGCCGGGATTTTTTTATATCAATTTTCAATTGCCCTTATTTTCCTTTCCCAGCGCCACGCGTCGCGCATCGCGTCTTCAAGTGAAAATCCGGTTTTCCAGCCAAGCACATCGTTGGCTTTTTGCGTATCGGCATAAGCTTCAATCACATCGCCGGGTCTTTTATCTACTAATTTATAAGGTAATTTTTTGCCGCTTACTTTTTCAAAAGCATGTATCACTTCGAGCACAGTACTTCCCGTTCCGGTGCCGAGGTTGAAGGTTTCCACTTTTTCAGCATGCTGGTTATTGATGAGCCTTTCCAATGCGATAACATGTGCTTTGGCCAAATCGACCACATGGATGTAGTCGCGGACACAGGTACCGTCAGAAGTAGGATAATCTGACCCATAAACCGACAGTTCCTTCCTTAATCCCGCGGCAGTCTGGGTAATGAATGGCACTAAATTCTGCGGCACACCTAACGGCAACTCTCCTATTTCTGCAGATGGGTGTGCCCCGACCGGATTAAAATACCGCAATAAAATCGCCTTAATGTGGCTGATATTCGCCACATCGCGTATGATTTCTTCTCCTATTTGCTTGGTGTTCCCATACGGTGACATTGCAGGTTGTACGGCGGCATCTTCGGTAATCGGCATGGAAACTGCCTGTCCGTAAACGGTGCATGAAGAGCTGAAAATAAAACTCGCTTCCGGCATTTGCTGCAATTGCTGTAGCAAATACACCAAAGTACCGATATTGTTTTCGTAATACAGTAATGGATTTTCAACGCTTTCACCAACTGCTTTTGACGCAGCAAAATGAATGACACCTTTCAGGTCATGGTGTTTTTTAAAAAATGAGACAACCGCTTCTTTTTCGCGAAGATCGATTTTTTCGAAGATCGGTTTTATTCCTGTAATGGCTTTGATACCGTCAAGAACACCTTCGGAGGCGTTTGAAAGATTGTCGATAACGATCACTTCAAATCCCTTGGCAATAAGTTCCACAACAGTATGCGACCCAATGAATCCAAGGCCTCCGGTCACGGCTATTTTCATGTTTTCTACTTTTTTGGTGCCAGCGTAAAGTCAAATAAATGGGCACCTTTGTTATCCCGATAATTATATTTCAATCCAAATTGATTGTCCCGGATGATCTTCATTTGCGGGCTGGTATCGAAATTCTGCTGTGTTTTCGCCTTGATTTCAGCAACAACAGGACTCATATCCTGCGGAAGGCTGTCCTTCGACTTCAATATGGTATAATAATAATTAGCGATTTTACCGGATAAGGCGACGCTGTCAAGACGCGTCATATCATCAATCTTCATCGGGCATTTTTTGTTGACACTTTCAATCTCGGCTTTGGCCCGTGCCATAACCGAATTGCCGGACATCAGTTTTGTAGTCACAAAAAAAGCCAGTCCAAATGCTATTATGAAAGTGATGACATTGAACAGTATTTTATTATTTTTCTTTTTTGGCTCCATCAGATTAATTTAAAAATTCCAGGATGCTATCCGTAATAAATTTGATCTGCTCATCATCCAACTCGGTATGCATCGGCAAGGAAATCACTTCTTTTACCAAACGGTTCGTGATCGGGAAATCTTCTTCCTTATACCTTGGATCCAGATACGCTTTTTGCGCATGCAGGGGAATCGGGTAATAAATTGCACACGGGATCCCTTTATCCAAAAGGTGCTGCATGAGTCCGTCACGGTCGGCACCGACGATCCTTAAAGTGTATTGATGGAACACGTGGCTGTCCTTTTCACCAGCTATAAACGGCGTAATGATGTTTTTATGATTGGCTAATGCTGACGAATATTTCGAAGCTGCAAGCTGGCGGGCTTCGTTGTAATTGTCCAGGTGCGGCAATTTTGCATTCAACACACCGGCCTGGATACTGTCCAGACGGGAATTTACACCCACCACATCATGATGGTAACGTACATACATGCCGTGGTTTACAATACCGCGAAGTGTGTGTGCCAATGCATCATCATTAGTGAAAATCGCACCGCCGTCACCATAGCAGCCCAGGTTTTTAGATGGAAAAAATGAGGTTGAAGCCACATGCCCGATAATCCCGGCTTTCTTCTTTGAACCATCAGCCGATTTATAATTCGCTCCAATCGCCTGCGCGTTGTCTTCAATTACGTATAAGTTGTGCTTTTTCGCCAATGCCATAATTGCATCCATATTTGCGGCCTGCCCGAAAAGGTGTACCGGAACGATCGCTTTGGTCTTCGGCGTAATTGCTTTTTCGATGGCAGCAATCGAAATATTGAACGTATCTTCTTCCACATCCACCAACACCGGGGTGAGTTGCAAAAGCGCAATCACTTCCACTGTCGCAGCAAACGTAAAATCGGCCGTAATCACTTCATCCCCTGGCTTTAAATCAAATCCCATCATAGCGATCTGGAGCGCATCAGTTCCGTTCGCGCACGGAATAACGTGCTTTGCACCAAGGTATTCCTCGAGATTTTTCTGGAAAGTATGGACCAGCGGCCCGTTGATGTAAGTATTGGTGTCAAGCACTTCCTGAATGGAAGCATTTACGGTTTCCTTGATACGTTCGTATTGCCCTTTCAGGTCAACCATCTGGATTTTTTTCATCGGATTTTGGTATTAAAAACAGGCAAAAATAAGAATTTAATGGGTGGCAACCAATGAAATTAATTTTATCTGCCGTATTTTAGCCCGACAAATTTCCTGCGATGATTTTCCTTTACAACCTTATCGTCCTGACGGCTTCGCAACTGGTAAAAGTCGCAGCAATGTTCAGTCCGAAGATGAAACTTTTCGTGGAAGGAAGGAAAGAGGTAACACAGAAAATCCTTGCAAAAATAAACCCGTCAGACCGCACAATCTGGTTCCACACCGCATCCTTAGGCGAATTCGAGCAGGGACTTCCCGTGATGGAAGCCATCAAACAGAAATACCCAAACCATAAAATCGTCGTGACTTTCTTTTCTCCTTCAGGCTATGAAGTCAGGAAAAACAACACTGTCGCCGACGTAACGGTCTATCTGCCTTTGGACACTCCGGCAAAAGTGAAATCCTTTCTGAAAGCCGCGCATCCGGATATGGTTTTCTTTGTAAAATATGAGTTTTGGCCGAATTATCTCAGGCAGCTGAAACAACAAAATATCCCAACATATCTGATTTCAGGAATCTTTCGGGAAAATCAGGTTTTCTTTAAGTGGTATGGTGGTTTTTACAGAAAAGCGCTGCGTACTTTCGAACAGTTCTTTGTGCAGAATGAAAAATCGAAAAATCTGTTGCAAAGCATCGGTTTCCAAAATGTAAAAATCAGTGGTGATACGCGTTTCGACCGTGTTTCGAAAATTTTGGAACGCGACAATTCCCTCGATTTCATTGAAGATTTCATCGATGGAAAAATGACTTTGGTTGCCGGAAGCTCGTGGCCTAAGGATGAAAGCCAATACCGGGACTTCGTCAACGACCCTTCTTTTGACGTAAAATACATCATTGCGCCACACACGATCAAGCCCGAACAAATGCAGGAATTGAAAAACAGCTTTACCAAAAAACCCGTTTTATTTTCTGAAAAGGAAGGCAAAAACCTGGCCGATTACGACATTTTCATCATCGACACCATCGGTTTGCTGACGAAAATTTACAGTTATGCCGACATCGCTTATGTAGGCGGAGGCTTTGGTACTGCGGGTCTTCACAATATCCTGGAACCGGCGACTTTTGGCATCCCGATCGTGATTGGCCCGAATTATGCGAAATTTTCAGAAGCCGTGGCGCTGGTCGGTTTGGGCGGATGCCTTTCGGTGAAAACCAAAAATGAACTGGAGGAAACATTGGCGCTTTTGATCCAAAACCAGGATGAAAGGCTTGAGAAAGGGCATGTCTGCAGCACTTTTGTGCAGATGAATAAGAATGCGACGGACATCATCATGAAAAACATTCAAAATGTGTGAATTCATTTCCATAACCGAAAATGACATTCCTGTCATCCTTTCCATGATGGAAAATTTTTACGCCATCGATGGTTATCCGATTGACATTGAAAAATCAAATAGACTGTTCGAAACCTTTATCGCCGATGAAAACCTGGGCAAAGCATGGCTGATTTATTCTGACGGAGAAGTCGCTGGTTACGTCATCCTCACTACGATTTTCAGTTTCGAATACGGCGGAAAAATCGCTTTTATCGACGAGTTATATATTAAGGAAGAATTCCGCGGCAAGGGAATCGGGAAAGCCAGTGTAACTTTCCTGAAGGAAGCAGCGACTAAACTGGGGCTGAAGTTGTTGTACCTTGAAGTCGAGCACCACAATTCGAATGCGCAGGAGTTGTACCTCAAATCCGGATTTTCGCTGCACAACCGGCGGCTGATGCAATATAAAATCAAATAATTCACTAAACACACCTTTATGAGATTCTTAAAACTGATATTTTTATTTGTCGTTATCCAGGCCAAAGCGCAGCAGGGAGGCATGTGGATTCCATCACTATTGGAGGGCATGAATGAAAAGGAAATGAAAAACCTGGGCATGAAAATGTCGGCAGCCGATATTTATGATGTCAACCATTCGAGCCTGAAAGATGCCGTGCCGCAGTTTGATGGCGGCTGCACCTCGGAAGTGATTTCCCCGAAAGGATTGCTGCTGACGAACCATCATTGCGGATTCGATGCGATACAGTCACATTCTTCCGTAGCACACGATTATCTCACCGATGGTTTCTGGGCCTATAAAATGGAAGATGAATTGCCGAATGAAGGCATGGTGGTGATGTTCATCGTAAAAATCGAAGACGTCACGAAACAGATTTTAACGGGCACCGAAAATTTGGCAGAAGCCGACAAACAAAAGAAAATCCAGGAAAACATTACTGCCCTTTCCAATACGTTCCCGAAGGAGCGCTGGCAGGAAAACAAGATTCGTACGTTTTATGAAGGCAATCAATACCTGCTTTTCGTAACGGAGACTTTCAAAGACATCCGGTTGGTTGGGGCACCGCCGTCGTCCATCGGTAAATTCGGGTCGGATACGGACAACTGGGTTTGGCCGCGTCATACCGGAGATTTCTCATTGTTCCGCATTTATGCCGATAAAGACAACCATCCGGCACCTTACTCAAAAGAAAATGTGCCGTATGTGCCGAAACATTTCCTGCCGATATCACTCGACGGTGTAAAAGACAACGACTTCAATATGGTGATGGGCTTTCCGGGAAGGACTACGGAATATTTACCGTCAGTAGCCATTGAGCAGATCGTTGACGAGCTGAATCCCGCCAAGATTGAAGTGCGCGACAAAGCGCTTAAGATTGAAGATGGATTTATGCGCAAGGACAATGCGATTAAAATCCAGTATGCCTCAAAATATGCAGGCATAGCCAATTATTGGAAGAAATGGATTGGTGAAACGCAGGGATTGAAGAAGTCAGGCGCGGTTAATGTGCGCAAACAGGACGAAAAGCGTTTCCAGCAGGAAGTCGTCAAAAAAGGGAAAACGTCCGAATATGGCAGCCTATTGTCTGATTTCGAAACCAATTACAAAGAAATTGCGCCGTATGCTTTGGCACGGGATTATTTCAATGAAGTAGCGTTGCGCAATACGGAATTGCTGAGTGTCGGGTATAAATTGTATCAATTGGAGCAGTTGCAGAAGACCAAAGGCGAACAGGCATTTACCGACAGGAAAAATACTTTGGCCAATGGCTTAGGTGATTTTTACAAGGATTACAACAAAAATGTAGACGAGAAAATATTTGAGGAACTGATCCGTATCTATGCGCTTAAAGTACCTTTCCAGTTTATACCTCCCGGACTTGCAGGTACCGACACACGAAAATTGACTGTGGAAATTTATGATACATCAGCGCTTACCAGTTATGATGCCATCAAAAAATTACTGACCGGCGATACCCAGACCGTCCTTAATAATATGAATGCGGACAAAGGTTACCAGCTGATCAAGAATATGGCCGACACTTACCTTAATAAGGTAGCTCCGAAATATGATGAAATCAACCTTCGGATTACGGCTTTGCAGCGCACGTACATCAAAGCCCTTCTGGAATTAAAAACCCGCGACCGGATGTTTCCTGATGCAAACAGCACGCTGCGTGTCACTTATGGCAAAGTGAAGGGATACAAGGCCAAAGACGCTACGATTTATGAATCGAAAACGTATCTTGACGGTGTGATGGAAAAATATATTCCGGGCGATTATGAGTTTGACGTGTCTCCAAAACTGATTGACCTTTATAGTAAAAAGGATTTTGGCCGATATGGTGAAGACGGAAAAATGCCCGTTTGTTTCATAGGGACAAGCCATACTACGGGCGGAAATTCAGGAAGTCCGGCGATTGACGCACGCGGAAACCTGATCGGGTTGAATTTCGACCGCGTTTGGGAAGGCACGATGAGCGACATTTACTACGATCCGGCAATTTGCAGGAATGTGATGACAGATATCCGTTATGTGCTGTTCATTATTGACAAATTTGCAGGGGCGCAAAACATCATTGACGAACTCAAACTGGTGCACCCGAAGAAAAAAAGATAACAAGCTGTTTTCCAAAGGCAAAGGCATAAAAAAGCAACTACAACGTTTACGCGGTAATTGTTTAAAGGGGCACTGATTTCCAAAGCATTGAAAAATTGAATTTTTTTCAAAAAAAAATTGAAAAATATTTTTACATGTCAAAAAATTTATATCTTTGCCTCGAATTAATAATTAACCTTTTATAATTAAGTAAGATGAAAAAAGTATTTTTAAGTTTAGCTGCTATCGCTGTATTGTCTGTTGTTTCTTGCAAGAAAGAAGCTGAAGGAACTGAGACTACTGTAGATTCAACTACTGTTGAAACTCCAGCTGCTGTTGAGACAACTACAACTACTACTGTTGATACAACTGTTGTTGACACTACTAAAGCTGCTGCTACTCCTGCTGCTACTCCAGCTAAGTAATTAGTATCTAAAGAAAAAATCAAAGCCTCGCATTGCGGGGCTTTTTTTATGGAATATGGTGATCGATTTCTTTACCTGAAGACATCGAGCCATTTTGCCACGGCTATTCCAGGTTCGTGAATCTTAAATCTTATCCGAAGACGATGTCGTTTTGGGTGAAATCGAGAATTTCAGCCGAAGCCGCGCTTTGATTCACTTCATCAATTCCCTTCTGCAACCTCAGCTCTGTAGAATATTTCCTGCTGGTCACTGTTAGTTCTTCATCAATAGTTAGTTTAAAGAAATATTTTCCTGCTGCTGCTTTGTGCCTGGAATAAGAGGCATCAACCAGATTTGATTTGAGCTTTTCAATCGCTTCCTCACATTCAAAGCGCAACTCATAACCCGGGCTGCTGAAAATAGTTTTGCCTTTTCGCGATGTAAATGCAAATTTATATTCCCCGTTAAATCTTTTACTCATTACAAATGCACCCATTGAAATACTCCTTTTGAATTATGACATCACCTAGTCCATTGATAAATTTCTTGAGCCAAACCATCAACAGCAAGCTCCGACAATTGACAAAAATAACAATAAAAATACCATTGCACATTTTTTTCATCACTTATCCTGAAGCATATTTTTAATTAAAATAGCGCCTCAGATCCTGTAAACTTACTTTAATTTAATATTTTTGAACACGGCACCTATCCTAATATTGACCCATTGAGAATCCCACAATTAACTTTTACAAGATTCATTGCCGCTTTGGCGATAGTCATTTATCATTATGGGCGGGAAAGTTTCTTTTTTAAAAACGAAAAAATATCTTTTATTTTTGAACAGGCTGACCTTGGTGTAAGTTATTTCTTTATCCTTTCAGGATTTGTAATGATGGTAGCTTACAATAAACTTGAACGTGTGGACTTCAAAAAGTACCTCGCCAACAGGCTAATCCGAATCTATCCCGCATATTTCCTTGCAGGTTTCCTTACCCTGGCGGCAAGCATGTTTACCTCATATCTTACCAGCAATTTCGTTTTATACAATACGATGCTACAAACCTGGTTTCCAGGAAAAGCGCTTTCAATAAATTATCCCGGATGGTCTCTTTCCATTGAGCTTTTTTTTTATGTGAGCTTTCCATTTTTGTTCAATAAGGTATAC
Source organism: Flavobacterium pallidum (assembly GCF_003097535.1). Lineage (NCBI taxonomy): Bacteria > Pseudomonadati > Bacteroidota > Flavobacteriia > Flavobacteriales > Flavobacteriaceae > Flavobacterium > Flavobacterium pallidum. The sequence goes on from NZ_CP029187.1 coordinate 437,748, forward strand.
CGACAAATCAAAATAAAAAGAATCGCCGTTTTTATCCTCGGGATCTGGATTGCCACACAAATATTTGCAAATGTCATTGATGAGGACATTATGATTGGACGATTAAATTTTCAGGATCTGAAATACCATCCATTACTGCATTTCAATGAATTTCTGGCAGGAAATCTGGCGGGACTTTATTTTATGCGACAGGAGCGATTGTCAAAAAACTACTTCTACCCTATTCTCGCACTATTAATCACGCTTGTATTGACATTTAAATTCGCGCAAAAATTAGAGCTTCATCATGGATTGCTGGCCATTATTTTTGTACCCTTGATTATTTTGATGTCATTGAGCAATGACCGGCTTACCCTGCTATTCAGAAGCAAACCTTTTGAATTTTTAGGAGAAATCAGTTTCGGGATTTATATTTTTCAGGCACCTGTATGGCTTATGCTTTCCAATCTTAAACTTGAAGGGTATTTTGGGTTACATGAAAAAACAGATGGTAATTTATGCTTTTTCATAAGACTTATCATACTGATAGGGATCTCGGCGATAAGCTATGTGCTTTTTGAAAAGCCGATCAGGGAGAGATTAAGGCGTTCATAAGAAATGCCCGAATACAAAAAAACCCTTCAAAAGAAGGGGTTTTTTTGTACTCAGAGCGGGACTTGAACCCGCACGAACATTACTGTTCACTGGATTTTAAGTCCAGCGTGTCTACCAATTTCACCATCCGAGCTGGATTAGAGCGAAAAACGGGGCTCGAACCCGCGACCTCGACCTTGGCAAGGTCGCGCTCTACCAACTGAGCTATTTTCGCAATTATGTAAAAGAACCGCAACACTTCTTGTGTATTGCGAGGGCAAATTTAAAACATTAATTGAATTACACAAGGCTTTTCAGGAAAAAAATCCAACTAAAAATATAACCTATTGAAACACAAATCGTAAATCCGGAACTATTTTTTTGAAAGCATCCTGCGGATTTCATTTAGTTTCATCAAGGCCTCAACCGGCGTCAGTGTATTGATATCAAGGCCCAGGATTTCATCGCGTATTTCTTCTAAAAGCGGATCATCAAGATTGAAAATACTCAATTGCAGTTCCTCTTTAGCCGATTTAATCCCGTTCAGTGCTTCACCGGAATGGTCTTTTTCCAATTTCTTCAAAAGTTTCTGTGCCTTCAGGATGACCGTCTGCGGCATTCCGGCCATTTTCGCCACATGGATCCCAAAACTGTGCGCACTACCGCCTTTAACCAGTTTACGCACAAACAAAACCGTATCTTTTAATTCCTTTACCGATACATTATAATTCTGTATCCGGGGCAGCATATCGCTCATTTCATTCAGCTCGTGGTAATGCGTTGCAAAAAGCGTTTTCGGTTGTGAAGGATGTTCATGCAGGTATTCGGCGATGGCCCATGCAATTGAAATCCCATCATAAGTGCTGGTACCTCGTCCGATTTCATCCAATAAAACCAGGCTTCGGTCAGAAATATTATTCAGGATAGAAGCGGTTTCATTCATTTCGACCATAAAGGTTGATTCGCCCATCGAAATGTTATCAGAAGCGCCTACTCGTGTAAAAATCTTATCCACTATTCCCATTCTGACGCTATCGGCCGGAACAAAACTCCCCATCTGCGAAAGCAGGACAATCAGTGCGGTTTGCCTTAAAATAGCCGATTTTCCCGACATGTTAGGCCCGGTAATCATAATAATCTGCTGCGAATCCCGGTCAAGGAAAACATCATTGGCAATATAAGGTATTCCGATAGGCAATTGTTTTTCAATTACCGGATGCCTGCCATTGCTGATTTCCAGATCGAAAGTATCGTCGAGGACCGGGCATACATAATTGTTTTCGAGTGCCAATTGCGCAAACGAAGTCAGGCAGTCCAATTGTGCGACCAAATTCGCATTCAATTGTACCGGCTTAATATAGGTCGCAATCCAGGCCACCAAGTGCTCAAACAATTCCGTTTCCAATTTGTGGATTTTTTCCTCGGCACCTAATATTTTGGTTTCATATTCCTTAAGTTCTTCGGTAATGTAACGCTCCGCATTTACAAGCGTTTGTTTACGGATCCATTCCACGGGAACCTTATCCTTATGTGTATTTCGCACTTCAATATAATATCCGAAAACATTATTAAACGAAATCTTCAACGAAGAAATACCCGTAATTTCAGATTCCCGTTTCTCGATGCCTTCCAAAAATTCTTTTCCCGTAGTGGAAATCACCCGAAGTTCATCGAGTTCATTATTGATCCCGGAAGCGATAGCATTTCCTTTGGCAATGGCTACCGGGGCATCCGGATTCAGCGTGTGTGTTATCTTTTCGCGAAGCAAATCACAACTGTGCAGGCTGTCGCCGATGGTTTTTACGGCTTCCAGCGGACTGGCCAACGCTAAGTCCTTAATCGGCAGAATGGCATCCAAAGAATCTTTCAGATAAATCACTTCCCGCGGCGTAACTTTCCCTGTTGCTATTTTAGAAATCAGGCGCTCCAGGTCGGAAATCTGCTTGATTTGCTGCTGTATCTTTTTCAGCACATCCTGATTGTCTTTGAGATAGCTGACCACTTCATGGCGGCTTCTTATCTTATTAATATCTTTCAGCGGAAGCGCCAGCCAACGTTTCAGCAAACGGCTGCCCATAGGCGAAAGCGTACGATCGATGACATCGAGTAGCGTAACAGCATTCGGGTTATAACTGTGGTACAATTCCAGATTCCGGATGGTAAAACGGTCCATCCATACATAAGCATCTTCAGCAATGCGCTGTATTGACGTAATGTGCTGTATCCTGTCGTGTTGGGTTTCCGATAAATAATACAATATTGCACCTGCAGCGATGATGCCGTCCGGCAATTCCTCGATCCCGAAGCCTTTAAGCGAAACGGTCTTGAAATGATTGGTAAGCGTCTGCAGCGCATAATCTTCCTTGTAAACCCAATCCTCAAGGTAAAAATTATGAAAATCCTCGCCGAAGGTTTCCTTAAAATCATTCTTATTCTGCTTCGGCACAAGCACTTCGCTGGGGTTAAAATTCTGGAGCAGCTTATCTATATATTCCTCATTGCCCTGTGCTGTCAGGAATTCTCCTGTGGATACATCCAGAAAAGCAACTCCCAAACTCTTTTTACCGAAATACAAAGCAGCCAGGAAATTATTGGACTTGGAATGCAGCACTTCATCATTCATGGAAACTCCGGGAGTGACCAATTCGGTGACGCCTCTTTTGACAATGGTTTTCGTCATTTTTGGATCCTCAAGCTGGTCACAGATGGCGACGCGAAGTCCGGCCTTGACCAATTTAGGCAAATAGGTATTGAGCGAATGGTGCGGAAATCCGGCCAAAGCAGTTTCAGTTTCAGAACCGGCACCACGCTTGGTCAGGACAATACCGAGAATTTTAGAAGCGCGGATGGCATCCTCACCGAAAGTTTCATAGAAATCCCCAACACGGAACAAGAGGCAGGCATCAGGATATTTGCGCTTTATCTCATTATACTGCTTCATTAAAGGGGTTTCCTTCGGTGCTTTCTCTTTTGTCGTCAATGCTTTTGTATTTAGCGTTCTGCTGTAAAAATAGTGATGCGAATTTAACTATTGCGCTGATTTTGCGTTGTTAAAATTTAAATTTAATTTAAGAAAAATTGTTTAGGCTATGTAATTTTAATTTATACATTTGTTTCGCTAATTTAATTTTTAAAAAAAGATGAAAAAAAATCTGATATTATTTTCTGCAATGGCTCTATTTGCAGTGAATGGTGCTTTCGCGCAGGAAACTGCAAAAAAAGCGGTTAAGAAAACAACAACAACTACCAAAACAGAAATGAAAAAGGTAGTGGCCCCTATGACAGCTGCAACACCAGCTGTTGATGGCGCAGGGATGACTTTCGAGTCTGAGACAATCGACTACGGAACTGTAAAGCACAATGCTGACGGAAAACGTGAATTCGTTTTCGTAAACACTGGAAACAAACCTTTGACAATCACTAACTGTGCAGGTTCATGCGGTTGTACCGTTCCATCATGGCCAAAAGAACCAATCGCTCCGGGTGCAAAAGCAGTTATCGGTGTGAAATATGCTACTGACAGGGTTGGTCCATTCACGAAAACAGTAACTGTAACATCTAATGCTTCTGAAACTCCGAAAGTATTGACCATCAAAGGAACTGTTCTTGCTGATCCAACTCCGGCAGAAACGCCTACAAAAAGCTAATTACTTTTTAAACAAAAAATCTAAGCTTCCCTTAATCCGGAAGCTTTTTTTATAATATGATGCGAAAACTTGAGAACAGCGAATTAGACCGCAAATCCATAGCCGATTTTAAGGAAGCTGAAAAAACCCCGATCATTATCATCCTGGATGACATACGGAGCCTTCACAATATTGGCTCGGTATTTCGTTCCGCCGATGCATTCCTTGTTGAAAAAATTTACCTCTGCGGGATTACTGCCTGCCCTCCGAATAAGGAAATCCACAAAACCGCTTTAGGCGCAACGGAAACTGTAGACTGGGAATATAAGGCATCCGTAACAGAATTGATTGCCGGACTTCAGGTACAAAGCATCAAAGTCTTTGCCGTAGAGCAGGTAGAGGGTGCTGTGATGCTCAACAAATTCAGTTTTAAAACCCATCAAAAACTTGCATTGGTCTTCGGAAACGAAGTGTATGGCGTGAGCCAGGAAGCCATCTCCTTATGCGATGGAAGCATTGAAATCCCACAACTTGGCACTAAACATTCCCTGAATATTGCCGTCAGCGCCGGGATTGTCATCTGGGACCTGTTCCAGAAAATGAAAATTTAACTGTATCTTCGGCTTCCAAAAAAAAAACTGCGAATCCAATACATGAATCCGAATCAAGCCTACACCTACATTTTTACCTTTTTATTATTAATTGTCTCGGCTAAGATGGCTGCACAAAACCAGCCCCCAACGCTCGCTGCAACCGGAAACCAGGTGTATTGCCCGGGAACGCAACTTAATATCGTAACCAATATGAGCATCAACGATCCGGATGATGTTTCGATTGATGCCATCTACATACAGATTTCTTCAGGTTATGAAACAGGCCAGGAGCAATTGGTGCTTACTGGCTCACATCCCACCATATCCAGCAGCTGGAATAGCGCAGAAGGCAAGCTTACACTGAAAAGTCCAACTTCGATTCCTGTTTTATATACCGAATTTGAAGATGCTGTTGAAGATGTTATTTACACCAGTTCACAGGCAAATCCTTCCGGCATCCGAAATTTCTCGATCAGCGTCGGACAGGCCAATTATCTTCCTTCGACCCAACATTACTATATGTATGTCCCGGCATTGGGAATAACCTGGACTGATGCAAGGGCAGCCGCCGCAGCCAGCACTTATTATGGGCTTGAAGGTTACCTTGCTACGATTACTGCTGCCGATGAAGCACAGCTTTCGGGTGAGCAGGCCCCCGGTGCAGGCTGGATCGGGGGTAGTGATGCCGACCTTGAAGGCACCTGGAAATGGATGACGGGACCTGAAGCTGGCACGGTATTCTGGACTGGCGGGGCTAATGGAACTACGACCACATTCGCTTTTTGGAACAATTCCGAACCCAACAACCTCAACAACGAAAATTACGCACACGTTACAGCTCCTGGTGTCGGGATTCCGGGCTCATGGAATGACCTTTCGAATACTGGGGGTGACAGCGGCGACTACCAGCCAAAAGGCTATATCGTTGAATATGGCGGCATGCCAGGCGATCCGGTGCTTCATATTGCAACAAGTTCAACGATTTTTATTCCAAACATTGCTTCAACAGTGCCGGCTTCCCGTTGCGGCTCGGGCAGTTTGAACCTTAGCGCGACAGGCTTCGGCGACATTAAATGGTATGACAGTGCCACCGGCGGAACATTACTTGCTACAGGAAATAATTTTACGACGCCAGCATTGACCGCTACAACTACGTATTATCTGGATCCTTACGAACCGGGATGCACAACTGCCTCCCGCACCGCAATTACAGCAACCATAAATGAAATCCCAGTCTTAAATATTCAAATACCTCCGCCTGCCTGCGAAGGAAGTGTTGCGCTGCATGCAACAGCTACCACAGGGCAGGTACGTTGGTATGATCAGGAGACCGGGGGCACATTACAACAAACCGGCGAGAATTTCATCACCCCTGTATTGACACAAGAGACTATTTATTATGTTGATGCGAAAAATAACGACTGTTTTTCCGGGCCGAGGCAAGCTGTAAATGTGAAGATCAATCCACGTCCTATAGTAAGCGATGACAGCAAGGGCATTTGCGAAGGAACCCAAACTATTCTAGACGCGGGTATTCCAAACGTTACCTATCTTTGGTCCACTGGTGCTACGACGAGAGAAATTACCGTTGATACCGCTGGCACTTATACCGTCACCGTCACCAATGTTTCCGGTTGCAGCAGCATGAAAACCATCACGGTCACGGAAAAATACGCGCCAATAATCAGTGATGTAAATATTATTGGCACTACAGCAACAATCAATACCACAAATACCGGTGCTTTTGAATATGCCGTTGACAATGGATCGTACCAGGACTCCAATGTGTTCACTTTTACCGAAGGTGGATTGCATACTGCCCATGTGCACCAGGTTGATGGCTGCGGCGATGACAAACGCGATTTCATTATCGTAATCGTACCCACTTTTTTTACGCCGAACGGAGACAGCGTCAACGATCAGTTTATCGTTCCCGGAATGGTATTGCTTCCCGGATCAAGCATGAGTGTTTTTGACCGTTACGGAAAATTGATTACCCTGCTCAATCCGCGAAATACTTCATGGGATGGTACGCACAAAGGCAAACCCTTGCCTGCCGATGATTACTGGTACGTGATGAGAATCGATAACAGCCAGCCCGAGCTCAGAGGCCATTTCAGCCTGGTCAGGTAATTTTCTTCCGGATTTCTTCAAGAATGTAAAGGTAATCCTCTTGTTTTTTTACGAAATCCCTGTCGGAAACATCGATAACGAGTATATTCAAACCGGTTTGTGACTTGATATAATCCAGATAGCCGCGGTTAATGCTGTCGAGATATTCCGCCGGGATTTCCTGCTCATAGCTGCGGCCGCGCTTTTTGATGTTCTCCAACAGCCTTGGCGTATTCTGGTATAAATAAATATACAGGTCGGGCTTCGGCATTTCCTTATAAATAATTTCGAAAAGCTTACGATACAATCTGTACTCATCATCACTGAGGGTCACTTTGGCAAAAATCAGCGACTTGAAAATATGGTAATCCGCTACAATGAAATCCTTAAATAAATCAAATTGGGCCAGGTCATCAGACAATTGCTGGTAGCGATCCGCCAAAAAAGACATTTCCAACGGAAACGCGTACCGCGGCTGGTCTTTATAAAACTTCGGCAGGAAAGGGTTGTCTGCAAAACGTTCCAATACGGTTTTCGCATTGAAATCTTCAGCAATCTTACACGCCAATGTGGTTTTGCCTGCGCCGATGTTGCCTTCAATGGCGATATAATTGAAACGATCGAGCTTCAAACCGTCAACAGCCGATGGAATATTTTGTACGGTTTTACATTGGCTTTCATCTTCGCACTCGGAAATCAGCACAGAAATGGATTTGCCCGACACCGGATGTACGAAATCAGGCTTTACATCCCTCAGTGGCAATAATACAAAAAGCCTTTGTCCCATCTGCGGATGCGGCACCTGCAATTGCTTTCTTTGGATCACATCAGCGTCAAACGAAATAATATCGAGATCGATAATGCGCGATTGGTAACCGCTTACTTTTTCCCGCTTTCGCCCCAACTGCGTCTCAATCGACAATAAAGCTTTCAATAAAGCCGGAGCCGATTTATGCGTATGGACCAGCAAAGCGCAATTGTAAAATGCCTCCCCAACGAATCCCCACGCAGGCGTTTCATACACTGAGGACACTCTGATCACCGTGGCGGCGCTCCTGTGTATCAACGCTATCGCATTTCGAAGATGCTCAAGGCGGTTGCCCTGATTGCTTCCGATGGAAATAATGGCTTGGTGCTGCAGATTCATATTCGTGCACAAATTAAGGAAATTTAGTTGGAAAGCCGAAAGTCAAAAGCCGAAAGTGGGAAAGGAAACAAAAAGTTGTTAACTTACATCGTCAAACCAAAGTGATTTAAAATAAATCTGTTCCTATGCCCGACTTTTGACTTTCGACTAATCCTGTAACAAATCCAACACAATCGTTACTAATGCAAAAAAGTAAAATCCCATGAAATTTTTATCAAACGTCCTCGCCACTATTGTAGGGCTCTTTATTTTCTGCGTACTGTCCTTTTTTTTCGTGCTGATTATAGGCATTATCGTGGGCAGCAGCAGTGCTGATGAAGTCCGCGTAAAGGACAACTCGGTCATCAATCTCGACCTCAGTACCATCAGCCATGATTATGCCGGCAAATTCTCAGACCCATGGGTCACGATGTTTTCAGAAAATGCTTCCGTTGGAGTCACTGACGTTATAAAAGCCATTACTGAAGCAAAAACAGACGACAAAATCAAAGGAATTTCGATCCTTAATAACAACGGTGCACTAGGAATGGCTCAGATAAAAGCCGTTCGCGATGCCCTGAATGATTTCAAAAAATCAGGAAAATTCATCGTTTCTTATGCAGATGCGTATTCCCAAAGGGACTATTACCTCAATTCGGTGGCCGACACCCTGTACCTGAACCCGACCGGCGACATGGAATTCAAGGGGCTATCGACAGAGTTGATGTTCTTCAAGGATTTCCAGGATAAGACCGGGATTAAGATGGAAGTCATCCGCCATGGAAAATACAAAAGTGCGGTGGAGCCATTCCTTGACAATAAAATGAGCGATGCCAATAGAGAACAACTTACTGCCTTGCTGAATTCACTTTGGAATGGTGTCGTAAATGACATCTCGAAAAGCCGGAACATCCCCGTAGACCGCCTCAATGCTATCGCTGACGGATTGCTGGCACGCACTCCGGAAATGGCAAAAACTTCGGGACTGATTGACAAGCTGGGGTACCAGGATCAATATGAAGCCGGCATCCGCAAAGCTTTAAAAGTTAAAAAAGACAAAGATTACAACAGCGTTGACATCGCCGATTATGCCAAGAAAACAAATACTATCGCGGCATTCGGTGACGGTTCGGATAAGATTGCAATCATTTATGCTCAGGGGGAGATCAAAGGCGGGGAAGGCGATGTTGATTATATCGGCGAAGGCTCGATGAGGCGCGCCCTGCAAAAAGCCCGTGAAGACAAAAATATCAAGGCTATCGTGCTGCGTATCGACAGCCCGGGCGGAAGTGCCATGACTTCAGAACTGATCTGGAGGGAAATTGAAATCACCAAAAAAACCAAGCCGGTTGTGGTGTCGATGGGTAATTATGCAGCCTCAGGTGGATATTATATTGCGTGTAATGCGAACGAAATCTTCGCCGAAGAAAGTACCATTACAGGTTCTATAGGCGTGTTCGGGATGTTGCCGAACTTTACCGGGCTTGCAGGAAAAGTGGGTATTAACACTGAAGTGGTGAGTACACACAAGAATTCCGCAGAATACAGTCCGTTCCGACCGCTCAGCGACGATATGAGAGCACAAACCCTGGAAGGGGTGGAACGCATTTACAACACCTTCGTAACCCGAGTGGCTACAGGAAGGAAAATGAGTTTTGCACAAGTGGATGCCATCGGCCAGGGCCGTGTCTGGTCTGGTGCCGAGGCAATCAAAATTGGGTTGGTGGATAAAATCGGCGGTATGGACGATGCGCTGAAAGCCGCTGCAAAACTGGCAAAACTGAAGAATTACCGTACCGAGAATTTTCCTGAATACGACAAGAAACTGGGCGACCTGCTTTCGGGCTTCCCTTTTGCCAAAACAAAAGAAAGCCTGATTAAGGAAGAGCTGGGTGTGGAAAATTACGAATTACTACAACAGGTAAAACAGGCCAACAGCCGCAAAGGTATACAGGCGCTGATGCCGTTTGAAATGGAAATCCATTAATTATAAAATAATCCGCTCACAAGGCGGATTTTTTTTATGAAAAGATTAAATCAGATATTGGATACTTATCCTATTTTTGTAAGAGAACATTCTCTCACTTTTTAAATTTCGCTCCATGCTTAAGAAAATCCTGAAGATTACCGGTATCATTTTACTGCTACTGATTGCAGCGCTGTTTGCGATCCCATACCTTTTTGAAGACCAGATCAAGGCCAAGATTGCTGAAGCGATCAACAAAAAAGTCGATGCCAAAGTCTCATTTGCAGATGCCGACCTGAGCCTGTTCCGGAATTTTCCTGAAGCCACGGTATCTGTTGAAAAACTACTGATCCTGAATAAAGCACCTTTTGAAGGCGACACGTTGGTATCTATGGGAGAACTCAGCCTGGAAATGTCAATAAAGGAATTGTTTAAAGGCAAGGACGAGCCAATGAATATTGAAGCCATTTCAACCGAAAACGGCATCGTTAATATTTTATTCAACAAAGACGGCGTGGGGAATTTCGACATCGCCTTAAGGGACGAAGCAGCGCAGGACAAGTCCAAAAGCGATCCACTTTCGCTGAAGATTAAGCAATATGAAGTGAAAAATTTACGCTTTACATATTACGACGAGCGTTCTAAAATAAAAATGATTATCGACAGCCTCGACCATAAAGGCACCGGGGATTTTACAAACGATAAGCTGGACCTGACCACGACCTCGAAAGCGAAAGTATCTTTGGATATGGATAAGGTCAATTATATGAAAAATGTTGCCTTGTCACTGGATGCTGTTTTGGGCATCGATATGGCACAAAGCAAATATACGTTCAAGAACAACAAGGCACTGATCAACAAACTGCCGTTGGAATTTGACGGGTTCCTGCGCCTGGCCGACGAAGGGCAGGAATATGACCTGACGTTCAAAACGCCTACTTCGGATTTCCAGAATTTCCTCGGATTGATTCCTTCCGCCTATTCCGGCAGCCTGGAAAATGTAAAAACAACAGGAACTTTCAGCGTAAAAGGTTTTGCAAAAGGCATGCTGACAGATACTACCGTTCCGAAATTCAACATCGAAATGGCATCAGACAATGCTTCCTTTAAATATCCAAACTTACCCAAATCAGTACAGGATATCATAATCGACATGAAGGTGATTAATGAAACCGGGCTGATGAACGACACCTACGTCAACCTTGACAAACTCGCTTTCCGCATTGACCAGGATGTATTTGATGCGCATGCGAATATCAAAAATGTCACCGTAAATCCAATGATTGATGCGGCTGTGAAAGGAACCGTGAATCTGGCAAATCTTTCAAAAGCATATCCTATTAAGCTCGAAAAACCGCTGTCGGGCATATTAAAGGCTGATGTAAAGACGAAATTCGACATGAAATCTGTGGAAACGAGCCAGTACCAAAACATCAAAAATGAAGGAACAGTGAGCCTTTCCGGTTTCCGATACACGGATGAAAAAGGAAAAGCGCTTGACATCAGCCAGGCTGTGGTGGCTTTCAACCCAAGCCGGGTGAACCTGCAGCAGTTCAATGCAAAAACGGGCAAAACCGATTTGAGCGTCAATGGTACTTTGGATAATTTCTACGGATACATGTTCAAAAACCAGGAACTGAAAGGGAATTTCAACCTGAGCTCAAACCAGTTTGCGGTATCGGACTTCATGACCACAGAAGAGGCAAATACCAAAACAACCGCGCCGGCGCAGGAAGCCATTAAGATCCCGGCGTTCCTGAACTGTACCCTTTCTGCAAAAATGAATACCGTGCTTTATGACAATCTGGTGTTGAAGGACATGACCGGAAAAGTCATCATCAAAGACCAGAAAGTCACTTTGGACAACCTGAAAACAAATGTTTTCGGCGGAATGATTGCCATGAACGGAGACATTTCTACCAAAGAAAAAGTGCCGGTTTTTAACATGAGCCTCGGCTTAAATAAAGTGGACATACAGCAGACATTCACGCAATTGGACATGATGAAGAACATTGCGCCTATTGCAGGGGTAATCAACGGGAAACTGAACTCTACAATAAAGCTTTCGGGAAAACTGGATGCGAAGGAAATGACCCCTGATTTGAAGTCACTGTCTGGGGATTTGTTCGGGCAATTCCTTTCGACAACTGTGAACGCGAGCAATTCTGAATTGCTGAATACCTTGAGCAACAATGTCAAATTCATCGACCTTAAGAAAATCAATTTCAATGATTTAAAGGCGTACCTTACGTTTAAGGATGGTAAAGTGAGCCTGAAGCCAATTGAACTGAAATATCAGGATATTAAAGTGAATCTGCAGGGGCAACATGGATTCGATCAATCGCTGACCTACAACGTGGGTTTTGATGTGCCTGCCAAATACCTGGGTGCTGAAGCCAATAAACTCCTTGCGCAACTGTCTCCGGCCGATGCTGCCAAAGTAGATAATATTCCCATCAAGGCTGCGATTACCGGAACTTTCAAAAACCCTAAAGTGACTACCGATATGAAACAGGCGGTGACGAATCTGGCATCACAATTGGTAAAACAACAAAAAGACAAGCTGATTAATCAAGGTACGAAAGCGCTCGGAAACCTGATTGGCGGCAAGAAAGACACCACAAAAACCACCCCGACAACCAAAGAGGAAGTGAAAACTGAAGTGAAAACAAAAGCCAAAGACCTCCTCAACGGCCTTTTTAATAAGAAGAAGAAAACGGAAGAGAAAAAAGAATAACAGAAAAGCCCTTTTACAGAGGGCTTTTTTTATACTTCAATCGTAACCTTATACCCTTCAAAACCACGTATATTGAATACGGTGCCATCCTGGAAAATCAGGTATTGGCCTTTAATCCCCATTAATTTACCTTTATAGGAAGCTTCCTTATCAAGATTCAGACTGTTGATTTTCTTCGGATATTCCAGCACCGGATATTGCAGTTCATATAAATCGGCTTTATCGATATCAAAATATTCACGGACTTCGCCAGGTAATTTGTCTAAAATCTCATGCCGGTGTGACAGCAGGTCCAAGGATACGATTTCGTTCGTAAGCATTTTGCGCCAATTGGTTTTATCAGAAAAATGCTGTTTCAGCGCGACTTCAGTAATCCCTGCGAGATAACGGTTCGGTACTTCGACAATGGCCAATGCTTTTTCTGCGCCCTGGTCGATCCAGCGTGTAGGCACCTGGGTTTTTCGGGTGACACCCACTTTCACCTCACTTGACAAAGCCAGATACACGATATGCGGTTGCAGCTGCACCCGCGTTTCATAATCCAGATCACGGTCTGCAATGCCTAAATGCGCGGTACTGAGCTCCGGTTTCATAATCCAATCCCCTACCGCAGGACTTGAATAAAAACAATCGTAACAGAAACCCTGGCGATAAATCTTCTTGCTTTTGCTGCAATTGAGGCATTGGTGTCCGGAAAAAGTGATTTCCATATCCTTGCCCAGCAATTGGTTCATGTGCAGGAAATCGTCTGCAAACACGAGGTAATATTGGATCGGGTTACCGAATTCAGTTTGCATTTTTGTAAGGACACCCTGATAGTTCATTGGGAATTATAAATTATGGATTGTGGTTGCGATTACTGAGTTTGGAATTTCGACGCTCAGATTTAATTATTTTCGCTATTTTTGATTGCGATGTAAAGTTATGATTTTGGACTCAATCTATCCAAATTCTTAATTCATAATTCATAATTCAATTATGCCCATACCAATTATCAATTCGGTTGCGTCCTGGATACTTAAGAAACGGATTCATCAGATTGAATTGTTCATTAAATATCCGAACGAGGTACAGGAAGAACTCCTGATGAATCTCGTGCGCAGCGCCGAGAATACCGTTGTGGGAAAAAGCTATGATTTTGAATCCATACGCTCCTATCAGGCTTTTAGCGAGCGGATTCCTGTGGCCACTTACGAAGATCTGGAACCGATGATCGAGCAGACGCGCAAGGGCGGGCAGAATATCTTCTGGAATACCCCAATCAAATGGTTTGCAAAATCGAGCGGTACCACCAATGCCAAGAGCAAATTTATTCCGGTGAGCGGCGAAGCTTTGGAAAACTGCCATTATAAGGCAGCGAAAGATTTGCTTTGCCTGTATTTAAACAACAACGAAGACTCTCAATTGTTTACCGGCAAAAGCTTGAGGCTTGGCGGCAGCAAGCAATTGTATGAGGATAACAATACGTTTTTCGGGGATTTGTCGGCTATTTTGATAGAAAATATGCCGATGTGGGCCGAATTCAGCAGCACGCCCAGCAATCGCGTGTCATTGATGAGCGATTGGGAAATCAAGCTGAAAGCCATTGTCAATGAAACCCGCATGGAAAACGTAACGAGTTTTGCAGGCGTTCCGTCATGGATGCTGGTACTGTTAAACAAAATGCTTGAAGAAACCGGCAGGGACAACCTTTCGGAAATATGGCCGAATGCGGAAGTGTATTTCCACGGCGGCGTGAGTTTTGATCCGTACAGGGACCAATACAAGAAAATCATCCCCAAGACAGATTTCCAGTATTATGAAATCTACAATGCCTCCGAAGGATTTTTTGCGATTCAGGACCTGAATTACTCCAATGATTTGTTGCTGATGCTCGATTATGGCATCTTTTATGAATTCATCCCGATGGAAACGTACGGCACGCCGGAGCAAAAAATCATCCGTTTGTCGGATGTAGAACTGGATAAGAATTACGCCATTATCATCACGACGAATTCGGGATTGTGGCGTTACCAGATTGGTGATACCGTACGCTTCACTTCATTGAATCCATTCCGTATCAGGGTCACGGGCCGCACAAAGCACCATATCAATGTCTTTGGAGAAGAACTGATTATCGAAAATTCAGACAATGCCATTGCAAAAGCCTGCCAGATTACGCGAACCGAAGTCATCGATTACACAGTAGCACCGGTTTTTATGAACGGCAAGGAAAAAGGTGCACACGAATGGATTATTGAATTCCGCCAGCAGCCTGACGATATGACACTCTTCAACAAAGTCCTTGACGAAACGCTGCAATCGCTGAACTCCGATTATGAAGCCAAGCGCTTCAATAATATGACCCTAAAGGAACCTGTTGTGAATATTGCACGCGAAAACCTCTTCTATGACTGGCTCAAACATCAGGATAAACTGGGCGGCCAGCACAAGATTCCACGGCTCTCCAATGAGCGGCATTATGTAGAACAACTGATGCAACTTCAGACTTAACCCTCTGACTGGCACGGTATTTGCATTACCATTTGGAAAATAAAATACTATGAAAAAAAGAACCGCCTTCCTATTATTGGCTTCCGGACTATTGCTCGCTTCCTGCGCCAGCAGCAGTTGGAGTTGCTGTAAACGCTATGTGAAAACGGACAAGGAAAAAACCCGAAAGGCCGATAATCCAAATCAAAAACCATTAGTTTAAAATAATCAATCCTGCTTCGGCGGGATTTTTTTTGATTTATTCGGATGAAACTGTAACAAAATACTCACAATGGTGTCTACTACACCATCATCAATCAATAACCCATGAAATCATCAATCTTTACAGCACTCGTGCTGCTTACGGGCATTTTTGCATCTGCCCAGCAACGCCCGGTCGCAATTGACATCAAATGTCCTTCTGATTTTGTTTCCTGCGAATCGGACACCAACCAGAGAAACATCCTCATTGAACGCACCGGGAATGGTACTACAGAACAGGTCGGTTTGTATGAAACCACGGGCTGCAACTTCTCGACTTCTGTAGCCTTATCCAGCGGGATGTATTATGTGACCGTTTCCGGAGTCGCTTTTGAAACAAAGAAAACGACTTTTGAAGTGACGGAACAAACAAAAACCATTACCATTGACGTTTCCTTAAGCCAAAAAACCAATACCCTGAGTGAAGTTACCGTTTTCGGAAGCCGTAAGCAATTCGTAAAAATCGAATCCGATAAAACCACAGTACGCGTACGCGAAAACGGCATGCTCAACAGCGGCAGCAGCCTTGACGCTGTGAGGAGGCTCCCCGGAGTGGTGAAAGGCCCGGGCGGGAATTTATCGCTGAACGGTAAGGGCGTAAAAATTTACATTGACGGTGTGCCGAGTATACTGACCGGCACTGATCTGGAAAATTATCTGGCTACATTACCCGCCAATGCGATTGAAAAAGTGGAGCTCATTTACAATCCCGGCGCAGCTTATGACGCCAATTCCAGCGGCTCCATCATCAACATTGTCACTTCGTCCAAAAAAATGAAAGGCATTAACGCCAGTTTCAACATCAATTACAACTTCAACAAATACCAAAAGCCAAGTCCGCAAGTGCTCCTGAATGGCAAACAGGGTGATTTAAGCTGGCAGACGATGATCGGGTACAACTACATTGAAGGCGAGAACCGCAACAGGACTTTAACGGAATTCACTTCGTTTAATCCTGCTAAGATCCTGGATAATGACAATAAAGCCGTAAGCACTTTCCGTAATTTTTACTGGAGAACCGGAACCAATTATAAGATCGACGAGAAATCAAACCTGTTGTTCAACTACAACCTGAACCTCGGGAATGACCGTTTCGTGGAGACGCAATCAACTTTGGCGGAAGACATCGACTTCACCAACAACGGCATTGCCAGAACCAAGAACAGCAACAATGAGCTGAGCTTGCAATATAAGCTCAAACTTGACACCATCGGCACAACACTTGATGTGACAGCCTACAGCAACCTGCTTCGCCAGGACCGTGGGCGTAAAGCGATGGCGATTGACAATGGAACGGGCAGTTTCAACAACAGCGACGCCGATTTCAGGATTGACAATTATTACCTGAAATACGACTTCACTTTTCCATTCAAAAATGATTTTTCGGTAAGCACGGGCGGGAAATACAATATGGTAAAAGTCAGTGACCTGGGGCGTTATAATTTTGAAAGCCCAACCGATGATATTTTCGGGTCCGGTAATTTTGCCTCGCTGATCGATTTTGATTACAAGGAAAACAACCTCGCATTTTATGGAGAAGTCCGGAAAAAATACAAAAAATTCAATTTTACCGCCGGATTGCGTTTCGAGGATTACCGTGTGGAAAGGGCGGCGAGCACGATAGCGGACAAGATTGAATTCAACAACACGAATTTCTTCCCGAGCGTGACTTTGATGTATTCTCTGAATGACAATATGAACATTACGTCGTCGTACAGCCGCCGGATTTCGCAACCTGGATATTTTATGATCGACCCGAATAGCAGCAATATTTACAACAAATACAATACTTCGGAAGGAAATGCCACACTGGCTCCGATTTTCTTCAACAATTATGAGTTGAAGTTTACGGCTTTTGATTATGTACAGCTTGGGACCAATTACATGGACATCCGCGACAATACGCAGTTTATCATTTCGGCAAAGGACAACGAACTGGTAAGCAACCGCGAATTCATTTCAATTGCAAAAACGGAGATTTTTAATGCTTATGTGAACTTCCCGATTCCGCTGGATTATTTCTTTAAAGGCAAAGAAGAGTTTACAAAACGGATGAGCACAATTGATAAAATGAATTACATTTTCGTGAATCTCAATTACGGAAAAATGATGACCAAAGGCTACAGCAGCGGCTTCCGTAACCATGGATTGATGACCTACGGTGCCCAATCACAAATCCTTTTACCCTGGGGCATCACCAACAATATGAACTATTTTATCCTGCCAAAAGGGATTTATGAGATTTACCGGATAGACAAACCGATACAGCAATTCGATATTTCGTTCAACAAGGATTTCATGGATAAAAAGCTGAAAGTGGGGTTGCATTGTTTTGATGTTTTCAATGCGAATGAAGTCAACGCTTTTGTAAAAGGCAATAACGTGAATACGCATTTTTATGAAAAGCAGGATTCACGTACGTTCCGCATTTCACTGACCTGGAATTTCGGGAATCAGAAACTGCAGAAGGAAAACACCGATATTAACGTGGATAAAAGCAATCAGGGCGGCGGCATGCTGAAATAGGTTTGATTTATATAGAAAAAACTCCCGTCAGAAAATGTTTCCGGCGGGAGTTTTAATTTTACGCTTAAAGAATTTAAGACGCTATTTCAAGTCGCTTTAAAAGATTCTTATTCAAGGTTTCCTTGGCATAATCCATATCGATTTCAAGATGCTTATCATCAGATCCCGGAAGGTCATACATCGAGTCGGTCAAAATCGCTTCGCATAAGGAACGCAATCCGCGCGCGCCAAGTTTATACTCCAAAGCTTTATCGACAATAAAATCCAAAGCTTCATCAGTAATCGTAAATTCGACTTCATCCATTAAAAACAGTTTTTTATACTGTTTGATCAACGCATTTTTCGGTTCGGTCAGGATTGCACGCAACGTTTCCCTGTCCAATGGGTCCATATGTGTCAATACCGGTAGCCTTCCGATAATTTCAGGGATCAGCCCGAAATCCTTGATATCTTTCGGGATAATGTATTGCAGTAAATTGTCCTTGTCGATATTATCAGAATTCTTCGAAGTACTGTAACCTACAGCCTGTCGATTCATCCTTTTGGAAATGATGCGATCGATGCCATCAAAGGCACCTCCGGCAATAAACAGGATATTCTGTGTATTGACTTCAACGAATTTCTGGTCGGGATGCTTCCTGCCTCCTTTCGGCGGCACATTTACGACCGTTCCTTCAAGGAGTTTCAGCAATGCCTGCTGCACGCCTTCCCCGGAAACATCACGGGTGATGGATGGATTGTCGCTTTTACGCGCAATCTTATCGATCTCGTCAATGAACACGATGCCGCGTTCAGCTTTTGTAACATCGTAATCGGCCGCCTGCAACAAACGGGTAAGGATACTCTCAACATCTTCACCAACGTAGCCTGCCTCAGTCAATACCGTCGCATCGACGATAGCCAATGGGACATCAAGCATTTTGGCGATGGTTTTTGCAACCAGTGTTTTTCCGGTTCCGGTTTGCCCGACCATTATGATGTTGCTTTTTTCGATCTCGACATCATCGTCCTGTTTCTGCTGCATCAACCTTTTATAATGATTGTACACGGCAACCGACATGACTTTTTTGGTCTGGTCCTGCCCTATCACGTATTGATCAAGGAAGGCACGGATTTCCTTTGGTTTCTTAAGAATCAAATCGCCGATGAGTTTTGCACCACCCGCCGATTTAAGTTCCTCAATCACAATGCCATGCGCCTGCTCGATGCATCGGTCACAAATGTGGGCATTAATTCCTGCAATCAGCAGGCTAGTTTCTGGCTTTTTCCTTCCGCAGAATGAACACTCTAATACTTCTTTTGCCATTTGTTTCAGTTGACAGTCGCAGTCGCAGTCTTCAGCCTGTAAACTGAAACTGCGACTGCAAACTAAATTTAGCTTCTCCTCAATACTTCATCAATCATCCCATACTCTTTCGCTTCATCAGCTTTCATCCAGTAGTCGCGCTCACTGTCTTTGTGGACTTTATCAAAAGTCTGGCCTGAATGGTTCGCGATGATATGGTATAATTCTTCTTTCAGTTTCAGCATTTCACGCAGGTTGATTTCCATATCTGTGGCAACACCCTGAGCGCCTCCTGAAGGTTGGTGAATCATCACCCGCGAATGTGGCAATGCCGAACGTTTTCCGGAAGCACCGGCGCAAAGCAATACAGCACCCATCGAAGCTGCCATTCCAGTACAGATTGTAGCTACATCGGGCTTAATATATTGCATGGTATCGTAAATTCCGAGTCCGGCATAAACGCTTCCACCCGGAGAATTGATATAAATCTGAATGTCTTTTGATGCATCGGCGCTTTCCAGGAACAGCAATTGTGCCTGCACAATATTTGCAATCTGGTCGTCAATTCCTGTACCGAGGAAGATGATCCTGTCCATCATCAGCCTTGAAAACACATCAAGCTGAGAGATGTTCAGTTGTCTTTCCTCGATAATATATGGGGTCATATTGGTCGGGGTCATCGCGCCGACAATCTTGTCGTAATACATGGCGTTTACACCCTGGTGCTTGGTGGCAAACTTTTTGAATTCTTTTCCGTAATTCATAATTTATGTTGTAATTAGATTAAATTTAAAGCTAAAACGTTGGAACGCGGTGTTTCTTACAAATTCTGTTCCAAAACTTTTAAAATAATAAAAAGCGCCAGAACTGACATTCTGACGCTCAAATATAATCATTTTTATCACAATTATTCTCCGTACGAAGCAGCGATAAACTGGTCGTAAGTCACTTCTTTCACGTCGTGTTTCACCACTTCTTTGTAAAGATTCAGCATTTTTTCGCTCATCACCTGATCGGAAAGCCTCTTGATTTCTTCCTGGTTTGACAATACACGCGCTACAATTCCATCAACATCGGCATCGCTTGGATCCATTTGACCGAACTGTGCCATTTGCTTGCGGATCATCTGCGCGGTGTAATCTTTCAACTCTTCAAAAGTAATCTGCAGGTTATTTTGCGACATTACTTTTCCTTCAATCAATTGGTAACGCAGGCCTTTTTCAGATTTTGCGTACTCTTCTTCAGCCTGCTCCGCATTCAAGCGCGTTTCACCAACGGTTTGGATCCATTTTTTTAGGAAAGCTGACGGAAGCTCGAATTTGGTATTGTTCAAAAGGTATTCGGTTACATCATTCAGGAACTTTTGGTTTGCCTGGGATTCGAATTGTGTTTCGGCATCCTGCTTGATTTTTGCCTTGATTTCTTCCACCGAAGATACGTTTCCTTCGCCGAAAAGCTTGTCGAACAATTCCTGGTTCATCTCTGCCAATTCTGCAGTATGGATTTCCTCAATCGTGAAATCAACATCGATATCCAGACCGTGAACATCGTCATGCGACACTTTCAGGTAGTCCATCAATTGATGGTCATCAGGAAACAATCCTTTGGTATTCAGCGTCACCACATCACCCGTTTTTTTTCCGAGGAATTTATCAGCTTGCTTTTTATCTTTAAATACATCAAGCGTAAATTGTGCAGGATTGCTGATGCCTTTTTCAGTATTATTGAAAGTTCCGGCGATGTCATCTCCGGCTTCCACAGTGTCTTTGGAAATCAGTTTCCCGTATTGCTTGCGGATCCTTGTGATCTGGTCGTCGAGCATCTTGTCGTCGGCGACGATCTTATATTGTGTCAGGTTTTTGGCTGAGGAAAGGTCGATGTCGAACGCCGGGGTAAGTCCCAGCTCAAAATCAAAAGCATAGTCTTCAGCATCCCAATTGAAATTTTCGTCAGCCTTGGGTAGCGGATTTCCAAGGATATCAAGCTTTTCTTCCTGAAGGAACCTGTTCAGGTTTTCCTGAAGGATTTTATTGACTTCTTCAAGCAAAACCGCTTTTCCATATTGCTTTTTGATCATGCTCATAGGCACGGCACCTTTACGAAACCCAGGGATCGAAGCGGTTTTGGCATAATTTTTCAAAACCGAATCTACCTTAGGGGCATAATCGTCTTTACTCACTTCAACGGTAACGATGGCATTTAAATCGTCAATATTTTTCTTTGTGATCTTCATGTTTTTGTTCATAAAATTGGGCGCAAAATTAGCACATTTTTGGAAGCCCTACAAATTTTAATATTTTCTTGGGAATCGATGGCCATCTATTTCTTTTCGTCCGTAAGCCTGAATAAAACCGATTGGCAGACAGATAATAGTATACTGAATATAAACGCAGTCATAAATCCGTCCACATGGAAATTCCCAAGGCGATAGGTCTGGAACAGGTTCGAGCAAAGCATAATGATCAGCGCATTGATGACGAGCAGGAACAGGCCGAGCGTAAATAATGTCACCGGAAGCGTCAGCAATACCAATATCGGTTTTACGAAAAGGTTGAGCAGCCACAATACAAAAGCCACGACAAGCGAGGTGCGGAAATCCTGCACATGCACGCCGGGCAGATTCGATAAAAGCAATACCAGAACGGCAGTCAGTAATAGCCTGAGGATGTATTTCATTTTATTTTCTCAAAAAGTTTATGGTGGATTCAAAAAAGTCTTTTGGGTTTTCAGCGTGAAGCCAATGACCCGCATTTTTTATCGTAACAATTTCCGACTGTGGAAAATGATGACGGATTGTCGGCATATCATCATCACAGATGTAATGTGACTTTTCACCTTTCAGGAACAAGGTGGGTTTTGTAAAGATGGCATTTGCCGAAAGCGCCTCACCAATGACATCAATGGAATCATTGAATGCCCTGAGGTTAAAACGGAAACCCAATTGTCCTGGTTGTTCCCAATACAGGCTTTTCATGAGGAATTGCCGTGTCCCGAAATCAGGAACGTATTGCGCAAGGATATCGTCCACTTCCTGCCTTGTCGGTTTTTTCGAAAAATCGACGGAATTTAGTGCTTTCATGATGTCCTGGTGGTGCGGTGCATAATATCGAGGCGCGATGTCGGCAATGACCAGTTTGCGGACGCTGTCCGAATATTGGGTGGCATAAAACATCGCTATTTTCCCACCCATAGAATGCCCTATGATATCGACAGCGCCAAGGTTATTGAAGCGGATGTATTCTGCAATATCGCCCACCATGGCGGCATAAGTAAAGTCTTGAGAATGCAGGCTGCGGCCGTGGTTGCGCATGTCTAAGGCATGGACCTGGAAACCTTCGGCGGCATATTGCCCGGAAAGGGTTTTCCAGTTGTCGGACATGCCGAGGAATCCGTGGAGGATTAAGAGTGGTTGGCCGGTGCCTTCTGTTTTTGAATATAACATGGATTGGGATTTGGAATCTGGAATTTGAAATTTCTCCGGTTTGCGTGAGGGATGGAAGCGGCATCCTTTTTTAATCCCGGAGGGTTAAAAAAGATAGAGCGGACAGCCCGACGGCGGCTACTTCAAACCGTGACTGCGACTGTGACTCATCAAAGCCGCCGGCACGCCCTACTATTTTAACTTCTGTAAATACATATTCACGACATTTTCAAGCCCAAGGTACAATGACTCGGAAATCAGTGCGTGACCAATCGACACTTCCAATAATCCCGGAATATTTTCCTTAAAAAATTTAATGTTTTCGAGACTTAAATCATGACCCGCATTAAGTCCGAGTCCGAGTTCATTAGCCAAAACAGCGGCTTCGTAATATGGCTTAACCGCATCTTTATTGCCCAAACCGTATTGGTGCGCAAAGGCTTCGGTATACAATTCAATGCGGTCCGTTCCGATGGCTTTGGCACCTTCGACCATTTTATTGACAGGATCGGTAAAAATTGATACGCGGATACCGTTGCGTTGGAATTCCTGTGTCATTTCAGTCAGGAAACTTTTGTGCTTTATAGTGTCCCAGCCGGCATCGGAGGTAATGGCATCGACGGCATCGGGAACCAAAGTGACCTGGTCCGGCTTCACTTCGAGCACCAAATCGACGAAGCTTTTCTCGGGATTCCCTTCGATGTTGTATTCGGTGTAAACGATGGCTTTAAGGTCACGCGCATCCTGGTAACGGATGTGCCGCTCGTCCGGACGCGGATGGATCGTAATGCCCTGTGCCCCGAAACGCTGGATGTCTGTAGCGACTTTAAGCAGGTCGGGCACATTGCCACCGCGTGCATTGCGGAGCGTCGCGATTTTATTGATATTCACGCTTAATTTGGTCATGGTCATACTTTTGGCATGATAAATGCGGTTATGGCTTACAAAAATACAAAGTTAAAGCAGGTGTTTTGTACTAAAATTTGATTAATTTGCACTTGAATTTATTTGCTATGAATACCATTACAGATTTTATAAACCGGGACTTCCGCCCGATTGACAGTAAAGATACGATTGCTGAAGTGCTGGATTTTTTTGCCGATGTGAATTTTTCGCATTTTCCTGTTACTGAAGAAGGCATTTACATTGGAAGTGTTTCCGCGGAAGATGTGGAGACCTTCGAGCCGGAAAAAACCCTGGCGAATTACCGTTATGCCATCGAAGTGTTTTTTGCACGCACGACCACAAACTGGTTTGACGTGCTTGAAGTTTTTGCGAGAAACCATACTGATGTGGTGCCGGTTTTGGATGCAGAAAACAAATATGCAGGATATTATGAGATTTCCGATATCGTCAAATTTTTCAACGACACGCCATTTTTAAAAGATCCGGGCGGCATTATTGTTGTTGAAAAAGGCATACTCGACTATTCGATGGGACAGGTCGTGCAGATCGTGGAAAGCAATAACGCCAAAATCCTCGGCACGTTCGTCTCAGGATCTACAAATGACACCATACAGATTACAGTGAAGATTGCGATGGGCAGTATCAATGAAATCATCCAGACTTTCAGGCGTTATGATTACGAAATCATTTCGGAGCATAATGAAGACAATTACCTGAACAGTTTGAAGGAGCGTTCTGATTATCTGGACAAATACCTTAATATATAAATGAGATAATGAATCAATTAGAAAATGAGATTATTATTTGACCACGCAACTTCCGTTTTCTAATTTTCTAATTAACCTGTTATCTAATTGATGAAAGTCGCCATCTACGGACAATATTACCAAAACAGCACTGAGCCGATCATCCGGGACATTTTCGTGTTCTTCAACGAAAACCAGGTGGAAATGGTCATTGAGGCGGAGTTCCTGAAGATGCTTTATGAGAAAGAACTTATCAAAAAAAGCTACAAGACTTTCAATTCTTACACTGAATTAGATTCCTCTTTCGACATGATGATCAGCATCGGTGGTGATGGAACGATTTTACGCGCTGCGACTTTGGTGCGGGATTCCGGCATACCTATTTTAGGTATCAATGCGGGAAGGCTGGGCTTTCTGGCCATGGTTCAGAAAGAAAGCATTTCGACTTTTATGCAATTCGTGATTGACCGGAATTACACGCTTTCGCCAAGGACACTCTTAAGCCTTGAATCAGAACCTGCCAATCCTGATATTGAAAGCATCAATTTTGCAATGAATGAAATTTCGGTGAGCCGTAAGGACACCACTTCGATGATCACCATTGACACGTATCTGGATGGTGAATTCCTGAATTCATATTGGGCAGATGGCTTGATCATTGCGACACCAACCGGTTCTACAGGCTATTCCATGAGCTGCGGCGGCCCGATTCTGACGCCTAACGTTGAAAGCCTTGTGATCACGCCTATAGCACCACACAACCTCAATGCCCGACCGTTGGTAATTCCGGACAAGACCGAAATCCGCCTGAAGGTTTCCGGGCGTGAGGAACAATATCTGGTGTCACTGGACTCCAGGATTGCATCCGTTAAAAATGAGTCCAGCCTGATTATCCGAAAAACCCCTTTCAGCATAAACATGGTCGAGATACCAGGCGAGACCTTCCTGAAAACCCTGCGCAACAAACTCCTTTGGGGCGAAGACAAGCGGAATTAAAAGTTAATTTCCCGCACCGTTTATACGATTACACACCGTCTTTTCGTTTAAGAGGCTTCCGGAAACGTTCCGGACTAATCTTTATTGGCCTAAATAAAAGTCAGATTTGACTGCATAAGCGATTGATTAGTACTCATAATTGTTATATTTGCACGCTGTTTTGAAAAGAATGAAGAGATTATTTCCGACGCTTATCTGCTTTTGTATGGTTTCACTGATGCAGGCACAAATCCACGAAGTTGGGCTATTTGCCGGTGCCAGTAATTTCATAGGCGATGTCGGACCCACCAATTACATCAACCCGAATGAGCCTGCGCTGGGTATTTTATACAAATGGAACCGCAGCCCGAGACATTCCTGGAGAGCGTCGTTTACGTATGCCAAACTGGCTTCAGATGATGCCAACTCCAAAGTTCCCGGAAGGCATGATCGTGGTTATTCGTTTGATAACAGCATAAAAGAATTATCATTGGGACTGGAATTTGATTTTTTTGAATTTGACCTGCACGATCTCCGCAGGCAGATGACTCCTTATATATATGGCGGCATCAGTTATTTCAGGTATGATTCACAGTATGTTCAGAACGGCACAACACGCGTTGACGACCAGAGCAACTCGCTTGCCATACCGATGGTTGTGGGTGTAAAAAGCAATATTACCCCTAAACTGATTCTTGGTTTTGAAATCGGGGCGCGCTACACTTTCGCTGATGATATCGACGGGAGCACCCCGAAGAATGAGCAATACAAGCCACTGCAATTCGGAAATATAAACAGCAACGACTGGTATGTATTTACCGGCTTTACACTTACTTATACCTTTGGGAATTCCCCTTGCTTTTGCCCGGAATAAATTATGGATTTGAAGGATACGATAAATAAAACACAATTACCCAAACACATCGCCATCATTATGGACGGCAACGGGCGTTGGGCAAAAAAACAGGGATTTATCAGGGCACTCGGGCACGAAAGCGGCACGAAATCTGTAAAGGTTGTGGTTGAAACCTGTGCAAAACTTGGCATTGAAAACCTCACATTATACGCTTTTTCCACTGAAAACTGGAACCGTCCCAAACTTGAAGTCCAGGCATTGATGAAAATCCTGATCAATTCCCTTAAAAACGAGGTGAAAACGCTTCAGCAAAACAACATCAGGCTCAACTCGATCGGGAACCTGGACAAACTTCCAAAATCGGCACAGAAGCAACTTTTAGAAGTCATTAACAAGACCAAAGACAACACCAGGATGACCTTAACGCTGGCATTAAGCTATGGCTCAAGGGACGAAATCATCTCGGCAGTCCGCGATATCAGCAGTAAAGTTAAAAATAATATAATTTCAATTGACGCTATTGACGAATCAATTATTAATCAGCATCTTTACACGCAAAATTTACCGGATGTAGATTTATTGATCAGGACCAGCGGCGAACACCGCATCAGTAATTTCCTGCTTTGGCAGATCGCTTACGCAGAATTATATTTTACGGATATTTTATGGCCGGATTTTACAGAACAGGATTTATATGAGGCCATTATCAGCTACCAGAGTCGCGAGCGGAGATTTGGAAAAACAAGTGAACAAATTAAATAATTTTTTAGTGTTAAACAAAAGCATAAAACTACTCCTTACCATATTATTTCTTGGAAGTATTTCCCCGGTACTCGCACAGGAGGATGAAGACAGAATCCCATTTGAACAAGGAACGCCTTATTATCTAGCCAATATTGATGTCACCGGAAAGATAAGCTACAACCAGCAGACGGTGATTACTTTTACGGGCCTTGAAAAAGGGCAGCGCATTACCGTTCCGGGTGAAGAAATCAGCAATGCGGTGAAGAAACTTGGGAAACTCGGGCTTTTTAACGACATTAATTTTTATGTGAATAAAATTGAGGGTGACAGCATCTACCTGGAGCTGAACATCAATGAGTTGCCAAAGCTCAGCGAGCCCAAAATTGCCGGCGTTAAAAAATCAAAAGCGGAGACTTTAATCAAAGATACCAAGCTTACCAAAGGCATGGTCGTCAATGAGAACCTTATTACCACTACAAAAAATTACATTGAAAATAAATACCGCAAAGACGGTTATTACAACGCTAAGGTCAATATCAATACCGAAGCAGATACGACTGCAAATCAGGTAAAAATGTTCATCCGGATTGACAAGGGCGACAAGGTAAAAATCAGTGAAATCAATTTTACAGGTAACGAAAAACTTTCGGATGCGAGGCTGCGCAAAGCCATGAAAAACACCAAGGTGAAAAATCCAATCCGCATTTTCAAGGCCTCGAAGTTTATTGCTGCAAAATACGAAGAGGATCTCGAGAACATTATCTCAAAATATAAGGAAAAGGGCTACCGTGATGCGCGCATCATTTCGGACAGTGTGTCTTATGATAAAAAGAAGAACAAGATTGCCATCAACATCAAGCTCGAAGAAGGTAATAAATATTATTTCGGAAATATCAAGTTCCTCGGAAACACCATTTACACAGACCAGGGACTGAACCGCAAGCTCGGGATCAAAAAAGGCGATACTTATAATGGTGTCCTTCTGGAAAAAAGGATTGCCGACAAATCAAAGCCGGATGCTGATGATATTACGAATCTATATCAAAACAACGGCTACCTTTTTTCGACTATAAATGCCGTGGAAACCCGTACTTATAACGACACCATAGATTTCGAAATCAGGATTATGGAAGGGCCGCTGGCTTATTTCAATAAAATTTCCGTCGTTGGGAATGACAAAACAAATGACAAGGTAATTTACCGTGAATTGCTTACGCATCCCGGCGACAAATACAGCAAGCAAGCACTCGTAGAAACCATCCGGGAAATCGGACAATTGGGCTTTTTCGATCCTGAAGCCATTGAACCGAAGTTCAAGAATGTGGATCCGGCAGCCGGAACCGTAGACATTGAATACAATCTTGTTGAAAAAGGCTCCAGCCAGATCGAACTTCAGGGTGGTTATGGCGGCGGCGGTTTCATCGGGACACTCGGATTGTCATTCAACAACTTCTCGATGCGAAACCTCTTCAATAAAGAAGCTTACAAACCTATTCCTATGGGGGACGGTCAGCAGGTGTCGTTAAGGCTGCAGGGAAGCAGTTATTTCCAGACTTACAGTCTTTCGTTTGCCGAGCCTTGGTTTGGCGGCAAAAAGCCGGTCCGCTTCAACACTTCGTTATCATACAGCAAGCAATTCCTGAATAACTATGCATCGAATTCTGTAGACAGGAGCCGTAGCTTTAACATCATTTCGCTGTCAGTTGGTTTAGGCAAGAGGCTTACCGTTCCCGATAATTCCTCTTATTTCACGCAATCGTTGAGCTTCCAGTATTACGATCTTAACAATTACAACACCGGACTCTTTACTTTCGGTAACGGATCTTCCAGAAACTTTGCTTATACGGTCGAAGTAAAAAGGAACAATAAAGGATTTAACCCTATCTTCCCGACATACGGATCGGAATTCAGCCTTTCGCTGAAACTTACACCGCCATATTCCTTAATTAATGGTATTGATTATGGAAAACTCGGTGACCTGCAGGAAAACAAGCTTCGTTACAACGAAACACAGATTGTGGACAGGGCAACTGGTGAACCTGGCCCTTCAGTTGGGGCTTACCTCGCTGAGACAGATATTGAAGGCCATTACAAGGTCGTAGATGATTACACCAAAGCGAGTCCGGACCAATCGAAAATAGACCAGGAAAAGTTCAAATGGCTTGAATATTATAAAATTAAATTCAAAGCCGATTGGTATACCAAAATTTATGGTAATTTAGTGCTCCGTTCATTGGCTGAGTTCGGTTTCTTAGGAAATTATAACAGTGAAAGAGGGAATGTTCCGTTTGAACGTTTTTACATCGGAGGAGATGGTCTGGCGAATTTCGCGCTTGACGGAAGGGAAACCATTCAGTTAAGAGGGTATCCAAACCAATCGCTGACACCTATTGACGATAAGAATAACCAGAACGGTGCAACAATTTATAACAAATTTTCGTTTGAGCTGAGATATCCGTTAACTTTGAAAAATCAGGCATCTATCTATGCGCTCACCTTCTTCGAAGCAGGAGCTGGTTACGACAGGGATTCAGGCAAAAGGTACAATCCATTTGTGCTGCAGCGTTCAGCCGGTTTCGGATTAAGGGTATTCATGCCAGCGTTCGGTTTGCTTGGGATTGATTTCGGCCATGGATTCGACGCAGTTGAAGGCGGCACGGGCAAGAACGGATGGGAAACACATTTCATCATAGGCCAGCAATTTTAATATTGCAGCCATTTTAATACAAATAAAAGTATGAAAAGACATTTTTTAGTATTGATTTTGATTCTTACTGCAACATTACATAGTCATGCACAAGGCGCAAAAGGTGTCCGGATTGGTTACATTGATATGGAATATATCCTGCAAAATGTTCCCGATTATCTTGAGGCTAAAAACCAATTGGAACTGAAAGCCCAAAAGTGGAAGACCGAAATGGAAGCCAAAAAGAATGAAATCAATAAACAAAAAGACAATCTAAAAACCGAAAGGGCGCTGCTGACGAAAGAACTTCTGGCAGAGCGCGAAGAAGAAATCGCTTTTCTCGAAACGGAACTATCCGATTACCAGCAAAAGAAATTCGGTCCTACCGGTGAACTTGTAGTACAGAAAGCTGTTTTGGTAAAGCCAATCCAGGACCAGGTTTTTACAGTAGTTCAGGATATTGCAGAAGCGAAAAAATATGATTTCGTATTTGATAAATCATCGGATATGACCATGATTTTTTCGGCAAAAAGATTTGACATGAGTGATTTGGTAATCCGCAAATTATCAAGGGCGGCGAATCGCGATAAGAAGTCTAAAAAAGAACTTAAGGAAGACGAGATACAGGAATATAAAGAGAGCCTTGAGGACAACCCAACCATGCTTGACAGGCAGAAAAAACTGGACGAACGTAAAGCACAACGTGAAAAACTGGTAGCGGACCGTAAAGCAGCCGCCGAAGCCAAAAAAGCGGAAGCAGCTGAGAAAAGGCAGCAATTACAGGATGGAAAAGCCGCTAAAAAAACGGAAGGGGCTACTGAAAAAGGTACTGGCGCTGACGATACAAAAACCAATGCAACTGCCGAAAAAACAGAGAAGCAAACTACCGTGAGGGACAGCATCGCTACAAACCGGGAAGCAGCAAGGCAAGTCACCGCAGATGCCAAGGCCAAAACGCTTGAAGAACGCAAAAAAGCCCTGGAAGAAAAGAAAGCAAAAACACAGGCAGACCGTGAGGCTGCTAAAAAAGCAAGAGAAGAAAAAACAAAAAAGAAGGACTCCGTACCTTCGACACCAAATAATAACGATTAAAATTTAATTACTTACTTAATATTTAAAAATGATGAAACAATTGAAAACTTTACTAATTGCTGCTGTCTTATTTGTTAGTGCAAGCCAGGTAGCGACTGCACAAGCCAAATCGGCACACGTAGATGTTAGTGAAATAATGTCGAAAATGCCTGCTATGCTTGAGGCACAAAAGCAATTGGAGAAATTAAGCCAGACTTATCAGGCCGATTATAAAACAATGGGTGACGAGTATAATGCCAAACTGAAAAAATATGCAGCTGAAGTGGATTCAGTGTCGCAAAAGATGAATGAGGAGCGCCAGAAAGAAGTTGCCGACATGGAAAAAAGAATCGGTGAATTCGGACAGACAGCCCAAAAAGAACTACAAACAAAAGAAGCGGACCTGATGAAGCCAATCGAGGATAAAATCAAAACTGCCATCCAGAAAGTAGGCAAAGCCAAAGGATACCAATACGTATTTAATTCAGCAGGGCTTTTACTTGCTGACGGTCCGGACCTTACAGTTGATGTAAAGAAAGAACTGGGATTCTAAGAAATATATCAAAAAATGATGACTGCTCTTCCGGCGTTTCGGACTGAGCAGTTTTTTTTTACATTTGTTTCATGCAGAACAACAACCCCATCGGATTATTTGACTCGGGAATAGGAGGAACCTCTATCTGGAAAGAAATCCACCAACTTCTACCCGGCGAAAGCACTATATACCTTGCTGACAGTAAAAATGCGCCTTACGGGCAAAAGTCAAAGGACGAAATTATTGCATTAAGTCAAAAAAATACGGAATACCTACTCGAACGAAATGCCAAACTGATTGTAGTGGCCTGTAACACGGCGACGACCAACGCCATCAAGGAATTGCGTGCCAGATATGATGTGCCGTTCATTGGGATTGAACCGGCGATAAAACCCGCAGCATTGCATTCAAACACTCAGAAAATCGGGATATTGGCTACCAAAGGTACGTTGAGTAGCGAGCTTTTTAACAAAGCCGTCGAAACACATCAAAATACTACCATCATCGAACAGGTAGGGCATGGTTTAGTACAGCTTATTGAAAACGGTGATATTGATTCTCCTGAAATGTCCGGATTGCTGCAAACCTACCTTACGCCAATGATTCAGGCCAATATCGATTATTTGGTTTTAGGCTGCAGCCATTACCCGTACCTGATACCACAAATCAGGAAAATATTGCCTGCACATATTAAAATCATAGATTCCGGCGAAGCAGTGGCGAGGCAGACAAAAAACGTGCTTATCGAGAAAGTCGGGCTGAGGCATGGTGATTACCCTGAAATCGTCTTTTACACCAATGCAGAACCGAAAGTCCTGAATGATATCCTTGACAATCAATATAAGGTTATTTACGACGATTTTTAGGCATTTATTCTTCGTTTTTAAACCATCCCGAATACATCACGTAATTGTTCGAGATACGTTCGATTTCGCCTCCAAAATCGGATTGGTTGATTTCCTTGACCTTTTTCGCAGGGACTCCTGCATATATTGATCCGGATTCTACCCTAGTGTTTTGTGTTATCACGGCTCCGGCAGCCACAATAGCATTGCTTTCTACTACACAGCCATCCATTACTATGGCACCCATACCAATCAGGACATTATCATGCAGCGTACAGCCATGCACGATCGCATTATGTCCTATAGACACATTATTACCAATCACAGTGGCATGTTTCTGGTAAGTACAATGAATAATGGCACCATCCTGTATATTGACCTTATTGCCAACGGTGATGGAATGCACATCGCCACGTACCACTGCGTTGAACCAGACACTGCAGGAATGCCCGAAGCTTACATCGCCAACGATTGTAGCATTTTCGGCCACATAACAATCTTCAGGTATTAAAGGAGATTTGCCGTTTACAGATTTTATAATCATAAGTTTTTATAAAAAAAGAAGTCCCGATATAAAATCGGGACTGAATTAATATCAACACTAAAATTAATTAATTGCAGGGCAGTTACAATCGTATTTCTCCCTTGTACAGAACAGGTTGACACCAAGGGTAATTTGGTGAAACCCACCCTGATCGAATTTAACATCACCAATCAGGTGAGAGTAGGTATAAGATACCATATAGCTTTTGAAATTCAAACCAATGATAGGCGTGACGTATTGAAGCCTTTGTGTAGAAACCGAGCCGTTATTTTCAAATTCTGCAGCATCGAAACTCCTCCTGTAAGAAAGGCCTCCCCACAATTTTCCGAATTCTAAATCCTTGTACGCTTTGATGTTAAGGTCAATGGTTTTTTCCTTGGTTTCATCAACCAATTGAAAAAGGAATGACGGCTCCCACTGGATGCGGTCACTATCCCCAAAAACATATCCTGCGCTAAGTAATAATTTCCTCAAATTGTCCGACTCAATATCTGAATAGATGTCCCTTTTACTGGCCAATGCGTTTTTCACGGTAAGATGCGCATAAAACTCAAGATAGTTATAAGACGCACCAAGATCTACGTTGAAATACGAATCCTTTTGGATAATCCCACCGATAACCGGGTCATAGTCGACAAATTTAGTTTCATCAAGCTCAGCCTGAACCAATCCTGCACTAATACCAAATGAAAGCTGGTTCAAGTCCACCTCACTTCTTGAAAACATCAGGTGGTATGCGAAAGTTGCCTTGAAACCTTTTTGGGAATGGTACCCATTTTTATCATTGAAAACGATTAAACCACCTCCGGTCTTATCGCCTAATTTTCCATTAAAACTTAACGTTTGCAATGCAGGAGCATCTTCCTGGCCAAACCACTGCTGACGCGCAGTAAGCCTGATTTTGGCACAATTCGCAGCACCAGCCATAGATGGGTGAATCAAATAATAATTGTCTGATAAATAATCCGAATAAACTGCGACTCCTTCTTGCGAAAATGAAAATTTTGATATTAACAATAAGATTAATACTAAATATCTCTTTTTAAAATTCATTTGGTTAACGTTTTAATGTAAAATGTGCTCTAAATTCTTTATTGATTCCCTGTTCCATATACTTGACAACAAACCAGTAATCATCCGCTGCCATAGGCTGACCGTTGTAAGTCCCGTCCCAACCCGTTGGATTTGTGGTACTGATTTGTTTCAGCAATTTTCCGAACCGGTCAAATATATAAATTTTTGCGTTAGGTTGATTACTTAATACAGAAATATTCCAAGTATCGTGAAATCCGTCACCGTTAGGTGTAAAATACTTCGGATAATCCACAACTTTCACATCATAGGACAATTCATCACAAGCTTTTAAATCCCTTACATACACCGTATGATCACCTGTCGTATTCTGCGAAAGCACTGTCCTTACGCCGGAAAACACATTGTCTGTCTGCCATGGACCATCGTCCAGACGGTACTCATAATCAGTGCTTGCAGGAGTAGCGGTAACCACAATACTGGCATTGTCTGCAAAGAATAACGTATCCACCTGTGCTGTTATTGTCAATGGCGGTGTGGAAGTAGTAATTGGTGCCATTGCCGAATCTGTACAGCCAGTGGCCGTATCGGTAATGATGACTTTATAACTTCCTGCTGCTACTGCATCGTAAGTTCCTTCTGTCGCACCCGGAATTTCAACATCGTCAAGGTACCAAATGAACTGATACCCATCAGCAGTGGTCAAACCGGTATTCAATTCATAGAAGGAACCGGTCATTGTTTGTCCTGATGCAGGATCTAGGCAGATATAACCATCCTGGTCGAGTTCAGGATCCGGGATTTCCAGTACAGTCACCACCGCCTCACCGGTCAACGCTTTTGGGCAGGGAGGGTTGTTATTGGCTGCAACACTCACAAGGCTATAGGTGGTAGTTTCACCCAATACGCCTGTCAGCAATCGGGCAGAACCTGAAGGATTCAGTGTAATGGTTTGCTCTTCGCCACCGTTTACAGTGTAGGTTACAACGGCATTTGGCGTACCCCTGAAGATTACATCAGTACCTGTATTATCACAGATTGTGGTGCTTGCACCATTTGCGATTGTAGCATTCGGAAGCGGGCGTACCGTAATTGTAGCAGGCTGCGAGTAAATATCAGGACACGACAAAGTAGCATCACTTATGATACAACGGTATACACCGCTATCGGTAAGCGCAGCGTCATCAATTTGCAGTGTTGGCGTGGTTACTCCGGTGTCAGCTCCGTTGAAAGTCCATTTGTAAGTCACATTTCCTGTAGTTTCAACAAACAACAAGATGGTATCATCCACACACACCGTTCTTGAAACCGGTTGCTGGACGATGGTCGGAGAGTCGATGATCGTGACATTCGCCACAACTGAAGTCACCGGATCGCAGGTGTCATTGCTGACGACACAGATATAATCCCCGGAATCGGCAACGGTCGTTGAAGACACCGTGTAAAAACGTGAATTCGTCCCCACGTTAACCCCATAGTGTTTCCATTGATACAACGTCACATCACCAGTGGTCTGTACGCTAAGGCTTAATGGTTGTCCGGCACAAAGAGAAGGTACTGATGTCGGTTGCTCCGTAATTTGCGGCGCCACGCTGATGTTAACTACCACGTCTGTCGAAGTTTGTAGTCCGCCACAAGTTCCAGACACCGTAACGTGATAAGTCCCCGCATCATTAATTGTAGCATTTGATACACTATAACTACTTGAAGACCCTGACTGTACGACAACATTCCCTCTACTCCATTCATAAACCAAGTCCCCTCCTTCTGCAGTTACATCAAGTACAAAGCCGTCGCCCGTACATTGGTCATATACGGCCTGAGGCTGCTGTGTAATCGCTGTAGTTACATCGACAGTCACGGTCGCAACATTTGAAGTCACGGACGGACAACCGCTATTGATTACCTCACAAGTATAATCTCCCTCATTTGCCTCAGTAACGCCGAGCAATTCTAAGGTGTCGCTGCTTGGGGCTCCGTCGACAGGAACTCCGAATTTTTTCCATACATAAGTCGTTGAAGCATCGGTTCCGGTAGTGGCTACAGTAAGTATAATATCATCACCCGGGCAACTGCTTGATGGCGCTACAGGATCTGTGACTACATGCGGCCCTTCATTTACAATCGCTTCTACATCTACCGAAATCGCATCCGGAGCACATTTCCCATGTACCGTTACCGTGTAAATTCCACCATCAGCTAAAGTGGCATTGGTTTTCGTATAAGTATTTGAAGCGCTGTCCTGCACCGTTACCGTGCCGTGTTTCCACACATAGGTAAGATCGGTTCCGGTGGCCTGCACACTCATACTGAAAGTCTCCTGTTCACAAATCGCAGGAGGGTCTACTGGCTGGGTAGTAATTACAGGCTTCAGGTCAACTCCTGTAGTAACGGATTGGCTGAGTACCCTTACGCAGGAATCTGTGCTGGTAATATTGTCCAGCGTATAGGTGGAAGCAGGCAAATTTGTCTGTCCGCTGCCTGAAGCCGGAATGACATAGGCAAAAGCCGTATTGCTGCTGTCGTGGAAATTCACGGTTGCATTTGCGGTGCCTACAAAAGACAACGTCGCGTCTGTACCTTCACATACCGTGGTAGTAGCCGTGAACGAATTAAGGTCAGGTAATGGGAAAACGTTAATGGTAATACTCTCCCCCGTAATCGCCTGCGTTTGTCCGCAAGCTGCCACATTGATGCTCGTTAAGGTATAAGTTGTCGTTCCATTTAAAGTTTGCGTGATGGTACCCTGCCCACTCGTAGCGTCTAAGTTCACCGAACCTCCGCCTGCTGTCCCTCCATTATAATTGACAACACCCCCCGGCGTACCGAGAATAGTGATCGTTACACTTTCTCCTTCACAGGCGGTAGTGGTCGTTGGACCTATAATATCCGCCGTTGGCGTACCTACAGAAATGGTAATGAAAGAACCTGTCGAACCGGCTGTAATCGTTTGCGAGCAAGGTGGCACCGTAGAACTTACAACGTCAACAAGCTGGTAAGTAGCCGGGGCCGTCAATGCAGGGGTATCAAATTCATAAGTGTTTGTATTTGTAATTACCACGGGAGTAACGGTAGTGCCGTCAGTGTATTTTACTGTATCGCCTGCTACTCCGGTAATGACAATGTGTGCTGAGTCTCCCGTACATACATTGTTTGGCCCGGAAATGGTTGCCGATGGGATAGGATTTACCACCAGTGTCAATGAACTCGCCGGGGACGATTCTGTTCCCATCGTCGCTACAACGCTATACGTATAACTGCCTCCTGCTAAAGGGGCTGTAATTGAATTCGTTTGTGGCGCAGTCGTCGTATCAAAGACACCATTGGCATCAGACCATACATAGCTTACTCCTGGTTGGTTCACAGCAGAGGTCTCTAACACGAAAGTATCTCCGGCACATATTGCCCCTCTTGGAACAATGGTTGTTACCAGACACGCGCTCACGTCAAACGTAACAGGTTGTGATTCATAGGCGCTGCAGGTACCGGCAGGAATTTTGTATTTAATGGTATAAGAGCCCGACTGCGTATTGGTATCGAGGTCGATTTCTCCGGTTAGGAAATTAATGTTGAGCCCTGAAGGTGATGCTTCGTAATATCCTCCCGGGGTGAATTCGGTACTTTGTGTCACACTTACGGTGCCTCCGCCAATACAATGCGGACCGGCAGGATAACTGATTTCGCCTTTCGAGAAAGTCTTTGACAATACCAACGGCTTAATCAGCACGCAATTGCTTGCGCTTCCCTGATCGGCAATCCTGACATAGATCGTTTTGGTTTCCCCTTCAGCCATCGGTGTATTTATAACGTAATCAAGGCTTCCGTAAAGGCTTACGATATCATTAAGCCCTTCATCGATGGCATCCTGCTCATTTTCATAATAACTGATCGGATAGTTCGCCGGATTGAAGCCGTTCAGGATGTAATTGGTCTGGTCTATATTAAAATGGAAAGGCGGATCCTGCTGGCAAATCGGAACCGGGAAAGGATCTCTTGTAGGCAATGGCGCTGTGAAGCTCACATCGATATCATCTGATTTTTGACAACCTGTACCGAAGGTAACCACTGCCGTATACCTGCCCGATTGGGTCACATCATAAAAATAATCCGTGGCGTTATCGATCCTCACGCCATTCTTTAACCAGGAATAGGTCGCATTAGGCAAAGGACTGTCGCCGTATTGGATTCTTTGGGTCTGCCCGTTGCAAACAGAATTACCACCTGTAAAATCTTTTATCGACGCTGACGGGCCGGAACCGGTGACTTCCGCATCGAATTTAAAACTTCCTGCTTCAATAAACACCGCGGAATTCCAGTTGTTATCCGTCGCATTGGCTATAATGAGCTGTATGCTGTATTCATGCCCCGGAATCACCGCACCTTTTGCAGTAAGCAGCTTGGTCTGGCCGTTGATGGATATCGCAGCAGCCTGCCTTATTGCTGTGTTTTCGGGTGTATTTGTATCAAAATTATATTTTCCGAAGTGAATTGCATTTACCGGATTGGTACAGTCCGGCGTTGCCCTGTGTACGGTCGTTACCTTGACAGGAGTTGTCGTGTTTGGTAATATTGCAAGATTCACAGGGGGAGTACCTGCCGTGAGGTCTTTCAGGATGAAAGCAAAAACATCAGCATAAAAACATTCAAAGTTACCATAATGATATTCCTCGGCCGCAAATATATAATTGAACTTCAGTTCCTGTGCAGAAGGCACAAAATTAAATTTCAGGTACTGCGGGGTATGCAGTGAAGCAGTAATTCCTGCAGGCGGCTGAAGGCTTGAAGAGGTAAGGTCTCCGATATCATCGGAGGTCCATTCGTCGGTGCCGTTACCTATAGTCCCATCCATATTATGCTCCCCACCCACCAATGTAGCATCTCCGGACGACAGCACGAGCCCTTCCTGTATCGGGAAATCTGAATTCCGCCTGTTGAAATAAGCGACACCATACTTTCCAGGTTTTGAAGCGCCTGAGTACATCTTAAAATTTGACACCTGCGCGCAATGTGACCTCACCAATATATTTTCGACAAATCCCTGCGCAAGCCCGCTTTCCTGCCCGTTTGAAGAATATGCGGCAGTATTGTTGCTTACAAATAAGAATCTGTTGCTTGGCACGTCATTGTCTGTAGCCGTATTGTTGGCAATCACGGGATCCGGAGTTCCCGGCACCACCGTTACGGTATTGATCAGGTTGCTGTCAACCTGCGGCGTAGCATATACCTGGAATCCCATCGGAATATAAACCTTTACGGTGTAAGTCATGATCCCGCCGACGGCAAGATGTGCTATAGTATCATGCAAATTACCTGTGCCACTGTGCCCGTTTCCGGACCAGGTGACATCGGCTGGGCTTATTTGTGTACCTGCCACATTCGTATTCACAGGAATATTATCGGTCACCTGGATGTTTACAGAATCGCTTGGCCCGTAGTTGATGATGGTAATGGTGTAAGTTACATATTCCTTACGCAAAACAGCAGGAGTCGTATCATCATCCTTATCATCGGTCAGCCCGGATTGCTGGTAGGTGGCACTATTATCCGTTTTATTTACAACCAGATTGGCAGATGGCCCGGGCACATCAACATCAGTGGCTGTATTATTCGTTGGACGCGGATCTGATGCAACAGTAGCTGTTACCGTATTGATCAGGTTTTCGTTCTGAGGCATGCCGGAAGGAAATGATACGGTAATCGTGTAAGTCACACTCTGCCCCGCGCCCAGCGTATTTATCGTATTGTTGATAGCTCCAGATCCCGAAGCGCTGTTGCCGCTCCAGGTATAACCCGAAGTCGCAATGGCCCCCGGAACAATACTGCCTACCTGGATATTGGACACCGGCGTAGCGCCATTATTGGTCACCGTTACCGTATACACCCTGCTTTGTCCTGCTATATAGGTCGTAAAGCCGTCCGTAATTGAAATCCCGATGTCATTATTCGCCGGAGTCATTGTCATAATCGCCGTGGCTGTAGAATTGGCAGGATTCGGATCAGTCGACAAAGTGGTTGTAGCCGTACTCGACACCGAGCTTCCACTTGCCGGAACCTGTATTGTAATCGTATAAGTAACGGACGTACCGACTCCCAGATATTGTATCGTATTGGCCAAAGTCCCGGTTCCTGACGAACCATTGCTTCCTGACCAGCTCATTACGGTCACACCGGCAGGGATCGCATTGGCTACCGCTACAGCCATTGCAGGCTGGGGACCATTATTGGTTACCGTTACGGTAAATTGTTCGGTTGTGCCGTATAAAGGTGTTGGTGTGGAAGGCGAATTGGTTACCACTATATCCGATGATGCCGCCACATCAGTATCGGTAGCTGTATTATTGGCCAACGATGAATCCACCGGAGTAGTACTCACTGTAGCCGTATTGATCAAACTGCCACTGAAATTCGCAGGCACTGTTACCGTTACAGTATAAATAATCGAAGCGCCATTGGCCAGTGACGGAATAATCAGGTCGATCGCACCGTTGCCGCTCGTACTGTTATTGGCAGTCCAGGTCATCGTCGCAATTCCCGAAGGCAATGGATTTTCAATATGTACCTGCATAGCCGTCTGCGGTCCGTTGTTGGTAACAGTCATTGTGTACACCCTTGTACTGTTCAAAACATAAAAGCCCTGGTTGTCTGTATTCGTGATGATTACATCCGCCTGCGGCGTGCCATTGGTATCGATGTCCGTACAACGTGCACATGAAGTTACCGGATCCACAGAAGTGGTTGAAGCAATGGATGGTTGTGCCACAAGATTTCCGGTAAATGCGCCGGGAATATCAACAGTTACCGAGTAAGTCACCGTTTGCCCTACAGCAAGTGTAGGGATTGTAGTATTGATCGCTCCGGATCCTGAATTACTGGTGCTGGTCCAGTTCATTGAAGTGATGCCGGCAGGCAACGGGAATACTACGTTAATACCCGTAGCAGTCGAAGGTCCGTTGTTGGTGACGGTGACCGTATAAAATGCCTGTCCGCCTGGGGTGTACACGTCTTGGTTGTCCGTATTTACCATGACCACATCAGCCGTATTTACAGGGGTGTCGGTATCTGTTGCGGTGTTATTTGCGGAAGCCGTATCTGTTGTAGCCGTTGTCGTAACTGTTGCCGTAGTGGTATAATTGGCAGAAAACGTTGCCGGAATCTGCAATGTGACCGTATAAATGACAGAAGCGCCGTTAGCAAGCGTAGCAATGGATGCATTCAACGCCGCGTTTCCTGAGGTACCATTGTTGGCTGTCCAGGAGAGACCGGTAGTGGCAGCGGGAACTGTGAATTGAACAAGGACATTATTAGTATCTAAAGGCCCGTTGTTTGTCACGGTAACGGTGTAGGTTTTCACATTCACTGTTCCGGCGTTATAAGTCGTGCCACCGTCAGTACTGGTAACCGAAATATCCGTACCAGCCTGCGTATCCGTGTCGGTACATTGCGGGCATCCAGGCGTAAGATCGATCGTATCAGAAGTGACCACTACCTGATGGGTCAGCCCTCCGGAAAAGGTAACCGGAATGTTTATGGTTATAGTATAGGTTACCGTTGCGCCATTGGCCAAAGATGCGATGGTGTCCTCAAAAGTGCCTCCACCGTTTGTGCCATTGCTTCCGGTCCAGCTCGCAATACTTACTCCTGATGGCAACACATTGGAAACATGCACATTTTCAGCAGCATTGGGCCCGTTATTGGTTACCGTCACCGTATAGGTCTGTTGTGTCCCCGAAACGTAATTTGTTTTGTTGTCTGTATTGGAAACTGAAATATCCGCACCTGATTTATCAGTATCGGTACAGCCCATACAAGGATTAGGGTCTGGCTGGTCGCTTGAAGCGGTTACCTGTGTGACAAGATCGGTATTGAAACCTGCAGGAACTGCTATGGTCACAGTATAGGTTACTGTTGCGCCTGGTGCCAGTGTAGCGATGGTGTCTTCAAGCGAGTTTGTCCCCGAAGAACTGTTCGTGCCTGACCAGCTGGTGATCGTCGTACCATTCGGTGCCGGCATGAAAACCTGCACATTGGTTGCTGTTTCAGGGCCCTCATTGCTTACCGTTACGGTATAAACCCGTGGTTGGCCGGCAGTATAATAATCCTGATTGTCGGTATTTACAACCACAAGGTCGGCTCCAAATGCCTTC
Organism: Flavobacterium pallidum; assembly: GCF_003097535.1. Taxonomy (NCBI): domain Bacteria; kingdom Pseudomonadati; phylum Bacteroidota; class Flavobacteriia; order Flavobacteriales; family Flavobacteriaceae; genus Flavobacterium; species Flavobacterium pallidum. Next base: position 479,530 of record NZ_CP029187.1, read on the forward strand.
ACGTTGGTATCAAATGCATTGAAGTCGTCCGGGGTAGGATCAGTTGAAGTAGTATAAACGACCGCTTTATTGATCACAACAGCACTAAAAGTAGCCGGAATCGCAATGGTAACCGTATATACGACACTCTCTCCAACAGGCAGTAATTCTATGACATCTTCCAGGATTACACCGGTCCCTGAAGTCCCGTTACTTCCTGTCCATGACATCATGGACTCATCCAATCCCTCCGGAATATCGTTTTTTACCACCACATGCACTGCATCTGTCGGCCCGTTATTTTTGATCGTAAGCGTATATACGGAATTCTGGCCCGAATGATAAACGTTCGTATTGTCCGTATTCACTACACTGATATCCGCATTGGCAATCTGGTCCGTATCGGTAGCCTGGTTGGATGTAGTATTGATTTCGGCAGGCGAAGCCATTGTAACGCTTGCCGTACTGGTCAGTGGCCCCGAGTAACCGTTTGGTATTTCAAGATGGATGGTATAAACCAATACTTCCCCTACTCCAAGCGTGGCCACTGTATTGTCTAGATTGCTGTTTGAGCCAAACGAAAAATTACTGCCCTCCCAGTAAAAAGTGGTAATCCCACTTGGAACCGGACTTACAACATGTACATTTGTAGCGGCAACAGGACCGAAATTCGTAACCCTCACAGTATACACCGCCGAAGTACCCGGCACGTAAAATTCCTGATTGTTCGTATTGGTAATCACCAGATCGGTCTGCGCAAATGTTATTGATGCGAAGAAGAAGGTCAGCAATAGTAATATTTTTTTCATTGCAGTATGTTTGTAGATAGTGAGTGTATATTCTAAAAAAAACAGTAAATTCTGTTAAATTATATTAAAATCTCAAATGTAATTATTCGTGAAAAATATCTTTGTTAAATTTGTAAAAAAATACAATTTTCATGAAAAATGTTATAATAAAGGAAACCCAGAATCCCGCTATATTGAAGTTCGAATTCCCCGATTTTATTACCCAGAATAATAATTACGAATTCAAAAACATAGACGAAGCCGTTTCATCGCCGCTCGCACAGCAGCTTTTCTACCTTCCGTTCGTAAAAACCGTTTACATTTCCGGTAACTTCATTGCGATCGAACGTTACAATATCGTTGAATGGAACGATGTAAAAGATGCTGTCGCAGAGCAGATTGACGATTTTGTCGCCAAGGGCGGCACCATCATCACGGAAGAAGCGCCAAAACCATGGGACAAAAAACAGCCGGCTACCGTTTACGGAGAAACCACTCCGAATCCATCCGTACTGAAATTCGTCGTCAGCCGCATGATTACCACTGAAGCGGTCGAATTCAAAAACATCGACGAAGCCGCTGCTTCACCGCTCGCACAGGAATTGTTCAAATTTCCGTTTGTCAAAGAAATTTTCATTGATGAAAACTACGTTTCAGTCACCAAATACGACATCGCCGACTGGGCCGAAATCACCTTCGAAATCCGCTCCTTCATCAAGGATTTCATAGAAAACGGAGGTACCGTAATAGACAACAGCAAGCTCGTCAAAAACCCTACTGCCGAAAAGCAGAAAATTTCAAATTTTGATAACCTTGACGTAACCTCGCAGCAAATTGTCAACATCCTGGAAGAGTATGTAAAACCAGCGGTCCAGGCCGATGGCGGCAACATCCTGTTCGACTCCTATGATGAGGCCGACCACCGTGTGAAAGTCATCCTGCAGGGCGCCTGCAGCGGCTGCCCTTCCTCGACTTTCACCTTAAAAAATGGCATCGAAAACATGCTCAAGGACATGCTCAAAAACGACAACATCAAAGTCGAAGCGTTAAATGCATAATCGTTTCCACACAAAATAACTACCTTTAAGCGTTCCATTTGGAGCGCTTTTTTTATTTGGAGCCAATCCTGCTGTCCGCTATATCTTTTTGTTTTTAAAGAAAAAACAAAAAGGATGCCGCTTCCATCAGGGCTAGGCACATCCCGAAACCCTGAACCTTGTACACTGCACCCATGAACGAACTCTCCACCGAAACCTCCCCTTACCTGCTACAGCACGCAAACAACCCCATACACTGGAAGGCCTGGAACCCCAAATCGCTTGCCGCAGCGGTCGAAAATAACAAACTCATCATCATCAGCATTGGCTACTCTGCCTGCCATTGGTGCCACGTCATGGAACACGAAACCTTCGAAGACATCCAGGCCGCCGAAACCATGAATGCCCATTTCGTCTCCATAAAAATCGACCGGGAAGAACGCCCCGATGTGGATGCCGTATACATGAAAGCCGTCCAGCTGATGACGCGCCACGGCGGCTGGCCCCTGAATGTCGTTGCACTGCCTGACGGCCGGCCGGTTTGGGGCGGTACCTATTTCCGTAAAAACGAATGGATCAATACATTGGAACAGCTGCAGGAGCTGCACCTTTCAAACCCGGAAAAACTGACCGAATATGCCAGCAAACTCGACGAAGCTTTACAGGCCATCAGCAAACCAGTTCTACCGCAAAATGATATAAAATCCGTCGAAGGTTTCCAATTCAATCCTACATTCCTGAACGGCCTGGTTTCAAAATGGTCCAAAAGCTTTGACCACGATTTCGGCGGGATGGCACGTGCCCCAAAGTTTATGATGCCGAACAATTACCAATTCCTGCTGCGGTATGCCTATCAAAACAATGACAATCCATTGCTCAGTTTCGTAAACCTGACGTTAACCAAAATGGCCTATGGTGGCCTTTTCGATACCGTCGGCGGCGGATTCTCACGCTATTCCGTCGACATGAAATGGCATGTCCCGCATTTTGAGAAGATGTTGTATGACAACGGGCAACTCATTTCGCTATATTCCGATGCTTATCGGTTGACAAAAAATCCTTTATATCAGGAAATTATCGAAAAGACGCTCGGTTTCTGCATAACTGAACTCCAAAGCCCAGACGGCGGATTCTATTGTGCCCTCGATGCCGACAGCTTAAATGAACACTCAAAATCTGAAGAAGGCGCTTACTATGCTTGGACGGAACAACAACTGCGCGAAATTATCGATGAAGAGTATCAATTGTTTTCTGAAGTATTCAGCATCAATGATTTCGGGCATTGGGAACACGGGAATTATGTGTTGATACAGGAATTCCCGCTGGAAGATATTGCCGCAAAACACCAAATCCTGCTTTCGGAATTGCAGCAGAAAAAAAAGCATTGGGAACAAGTATTGTTCACCGAAAGGATGCAACGCTCCAAACCCGGCCTCGACGACAAATGCCTTACATCCTGGAATGCCATCATGCTCATTGGTTTCGCAGACGCTTACAAGGCCTTTCAAAATCAGTCCTATCTCGACACCGCTTTAAAAAATGCCCGCTTCATAACCGAAAAACTTTGGCACAATGGTGAAAATCTCTATCGGAATTATAAGGACGGCAAAGCCACCATCAATGCCTATCTTGAAGATTATGCCTTTGTAATCAAGGCATGGTTGAAACTATACGAAGTCACTTTCGATGAAAAATGGCTTCAGGAAGCAAAGCAATTGACGGATTATTGTTTCGAACATTTTTATGATCATACCACCGGATTCTTCGCGTTCACCTCATCGCTTGACCATGCCCTAATCGCCCGTCATTTTGAAACCGAAGACAATGTGATCCCCGCTTCTAATTCAGTGATGGCGCACAATTTATATGCCCTTTCCATTTATTTCGGGAATACTTATTATGAATCGGTGATGGAAAACATGCTTTCGAAAATCACGGCCTCTGTCGATTATCCATCTGCTTTTTCGAACTGGCTTGACCTGTACCTGAATTTTTCGGGGCAAAACAGGGAACTTGCCATTACAGGTCCGCATTCCATAAGTTTCGGCAATAACATCAACACGCTTTACCTGCCCCACGTTTTATTGGCAGGAACCGGCAGCGAATCGGTTTTGCCTTTTCTGCAGCAGCGGTTCACTAAAGATAAAAACCTGTTCTATGTCTGCAAAAACAAAAGCTGTGATTTGCCTTCTGATGATTTTGACAGCGTTAAAAACAGCCTGAAAATCAGCTGACTTCATGGTGTAGTAACTTTTTCTTTACTTTTACATCACATTTTAAAATACCATGAAGAAAAATTGCCCCCCGAATCGCCTTTTGTTTAAAATCATTTTTTCGCTTTCCCTGCTTTGGCAATTTACGGCTTTTGCCCAGCCTTTTACCGACAGCAACCTGCCCATCGTGATCATCAATACCGATGGCGGGCAGGAAATCCCTGACGACCCGCGCATCCTGGGCGATATGAAAATCATCTATCGTGGGGAAGGCGTGCAGAATTACATGACCGACCAGAACACGCCGGCGTATTTAAATTATAATGGCCGCATCGATATTGAGATACGTGGCTCCAGTTCACAGTCGCTGCCCAAAAAACCTTATGGTTTCTCTACTAAAATGGCCGATAATGTGACCAACAATAATGTAAGCCTGCTCGGGATGCCCGCCGAAAATGACTGGATCCTGAATGCGCTGGCTTTCGACCCCTCACTGATCCGGGATTACCTGTCTTACAATCTTTCGAGAAGCATGGGGAATTATGCGTCACGGACGGCGTATTGCGAAGTCGTCATCAATGGTGATTACAAAGGCCTGTACATCCTGCAGGAAAAGGTAAAAGCCGACGGCAACCGTGTGGACGTTACAAAAATCACCACTTCCCAAAACACACTGCCCAACCTCAGCGGGGGCTACATCACCAAATGCGACAAGACTACCGGCGGCGATCCTGTAGCCTGGACCATGCCAAATTACAACGGCTGGGAAGTCGAATTTATACACGAATTGCCGAAACCCCAGGATGTCACCAATCAGCAGGACAATTACATCCATACTTATTTTACGGATTTCCAGAGCAGTGTCAACAGCAGCAATATTACAACGGGTTATCCGTCAATGATTGACATTCCGTCTTTTGTCGATTTTATGCTCTCAAATGAATTGGCCAGCAACGCCGACGGGTATTCTCTGAGCACCTATTTCCACAAAGACCGCAATGCCAAACTGCGAGCCGGGCCTATCTGGGACTTCAACCTTACTTATGGCAACGACCTGTTCATTTGGGGATTTGACCGCAGCCATTATGATGTGTGGCAATTTTCAGATGGTGGGAATGACGGCGCGAAATTCTGGACAGATTTGTTCAACAATACCCTTTTCAAATGCTACCTGTCGAGGCGTTTTAACGAACTGACCCAACCGGGACAGCCCATGAACCTAGATACGCTGAATACTTTTATCGACAATACAGTGGCATACATCAGTGCAGCGGCGGTACGCGAGAACAATTTATGGGGTACCGTCCCCGATATTGATACCGAGATTTTTACACTGAAATACTGGTTGAATCAGCGCATCAACTGGATGACAAACCACCTGGGCAGCTTTACAGGCTGCAGCAATATTGTCGTTCCCAACCTGGTCATCAATAAGATCAATTACAACCCAAACACTTCCGGAAGTTTCACCAACAGCAATGATCAGGAATTTATCGAAATCAAAAATGCCGGGAATACGACCATAAACCTGAATGGCATCTATTTCCGCGGCACCGGGTTCGTCTATCAATTTCCTGCAAACCAGTTTTTGGTAGCAGGCGGAAGCGTGTTTATCGCGAGTAAGGCTGCCATATTTACAAACCGGTATGGTTTCGCTCCCAATGGCGAATTTACCCGCAATATGTCCAATAGCAACCAGGACCTGGTGCTTGCTGATGCATTCGGGAATGTCATCGATCACGTGCATTATTACGACAGTGCGCCTTGGCCTGATGCTGACGGCAACGGCAATTACCTGCAACTCACCAGTACCGCACTCGACAACAACCTGCCTTCGAGTTGGATTGCGGTGAGCATGAGCACGCTTTCCGCAGATGGTTTACAGGCAGAAATGTCGCTGCAACTGTATCCAAATCCTGCCAAAGCCATGCTGCACGTCGATTCCGGAGAAACGATTTCAGCAATTGAAGTTTTCGATATGGGCGGAAGGCTCGTGGTTTCGCTTTTACCCGATTCCGATGCTGTAACAATTGACACGGGTATGTTGTCTAACGGCTTGTACCTGATCAAGGTGCATTCCGGCAATAAAACCAAAACACAGAAATTCGCAAAACAATAATTTATGAGAAAAATTTCCTTGCTGACAGGCCTGCTTTGTACGCTGTTTTTTATCCAATGCAAAAAGGAGGACATCAAAACCGATTTTACCGCATTGTGCAAAAGCTATTTCGCTGATAAAAGTGCGCTGAATCCAGTAGATGCGACGGTATATGGCCAAAACCAATACAATGCCGAACTGCTTTTTGAAATGACAGACTCGCACCGTAAGGCCCAGGGGAATTTCTTTGATAAATATGAGAAAGCCATAGCGGATGTCGATTATTCGGAACTGAAAGAGGACGAAAAGGTCAGCTATGACATCATCAAATGGGAGGTCAGCATCGGGAAGGAAATGCTGAAATACCCGACAAACCTGATCCCGATCAATCAATTTGCAGGGACACACCTTAATATGGGCATGTTCGCCGGAGGTACAAGCTCACAACCATTCAAAACCGAAAAAGACTACCGCAACTTCCTGACCAGGATGGATAAATTCTCGGTCTGGATCGACTCGGCGATGGTTTATATGAAAAAAGGCGTCCGGAAAGGCTACGTATTGCCCAAAGCGCTTACGCTGAAAGTCATCCCGCAGTTTGAGGAATTGATTACCGAAAAACCTGAAGACAACCTGTATTATTCAGCCATTAAGATCATGCCGGCCGATTTTCCTGATGCGGTTAAAAAAGAACTTGCGGCACAATATGCTGAAACCATCCGCAGGAAACTCGTGCCCCAGTTCCAAAAAATGGCCCATTATTTAAAGACAGATTACCTTGCAGCGTCGAGGAACACCTCGGGAATCAGCAGCCTGCCGATGGGAAAAGAAATTTATATCGCTTTGGCTAAAAGCTGGACGACGACCGAAAAAACACCCGATGAAATCCATGAACTCGGACTACAACAGGTCGCAAAACTGAAAGCCGAAATCGAGGCAATAAAAAATCAAGTTGGTTTTAAAGGCAGCATGAAAGATTTCCTCAACGATTTGCGCACCAATAAAAAACTCATGCCGTTTACGACACCAGAGCAGGTACTTGCACATTTCGATTCGATTTATAACAGGATCAGGCCGAATGTCGGGAAGTTGTTTTCGGTTACGCCAAAAACACCGTTCGAAATCCGTAGGACAGAAGCTTTCCGTGAGAAAAGCGCCAGTGCGGAATACATCCAGGGATCAGCCGATGGCACACGCCCGGGCGTTTTTTATGTTCCCGTACCCGATGCCAAGACGTACAACGTATTACAGGACGAGGATTTGTTTTTACATGAAGCGATTCCAGGGCACCATTACCAGGTGTCACTGCAGCAGGAAAATACTGCCCTGCCCGACTTCAGGAAATTCAACTGGTTTGGCGCTTATGGCGAAGGCTGGGCGTTGTACACCGAAAGTTTAGGAAAAGAACTGGGCGTTTACACCGATCCGTACCAGTACCTGGGCATGCTCAGCGCCGAAATGCACCGCGCCATACGCCTTGTAGTCGATACAGGAATCCACACCAAAGGCTGGACCCGGGAACAGGCCATACAATATTCACTCGACAATGAGGCTGAAACCGAGGCTTCCATCATTTCTGAAATTGAGCGCTACATGGCCGTTCCGGGACAGGCACTGTCTTACAAGATTGGGCAGCTGAAAATCATGGAGCTCCGCGAGAAGGCGAAAAAGAAAATGGGCAGCAAATTCGATATCCGTGAATTCCATAAGAAAGTTCTTGAATCCGGCGTGATGCCTTTAGAACTGCTCGAAGCAAAGATGGACGCGTGGATGGGGAAGTAGGCAGTCGCAGTTTTCAGTGGGCAGTGTTCGGTCGCATGAGGCAGTTTCAATCTGAGGCCGGTTTGCGCCAGGGATGGAAGCGGCATCCTTTTTAATCCCGAAGGGTTAAAAAGATACAGCGGACAGCCCGGTCCGCAGGGGGCGCCATAAAAAAGCGAACCATCTCAGTCGCAGTAATCAGTTTGCATATTGGAGAAAAATTAACTTCACTTTATAAAATCAGCCACGGAGAAACTTTTAAATTTGCAGCTGAAAAAAATATGCGATGACCCTTCTTCCTGAATTTATTACCGAAAACGGCGAGCACATCCGCCTGATGCTTGTCGATTATTTCCCGCGGCTTGTCACTGCCATTGTCATACTGATTGTGGGAATTTATGCCATCCGCGTAATCAAACGTATTGTACAGAAAATCATGGTACAGCGGCAGTTCGAACCCACGCTGTCAAAGTTTTTAGCAGACATCATGATCTGGGCACTACGGATATTGCTGTTTGTTGTCTTTATTTCGAAATTGGGCGTGGAGACCTCCGCGTTTGTAGCGATTTTGGGGGCTGGCGGATTGGCCATCGGTTTGTCGCTGCAGGGATCGATGTCGAATTTCGCGGGAGGTATGCTCATCATCGTATTCAAGCCTTTCCGCGTGGGTGACACGATTGAGGCGCAGGGTGTCATCGGCACGGTTTCAGAAATACAGATATTCGTAACCAAACTCACTACCGGAAACAACCAGACGATTTTTATCCCAAACGGCGCCTTGTCCAACAATACCATCATCAATTATTCGATGGCTGGTACCAGGCGTGCCGATCTGCTGTTTGCGGTGGCTTATGATGCGGACCTGAAAAGAACGAAGGAAATCATACAAAGCGTACTGACATCAAACAATAAAGTATTGAAAAATCCTGAGCCTGCAGTAGTCGTGAATGACCTCACCGACAACTCTGTAAGGCTTGCCATCCGACCCTGGGCCACCAATGCCGATTATGGTACCATGGTTTCCGAAGTACTCGAAAGCATTAAACTGGAATTGATGCAGGCAGGCATTGAGACACAGCCTTTTGTGAAGGAGTCGTCGAAGAAGTAGCTTTTACTAAAACCGGCCATAAGGAAGAGAGACGGATTGTTTTATGGCTGATGCCCCGCATTTATTCCGGTTTTTATTTTAATTTTATAATGTTGGAATAACCACTCTCTTTTCACGTAATCTTCCCTATGAAAGCGACCCAGTACGCCATTACCGATATTGAAACCACCGGCGGCAATGCCAGCGGCAGCCGTATTACGGAAATTGCGATCATCATCCATGATGGCACAAAAATCATTGAGCGATGGGAAACACTGGTGAATCCGGAGCAGGAGATTCCGCTGCCTATTTTCGCTTTAACAGGCATCAACAATGATATGGTGCGTCACGCCCCGATTTTTGATGACATTGCCGAAAAAGTCATGGAACTGCTTTCAGGACGTATTTTCGTAGCGCATAATGTCAACTTCGATTATTCATTTATACGGCACCAGCTCGAACAGTCCGGCTTTAAATGGACGGCGAAAAAACTCTGTACCGTTCGCGCTGCGCGCAAGATCAAGCCGGGGCTGGCTTCTTATAGTTTAGGGAACTTATGCCGTGCTTTAGGCATCAACATCGAAAACCGGCACCGCGCCGGCGGTGATGCTGATGCGACCGCCATATTGTTTTCACGCCTGCTCGAGTGGGACACGGAAGCCGAAATTGAAAAGATGCTGAAGAAAGCCTCACAAGACCAGCGCCTGCCACCGAACGTCCCGCATGAAGATTTTGAGCAGCTGCCGGAAAAACCAGGCGTATATTATTTTTATAACGCAGAGAAAAAAGTCGTTTACGTAGGCAAAGCGGTGAACCTGAAAAAACGCGTCGCATCTCATTTCAGTGGACATAAGGTGACGCCGCAGCGACAGCATTTCCTGAGGGACATCCATAGCATTTCATTTGAAACCTGCGCTACCGAACTCATGGCACTGCTTCTGGAATGCACTGAAATCCGCAAATTATGGCCCATTTACAATAAAGCGCTGAAACGTTTTGAAGGGAAATATGGATTGTATGAATACGAAGCCCGCAACGGCTACCGCTATCTTGCAGTCGGAAAACTCCACAAGCAGCAGTCGTGCATCCGGATGTTTTATAATGAATATGATGGCATCTACCTGTTGCTGGATCTTGCGGCGCGATTCAATATCAGCCACAGGTTTTGCATCTTTGGAAAACCTGCCGAGGGGGAAATCATATATCAACCAAACCTAGCCAGTTTACCTTCTGTCGAAGACCATAACCAACGCGTGACAGAAGCCATAAATTCACTTTCAAAAGACAGGCCTAGTTTTGCCATCCTTGACAAAGGCAGGCATCCTGACGAACGCAGCTGCATCTGGGTGGAAAATGGGGATTTTTACGGAATGGGATATGTCGGTTCGGATGTTGGGTTTAAGCAACCATCCGAAATCCGGGAGTATGTGACGCAGTATAAAAGCAACCAGTATCTGATGCAGTTGGTGAATGCCTTTGTCAAGAAATATCCGGGAAAAGTAGTGACACAATCGCCTTTAGCAGCCACTTTTTAGCATAGTTCAGCGTAAATCTGGAAATAAAAAAAGCCTCTCAGATGTGGGAGGCTTTTTTTGTGCGGATAATAGGACTCGAACCTACACACCTTGCGGCACCAGATCCTAAGTCTGGCGTGTCTACCAATTTCACCATATCCGCGAAATTGTGAGTGCAAATATAAGGATAACTTCTAATTATCAAAGAAATTTCTCCAAAAAAACTTTACAGTCTTTTTTTGTATTTTTGGCTGACTAAATAACCAAAACCATTATGGACAATATAAAATCTTATGTGCAGCAGCACAAAGACCGCTTTATCAACGAGTTAATTGAATTATTGAAGATTCCATCCGTAAGTGCGGACAGTGCCTACTCACAGGATGTGATTGATACGTCGGAAGCCGTAAAGGCAAGCCTTGAAAAGGCAGGATGCGACTACGTTGAAATTTGTGACACCCCGGGTTATCCCATCGTTTATGGCGAAAAGATCATCGATAAAAACCTGCCTACAGTATTAGTGTACGGCCATTATGACGTGCAGCCGCCGGATCCTTTGGACTTGTGGACTTCACCCCCATTCGAACCGGTTATCAAAAAAACGGACATCCATCCTGAAGGAGCCATATTTGCACGCGGTGCCTGTGATGATAAGGGACAAATGTATATGCATGTAAAGGCTTTGGAGTATATGGTGCAGTCCAGCACATTGCCATGCAACGTAAAATTTATGATTGAAGGCGAAGAAGAAGTGGGTTCGAAAAGCCTCGGCTGGTTTGTCGAGAAGAATCATGAAAAATTGAAATGCGATGTCATACTGATTTCAGATACCGGCATGATTTCAAACCAACAGCCCTCGATCACGACCGGTCTGCGTGGCTTAAGCTATGTAGAAGTGGAAGTGACCGGCCCGAACCGCGACCTGCATTCGGGATTGTATGGCGGGACCGTGGCAAACCCGATCAACGTACTGGCGAAGATGATTGCATCATTGCATGACGAAGACAACCACATCACGATTCCGGGATTCTATGATAATGTAGAGGAACTGACTGCCGAAGAACGTGCCGAGATGGCCAAAGCGCCTTTCAACCTTGACAATTATAAAAAAGCACTGGACCTGAATGACATTTACGGTGAAAAAGGTTATGTCACCAATGAGCGCAACTCCATACGCCCGACACTGGACGTAAATGGCATCTGGGGAGGCTATACCGGTGAAGGTGCCAAAACGGTGATTGCCAGTAAGGCTTACGCCAAAATTTCGATGCGGCTTGTGCCACACCAAGACTGGGAGGAAATCACGGAACTGTTTACAAAGCATTTCGAAAGCATTGCCCCGTCAGGAGTTACGGTAAAAGTAAAACCGCACCACGGCGGCCAGGGTTATGTAACCCCGATTGACAGTATCGGATACCAGGCTGCGGCCAAAGCTTACGAAGAAAGTTTCGGTGTAAAACCTATCCCTGTCCGTTCAGGAGGCAGCATCCCGATTGTGGCATTGTTCGAGAAAGAACTCAAAAGCAAGACCATCATGATGGGATTCGGACTGGACAGCGATGCGATACACTCCCCGAATGAGCATTTCGGGATTTTCAATTATCTGAAGGGTATTGAGACGATTCCGTTGTTTTATAAACATTTTGTGGAATTGTCGAAATAGCGAAGCGTAAAACTCATTTCAATTTTTCCCGACTTGCATCCATCAATTTAACGGATGCCCAACCTATACAAAAATCCGTCTTCTACTGGACGGATTTTATATTTCCCTGCAACCCAACTCATAAAAAATCAGCCTCTTAAGACTATATATTGCTTTTTGGCGTTACCTTTGCAGGAATCATCATCAATCAATCATTATGTTACAACAATTCTTCCTCCTTTGTTCCGGAGCGGATAAAAACCTCATCGCCGGTTGCTCCGAAGGCGAAAAAACCAAATTTGCAGGCATTGGCGCCACTGTGTTCTTTACTGCAGTGATGGCTTTTATTGCGGGCTCTTACGCATTATACACTGTTTTCGATAACATTTATCCCGCTATTGCTTTTGGATTTGTTTGGGGCTTATTGATTTTCAACCTTGACCGTTTCATTGTTTCCACCATCCGGAAAAGGGAACGTTTCGGGAGTGAGTTCCTTCAGGCTTTACCCAGGATCGTGTTGGCCGTCATCATTGCCATCGTTATTTCAAAACCTTTGGAAATCAAAATATTCGAAAAGGAAATCGACACGGTTTTGCTGAAGGAAAAAAATGCAATGGAACTCAGCAACAAAAAGGACATCGCAAATTATTTCAAATCGGATTTGGACAAAAATAAAACCGAAGTGAGCACACTGAAGTCGGAGATTACTGCAAAAGAGCAGGAAGTCAACACCCTTTACAACACCTACATCACTGAAGCGGAGGGTACGAAAGGCACGATGAAAATCGGGAAAGGGCCTGTGTTTAAAGAGAAAATCGCCAAGCATGATCTGGCACGAAAAGAACTAGACACCTTACGCAAAAAGAACCTGGCGCTCATTGCCGAAAAAGAGGCAAAGACAAAAACATTACAGGCCGACCTTGATAAAAAAGTCACGCAGACACAACCCATCATCGAAGGTTTTGACGGATTGATGGCGCGCATCAATGCTTTGGACAAACTGCCCTGGTTGCCCTCGTTTTTTATCATGTTGCTGTTCCTCGCTATAGAAACCGCGCCGATCATCGCCAAATTATTATCCCCAAAAGGCGAATATGATTTTAAACTGGAAGACCTGGAAACTGCATTAAAGGCTACTTTATCTCAGGACAAATACCAGCGCGAATTGCTTGTAAAAACCAGCGCTTCGATGCACGATAAAGTGTATGCCGACATTGCCGAAGACAAATCATTATACAGCCTGCAACGGAAGAAAGCAACAGAATTGCTGGAGCTACAGGCGAATAATTTCGTAGAAAAGCAACGCAAAACTTTGTAGTCAAAAGCAGCAAGAAATATTCAGAACCTATAAAAAAAATCCGGAGCATGTACTGTTCCGGATTTTTTATTTTCACTTGTGACTTCGACTCCGATTGATCACATGTAACCCAAAATCTCTTTCTTCAGGTTATCATATTCTCCTTGCATGATCAGTCCGTTATCAAGGAGTTTCTTGTAATTCTGCAGTTTTACGAACAATTCATCACTCGACATTTCGTTAAGCGGGCGCTCTTTGTTGGTTTCGGCGTGTACGTTCGCCGGTTGGCTGGTGGAAGCGAACTCAGGCTGGGCAATCGGCATAATCTCTGCAAAATCAGTTACTTCTTCTACTTCAGCTTCTTCGATTACTTCCGGTTCAGCAGCCGGAATTTCGGCAACCCTGATTTCATCCTCGATTTTCGGTTCTTCAAAAGGGACTGCAACAGGAATGCCATTTTTCAGGATATCAAGCTGTTCTTTTGAATACGTATACAATTTCCAGGCCTGTGTTTTCGGAATATAATCAATCGAAATCGCCAATTCTGTTTTGGTGGTGAATGAAAATTCCGAACCCAGAATATTTTCCTTTACGAAAACGCTTTCCACATCATCCCAGGTATAATCGGTAAAATCCATTGACAGGCCCAGATTCTTAGGGCGGCATAAGATTAACCTTTTATTTGTAGCAACGATACTGTCCGGGAATACGGTGATTGCAGGTTTTTTTTGTACACCTATATACCCCACGTCTTCACCTTTCATCAGCAGGTCATTGAGTTTGTTTGTGATTTTTTCTATCGCTTTCGGATCCTGCTCTTCATTCAGGAATTTCTTGATGCTGTCTTTCATTTTTTAGTGCGTGAGTGCCTGTAGCTGAGTGCCTGAGACTCTGTTATCGGCAAATTTGTTTGCAAAAATAATGCTATTTCTCTAATCCGCCGATTTCCGACTGTAGTTTTTTCGTCAGGCTTTTGAAAACCAGCGCATAGGAATGGTCTATGAGTTCGCGCAACATTTTATCAGGAACGCCCTGATTGACGCTTATGGTGTTCCAATGCACTTTACTCATGTGGTAACCCGGCTTGATGTCGTCATATTCGGCGCGCAATTCGGCGCTTCGTTCCGGATCACACTTCAGGTTTACTGAAGGGTTTCCTTTTTCCCATGCTGAAAGCGATGCCAGGGCAAACATCTTCCCTCCTACTTTAAAAACCAGCGTATCCTCATCAAACGGAAAATGCTCGGTGACCGCAGGTTTTGAAAGGCAGTATTCGAAATATTGCTGGATGTTCATTAATTATTAAAATTCAGTATTTATAATTTTATAAAGAACCGGTTTTGAAGGTGTTGCATCATTTTCGAACGATGCGATCTGAAGGTTTAGCAGATAGATTCCGTCCGGGATTTCATCAGGAACGAAAATCAATTCGGTGATGGAACAATCCAGTCTCGCATCGGCATTGAGCGTATTGACATCGTTGACATTCCAAAACGCTTTATGTGCCAGTAATTTCCCTTCATCATGTTCCTTATCCACGCTCGGCAAATCGATAAGCAAATGTCTTATACCGCTTTCGCGGACGAAAATCGCTGCATCCTCATGTAAATACGGCGGATTGGTATTGGAATATTTCCTTGATTTTTTAGCTATCTCATTGGGTAGGGTACGGATGACAATCGCTTCGGGAGCTTCTTCGCTGAGCCGTTGCCTGATTTGCTCTTTGGTAATCACCAAATCATCACCTACGGCTTCAGGCTGCACTGAAATCACTTCGGCCAAAAAGAAAAACGCCTTGAGGTTTTGGTTGATGCTGTAAAAATCCTTTGTAATATGACCAAGACATTCCGTATGCGTTCCATGCCCATGCGGATTGAAGAAAATATTGTTGAAGTTAGTCGAAGAACTGCCTTCAGCCACCTTCCCAACCCAGTCTCCAAAACGGACCGGTTCAATCTCCGGTTTTTCAATGTACCAGGCAATCGGGTTGGAATCGGTATTGCTTAAAGGGATTGAAATGTCGAGTGGTTTTGACAAATCAACGGAAAAAGAATATTTAAGGTGTTGGATGGTTGTTTTCATTCCTCCAAATTTACCAAAAACAAATCACTCGCAATTCCATCGGTGAGGAACTTTCCTTTTGCAGTGGTTTTCAGGATATCGTTTTCAATTGCCAGCAGGCCGTCCCCGATGTATTTAGCTGATTCTTTTTCTAAATAATCAAGATATTGCTGACCAAACTGACTTTTTATTTTATCCAAAGAAACGCCCCATATGGTACGCAGCCCGGTCATGATGTATTCGTTATAGCGGTCTGTTGCCGACAAAATTTCTGTTTCTGATGGCAATATGTTTTCAGCGATTGACTTGAGGTAAAGCGCATTATTAGCGATATTCCAACTCCGTGAAATGCCATCATAACTGTGTGCCGACGGCCCAATACCCAAATATTTCTTTCCAAGCCAATACGCAGAATTATTCCTTGAGAAATAATTTTCCCTGGCAAAATTCGACAATTCATAATGGATAAATCCCTGTTCGTGAAGCTTCTGCGTAAGAATTACAAAATGTTCCTGCGCGGTTTCATCTTTCGGTGCGGCTATTTTACCGGTGGCAATTAATTTCTTTAAGGCAGTTTTCGGTTCTACGGTCAATGCGTAACTTGAAATATGCGGCACCCCGAATGACAACGCAGTTTCTACATTCTGCTTCCATTTATCATTGCTCATCCCCGGAATGCCATAAATCAGGTCGATGGAGATATTGTCAAAATATTTTACGGCATCCTCCAGGCATCTTTTGGCTTCGTCCGCATGGTGCGCGCGGTTCATCATCTTTAAATCATCTTCAAAAAAAGATTGTATGCCGATGCTCAGGCGGTTGACTTTTGTCGCTGCAAGATTACTGATATATTCCAGGCTTAAATCATCGGGATTGGCTTCGATCGTAATTTCCGGATTTTGATCTATATTGAAATTTTCATAAACCGTGCCAATCAGAAACTCAAGATCTGCAATATTTAAAACCGAAGGCGTACCACCGCCGAAATAGATGGTTTCTACGACATCGTTCCCCAATTCATTTTTACGCAGTGTGATTTCTTTAGCCAAAGCCGAAACCATCGCTTCCTTGTTTTTCATTGAAGTTGAAAAATGGAAGTCGCAATAGTGACAAGCCTGTTTGCAAAACGGAATGTGGATGTAGATTCCTGACATATTGATTTTCAGTTTGAGTTGCATTTACTGCCAACTGCGACTGTGAACTGTTTACTTTTTGACTCGCTCCTCATTCTGCTTCACAAAAGCATCCCAACCCGAATAACTTTTGCCCGCAACCACTTTCCCGGAATTGAAGAAATGGCATACGGCTGCCGCCAATCCATCAGTCGAATCGAGGTTTTTTGGAAGTTCTTTCAGGCCTAACAACTGCTGGAGCATTTTCGCGACCTGTTCCTTTGTAGCATTGCCGTTGCCGGTGATCGCCATTTTTATTTTCTTGGGTTCGTATTCCGTAATAGGAATTTGCCGCGATAAGCCGGCTGCCATTGCTACGCCTTGCGCGCGTCCCAGTTTGAGCATCGATTGTACATTCTTCCCGAAGAAGGGTGCTTCAATCGCAATTTCATCAGGGTGGTGTGTGTCAATGAGTTCGATGGTCCTTTCGAAAATAATCTGGAGCCTTTTATAATGATCATCGAGCTTACTCAATTGCAATTCATTAAGCTGCAGGAATTCCATCTTTTTCCCGGTGATTTTTATCAATCCGAAACCCATGATGGTCGTACCCGGATCGATTCCCAATATGATGCGCTCGTTTGCCAATTTTAATTTGTTATTTTGCGGTAATGGTCGCAATATCTGACAAAGCTAAACAATTCCTGTTTGTTATAATCAAAGTTTTGATTGTAGGCGGTGCATTTTATTTCATATATCAAAAGCTCAGCAACAACCCAAAACTGGATTGGCAAAAGTGCACCGAAGCCATCCATAACAGCCGCGCAATGATCCTGTTCTTAGTAGCGTTGCTCCTCGCCTTCCTGAACCGTTTTTTCGAAATCCTGAAATGGCAAAACCTTGTGGGCACTTTTCAGCGAATTTCGCTGGGCAGTGCGACCAGGCAGGTTTTGGGCGGATTGACAGCCGGAATCTTCACTCCAAACGGCGTTGGGGAATATGCCGGGAAAGCACTTTATTTTGAAAAAACGCTGACCAAAAAAATCCTGTTCCTAAATCTTGTCTGCAATGGGGCGCAGATGATTATTACAGTTGTTTTTGGATTTTTCGGATTGCTGTATTTTAATGTCAGCCATCATGTGATTACGCCCGGGACGGTGATTTTCGTATTTGCAGCGGTCTGCACGGGATTGTTTGCATTATTCATGATGAAACGCTTTTCAATAAAAGGATATTCGCTTGAAAAAGGCATCCATAAGATCAATGCTTTGCCTAAAAACACCCATCGCAGGAATATGGCTTTAGCCGTGGCACGTTACCTGTTTTTTTCACACCAGCAATATATAATGCTACTGTGCTTTGATGTGCATCTGCCTTATTTCCTGATTATGGCCACCATTGCAGCAACTTATTTTCTGGCATCCTGCCTGCCATCATTCCAGTTTTTGGATTTTGCCGTAAAAGGCGGTGTGGCAGTATTGTTCTTCGGGATATTGGGTGTAAACGAATGGATTGTCGTGCTTGTGACCACTTTAATGTGGTTGCTCAATGTGGTCATTCCTGTTATTATCGGGAGTTATTTTGTATTGCGCTTTAAGCAAACGACATGATAGCGGTTTATGTCATTTTAATGTTGTATTGTGCCATGATTTTTTCATTGGTCTACGGATTTTCAAGAGTGAAGCCCTTTGTTTTTGAAAAGGTTTCCCAAAAAACAAAATTTTCTATTGTTGTCCCTTTCCGCAATGAAAAGGAAAATCTTCCTGCACTTTTGGAAAGCTTATCAACATTGGATTATCCTGAAGATTTATATGAAGTGATTTTAATTGATGATGATTCTGAAGATGGTTTCAGCCCCAAAGTTCCAGGTTTCAGGGTGGTTCAGAATATCAGGGTTTCTGCTTCGCCAAAAAAGGACGCGATACTGACAGCCATTGCCATAGCAAAGCACGAATGGATAGTCACTACTGACGCGGATTGCATTGTTCCTCAAAAATGGCTGGCAACGATCGATGCGTTTGTTCAAAAACATTCCTGCGAGATGGTTGCCGGAGCGGTTACTTACAATCTTAATGGTGCTTTTTTGCAGCATTTCCAGCAATCTGACCTCGCAGCCTTGCAGGGCGTGACGATGGGCTGTTTCGGATTGGGAAAGCCGTTTATGTGCAACGGCGCAAATTTTGCTTACACCAGAGATATCTTTACAAAATTAGAAGGTTTCAATGGAAATGATAAACACGCGGGCGGAGATGATGTCTTTTTATTGCAAAAAGCTATTGCTGCCTTTCCTGAAAAAGTCGGTTACCTGAAATCTGCATTCCATATTGTGGCTACAAAACCTGTGGAAACATTCAGTGGATTGTTTTACCAACGGGTACGCTGGGCTTCTAAAACCGCTTCCTACCAAAGTGTTTTTGGGAAATTAATTGGTATTCTCGCACTTTTGGGAAATATGGCATGGATTGCAGGATTGGTTTTACTCTTGATGGATTTAAATCAACCCTTACTATTAACTTTGCTGTTGCTGAAATGGCTCTCGGATGGATGGCTGATTACCAAAACCAATCAATTTCTGGGGAACCGGACGCGCTATTACCTTCTGTCGGCAATCTCCTATCCGTTCTTCAGCACGGTGGTGGCGCTGTATTCCTTAATCGGTAAATATGAATGGAAGGGAAGGCATTTTTGAAAGGGATGCCCTAGCCCGGATGGAAGCGGCATCCTTTTTATTTTTCCTTTAAAAATAAAAAGATAGAGCGGACAGCCGGATTGGCTCCGGAAAAATCAATGCATGACATTTAAAATCACAGGCAGGACAAACTGGGTTTTTACCGGCAACCCGCGTTTCAGGGCAGGACTGACTTTCGGGAAATCGATCAGTTTCATTTGAATGATGCTGTCCATAACGGCTTTGTCGTAGACCGTTTTTTCTGGAAATTGCGGCTCAAATTGCAGGGTGGCATCACGCGAAACGGTCACCTTCACATTAATGGTGTCCAACTGGGCATAGCGCACGGTAAGTGTATCGGTGCTGAGGCGGTCCTGGATTTCGGCTGCCATAAAATCGATGAAGCATTGTGCTCGCTCGGGTTCCGTGGCCATACTATCGCAGGCAGGCACTGAAGGCATTTCGTCTACTTCATTCCAGTTTATCGAATCGAGCTGTTGCTTTAGCAGCCCCTCTTTTGACGGTACTTCACGCTGAAAATACTGGCAGGAAACCAGCAGCAGGCAGGCGACAAAAGGCATAATTTTTCTCAACTTTAATCTTTTTTTGGGCGTGAAGCCATATAATCGCTGTACATGCGCGCAAGCCATTCATTTTTGGTCTTTTGCGCAACTTCTTTTTCTTTCTTATACAGCAGTCCATATTTTTCTGAGTAGATGGCGATTTTTACGGTGTAGGTATAATATTCTTCTTTGGTCAGCGTAGGTGATTCTTCAGACTGTTTTTCGAAAAACGCCATCATCAGGTCGTCAAAATCTTTGCGGTCGTAACTGCGGACTTCGTTTTTATATTTTTTATAAAGCCTGTCTTTAACATCAAAATCCGGATCTTTGGGATCCTGCGCTGAGGCAAAAGCGAAAAAAAAGAAAGCAAAAAGGGCGAGGATTTTTTTCATAGTCAATGATTTGAATTCAAATGTAATGAAAAAGGATTTATAGTCGGAAGTCATATAAATCAAAAAAGCCCTCCAAGTAAATGGAAAGCTTTTCATTGGTCTAACTACTAAACCTTTGGCACTTTCGTGCCTAAACAACACAACTAATCTTAGATGCTTTCTTTGGGCAAAAAAGCCTTTCATGATGAAAGGCTTTCCCCAATTTAGCGGTCTGGACGGGACTCGAACCCGCGACCCCATGCGTGACAGGCATGTATTCTAACCAACTGAACTACCAAACCTGCGCTTAATTGCGAGTGCAAATATACTATACAATTTCATTTCTGCAAGCATTTTTCAAAAAAAATTCAATGCTTTTTATAATGTATTACCCAAAACTTTGTTTTTCAACTAAATATGTCGTTAGTATTTTCTCAAAACTTTCACCAACACTTACCGGAACATACTTGATTTTATTCTGGATACAGGTTTCGGCGAGTTTCTTAAAATAAGCCTGGACCTGCTTTTCATATTGCTGTTTGATGTTGTCGGCAAAAATATTCACATCCTCGCCGGTTTCCATGTCAATGAATTTGCGCGGCGCATTGTCATAATCGAAATTGAGTTCGGTTTTGTTGTCTATGACGTGAAACAATACGACTTTGTGCTTGTTATGCTTTAAATGCTGTAACGCGTTGAACAATGCTTCTTCTCCGCGACCATCGGGACCGGACTGGAACATATCGGTGAAAATGACAATCATCGAACGGCGGTGCATCTTCTCGGCAATCTGGTGAAGGTATGTCGTTGTATCGGTATTCCTGGATTCCTTGCTTGTTTCCAAAAGGTTTTCCAATTTATTGAGCAACATGCGGTGGTGGCGTTCGCTACCTTTCTCAGGTGCATAATATTCGTACTGATCTGAATACACGCTCAATCCTACCGCATCGCGTTGTTTCTTCAGCAAATTCATCAACACGGCGGAAGCCAGCACCGCAAAACCGATCTTGCTTTCGTAAAACGGCTGGCCATCCTTCAGTTCCGGGTAATGCATCGACGACGAATTATCGATGATCAGGTGGCAGCGCAGGTTGGTTTCTTCTTCGAAACGCTTGGTGTAAAGCCGGTCTGTTTTGGCAAACAATTTCCAATCAATGTGTTTGGTGCTTTCGCCTGAATTGTAGACCTTATGCTCCGCAAATTCAGCTGAAAAACCATGAAACGGACTCTTGTGCATTCCCGAAATAAATCCTTCTACAACCTGATTTGCCAGCAATTCCAAATGCTGGAAACTCGATATTTTTTCTAACTGTGATTCAATCTTCATATTAACTTCGTCAATTCACCTTTTTTAAAGGCGCGTATCAAATGTATTAAAAGATGGAAAGATTAAAAATTAAAAGGACACAAATTTATGCCAATAAAAAAGCCCCGGAAAATCGGGGCTCTCGTTTGTATCTGAATGAATTAAAGCAGCGCGTTGAGTGAATCTGCGTAAGTCTGCTTTGGCGCAACACCTACCTGGCGGCCTACTACTTCTCCTTTATGGAAAACCAAAACCGTTGGGATATTCCTTACACCATACTTGGCGGCAAATTCCTGGTTGGCATCTACGTCCACTTTTCCTACGACGGCCTTTCCATCATATTCTGATGCGATCTCATCGATTACAGGACCTACCATACGACATGGACCACACCATGCTGCCCAAAAATCGACCATTACCGGTTTGTCTGATTTCAAAACTACTTCATCAAAAGTAGCATCTGTTATTGCTAATGCCATAATATTTTAATTATTAAGTTGATTTCTGACGACAAAATTAGGCATTATATGCATAGTATCAGTTGTATTAAAATCAGTTTTGGTTATGAAATTATATTCAGAATTGATTCGGGGTCAAATCAACTAAAGTAAAGATTCTGTTTTGTTGAATTTTATTTTAAATTAAATTCTCATTATGCTATTTTTAGTTAATTTTACTTTACATAAAAACTGCATTATGAAAACAAAAAACCTCCCCTTAATTTCTGTTTGCATTTTATACACAGTGATTTCTTATTCGCAATTGTATGTCGGCGACGATACCAATATCTATATAGCCGACAAATTTGTTTATGTAAAAAAAGACATTAAACTCGACACTGGTTCCAATTTATACCTAAGGAATGAATCGCAGCTATTGCAGGGCACATCCTCATCGGGCAGTAACTCCGGCAACGGGAAATTATCGCTGTTCCAGGAAGGCACCGTAGACGGTTACAAATACAATTATTGGTGTGCACCCGTAGGTGATTACGCTACTCCGAACGGAAACGGCTCCTTCTGGATTGACCAGTTTTATGCGCCGCAATCCAAAACCAACAGCACCCAGGCCATGGTGATTGACGATTCGCAGGATGGCGTTTCCAACCCTTTGGGGATTTCATCTTACTGGATTTTTAAATACCTCCAGCAGGAATTTTACGAAGGGTATGCCCATGCCAGCGCTGACGATAAAATGAAGCCCGGGGAAGGTTTTACGATGAAAGGTACCATTGGGACCGACCACACGGCAGTGCTTGGGGTAGAGAACAATCCAGACGGCAACCACCAGCGTTACGATTTCCGTGGCAGGCCGAACGATGGCACGATCGACATTTACGTTGAAGACGGCATGTATACGCTGACCGGAAACCCTTATCCTTCCGCAATCGACCTGTCCGCATTCCTTACCGACGCGACGAATTGCACTGGCATCGCTTACTTTTGGGAACAGGACAAAAATGCTGAAGACACGCATAACCTTGAAGGATACATCGGCGGATATGGTTCCTTTTCACCGGTATCACGAGGCGGTTCCGGTGTATATGTCCCGGCCGAATATTATGTAAGGGACCCGGCATACCCAAACGTGGAAATTTATATTCAAATCACCGGCAACTATTTCGAAAGAAGGTTCACTCCCATTTCTCAAGGATTTATGATTGAAGGAAACAGCTCGGGAAATATTGTGCAAATGAAAAATACGCACCGTGTCTTCAAAAAAGAGGGCGCTGCAAATTTGTCGCAATTTGACCGCAATGCAAATCATCAACCGACAGAAACCAAAATTGCTTCGGTTTCAGGTTTCGATTACAGCAAAATCTACACCGATGGCATTCCGCAAATCCGCTTTAAAGTGGAAATGAACAACAAAAAAGTACGGGAGCTGGCCTTGGTATTTGATCCAAAAGCCACAAACGGCGTGGACCACGCCATGGATGCCAGGCTCTTCAAAGCTGATTATGCCGCGGTTCCTTATTTTATACTGAACAAAAACGAGGAATATGTTATTGACGCAGTGCCGTTTAATGCAGAAGCCAGAATCCCGTTTGGATTTCGAAACAGGGAAAAAACACAATATAAAATTTCTGTGAAATCAGTTTTAAATTTTAATGAAGCCA
Organism: Flavobacterium pallidum; assembly: GCF_003097535.1. Lineage (NCBI taxonomy): Bacteria > Pseudomonadati > Bacteroidota > Flavobacteriia > Flavobacteriales > Flavobacteriaceae > Flavobacterium > Flavobacterium pallidum. The sequence goes on from NZ_CP029187.1 coordinate 503,146, forward strand.
AAAACATTTACCTACATGACAAAAAAACCGGCCGTTACTATAATCTGCAAAAAGATTTGTGTGAACTGACATTGCCTGCAGGCACGAATAACGCCGATTTCGAAATCACTTTTACCAATTCTGAAAATCAATCCGGCACACCCATTGCTTCAGCAGGAAGAATCCATATTGTGCAATCCAACGAGGGAAAAATTTTGTCAATTACCAACGAAAATGCGGACAATCTTGAAAGTATTGAACTCTTTGATACCGCTGGAAAATTGGTTTTCCGCATGAAAAATCCGAATTTAGAAAAATCATACGAGATACCGACCGCCCATTTCGCAGATGGAATTTATATCGTCCGCACCACCGGTAATGACGGCACATTCAGTAAAAAAATCAGCATTAAAAATTAATTCAGCTTAAAATCAAGCTGCATTTTTTCCAATTCCTGAAGCAATTCGTTTGAAATCCTGACTTTGAGCTTACGGCTTGGCATCGTGAGTTTGGTAATGACCCTGGTTTCCTCGATTTCTGTGGCAACGCTGAGCTCCATTTCCTCTCCATCGATCACGTCTGCGTTATCCTCACTGAGTATGGACTCGTCGAGCGCCACCTCCGGAGCGGTAATCACTTTTTTTACTTTTTCGGTTTCCTCAACTTCGAATGTTACGGCATGGTCGCCTTTGTTTTGCAGGAAAACATGGCTTAAATGGTGTACGGTTTCTGCCTTAAGCTCTTCAATATTAAGGTTGATAATGAGTTTTTTTGCAAAAGCGGTCAACACATCCTGCAGGTATTGTACGAGCATAAACTGCAACCTCGGCTCGCCTTTCTTGCCGGTTTCCTTATCAGCCCAGCCTTCGCGTACCATCACTTTGATGAACGTAAAATTGTTCTGGATGAGGAAGTGCCTGAATTTCAGGTATTCTTCGCCGAAAATCCTGAACTCATAGCTTTCATCATAACCTTCCAGTACGAAGGAAGCCCAGCCTTTTCCGTTTTTGGCGGTCCGGTGCTGCACATTGGTGATGATTCCACCAAGGCTTAAAGTCTTATTGACATGCGCTTCAAGGTTTTTCAGCGATTCGAGTTTATTGCTGCAGAAGTATTTCATCTCGAATTTATAATCATCCAAAGGGTGCCCGGAAATGTAAATCCCAACGACCTCCTTTTCCTTCGCGAGCTTTTCCATTGTATTCCAATCATCACATGGTGGTACGACAGGTTCGGGAATCTGTACGTCGCTGGCTTCCCCGAAAAGACTCACCTGAGAGGAGTTTTCATTTTCCTGGAATTTCGAACCATAACGAACCGCTTTTTCAAGAAAGGTGATTCCGTCACCTTCATCATGAAAATATTGCGCCCGATGTGTTCCGGTAAAGGAATCAAAACCACCTGCGAGCGCCAGGTTTTCAAAGGCTTTTTTATTCGCTGCGCGTAAATCAACACGTTTCGCCAAATCAAAAATGGACTTGTATTTGCTGGTTTTGCGATTTTCTACAATAGTCTGTACCGCACCCATGCCGACACCTTTTACAGCGCCAATACCGAAACGGACCGCATAATCTTCATTCACCGTAAATTTATAAAACGATTCGTTCACATCAGGCCCAAGCACCTGCAGCCCCATCCGCTTGCATTCTTCCATAAAAAAGGAAACCTGCTTGATATCGCTCATGTTGTTTGAAAGCACGGCAGCCATATATTCTGCCGGGTAATTCGCCTTTAGATAGGCGGTTTGGTAAGCAATCCAGGCGTAGCAGGTCGAATGCGATTTGTTAAATGCATATTCGGCAAAAGCTTCCCAGTCTTTCCAGATTTTCTCCAGTTTGGCTTCCGCATGGCCGTTTTCCATCGCCTGGTTGATGAATTTTGGTTTCATCTTATCAAGGACGTCACGTTGTTTTTTTCCCATCGCTTTACGCAAAACGTCGGCATCACCTTTAGAGAAATTGGCCAGTTTTTGCGACAGGAGCATTACCTGCTCCTGATATACCGTAATCCCGTAAGTATCTTTCAACAATTCTTCACAAGCTTCGAGGTCATAAACAATTTCTTCTTCACCGTTTTTCCTTTTGATGAAACTCGGGATGTAAGCGATAGGTCCCGGGCGGTATAAGGCATTCATCGCAATGAGGTCGTCAAAAACAGTCGGCTTGAGTTCCTTCATGTATTTCTGCATTCCGGCGCTTTCGTATTGGAAAATCCCTACTGTTTCTCCGCGCTGGAACAACTCATATGTCTTCACATCATCAATCGGGAACTGGTCCGGGTCGATATCCTTTCCGGTGCGGTATTTAACCAGTTTAACAGTATCTTTTATCAGCGTTAATGTTTTTAAACCGAGGAAGTCCATCTTCAGCAAACCGGCACTTTCGACAACCGAGTTATCGAATTGGGTTACATATAAATCCGAATCTTTGGCGGTCGCTACGGGAACAAATTTCGTGATATCATCGGGCGTGATGATTACGCCGCAGGCATGGATTCCGGTGTTGCGAAGGTTCCCTTCCAGGATTTGCGCCTGTTGCAGTGTTTCACCGCCCATATCGTCGGCTTTAGCCAAAGCAATCAATTCCTGGACTTTTTCAAAATCTTCAGGACGCAGTGACGATTTGAGTTTCGCCTGATCCATCGAGAAAATCTTTGCAAGGTTCAGGTTAAACGGAATCAGTTTGGCTATTTTGTCGGCTTCAAAAAGCGGAAGATCGAGGACGCGCGCGGTATCACGGATGGCAGATTTTGCAGCCATCGTACCGTAAGTGATGATCTGTGCAACCTGTTTAGAACCATATTTACTGATCACATAATCCATCACCTTACTGCGTCCTTCATCATCAAAATCGATATCGATATCGGGCAGCGATACACGATCCGGATTCAGGAAACGCTCAAAAAGCAGGTTGTATTTCAGTGGGTCAATATTTGTAATTCCGAGGCAATAAGCCACCACAGCTCCCGCTGCAGAACCACGACCCGGGCCGACGGAAACACCCATATTACGGGCTTCAGCAATGAAATCCTGTACGATGAGGAAGTATCCGGGATAACCGGAATTTTCAATGGTGAGCAATTCGAAATCGATGCGTTCCCGAATGGCTTCGGTGATTTCGGCATAACGCCTTTCAGCACCTTTATAAGTAAGGAAACGCAGGTATTTGTTTTCGCCGCGCTTTCCACCATCAGTGTGATCTTCAGCCACCATAAATTCATCTGGAATGACGAACTTTGGCAGCAACACTTCACGAGCAAGCGAGTAAATCTCAATCTTATCGACGATTTCTGAAATGGTGTGAATGGCTTCGGGAAGGTCATTGAAAAGCGCCTTCATTTCGTCACCCGACTTGAAATAATACTCCTGATTCGGCATACCATAACGGAAACCGCGGCCAAGACCTATTGGTGTAGCCTGTTTTTCACCGTCCCGCACACAGAGCAAGATGTCGTGTGCATTGGCATTGGCTTTGTCTATGTAAAAAATATTATTGGTGGCAACGAGCTTTACCTCATGTTTTTGTGCCAATTTCACCAACGACTGGTTTACACGGTTTTCATCTTCCTGATTGTGGCGCATCAGTTCGATATAAAAATCTTCTCCGAATTGATTTTTCCACCAAATCAACGCTTCTTCTGCCTGGTTTTCACCAACATTTAAAACCTTATTCGGGATTTCGCCATATAGATTGCCTGACAGGACAATCAGGTCTTCCTTATATTCCTCAATGGCACTTTTGTCGATACGCGGCACATAGTAAAACCCTTCTGTGTAAGCAATCGAGGAAAGTTTGGCCAGGTTGTGGTAGCCCTTTTTGTTTTTCGCTAAAAAAACGATCTGGTAACCATTATCCTTCCGGCTTTTGTCTTTCCGGTCTTCGCATACAAAAAATTCGCAGCCCACAATCGGTTTCATTGGTACTTCCGATGGTTCCTCGCCGTTTTCTATCGCAGCATTATTTTTGGCTTCAGCCGATTTATTGTGGTTTAAGATATCACGCACGAAATGAAACGCGCCCATCAAATTGGCGTGATCTGTAATGGCAACCGCGGGCATTTTATGCTGGACGGCCGCCTTCACCAGAGAAGCGACGCTTATTGTAGATTGCAGTACTGAAAACTGTGTATGGTTATGCAAATGGACGAAATCAGTATCGATTGCAATTTGTTTCGCCGAATTGCTGACGGGGGCTTTCACTTGTTCGGTCTTCCTGAAACTTTCCCGAATGGCTTCCGAAGCGGCTTTGAGGTTGATGTGCTTTAACCCGATAAGCTGGATTTCGCCGGTATTTAAACTTTGGTACTCCGTAAAATAATCCGCAGGGACATCGAGCTCTTCTTTGGTAAAAATCTGGCGACGGATCAGTTCGAGAAAGCAACGCGTGGTGGCCTCAACATCTGCAGTGGCGTTGTGTGCTTCAGAAAAAGGTATGCTAAAAAGGTATTCGTGGAGCTCGGTTAACGTTGGCAATTTGAATTTTCCGCCACGCCCGCCGGGAAGTTTCAGCAATGATGCCGTGACTTCAGTACAGGTATCCAGAACGGGCATCGATGCCATTGCGGAATCCACCCCGAAACGATGGAATTCACACCCCATAATATTAACATCAAACCCGATATTCTGGCCGACAATAAATTTGGCCCTGGACAGCGTGGCATTGAATTTCTGAAGGACCTCAGCCAGCGGCACGCCTTGCTGTTGCGCCAATTCTGTTGAAATTCCGTGGATACGTTCCGCATCGTACGGAATATTGAACCCTTCAGGCTGAATGAGGTAATCCTGATGTTCGATAAGGCGGCCCATCGCGTCATGGAGCTGCCAGGCAATCTGGATGCATCGCGGCCAGTTTGACGTATCGGTAATGGGAGCATCCCAACGCTTGGGCAATCCGGTTGTTTCGGTATCAAAAATTAAATACATAGCTGGATATGAGTTCTTTGCGAATGCAGAAAAATGCAAAGCGTAATTTTCAAAAATAGCGTATTTTGACTAAAAAGAAAGCGGAAGTTTTCAACAAAAAAACCATCCGACTAAAAGCCGGATGGTTGATATATTGAAGTATTTTATTACTTTACTGTCAGTGACTAGTAGTCCCTGCCACCGCCACGGTTGTAACCACCACCGCTGCCACGGTTGTCTCCATAACCACCGCCTGAACGGCCACCGCCGCTACCGCCACGGTTGTTATTGAAACTTCTTCTTTCACCTTCCGGCTTTGGCTCTGATTTGTTTACAACAATATTACGGCTTTGAACCGTTGCGCCATTCAATTCGTCGATTGCTTTTTGTCCTTCGTCATCATTTGACATTTCAACAAAACCAAATCCTTTGCTTCTTCCGGTAAATTTATCGCTGATAATTTTAACTGAATCTACTGTACCATAAGCCTCGAAAGACTCTCTTAAATCTGCTTCCTCAATACTGAACGGAAGATTTCCAACAAAAATATTCATACTATTCTATTAAATTAAATTCACACAAATGTAAGCGTTATTTTGAGAGCAGCACTATTTATTTACTTATTTATAACACTTTAAAAAGAAATCTTTTTCGTATTTTACAGAAAATTATATTTTGTAAGGGTAAAAGAGAATTCCGTGCCCTTGCCAATTTCAGATTCCACAGCGATCGTACCGCCCAATCCTTCAACCATTTTTTTTACTGTCGAAAGGCCTATGCCGCTCCCGCGTTTCCCAAACCGGTCTTCAGTAGCCAATACCTCAAAGATATCAAAAATGCGTTTTTGGTCTTCCTTACGGATTCCGTTGCCATTATCCTTTACCCGGAAATGATAAAATTCATCCGCCTCTTCAAAATCAATGGCAATGGAAATTTTTTCCTTATTGTTATATTTAATGCTGTTTGCAATCAGGTTCAATAAGATTTGCTGCAAGGCAGTCCTGTTGGTGTAAATCTTTTGATTTTCAAATGTAATCTTGAATTCGTAATCTTCCTGCGGATCCAGCAATGAAATGGTTTCATGGACCAATTCATGCAATTCGAACACCGTTCGTTTGCCAACCAATACGGCATCACCCCTGCTGTATTCAAGAATCCCGTCAACCAGGTTCCGCAAGGTATTCGAGGATTCGTCAAGCATTGAAAGATAGAGCTTTGCCTCATCGTCCAGTTTTTCAGCGTAATCAGCAATCAATATCTGGCTTAGTCCCGAGATGTTGTTCAGAGGCGATTTGATATCATGGGCTGCTACATGGGCGAATTTTTCAAGTTCCTTGTTCCGGTTGACAAGGTCTTTTGCGAATTTCTCCAGCAGCATCTTGCTTTTCCTGAGCTCAAAAAGGCTTACCACCTGGTTTGACAATGCCTTTAACGCCTTCAATTGCTCTTCATTGAGCTCCTTAGGCTTGTCATCAATCACACACAAGGTCCCTAAGGCGAGGCCTTCAGGACTTACAAGCGGAATACCGGTATAAAATACAACATGTGGCTCGCCTATTACCAATGGATTGTCATAGAAACGTTCATCGAGCCGTGAATCCTTTACGGTAAAAATTTCATGCGGATTGATAATGGCATGTGCGCAAAAAGCGGCATCGCGGGAAGTTTCATTAGCGTCGAGACCGACTTTTGACTTGAACCATTGCCGCTTTTCGTCGATGAGGCTTATCGTAGATATGTTGGTATCACATATTTGAGATGCCAGTTTTGTAATGTCATCATATTCTTCTTCGGGAAGGGTATCTAAAATAGAATATTCCTTTAACGCTTTTAACCTTAAGGATTCGTTTTCTGGGGCAGGAGGAGTAATCATCTCGAAATGCTTTGGTTTTTAGAAAAAAAACCACCCCTTTCAGGATGGTTTGCTATATTTTGACAGGCATTTAAAATTACTGCCTTTGGATATTGTAAAATGCGCCTTCCTGAAAATTCACATTCTCCGGAACAATATCACTTGTGCCCTGATACTTCGCATTGAATTTAAAGTTACCGCTTATTGTTCCTTTAACAGGATCATATGATGTGATTACGATTTGTGCATTGCCTCTTTGCTGCGCTCCTACATTATAACCCATACCTGTAATATACTCCAGTGTCACGCCGTTATCTTCATAAGAATAAGACACCACAATATCATCATCATTTTCAGGATGTGCTGCATCATATCCGTAACTGAACTCCAATGGATTATTATTCATTACTCCTGCCGAAACCACGAAAGGCATCTTTAGGGTAACTTCCTCCAACCCCTTATAAGCAGTTATGGTCAACTCGCCAATACTAGGGTCAACGGGATCTGTAGTTGTGAAAGAAGCTGTGGTAAGATCTGCTCTCCATATTAAATTGTCTTTTCTGCCCTGAAGCCCCGGATCGCTGAACTTTACATCCGTTTCACAAGAAGAAAAAGCAACTAAAATCAACAACAGAGATACTATTTTTTTCATCAAAATAATAATTTAGATTGGGTATTCAATATTTTTAGGTTACAAAAATAGTTTTTAAAACGAAATATGCTAAACAAAATTATAATATTTCGTCATCTCATTAAATATTAACTATTTCATTTCAGTTAATTCCTCTAAAAACCAGCCAAATATTAGCACAGTTTAAAAATATTTGTATCTTTGCGCCCTTAATTAACCGGGGTCGTGTACCCCACAATTTAATCACTGGATTATGTCTGTAAAAATTAGACTGCAAAGACACGGAAAAAAAGGGAAGCCTTTTTACTGGGTAGTAGCCGCTGATGCGCGCTCAAAAAGAGATGGTAAATACCTTGAAAAAATCGGTACTTACAATCCAAACACCAACCCTGCAACTATCGAACTGAACCTTGACAGCGCCGTACAATGGCTGCACAATGGAGCACAGCCAACCGATACCGCAAGAGCAATCCTTTCTTACAAAGGCGCTTTATTGAAGCACCACCTTGATGGCGGCGTTCGTAAAGGAGCCCTTACGCAAGAACAGGCTGATGCGAAATTGGCTACTTGGATGGATGAGAAGACTGGTAAGGTTGATGCTAAAAAAGACAACTTGTCTAAAGCACAGGCTGATGCTAAAGCAAAAGCATTTAAAGCAGAACAGGAAGTAAACGCCAAGCGTATTGCTGCCGCTGCACAAGCTGAAGCTGACCTGATTGCTGCTGAAGAAGCTGCAAATGCACCTGAAGTGGAAGAAGCACCAGAAGTGGAAGCTGCTGCTGAAGAAGTAACTGAAGCTCCGGCTGAAGTGGCTACAGAAGAAGCACCTGCTGCTGAGGCTACAACTGAGCAAGCTGCTCCTGCTGCCGAAGAGAACAACGAAGAAGCACAAGCTTAATTTGACCCTGCGTTCATGCGTAAAGAAGATTGTTTCTATTTAGGTAAGATCGCAAAAAAATTCAGCTTTAAAGGGGAAGTCTTGGCGTATCTCGATACCGACGAACCCGGCTTATACGAAAATCTGGAATCAGTGTTTGTTGAAATAGACAAACATCTGGTTCCTTTTTTTATTGAAAGCAGTTCCCTCCATAAAAACGACTTCCTGCGCATCCGTTTTGAGGATGTGAAAACCGAAGAGGAAGCCGACGACCTTATGAACTGCGGCATTTACCTTCCTTTGCGGATGTTGCCGAAACTATCGGGCAACAAATTCTACTACCACGAAGTCATCGGGTTTGACATTGAGGACAAACGTCTTGGCATCTTTGGAAAAATCGTTGCCATTAACGACAGTAGCGCACAACCACTTTTCGAAGTATTAAATGGTGATACGGAAATCCTCGTTCCGATGATTGATCAATTTCTCGTAAAAGTCGATCGTACCAATAACAAAATCGTGATGGATTTGCCAGAGGGTTTGATTGAAATGTATCTTTAATTTTTTCAGGAGCTATTTCCCGCTTTCGCCTTTATCTTGCTTCCGCTGGTGCTCCAGCAAGGATATCGGCTCTATCGGGGCTAGGCATTCCACCCAATATTAAAAATTTCATGTTCAAAATTCGTTCTTCTTTCTCTGAAGTTTTGAACAGCGATTAACGAACTTTGAATTTCGAAATTCACACGCTATGTTCCAATTCAAGAAATTCTCCATCCAACAAGACAAAACCGCCATGAAAGTCGGTACCGACGGCGTGTTGCTTGGCGCGTGGGCTCCAATTAACAACGATCCATTCTCAATATTGGACATTGGTGCCGGAACCGGATTGATTGCATTGATGCTCGCGCAACGTACTGTTGCAGAATATATTGAAGCGCTTGAAATAGACAATGACGCGTTTGAGCAATGCGTTGAAAATTTCGAAAACTCGCCTTGGAACGACCGTTTATTTTGTTTCCATGCTTCGCTGGACGATTTTATGGAGGAAATTGAAGACGAAGAGTATGATTTGATTGTTTCCAATCCGCCATTTTACAGCGAGACTGTTTCGTCCGGAAATGATGCGCGCGACCAGGCACGGCAAAACAATGCACTTCCTTTTTCTGATCTGGTTGAAGCTGCAGCGTTATTGCTTTCTGACGTAGGGATTTTTTCGGTAATCATACCTCATAAGGAAGAAAATAAATTTGTGGCTTTGGCAAAAGAGCATGATTTATTCCCCATAAAAATCACACGCGTAAAAGGCACGCCGGATGCTGAAATCAAACGCAGCCTGATGGCATTTGGAAAAACTGAAATCCTAAATTTTCCAGCCGACGAACTCGTTATCGAAACCGCACGCCATCAATATACTCCGGAATACATTGCGTTGACTAAGGATTTTTACCTTAATATGTAGCAGGGTCCGCAACAGGGATGGAAGCGGCATCCTTTTCCTGACGAAGGAAGGAAAAGATATAGCATTATCGAGTGAAAAGCGTAGCTTTTTAGCGAAGATACCTCGCGCAGCGATGCCCGGCCCGCAGTGGTTGCCAAAAAAGATTGTAAGACTGTAAGACTTTAAGATTCTTTCCAACTTTCCGACTTTCGGACTTTCTGACTTCCCAACTGAAATATCAATCGTTTTCGTTGATTACTAAATCCCATTTACTTACTTTTGCACCGATTTAAAATGCAAAAAAAATGAGACCAGACCTTTTCCAGGCACCTGATTATTACAATCTTGACGAATTACTTACTGACGAACATAAATTGGTGCGCGACGCGGCCCGCGAATGGGTAAAGCGCGAAGTATCGCCAATCATCGAGGACTACGCCCAGAAAGCGGAATTCCCGAACCAAATCATCAAAGGCCTTGCCGATATCGGTGCTTTCGGCCCATACATTCCTGAAGAATATGGCGGCGCCGGTCTGGACCAGATTTCCTACGGACTGATCATGCAGGAAATTGAAAGAGGAGACTCGGGCGTACGTTCGACGGCTTCTGTACAGTCTTCGCTGGTGATGTACCCGATCTGGAAATACGGAAACGAAGAGCAACGCAAAAAATATTTACCAAAATTAGCTTCCGGGGAATTCATGGGCTGTTTCGGGCTTACGGAACCCGACCACGGCTCGAATCCCGGCGGCATGATTACCAATTTCAAGGATATGGGCGACCATTATCTTTTGAATGGGGCGAAGATGTGGATTTCAAATGCCCCGTTTGCGAATATTGCTGTAGTTTGGGCAAAAGACGAAACCGGACGCATCCACGGATTGGTGGTAGAGCGCGGCATGGAAGGATTTACCACTCCTGAAACGCACAACAAATGGTCGCTTCGTGCTTCAGCGACAGGCGAATTGATTTTCGACAATGTTAAAGTTCCTAAAGAAAATTTATTGCCAAACAAGTCAGGATTGGGCGCACCGCTGGGCTGCCTTGATTCAGCCCGTTATGGTATTGCATGGGGCGCTATCGGCGCGGCGATGGATTGTTATGATACGGCTTTGCGTTATGCCAAAGAGCGTATACAGTTCGACAAACCGATTGCAGGAACACAATTACAGCAGAAAAAACTGGCTGAAATGATCACTGAAATCACGAAAGCGCAATTGCTTACATGGAGATTGGGTGTTTTAAGGAATGAAGGCCGTGCGACATCGGCTCAGATTTCGATGGCGAAAAGGAACAATGTGAACATGGCGATCGAAATTGCGCGTGAAGCAAGGCAAATCCTTGGCGGCATGGGAATCACGGGAGAATATTCGATCATGAGGCATATGATGAACCTGGAATCGGTGATTACTTATGAGGGTACACACGACATCCACCTGCTGATTACCGGAATGGACATTACCGGAATTGCAGCATTCAAATAAAAAACCCAAGCCCTTCACCTGAAGGGCTTTTTTTTGCAAACTATAATGGGGTGCAATGCGTAAATATGTTAAAACCATATCATGAAAGCCATCACAAACAGCGCATTATCCTTACTATTATTCTTTACTATTTCATGCAACAGCAATGATGACAATAATGAAGCAACAAATCCATTGCCAACTGACCCTGAAACCCGTGAGATTAAATACCTTGCATTAGGCGACAGTTACACTATAGGTCAAAGCGTTTGCGAAACCTGCCGCTTTCCAGAGCAATTAAAAGCGGCATTGTCCACACAAATTGAAGCCGATTATACGCTTAAAATCGTAGCGCAGACGGGTTGGACCACAACCAATCTTAAGAATGCCATCGCAGCCCAAAATCCATCACATGATTATGATTTGGTGACCTTGCTCATCGGCGTGAACAATCAATACCAGGGAATGCCTTTTGAAACATACGAGCAGGAGTTTCCGGAATTGGTCAATACTGCCATTATGCTGGCAAAAGGAGACAAGCAACATGTGATTATCGTTTCCATTCCTGATTATGCCTATACCCCTTTCGGGCAAAGCACCGGGGATCCGGGACAGATTTCTTACGAAATCGATAGGTATAATAATTTCGCCTTAAATTATGCTACGGCAAACGGGATTCAGTTTGTGAACATTACTGACATCACTAGGGAAGGCATTTTCAACCCGGAATTGGTCACTTCTGATGGCCTCCATCCTTCGCAAAGTGCTTACGCTAAATTCGTTGAACGATTGTTGCCGAAAGCCACATCTATTCTGGAATAATCGATTTAACCTCAGGAAAAATCGTTTTCGCCTATATTTTTTTTAGCAATAAAAAAACCACCATATGTTTGTCAGGTAATCAGGAACATACTTACAGATATGTACTGACAACCGCCCCAAATACGGTTAATAATTTTTATAGTAGTTTGTTTATATTTAGAAAAACTTCGGAATTCCCCTTTCCGGGGTTTTTCTTTTTTAGGCCCCTCTGAATTAATATTCCGGTGCGAGTTCCAGTTCAAGTCCGTCTAATTCCCGGGTAATCTGGATCTGGCAACCCAATCGGCTGGTGTCTTTCACATAAAACGCTTCAGAAAGCATCGCATCTTCTTCGTCACTTTTTTCAGGCAGCGCCACATCATTTAACACATAACATTGGCATGAAGCGCACATGGCCATTCCGCCGCAAACACCGATAGTACCTTCAGGTGCGAGTTCATAAGCTTTACACAATTCCATGATGTTCATCGCCATGTCTGTTGGCGCCTGCACTTCGTGCACCTGCCCTTCGCGATCGGTGATTTTTATGATGATGTCTGACATGTTACTCTTTTTTGCAGTAATGATCTGAATTTTCTACCGGGTATTTTTTATCAAGGTCGATGTTGTTGAAACTGTTGTTCCCCCATGAAAAATATTTCTCGTAATAAGGCAGGAATTTATTGGTTTTTATTTTCTCAAGGAAATAAACTTCATGCTCTTTTTCCTTCATGCCCATATCATAAAGCATCTGGTCGTATTTCGTGATGCCGAGGGAATTGAAATACTGTTTCATCCGAAAGTACTCGCAAACATTTCCGCTTTCGAGCCTTCCGGCAAAATAAAAAGGCATAAACCAGCCAATGATATAACAGCTGCCTGAAATGACTTTCCCGATGACATGAAATTTTAATTCATACCATCCCGAAATTTTTATGCCGTAATCATTCATAATCTGCAGCACTTCTTGCCTGTGAAACCACTCATCGCGTTCAATCTGGCGGATTTCATTCTTCTCTGAAATGTCCTTTACCGAACCCGCATGCCCCTTGTAAGCGAAGGCTGCGGCTTTTTCAGCGGAATACGCTTTTTTAAGCAGATCAATTAATTTCGGATGATTAAGCTGCATTTAGTCAATTGATTTCACAACGGCCTTCTCCGCTTCTTTACGGGTTCCGTCAAAACCATCCACACCGGAAACCGTGGTGTATTTCATCACATATTTCTTGCCAGGATTCAGGCGTTGGTACACGCTTTGGCACATCAATGTCGCTTCATGGAAACCACAAAGAATCAGCTTCAGTTTTCCAGGATAGATATTGACATCGCCAATGGCGTAAATGCCCGGGATGTTGGTTTGGTAATCCAAAGCGTTGTCGACTTTAATCGCATTTTTCTCGATTTCCAATCCCCAGTTTGCGATGGGACCGAGTTTTGGTGACAATCCAAACAGCGGAATAAAATAATCAGTTTCAATCTTGCGGTGTGCACCATTTTCATCGATATCCAAAGCCTCAAGCCTTTCTGCGCCGTGTAATCCGGTAACTTCAGCGGGCGTAATCAATTTGATTTTTCCTTCATTTTTGAGTTCCTGCACTTTGTCGACAGAATCCAAAGCGCCACGGAATTCATTCCTTCTGTGGATCAAAGTTACTTCCGAAGCGATATTGGACAGGAAAATACTCCAATCCAATGCAGAGTCGCCGCCACCTGCAATCACGACACGCTTGTCACGGAATTTTTCCGGATTCTTGATGAAGTATCTCACGCCTTTGTCTTCGTAAAACTCGATGTCTTCAATCAAAGGTTTCCTCGGTTCGAAACTTCCGAGCCCACCTGCAATGGCTACGGCATTGGCGTGGTGCTTTTTGCCTTTGTCGGTCGTGACGATAAAAGTGCCGTCTTCGAGTTTTTCTATTGTTTCGGCGCGTTCACCCAAAGTAAATCCGGGTTGGAACTGCTTGATCTGTTCCATAAGGTTATCAACCAGATCGCCCGCCAACACTTCCGGGAAACCGGGAATGTCGAAAATCGGCTTTTTCGGATACAGTTCAGCGAGTTGCCCGCCGGGTTGCGGCAACGCATCGATGATATGGCAGTGGAGTTTAAGCAGTCCCGCTTCGAATACGGCAAAAAGTCCCGTAGGGCCTGCTCCTATGATGAGTATGTCTGTTTTAATCATTTTAGTTGAAAGTTGAAAGTCGAAAGCTGAAAGAGGACCGGCTTTCGACTTTGGACTGGTTTTGCGTTAGGGATTGAAGTGGAAATCCTTTTTGGATTATCCGTAGCGCAGCGAAGGAAAATCTTCATGAAGCGCAGCGGAATGCAAAAAGATTGCAACAAAAAGCCCGGCCGGAGGCAACGCCCGAATTAATTAAGCTATATTCCTTACCGTCTCGATCTGCGGCGCGAATTTCTTGATGGTTGTTTCTACACCGGCCTTCAAAGTCATTTGGTTGACGCTGCACGCGGTACAGGCTCCTTCAAGGCGCACGGTGACGTGTTTGTCGTCTTCGATACCGATGAGCTTGATGTCGCCGCCATCTGAATTCAGGAACGGACGGATTTCTTCAAGGGCTTTTTCGACGGTTAGGGTAAGTTCTTCTGTTGTCATTATTTCTAATTTTATTTGGATCGTAAGATTTTAAGACCGTAAGACTACACGTTTGTCTTAGAATCTTATAGTCCTACAATCTATTTTTTCACTGCCGAACATCCCGCCATCGTCGTAATCTTAATGGCTTCGGTTGCGGGAAGGTTTTCGTTGCGGTTTACTGTTTCCTGGACGACATTCCGGGTGATTTCCTCGAAAATGGTTTCGACCACCGAGGCGGTTTGCAATGCGCCCGGCCTGCCGTAATCCCCGGCTTCGCGGATAGACTGTACAAGTGGCACTTCACCAAGGAACGGTACGCTTAAATCTTCTGCAAGGTTTTTCGCACCTTCCTGCCCGAAAATATAATATTTATTGTCTGGCAGTTCTTCCGGTGTGAAATAGGCCATATTTTCAATAATGCCCAAAACAGGCACTTTGATGCTGTCTGAAAGGAACATGGAAACCCCTTTTTTAGCGTCGGCCAAAGCTACTGCCTGCGGTGTGCTCACGACAACGGCTCCGGTAATCGGCAGCGATTGCATGATCGACAAGTGGATGTCTCCGGTTCCCGGCGGAAGATCGATCAGCATGAAGTCGAGTTCACCCCAATCAGCATCAAAAATCATCTGGTTCAGGGCTTTTGAAGCCATAGGCCCGCGCCATATTACGGCCTGGCTTGGTGCGGTGAAGAATCCGATGGAAAGGATTTTTACACCATAACTTTCAATCGGTTTCATTTTGGATTTGCCGTCAACGGTGACTGAAACCGGTTTTGCGGATTCGACATCGAACATGATCGGCATCGAAGGTCCGTAAATATCGGCATCGAGCACGCCGACTTTAAAACCCATATTGGCTAAAGTCACCGCTAAATTCGCCGTGACAGTCGATTTCCCCACACCGCCCTTTCCTGAGGCCACCGCAATGATATTGCTGATCCCGGGAATGGCTTTGCCTTTAATTTCGTTGCCTTCCGCTTTTTCAGGAGCTTCGACCTTGATGTTGATTTTTATTTTCGCTTCCGCAGATATTTTCTCGAGTATCGTTTTACGGATGTCGTCTTCAGCGCGTTTTTTGATATGCATCGCCGGAGCGTGCAGTACGACATCGACGACAACCTCATCGCCGAAAGTGAGTACGTTTGCAATGGCACCGCTTTCGACCATATTTTTACCTTCACCCGCCACCGTAATGGTTTCAAGGGCTTTGAGGATTTCTTTCCTGTCTAGTTTCATAGTTTTTGCTGTCTTATTAAGACTAAATTCAGATTGCAAAGATAGTTGGAAAAGTTGTGATTGTAAAGGAATTGGATTGGATTTGTCTATGGCTTATTGCATTTCTGCGGGAGATTATTAAGGAACATACGCGCTTTATGAAATTCAAAATATTCAGCATCGGGTCTTGTTCTATTCTCCAGATAGGAGCCGATAAAATCCTGATTGAATTGCGAATGGTTGATATGTCCGGTGATTTCATTGGAATAGTATACATCATTTCCGCTTTTCATCTTAACCCTGATTTTGGTTTTAAAATCTCCTGAGTATTTAATGACCGAAGCTCCAATGTAATGTCTGGGTAATAGCTTGTAATGCAAATTTATTGGTATGCAGCCACCACCATCATCTGACCATTGAAAATCAATGGGCTTCCATTTGCCATCACTATCAAGCGCTTCCTGTATCATTTGGAAATGCATAAAATTTCCCTCGCTGACGTAAGCTGTCTGCTGCGACGGGTTGAAGATCAAGACCGGATAAGACGAAATGTATTTTTGCTTTTGGAATTTCTCGCGTTCAAAATAAGCTTTGATCAAGGGTGCTGCAGCCTTGCCGTCGAATGGCCTCGTGTCCCACGGAATTCGGAATGGGAAAGGCATCCGTTCATACACGTATCCTTTGACGAACAAATGGTAGGTCGTATCGATAATAACCTTTAGGTCATACCTTGGCAAAACCGTATCCCACGGAAAATTCCGGATGCCGATTTCACGTTCAGAATATCGGCTTGCCATGGCGGTGTCACCTGTAAAGTTGGCATTCAAAAATTGCGGATCGCTGCGAAGCATTATTTTGGAATTGATCGCAGTGGCCTTATATATTTTTGGAGTTATCAGTCGTGGTAAATGATCCCCCTTTTTTTTTTGACAGGAGAAAAACACCAAAACCATGAAAAGGAAGAGTAACTTTCTCATCTCCACACTGTATATTGCAACTGCCTACTGCACCTCAGGTTTCCACAAATATTTCTCAAAATCAACAATCTGGTTATCCTCGACTTCAACGCCTTCACTTTCCAAAAGCTGCTGCATGAGATTCGTCCCGTCAAAATGATGTTTTCCGGTAAGCAGGCCAACACGGTTTACCACGCGATGTGCCGGCACATCCTCAGGGCAATTGTTCATCGCCCAGCCCACCATCCGGGCGGAACGCCCGCTGCCGATGGCCTTTGCGATGGCGCCATACGAGGTCACTTTCCCGTACGGGATCTGCCTGGCGACGGCATAGACTTTGTCAAAAAAATTATCGTCCGCGGCCATTAATTAAGGTAATAGAGAAGGACGTTGACCAAAGTGATAATCGAAATCAGTCCCGTAACCGAACCAATAATATAGTTCATGTTGTGCAGTATGAATGCCGTGCGGGATTCCATTTTCTTAAAAAAGGCAATGTAACAGTAAAAGGCAAAGAAAGCGCCCAATCCTGATCCGACAACAAACGTATAAATGAACGGCAATTCAAAAACAAAATAATGATATGATGCCAAGGTTACGCTGATGAAAACGTAAAACGGAATCGGGAAGAAATTTAGCGCTGAAAGCAGCATGCCGAGAAAAAAACGGCTTTTTTTACTGTGCAGCTTACTTTCTTCCTGGGCCTCTTTGGGCTTTTTGGCGAAAAAGAAAAAGTAAATGGTCAGTATCGTGAAAACAATGAGCCCGGCTTCGCGCAGCATGATCACGATATACGGATTTTCGTCGATGAATCTTGCGAAAATGACGCCGATGAACGTTTGTACCAAAACTACAAGGGTGGCGCCAAGCGCGAAAATCAAAGCCCGGTTGCGGCCTTCGTTGAGGCTCACTTTCGCCGCCGTCATATTGATCAGCCCCGGCGGCGTGATGCCGAAGGAAGCTGTAAGGAATCCGAGGAACAAAGGCAGCGAATAACCCATTACTTTATTTTGAACCGAATATACGTAATTGCTTTGTTAATTTCCAAATATTGTTTTTCATAAAACGTCTGAATACCAGTAACTTCCTCGGGCGCACCGTGGTTGTTGTATACATTGTGGTTCGCATACAGCACTTCGTGGCCTTCGCCGTGCAGCAACCCGAGGGTGTAGCCGTGCATGAACTCGGAGTCGGTCTTTAAATTCATGATGCCGTCCGGCTTCAGGATGCCTTTGTATAATTTCAGGAATTCCGAATTGGTCATGCGATGCTTGGTTCGTTTGTACTTGATTTGCGGGTCTGGGAACGTGATCCAGATTTCATCGACTTCTTTTTCGCCAAAAATATGGTTGATGAGTTCGATTTGCGTGCGTACGAACGCCACATTATTGTGCCCGCTTTCAATGGCTGTTTTGGCTCCACGCCAGAAACGTGCGCCTTTAATATCAATACCGATGAAATTTTTCTGCGGATATTTTTCAGCCAGCCCGACGGAATATTCGCCTTTGCCACAACCGAGTTCCAAAACTATAGGATGCACATTTTTGAAGAAATCAGTATTCCATTTTCCTTTTAACGGAAAGCTGTCACTGACCACTTCTTCCCTTGTCGGCTGGAAAACATTTTCGAAACTTTCATTTTCCCTGAACCTTTTTAACTTATTTTTACTTCCCACAACGTTGCTTTAATTATTTGGTAAAATTAAGGAAATATACAAGAACCCAATTCGTTTTACCTTGCGCTTTTCAAAAATCATTCAACCTTGGAAACCCACACCCGAAATATCCTTGTCGCCCCGCTGAATTGGGGGCTCGGCCACGCCACAAGATGCATCCCGATAATTAAGGCGTTACAGCAAAACGGTTTCCATCCCATTATTGCTTCAGATGGCAGCGCATTGGCTATGCTTAAAAAAGAGTTTACTGATGTAACCTGCCTCGAATTGCCTTCATACGAAATTGAATATGCCAAAAACGGCAACCATTTTAAGTGGAAAATGCTCAAGAACATGCCCACGATGATCGAAGCGGTACTGCAGGAAAAGAAAATCGTAAAGAAATGGGTGAAGCAATACGACCTTTATGGCATTATCTCGGACAACAGGCTTGGGGTTTTCAGCAAAAAAGTACCGTCGGTTTTCATTACGCACCAATTGAATGTGCTCACGGGGAATACCTCATGGCTGACGAGCAAGCTGCACCAGGCCGCGATTAAGAAATTTGACGAATGCTGGGTGCCCGATTTCCAGAAAAGCCCGAATTTAAGCGGAAAACTCGGGCATTTGGACAATCCTGATTTCAGGGTGAAATATATAGGTGCCTTGAGCCGGTTGAAAAAACTGGCCTTGCCAAAGAAATACGACTTGATGGTCATCCTTTCGGGGCCTGAACCGCAACGTACTTTTTTGGAGGAAAAACTTTTTGACGAAGTGCAGCGTTTTGACGGCAAAGTGGTCTTCATTAAGGGAAAAGTGGAACCAGAGCAGAAAATACTGGAATATTCAAATGTCACTTTCTATAATTTCATGACTTCGGAAGAGTTGGAAAAGACCTTCAATGAGAGCGAGATCGTCCTTTGCCGCTCGGGATATACAACGATCATGGACCTGTCCTTTTTATCAAAGAAGGCATTCTTCATCCCCACTCCCGGGCAATACGAACAGGAATATCTTGCGAAAAAACTCAAAAAAGAAGGGTTGGTACCGTACGCTAAACAACAGGATTTCAGGATTGAAAATGTAGTCGAAGCCAACTTATACCGCGGACTGAAACCGTGTGAAAATAAGAACAGCTGGAAACAGTTATTCGGACTTTTCGAGCGTGAATGAAAATTCAGACCCGATGCCGAACTGGCTTTCGATATAAATATTTTCATCATGCGCCTCGATGATGTGCTTCACGATGGATAATCCGAGCCCGGAGCCGCCTTCCGCCCTGGCACCGCTTTTATCGACGCGGTAAAATCGTTCGAATAACCTCGGAATGTGCTGCTTTTCTATGCCTTCACCATTATCATTCACACGGACGATGACTTTATTGTTGACTAAATCCTCAATCCCGACTTCGACAGAACCATCCTGTTTTCCATACTTTATCGCATTAACGATCAAATTCATCACGACTTGCTGGATCTTTTCGCGGTCGGCGATGACTTTTATTGCTTTAGGGTATTTGTTGTCAAAGGAAAGGATGATGTTTTTCTTTTCGGCTTTCATCTCAAGGAGATCAAAAACATTCTGTACCACTTCGACAATGTTGAATTCGGTCATGTTCAGGTTCAGGTTACCCGATTCCAATTTGGTAATCATGTCGAGATCCTGGACGATGAAAATCAATCGCTCCACCCCTTTTTCAGCGCGCTGCAGGTATTTCTTACGGATATTTTTATCGTCCATGGCCCCGTCAAGCAACGTCGAAAGATACCCCTGCACGGTAAAAAGGGGTGTTTTCAATTCGTGCGAAACATTGCCGAGAAATTCACGGCGGTATTCCTCACGCACTTTGAGTGTCTCGATTTCCATCTTCTTATCGGTGGCGAACTTCTTGACTTCGCGCGTCAGCGTAGCCATATCGGTACTGATCGATTGCTTCCGGAAGGTACTCGACTCAAGGAAAGACACGTCATCATAGATTTTTTTTACCCTTCGGTAAATGAAAACTTCCACCCGGTACTGGATTACGAAAAATGCGAAAATGTAAAGTGAAAATGCGAAAACAAGGCAAAAAGCAATCAGGTCGCTTCGATGTTGCTTAAAAAAGAAATACGCCAATATCGCTGCAAATCCTGTAGCAAACAACGTGACGTATAATGCCGATTTGACGGCAAACTTGTATGTTTTCTTAAAATTTAAACTCATTTTTGAAGTGGCAAAGTACCAAAGTTACAAAGTTGCAAAGTTTTTGGCACCGCTGAAACGTTAAACTTCAAATTTGTAGCCTACTCCTTTAATAGTCTTGAAAAAATCATCACCTATCTTCTCGCGGAGCTTGCGGATGTGCACATCGATGGTACGCCCGCCTACGATGACTTCATTGCCCCAGACCTTGTCCAGGATTTCCTCGCGCTTGAATACTTTTCCGGGTTTGGAAGCCAGTAAATAAAAGAGTTCAAATTCTTTCCTAGGCAAAACGATTTCAAGATCGTCCTTAATAATCTTGTATTCTTCGCGGTTGATTTCGATCCCTCCCACGTTGAGGGTTTCAGAATTGCGGTCTTCGTCCTTCAGCCTTCTTAATAAGGCCTTTACTTTACTGACCAGCAATTTCGGCTTGATCGGTTTTGTGATGTAATCGTCGGCACCGGCATCGAACCCGGCAACCTGCGAATAATCTTCGCTTCTCGCGGTCAGGAATGTGATTATCGTATGGGCAGTCTCAGGTGTTTTGCGGATAATTTCCGTAGCTTCCATACCGTCCATTTCCGGCATCATGACATCCATGATAATTAAATGGGGCAGTTCTTTTTTGGCTTTGGCCACAGCCTCACGACCATTACTGGCGGTGCTGATCTGGTAGCCTTCCTGCGACAGGTTATAGCCTACAATTTCCAATATATCTGCCTCATCATCAACCAACAAGATCTTAATGTCCTTTTTTTTCATATCGAAGTTTAAGCGATTTGCGAGTGTAAATGTAAATATAAAACAAAACGAAATGCTGTATTTACGGTTATTTAATCTCTTAACATTTTGATAATATGACAGCAACAGAAACGTAACAACGTATTAACGCAAAATTTACATCGCCGGAGTTCCTTTGCAGCAAATTTAAAAACCCTGAGATGAGAATCAGCCATTTGATTATTACATTGCTTTTTTGCGTTACGGCCTTCGCCCAGAATAAAGGTACGGTATCGGGAACCATTACCGATAAAGATATGAACAATGAAACGCTGCCGTTTGCCAGCGTCACACTTAAAGGTACGTCAATCGGGTCGAGCACAGATATTGAAGGGAAATACACCCTTACTGCACCGGAAGGCACCTATACTATGGTCATCAGTTTTGTGGGTTATGAAACCCAGGAAGTGGCCGTGACAGTAAAGCCGAATGAAAACATCGTAGTAGACAGGGCACTCGGAAGCGGAAGCGTCAAACTCGAAGATGTTGTCGTAACCCAGAACATCAACCGTGAAAAAGAAGCGGTGTTATTGCTCGAGCAGAAAAATGCCACGGTAATCAAGCAAAGCATCGGTGCGCAGGAATTGTCCAGGAAAGGCGTGAGCGATGTGGAAGAAGGCCTGACAAAAATCACGGGGATCACAAAAGTAGGGTCGCGGGGACTTTTCGTCCGCGGATTGGAAGACCGATATAATAATTTACTGATAAACGGTCTGGCGGTTCCATCAAACAATCCGTTCCGGAAAATCATCCCGCTGGATTTGTTCCCGACGGATATCGTAAGTGCGATCGACGTTTACAAGACTTTCAATACCGATATTTATGGGGACTTTTCAGGAGGTACCTTTAATATCGGCACTTCAAAAGGAGGTAAAAGCATCACGAAGCTGAGCGTTGGTTTTGGCTATACGACAGACAACAACCTTTCGGACTTCAGCATGGCTGCAGATGCTAACGGATTTAAGGGTTTTATGGGGCTCACCGGAAAAGACCGCAAGTTGCCCGGGATTTTCGGAAATGCGCCGGTCAAGCGTCCGTTGGGAGGGCAGGAGTCCTTGGCGTCATTCAAGTCAGGATTTGATGTCGACACTAAAACGAGCCCGCTGAACAGCAGCATCGGCATATTGCACGGAGAGAAATTCACCTTGAAAAACGATGCTAAAATGTCCTATTTATTTTCGCTGAATTTTGAAAACAGTTATAAAGTAAGGGAAGGACTGGACAGGACCGTATTTGGAACTTCTTACGAAGACACTCCGACACCTACAGGCCAGTTTGACAACAACTTCACCAAAAAAAGTTTTGACTACGAAACCAATACTTCCGCATTGATAGGCTTAAATTACAAAACCGATGCCTGGGATCTTGGCATGAATATATTCTATTTAAGGAACACTGTAAGTTCAATCCAGGACCAGTTGGGTGTTTCAAACGCAGAATTGCAAAATCCGGATCACTTCTTCAGGACAAACCAATTGGACCAATCTGACTACCTGACGGCACAGCTTACCGGAAAATACAACCTCACCAAGGACAAAAACCAAACCCTTAAAAGTGGCGTGTCATTCACAAAAACCTCTTACCAGCAGCCTGACAGGAAATTCCTCGAAGGGACCAGGGAAGGAGACAACCTGGTGATGTCCTATGGCGGTAACGACCTGCTTCGCCAGTATTTCGATATCTCGAATGATTTCTATTTTTCGGCTATGGCTGAATATGCGCTGAAATTCGGAAAAGGTGAAGACAAAAACCAGGTCTTTACGTTTGGCTATAACGGAAACGCCTCTATGTCAGAATCATCATACCGTTTCGTAGGAAGTTATGACAGGGGTGTCGGAATATTTACATTGCCACTGAACAATATCGATGCCACTGTCGCGTTGGATCTTGCCAATGAACGGTTTTATTTCGAGGAAAGTTCAAACGCGCAGTACCGTGTGAAACTGATGGAAAGCACCAATGCGGCGTACGCCAACATCCTGTACCACTTCGGAGAGAAATGGGAACTGAATGCAGGACTGCGTGGCGAGATGGCGATGCGTGAAACCAAATTCAGGAGGAACGGTTCGTTCGACCAGAAATTTGAAAAGAAGACCTTCGATAAATTTTACGCTTTGCCATCGGTGAACGTTAAATATGCACTATCGGACAGGGCCAACTTAAGGCTTGCAACGGGCATCACTTACACGAAACCCGTGCAGATCGAGGCTTTGGCGATTTCTTACCTTAATGCCGATGGCACTTCGATCAACGGAAACCCAAACCTGGTAAACAGCGACAATTACAATGTGGATTTCAAATACGAAATCTTCCCGACCAGCAAGGAAATGTTTGCGGTAGGCGTTTTCGGCAAGAAAATAAACAATGCCATTGAAAGGAATTTCCAGTCCACTGCAAGCGGATTCATTACCACTTATTTCAACACGGGCGACGCTACATTGTATGGTGCCGAACTGGAATTCATTTTTGATTTCGCACGGATCAGCAAAAGCCTGTCCGACCTGTCGTGGGGATTCAACACCTCGCTGATGCAAACCCACGTCAAAGCAAATGAGTATGTGGTAAACAACACGGAAGACGCAGAATTGGTCAAATCATCTGAAACCCACCGCGAAAGGGATCTGCAGGGCGCTTCAAAATGGCTTGTCAATACTGACCTGAAATACCAGTTCAACTTAGGAAAGGAATGGAGCAACACGGTTTCGGCAGTATATTCGGTATTCGGGAAAAGGATTTTCAGTGTGGGAAGCAAGCCGTTTGACCACATTTATGAGCTTCCGCTAAGCAAACTGGATTTGGTTTGGTCAAGCAAGGTAAACGAACATCTTGATTTCAAATTTTCTGCAGACAATATCCTGAACCCTAAAGTAAAATTCGAACTGGGCGAAAACAGCAATACCAACTTTGTTGAAAGCTCAAGGATATTGCAGGATTACAAGCGAGGCGTAGGATTTTCACTTGGCTTTTCGTACACCTTTTAAAGATTTTTATTTGATTTAGTTGAAAATTAAGGCTGTCTTCGGGCGGCCTTTTCTAATTACATAAAATCAACGTGCTTAACATTGGCTTAATAATTTTATCAGCTTAAGCTAACCTTATTATAACAATGGGATAACTCCTTTCAAAAAGTGCCATGATACCTTTGTGGCATAAAATTTAAATTAAACAACAACATGAAAAAATTAGTTTTTAGTCTTGCAATTATCGCATCTATCTTTACAGGATGCAGCAGTGATGATGAAGGTACAGCGCAGCCTGTAGTAGGGGAAATCACCGGAACCATTTCAGCGAATACCACTTATGCGTATGGAAATTACACGCTTAAAGGGATTGTAAAAATCGCTTCAGGTGTAACGGTTACTTTCGACGCAGGATCTACAATTACAGCAAACAAAACAACAGGTGATAACGCTTTGGTTGTATTGAACGGGGGAAAACTGATCATCAACGGTACTGCTTCACAGCCTGTAGTATTCACAGAGGCTTCACAAACACCTGGATCCTGGGGTGGAATCATCATGTATGGCGATGCGCCGATCAAAGCTATCGGAGGTGCCGTAACAGCTACTTCTGAAGATGGAAACAACCAGACTTACGGTGGTACCAACGCAGCGCATAATGGCGGTTCATTGAACTATGTAAGGGTAGAATATGCCGGTGCAAAATTGGCTGATGGTACTAAAGAAAACAATGCTTTTACGTTTTACTCAGTAGGATCGGGCACGCATCTGGACCACCTTGTGGCTTATAAAGGTGCTGATGATGGTTATGAGTTCTTCGGTGGAACAGTGAGCGCTACAAACCTGATTTCTTATGGAAATTATGACGATGCCTTTGACTGGCAGGATGGATGGCAAGGACAGGAAAACAGCAACTGGTATGGTTACCAGACTGTAAAAG
The DNA here is from genome assembly GCF_003097535.1 of Flavobacterium pallidum. Classification (NCBI taxonomy): domain Bacteria; kingdom Pseudomonadati; phylum Bacteroidota; class Flavobacteriia; order Flavobacteriales; family Flavobacteriaceae; genus Flavobacterium; species Flavobacterium pallidum. The sequence goes on from NZ_CP029187.1 coordinate 528,371, forward strand.
GAAATTACGGAATGGAAATCGAAGCGTCAAGCAACGACAATGCCTTCTTCCCTAAAGTGACCAATGTGACTTTAAAAAGAGCTGCAGGAACGACACCTGAAACCGCAGGCGCTATCGAAATCGATGCATTCCAGTTCAAGAAGCAAGGAAACGGGGATTTCAGCAATGTTGTGATTGAAGGTTACGGAGATTATACTGAAGGAGCTACCGTTTATCACGGTGCTGCAGTAAAAATCCAGGATGCAACGACGAATACAGCCCAGGTTTTGACTTCAAAAATCAAAATTACCAATGCTAAAATTTCAGGAACTACACAAACGACTCCTGTAGGTGCGACCGTTGACATCATCGTAGCTTTCCCTGCAAATACGTTTACCACTTCTACGACAGCTACAGGCGCGTCTTCATTGACTGCAGGAAACTGGGCTACCGTAGGAACCACAAACCTTTTGCAATAATCAATAGAGCTGGTTTAACGCCAATTAATAATACTGAAAACACTTCTCTTTACGGGAAGTGTTTTTATTTTGCGGCAATTGTTAAATTTTTCCTGTTTTTAATACCGATGCATTTTTACGATTTATTTTTTCATACTTTTACCCCATAAAACTACCCCAAATGCAAAGAAATTACTTTTTTATGTTTCTGCTAATGTGCTGCTTATCCTTCGCCGGTGTTTCCGCCCAGGATAACAAGACACAGCCTGCTGTTACTGAAGGGTTGAATTTCTACCCTAATCCGGTTAGCAACGGCAAGATTTATATCACTTCTAAAAACAGCCTGGAAAAAGACATTGCCATTTTTGATGTATTGGGCAAAAAGGTCTTCCAGCAAACCACTACAAGTAAAGAGGTAAACATCTCTACGCTTTCTCCCGGCGTTTACATCATTAAAATCAAGGAAGGTGACGCTACGGCCACCAGAAAACTGATTGTCAAGTAATTATTATTTTCAACATATTTACTTTTTGTTATAAATTAACCATTCTTTTACACTATTTGTTTTAAACAAAACAAAATTGTGTTTATCTTTGCCGCGTAAAAACTTAATTAAAATTCATAAAATGAAAAAACTTTACACTTTATCTTTAGTGTTGTTTGCTTCCGCTGCTTCTTTTGCTCAGTTTTATTCTGAGAGCTTTGGAACGCCAACAGGAACGACACTTTTCCCTGCTTATGCAACAGGTACCGCTCCTGCGACATTTGACAATGGCGCTCCAATCGTTTATGGTGGAAATGCAGACGTAAGGATTACCGGTGCTTCTTCTGGTTATGCCGGTGCAACAGGAAGCGGAAATGCTTTTATCGGAACTGCAGCAGGCGTTGGAAAAGTGATGCAGATTGACGGTCTTGACACATCAGCTTACAACTCAGCGGATCTCGTATTGAGTTTTGGTATGACCATTTCAAATAATGGCGGAAACCCGATGATACTGGAGCAAAGTACAGATGCTACAAACTGGTCTCCAATTGCCTATACTGCTGCTGCTACAGGATGGAACCTTGTGAGCATCGGTGGTGGCGCCATTGAATCTTCAGGTACGTTATCCCTTAGATTTACGAATCCTGGTGGAACGGCACAGGTAAGGATCGATGATATCTCATTATCCGAAGGCGCTGTGACACCTGCCTGCAGCCTGATTTTCGGAACTGTGGCCAAATCCTGCGACGCTATAACCTCAGGAACAGATACTTATACTGTAACAATTCCTTTTACTGGTGGTGGTACAAATCCTTACACGCTTAACGTTGATTCTGGATCTATCGGCGGCGATGACCCAACAAGCATGGATTCAGGAAACATTGTCATTACAGGCATTGCTGAAGGTACTGCTATCGTTTTCACAGCTGAAGGAGGCGATTGTAACCTGACGGTAAACGTAACTTCACCTGATTGTACTCCTGCTCCAACCGGAGTAACGCTTCCATACACAAACAACTTTGCTTATGCTGCTGGTGCAACTTTGTCAGCTCAGCCAGACTGGACTATCCAAAGTGGTACAACTGATGAGATTATGGTTGCTGCAGGAAATCTTGATTACACTGGAATAGCTTCTGTTGGGAATTCAATCACTTTTGATGGAACAGGAATTGACAATGCGATCATTTTTGACACACAAACTTCAGGTACTGTGTATTATTCTTTTCTTTTGAATATTAGCTCAATGACTGGTGTAACAGAGCCTAACGGAGGTTATTTTGCAGGTTTGGGTTCAAGCGGAACTAATTTCGGAGCTACGCTTTGGTCTAAAGCTGTAAGCGACACTAGCTTTAATCTTGGTACTGAAGTTAGGACAGCCAGTGGAACAAATACGTCTTGGGCAGCTGATACATACCAAACTGGCCAAACTTATTTTGCAGTTCTAGGCTATACATTTGGTGACGCTGCTACTGCATCGGATGATACAGTTAACCTATGGATCGATCCTACAGTTGGTGGTGCACAACCAGCAACATCGACAATCGGAGATGCTCACACAGGAGCTGACCTTGCATCAATCAACAGATTCTTCTTCCGTCAGGACAGTGCTACTGAAACTCCTGGAATCCAAATCGATGCATTGAGAATCGGTACTACATGGGAATCTGTAACAGCATCAAACCTTAGTATTAAAGACAACAATATTGCTGGCCTTAAAGTGTATCCAAACCCGGTATCTAACGGTACTTTCTTCATCGAGACTGCAGCAAATGCTGAGAAAGCAGTAGTGGTGTATGATGTATTGGGCAAGCAGGTTGTAAACACTACAACGACTACTAATGCAATAAATGTTTCCAACCTTAAAGGTGGTGTTTACATCGTAAAAATCACTGAAAACGGTAATACAGCTACAAGGAAAATGGTTATCAAATAATCAACTTCTGATATGATTATAAAAGCGCTCTTTATGGGCGCTTTTTTTATTTTAATTACTTTTGCAAAAAAATCCCTTGATCAACCCCTCAGATATATTTACCATCTCTTCCCAGAAGCAATTTGAAAAAATGGCGCTGAAGGTATTCAGGTACCAGCATGAACACAATGCGGTTTACAGGCAATTCTGCGACCTGCTGAAGACAGAAAAACAGGAAGTGAAATCACTCGTACAGATCCCATTCCTGCCCATACAGTTTTTTAAGACGCATAAAGTCCTTTCAGGCACAGATGAAGTGCAGGAAACCTTCACCAGCAGCGGGACAACGGGCATGGCAACGAGCCGGCACCTCATCGCCGATTTAAGCCTTTATGAAACAAGTTACCGCAAAGCATTTACAGCTTTTTACGGAAATATAGAAGATTATGCTATATTGGCCCTGCTTCCCTCCTACCTGGAGCGTGAAGGTTCCTCACTAATTTATATGGTTGAAGACCTGATCCGGATGACAAACAATCCGGACAGCGGTTTTTACCTGTTCAACCACGATGATCTGATAAAAAAAATGGCCCGGCTGGAATCACAAAATCAAAATACGATCCTTATTGGGGTCACCTATGGCTTATTGGATCTGCTCGAGAAACAATCTTTCAGCCTAGACAACACCATCATTATGGAAACCGGCGGGATGAAAGGCAGGCGCAAGGAGATGATCCGTGAGGAATTACATCAAGTCCTTTGTGAAGGTTTCGGGGTCAATGCCATCCATTCAGAGTATGGCATGACAGAATTGCTGTCGCAGGCTTATTCTTTCGGAAACGGTATTTTTGAATGCCCGCCCTGGATGCATATCATGATCCGTGATACAGAAGATGCGTTAACTTATATGGAAGACGGAAAGACAGGCGGCATCAATGTTATTGATCTGGCAAATATCAATTCCTGTTCGTTTATAGCCACGCAGGATTTGGGAAAAAAATACCCCAACAGTGCTTTCGAAGTGCTGGGGCGTTTTGATCATTCGGACGTCCGTGGATGTAACCTGATGGTATTGTAATTATTGTTTTATCAGCTTTAGGGTTTCTACTCCATTTTCCGATTTAAGTTTCAAGAGATAGATTCCGGCAGACATTCCTGAAAGATTCATCTCAGCACGATTGGCATTGATATTTTCAGACAACAGGCTTTTTCCTGAAATATCCATCAGCTCCAAAGACTTTATCATTTTGCTTCCGGTCATTGAAACCGACACTTTATCTTTCGCCGGATTTGGATATACCCTAAAATCTGTTTCACTTACGTCGTTAACACCGAGCTGCGACACAAATTCCGTCTGGAAAGTATTTGTAACAATAGCAGGGTTAAAATCAAAATAAATAGATGCGGTATTCGGGATGATATCACCCAATTCAAAACCTGGTTCCGGTTTCACTTCAAAAGTGACATAACCATGCCCTATTGTGGTATTTTCTTCTGATGGTGGCAAATCAATTGCTGTAAACTTCCATGTCAGTTCGTTCCCGTTGCGTTCCAGCACATAGGGCGCGGAAGCGCCAACCATACGGACGGTATTCTCATCCAACATCGCATCAAGGGTATCGGTTATGGAAACATTTTGCGCATTGGCGGTTCCGGTATTCTCAAACTGGATTGTGTAGGTAAGGGTATCATCCGCAGAAAAACCAGAGAAAAGGATTTTCCCGCCATGTTTTTCAGTTTTATCATTCGGGTCCCACGAACCCACAATCATTGCCGTTGAAAAATCGCTGTTGTTGTATGGAAAAGCATCATTTTCAGAAATGTTCCCGCTTACGGTATTGGTAAGTAATTGCCCTAAATCCACCTCAGGGATTGGCGGAACCTGCATCATTACATACATATAGCGGGTTTCGAAAGGCTGAAGGTCTGTAAAATTATAGGTAAACCCTGAAGCAGAAACAATGGCACCCGGCTCAGAAACCGCTGTGACAGTTGTCAATCCGTCAGCATTAAAAAATACGGTGCCCGAAGCAATGGCCTGGCTGCCGTTGTTGGTATATTCAACAAGATTCTGGTATTCAAATCCCGGTCTCGGCGGAAATCCAGCCTGTAGCAAACTGACTTTCAAATCATATGATGCAGACACGGCTGTTACCGGAAAATAATACGTGGTATCACTGCTGGGTGTAATATTTTCATATGACGCTGTTGTTAGCGTGTACAATGAAGCATATTGAGGATCAATTTCAAAATAAACATCATAAGAGTCCATGGACGAACCATAAATCAACGCCTCTCCCAAATACGGGTAGATGTATTGCTGATCTTCTGTGTCGTTTTTAACATAACGGAATTGTCCTAATGAAAATGCAGCTTCCCCATCATCTTTGATGTTATTGCCATTGGCATCCACAAAAGCCTTCAGCCTGATGCCGCCGGAAGGAAACACCGTGATGGTAATGATGTTAGTCTGCGTTGCCAGCAATGTTTGCCCCGTGACATCGTAGCCGTCTACCGTTGAAACAAAATCCAGTGCGCCATTGGCAATATCCTGTTCCGTAACAATATAATGGCCTGTCAGGCTCGTTACAACTCCGGGCAGCAATGTCCCTACAACTCCGTTATTGTCTAACACCATACCCTGTGGAATCGCAGTGCTGAGCGTCACATTGTAAAGCGTAACCATTCCTGTATTGGTTATATCGTATGTCATAACGATTTCATTACCATTTTGATAGGTAGTCATCATCATAGACAGTTCCGGGGCCGGGGCCTGATTGAGCATTGTAACCGTGGGGTTGTCATTCCCGTTTTCAGGATTCCCCTCATCTGAAACATCTGTAACCTGGTTTCCTGCCGGATCCGTTCCGATTACAGCCGCAGAATTGATTACAAAACCTGCATTTACATTCGCATCGGTAATAATATAAGCCGTGGCAAGGAAAGCCGTCTGCCCGGGAAGCAATGTTGACGGTGTCACAGGAACAAGAATCGAACCCGTCAACGCGTCATTGATGGCAAGGTTACTGATGGTGGTAGTTCCCGTATTGGTTACCGTAAAGTAATACGTGATGAGATCACCTGCCTGGCCATTTCCATTAACAGCGGCTGTTTTTATAAGCTGGAGCGAAGAAATGTTCTGCGGTGGCGTAAGCAAAGTGATCGTCGGGTTGCTGTCGCCGTTTGAAGGATCGCCGTCGTCCGAACTCATGTCGAAATCAGCACCATCCTGAGTAGAGACATGGATCGTAGCAGTATTCTCCACAAAGCCTGCATCGATATCATTCTGGTTGATAATATAATTCGAGTTGAAATTCCTGCTGTCACCGGGATACAACGTTTGCATGTCTAAATTATCCATTCCCACCAGCGGATCAGTCAATGTTATCGTCATTGGAACCGGACCGTTATTGACAATGTGAAACGTATAAGCGATATTGTCGCCCGGACTCAGCCCAACCGGATTCACATCCAGGTAAATACCGGTTACGAAAAATTCTACAGGGCCGGATACGGTTTTATCACGCGCCATCAGGCCTGAAAATTGAAGTACGGAGAAGAGAAGCGCAAGCAGAAACGGAGTGTAGTTTTTTTTCATAATTGGAAATTTATTGGTCAAATATATTCTTTTTAACAGGCCAAAGGCACGCGTAGTCAAAGTGCTACAACATCATTTCAGGTAAAGGCAATGGTTGTAATAATCAATAATCCCTTTGCCTTTCATCAGCACATCGGCCCCAATGATCCCATGCACGGTCTTTACCCCATGCTGTGTCAAAGCTTCATTTACATGTGACAAATCAAAAATAACGAGGTCAAGATCATCACATTTCCAGCGTACTACCTGCAATTGGTTGCCCAATGACAATTGCGTTACCATTCCCGTAGCGCCGGCACCGGCAGCTTTGGTTTTGGATTTTTTGGCTTTCAACAAGAACAGTTCAATGGACTCAAACCCTACACAGCTGTTTGAAGCGCCTGTATCCAGAATGAAATTTCCCGCGACACCATTGATTTTTGCTTTAATAAGTAAATGCTGGGTTTTGGTAATCCTGAACTTGATTTTTTTATACTTTTCCTGTTTCAGGATGTCGTGAAGGTCTTTCATAATCTCGGTTGAGTGTCAAAAATAGCCAAAATCCGAAAACCTTTGGCCTCAAAAAACTAACTTTGCATTTTATTTAAATTTATGCTCCTTACCGACACCCACGCCCATATTTACAGCGAAGAATTTGCCGACGACCGCGACGCGATGATGCAACGCGCGTTTGAATCCGGTGTGAAGCGTATTTTCGTGCCATCAATCGGTTCGTCATACACTGACAAAATGTATGCGATGGAAGCGCAATATCCAGAGTCCGTTTTCCTGATGATGGGTCTGCACCCGACGTATGTCAAAGAAAACTTCGAAGCTGAATTACAGCATGTGGAACATGAACTTTCCCGTCGGAAGTTCGCTGCCATAGGCGAAATCGGGATCGACCTGTATTGGGACAAATCGACCTTAGACATCCAGAAAATCGCTTTCCGCAGGCAGATCCAATGGGCGAAACAGTACAAATTGCCCATCAACATTCATTGCCGCGAAGCTTTTGATGAAATTTTCGAAATCCTTGAAGAAGAAAAATCTCGGGAATTATGGGGGATCTTCCATTGCTTCGCCGGAGATTATCAACAGGCGCTGCAAGCCATTTCACTGAATATGAAACTCGGGATCGGCGGTGTGGTCACTTTTAAAAACGGAAAAATCGACCAATTCCTGAACCAGATCGACATCAGCAATATCGTTTTGGAAACCGATGCGCCATACCTCGCTCCGGTACCTTTCCGCGGCAAGCGCAACGAAAGCAGTTACATCAGCAATGTAGTGGCAAAGCTTTCAGAAATTTACGGACTTCCGGCAGGCGACATCGCCCACATTACTACAGAAAATTCGAAAGCTGTTTTTGGGATTTAATAAAAAGAAAACAAGCATGTCAATAAATTTTCGTTCTTTTGTTAAGCTATTAAAAATCCGACATGCAGAAGTTTGACGCCATTCGTCCTTTTTATGATGCCGAAGTAAACGAGGCCATCCAGAAAGTCGCAAACCATCCGATGATGAAAGCGCTGATGAATTTTACTTTTCCGGATCTGGCCGATGATGTCTGGAAGGAACAGCTTAAACGCACCTATTCCATCCGCGATTTCCAATGCAATTACATCTATCAGTCTGTGCAGCAGGTGCTTCGCAAGAGCTCGGACGGCCTGACGACTTCAGGTTTTGAAAAGCTTGAGCCGAATACTTCTTATCTTTTTATCTCAAACCACCGCGATATCATCCTCGATACGTCGTTGATCAACGCCTCGCTTTTCGATCACGGATTGGTCATGACGGCCTCTGCGATTGGTGACAACCTTGTCAAAAAATCATTTTTGCATGCGCTTTCAAGACTGAACAGGAATTTCCTCGTGCTGCGCGGGCTCCCGCCAAGGGAATTGCTGCAAAGTTCAAAATTGATGGCAGAATATATTGCGCAATTGCTGCTACGCGAAAATCGTTCCGTATGGATTGCACAGCGCGAGGGCCGCACCAAAGACGGGAATGATGCCACACATCCGGGTGTTTTGAAAATGCTCGCCATGGGATCGGATGAAAATAATCTGATGGATTATTTCAGGAAAGTAAGATTGGTCCCGATTTCTATTTCGTATGAATATGATCCGACCGATGCTTTGAAGATGCCGCAACTGATGGCTGAAGCGAACAACGAAATTTACATCAAGGAAAAAAACGAAGATTTCATGACGCTGCTCAGCGGAATCATGGGCCAGAAAAAACGCATCCACATTCACGTGGGTGACGTTTTGGATGATGAAATTGAGGCCATCAAGCAGGAATTCGACAACTCCAACAAGCAAATCCAGGCTTTGGCACAGGCGATTGACGATTCGATTTTATCTTCATACCATCTTTGGCCTACAAATTATATCGCTTACGACATCCAGAACAATACTGACAAATACAAATCACATTACACTGAAAATGAAAAAATGCTGTTCGAGCGCCGCCTTGAAATGCGTATCGATGAAAGTGACCCTATGCAGGTGCAGCGTTTCCTCGCGATGTATGCCAATCCTGTAGTGAATAAATCAAAATACCACAATGTCGTCTAAACCGGGAATCCTTTTAATTTACACCGGCGGCACCATCGGGATGATGAAGGATTTCGAAACCGGCGCGCTCAAGGCTTTCAATTTCAGCAAACTCCAGCAGAAAATCCCGGAACTGAAACAACTCGATTGCAATATCGAGACCATTTCATTCGAGCAGCCCATCGACTCTTCCAATATGAATCCTGAAAAATGGATACAGATTGCCACCATCATTGAAGAAAACCATGAGCGTTTTGATGGATTTGTAGTGTTGCATGGTTCGGATACGATGTCATATTCTGCATCTGCGCTGAGCTTTATGCTCGAAAATCTTTCAAAACCGGTCATTTTCACCGGATCGCAACTGCCTATCGGGGATTTGCGGACTGATGCCAAGGAAAACCTGATTACGGCGATACAAATCGCATCGCTTCAGCATAAGAGCAAACCGGTAATCAGGGAAGTCTGCCTTTATTTCGAATACAAACTGTACCGTGGCAACCGCACGACGAAAATCAACGCGGAGCATTTTAATGCTTTTGCCTCCCCAAATTATGCGCCACTGGCAGAATCCGGTGTACACCTTAAATTCAACCCTGAATTGTTTTTGCCAAAAACCAGTACCAAAAAATTATTGGTACATAAAAACCTCAACAACCACGTCGCTATCGTGAAAATGTTCCCCGGAATCAGTGAAACGGTACTTTCTGCCATCGTCAATATTCCCGGGCTTCAGGGCATTGTGTTGGAGACTTATGGTGCCGGCAATGCCACTACGGAGGATTGGTTCATCCTATTGCTTAAAAAAGCCATTAAAAACGGGCTTTATGTCGTAAATGTCACGCAATGTTCCGGCGGCAGCGTCAGCATGGGCCATTATGAGACGAGTACTTCACTGAAAAAAATCGGGGTGATTTCAGGAAAAGACATCACTACCGAAGCTGCGATTACAAAGTTGATGTATTTGTTGGGCCAGCATGTGGCTCCGAACGTTTTCAAAACCATCTTTGAAACACCCTTGCGCGGAGAAATTCAATAAGGATATATTAATCCTGTTTTATTTAAAATCTTTACTATTTTTACGGCTGTGAAATTTTCGAGCACCATATTGTCAATGTTATTCCTCATTTTATCCTGCATGCCATGCGCCGATGCAGAAATCGATAATGTGGCTACACGAACGACAAAAACGGTTGCCGGAAATCACTCCGGACATGATGCTGAAAAACACAATGATGCGTGCTCTCCTTTCTGCATCTGCAATTGCTGCGGTGTTCAGGTACTGAATTTTACAGCACCGTTGGCTTTCAATATTCCCGATGCTGCAGTAAATGTCACTTCTAAATTAGAAATCCTTTACAAATCACATATGGCTTCCATGTTCTCCGGAAGCATCTGGCAACCGCCTCAAATAGCATAATGATGCCCGTCCCGAAGCATGGGAACGGGTAGAAAATTTGTGTATTTATTACATCTTAAAGGCATCTCCTCCTTTAATTTTCACTCATTATACTATTTAAATGTTAGATAAAATCATACAATTCAGCATCAATAATAAATTTATTATTGGGCTGTTTACAGTAATCCTGATGGCAATCGGAAGCTATTCCGCGTACACACTGCCCATCGATGCCTTGCCAGACATCACCAACAACCAGGTGCAGATCATTACCAGTTCGCCCACACTGGCCACGCAGGAAGTGGAGCAATTCATTACTTACCCCATCGAACAATCCGTAAAACCGATCCCTGATGTCATTGAGCTTCGTTCCATCAGCCGTTTCGGGCTGAGCGTTGTGACGGTGGTATTTAACGAACATGTCGATATTTACTGGGCCAGGGCGCAAATATCAGAACGCCTAAAAGCCGCCGAAGCCTTGATTCCGGAAGGTGTTGGCTCCCCGGAAATGGCTCCCGTCAGTACGGGTTTGGGCGAAATCTACCAATACGTGGTCTTCCCCGAAAAAGGCTATGAAGGCAAATATACGGCGACCGACCTTCGCACAATCCAGGATTGGATCATCAAGCCGCAGCTTATCGGTACCAAAGGCGTTGCGGAAGTCAATACTTTGGGCGGAAGCCTGAAACAATACGAGATTGCCGTCCAGCCCGACAAGCTCAAAAGCATGAATACGACGATCTCCGAAATATTCGATGCACTTGAAAACAACAATGAAAATACCGGCGGAGCGTACATCGATAAAAAGCCGTACGCCTATTTCATCCGCGGCATCGGTATGGTGAATGGTATCGATGATATCAATAAAATCGTGGTCAAAACCCAAAATGATATTCCAATACTGATTCGTGATGTGGCCACCGTACAAATCGGAAGCAGCATCCGTTATGGTGCCGTAACTAAGGACGGTAAAGGCGAGGAAGTGTCCGGCATGGTGATGATGCTCAAAGGCCAGAACAGCGGCGAGGTCGTAAAATTGGTCAAGGCGAAAATGGAACAAATCAAAAAATCCCTTCCAAAAGGCGTATCCATCGAACCTTTCATGGACCGCACAAAACTCGTCGACAAAGCCATCAGCACCGTCGAAAAAAACTTAATCGAAGGGGCATTAATCGTCATTTTTATATTGGTTTTATTGCTCGGGAACTGGCGTGCCGGTTTGGTTGTAGCATCGGTGATCCCGTTGTCGTTATTATTCGCCATCAGCATGATGAAGCTCTTTGGCGTAAGCGGGAATCTCATGAGTCTGGGCGCCATTGATTTCGGTTTGATTGTCGACGGCGCGGTAATCATTGTTGAAGGATCGTTGTTCTACCTCGAACATACAAAGAATAAGAAAAGGCTTTCACAACAACAAATGGACGAAGCCGTTGGAAACAGCACCAAAAAACTGATGAGCAGTGCCGCTTTCGGGCAGATGATCATCCTGATTGTCTATTTCCCGATTTTATCGCTCGTGGGTATTGAAGGAAAAATGTTCGGCCCGATGGCACAAACGGTTTCCTTTGCCATTATCGGTGCTTTTATCTTATCGCTCACCTATGTGCCGGTGGTATCTTCCATCGCATTGAGCAAAGAACCCGGTCATCAGAAAAACATCAGCGATAAAATCATCAACGGACTTTACGGTTTCTATGCGCCCTTACTGGAAAAAGCCTTGAAAGTAAAAGCCCTGACCCTCGGAATGGCTTTCGGGTTGCTCCTGATCGCTTTACTTATATTCCACTCCCTCGGCGGCGAATTCATCCCAACGCTCGACGAAGGCGACATCGCCACGCATTTTATCATCGCATCAGGAAGCTCGCTCTCACAGGAAATTGAGACAACCACCAAAGCCGAAAAAATCCTAAAAGCGAAGTTTCCCGAAATCAAAATGATCGTTACAAAAATCGGCTCGGCAGAAATCCCGACCGACCCCATGCCCGTCGAAGCCGGTGACATGATTATTTTGCTGAAAGACAAAAGCGAATGGACATCAGCGGATTCCAAAGAAGCGCTCATGGAAAAAATGGAAAAAGCACTTGAAGACATTCCGGGCGCTTCCACTGAATTTTCACAGCCGATACAAATGCGTTTCAACGAACTCATGACCGGCGTGCGCAGCGATGTAGCCATTAAGATTTTCGGCGACAATATCGAGATGCTCGTCAGCAAGGGCGATGAAGTGCTGCAGCTCATCAAAGGTATCGAATGGGTTTCGGATGCCAAAGCAGAACGCGTGGCCGGTTTACCGCAGATCACCATCCGTTATAACAAGGACAAACTCGCGCTGTACGGACTTAAAATCGGCGACCTGAATAAAGTCGTCCGTATGGGCTTTGCCGGAGAAGCCGCCGGTGTCGTTTATGAAGGTGAAAAGCGGTTTGATATCGTCGTAAGGCTGGACAGCAGCAACCGCCGTGACATTTCGAATTTAAAATCGCTGTACGTGACGCTGCCGTCCGGGAACCAGATTCCGCTGGAGCAAATCGCCGACGTGAATTTTGAGGACGGCCCGATGCAGATTTCACGGGAAGAAGGAAAACGCCGCATTGTGGTAGGATTCAATGTGCGTGGTGCAGATGTAAAATCGGTCGTAGAGAAAATCCGGGCAAAACTCGATGAAAAACTCAGACTCCCCGAAGGATATTACACCACTTACGGCGGGCAGTTTGAAAACCTGGTCGATGCCAACAAGCGCCTTGCCATTGCCGTTCCGGCGGCATTGGTGTTGATTTTGGTATTGTTGTATTTCACATTTCATTCCATAAAGCAATCGCTGTTGATTTTTACCGCGATCCCGTTATCGGCGATTGGCGGAATTTTTGCGCTTTGGCTGCGCGGCATGCCTTTCAGTATTTCGGCAGGTGTTGGTTTCATTGCGCTTTTCGGAGTGGCGGTACTCAACGGAATTGTATTGATCGGCTATTTCAACCAATTAAAATCAGAAGGAATGACTGACATTTATGAGCGTATTAAAGAAGGCACGAAAGTGCGGTTGCGTCCCGTAATCATGACCGCAGCCGTAGCATCATTAGGTTTTTTACCGATGGCGATCAGCAGCAGCGCGGGTGCTGAAGTACAGAAACCCTTGGCAACGGTAGTCATCGGAGGATTGATTACGGCAACATTGCTGACACTTATCGTTTTACCGATTTTGTATTTGTATTTCGAAAGAGGAATTAAAAATAATTTTCCAAAGCAGATAAACACCATCATGATCCTCGGTTTGAGCCTGTTCTCATTTAACGGGAATGCGCAACCAACCCAAAGTTTAGACATAAAACAGGCCGTGGAGATCGGATTGAAAAACAACCTGAACGTGCAGGCTTCCGAACTTGATTCAAAGATGCACGCCCAATTAATCAAAACTGCCGTCGACATCCCGAAAACAGAAATCAATGGTACATTCGGACAGATCAATTCCGCTTTGCAAGATAAAAACCTGAGCATTTCCCAAACCTTCAATCCTTTCCAAATCAGTGCCAAAAGAAACCTGCTTCGTGAGAATGACCATGCAAGCCAGATCAAATTAGGCATTTCCAAACAGGAAATGACATTAAATGTACGGCAGGCCTGGAATGAATTGCTCTTTTATCAAAAACAGAATCAGCTGTTGCAAACGCAGGACGTGATCATGCAGAAATTCGTAAGATCAGCCATACTGAAATTTGAAACCGGCGAAAGCAGCGCTTTGGAAAAATCGATAGCCGCTGCAAAACAGCAGGAATTGGAGCAGCGCATCAGGCAAAACAACGCACGGATCCGTTCCCAGAAAACCAATATCCGGATGTTGCTGAATATGGCCGGCGACTTTACGGTGTCAGACACTGCTTTTATCCCGATGCCTTTCAGCGTTCCTGCCGATTCCACAATGGTAAGACAAAATCCTTCATTGCAACTCTCCGAAAAGCAGGTACAAATTGCCGAAGCCACGCGCAAAGTCGAAAAAGCAAACCTGTTCCCGGATATTTCCGCAGGATATTTTATCCAATCCATAACCGGAAACCAGGAGTGGAATGGACAAATGACATCCTACGACAATTCCCTGCATTTCCAGGGATTTTCAGTTGGCGTTGCCGTACCCATTTTTGCCGGAAGCGCCGTTGCGAAAGCGAAGGCCGCTGCAACGAACAGCGAACGGGAACAGAAAAATGCCACTTATTTACAGGCACAATTGAAAAGCGAGTTCATACAGCAACAGGAAAATCTCGTCACGTATCAGTCGCAGATCGATTTCTACAATACCACAGCCATCCCGAATGCAAACCTTATCGGCAAGAATGCTGCAAAAGCCTACCAGAACGGAGATATTTCATACGTTGAATATGTCCAGAGCATCGAAACCGCACTCGACATCAGGCTTAATTTCCTCCAGGCCATCAACAATTACAACCAGACGGTCATTAATCTTTTGTACTTAACAAATCAATAATTACGATGAAAAAGAAACATTTTATATACGTCATTGCTATTGCTGCCATTTCACTCATCACTTATTTCGTCTGGCCGCGTTCCGAAACTGACGGGCATGAGCACGAGTCCGCCAGACCTGAAAAAACGGATACAGTTGCCGAAATAGAAACACCCGCTTCAAAAGAAGTCCAACTCAACGAAGCGCAATACCATGCGTCGGAAATTGAATTGGGAACCTTTTCCTCGAAAAACCTGAGCGCCGTAATTTCTGCCAATGGCTATACCAAACTGCCTCCGCAAAACGAAGCGGAAGTATCAGTATATATGCCGGGAATCGTGCGATCCATAAATATCATCGAAGGGCAGGCTGTACGGAAAGGACAGGTTTTGGCCACGATTGAAAGCCCGGAATTCGCAAGTATCCAGCAGGAATATAAAACTTCGAAAAGCAGCCTGGAGTTCCTGAAGCTCGAGTTTGACCGCCAGAAAACCCTGAGCGATGAAGGCGTGAATTCGAAAAAAACATTCCAGAAAACAAAATCAGAATATGAAATCGAGAAAGCGCGTTTCAATTCATTGCAAAGGCAAATGCATTTACTGAACATCAACGGCAATTCGAATGCGACGACCACTGCGCCTGTTTTAGCTCCCATTTCAGGATTCATTACAGAAATCAATATCAAGATCGGCAGCAATGCAGAAGCCGGAAAACCGCTGTTAGGGATTGTCGACAATTCCAAACTGCACGTGGATTTATTGGTTTACGAAAAAGACCTGCATAAGGTAAAACCCGGGCAAAATGTACGATTCGTTTTGACAAACCAGGACAATTCTGAAATCATGGGGAAAATATTCAGCGTAGGCAAAGCATTTGAAAATGAAACCAAATCCGTTGCCGTACATGCCGACATTTCAAACGACAAGCAGAAGCTGATCCCCGGAATGTATGTCAATGCACTAATTGATATCGGCGCAAGTGCAGTCGATGCCTTACCGATTGATGCCGTTATTAAAGCTGATGGACGCGAATTTATTTTTATCCTTCAAAATATGGAAGACGACCCTAAACAGGGAAAAATGTACCATTTTCAAAGGATTGAAGTGAAGTCTGGTACGGCACAATTGGGTTATGTACAGGTTGCAACTTTACAACCGCTTGAAAAAGATGCCGAAATTGTGCTGAAAGGTGCTTATTACATCCAAAGCCATTTATTAAAAAGTGAAGGTGGTGGCGAACATGAACATTAAGCCACAATTTAATTGTAAATTTAAGCTATGGAAAATACCGATACATGCTGTAAAGATCCTATTTTAAAAGATCACGACCACGATGACCATGATCATGAAGGCGGAACCGGTGAATCCATATGGCAAAGCCATTGGCAACTGTTATTGTCGGTAGCCGTTTTATTCGTAATGCTGTCGCTGGAATTCGGTTTTGACTACATCCCGGCATTTCCGTTTAACCTGATTATTTTCAGTATAGCATATTTGCTGTCGGGGTATAATGTCCTTTATCTCGCCTGGCGCAAAGCCCTTCGTTTCGATTTCTTCAATGAATTTTTCCTGATGAGCGTGGCCACTATTGGCGCTTTTGCCATTGGCTCCTATAGCGAAGGCGTTGCGGTGATGGCATTTTATGCTATCGGCGAATGGTTTCAGGATGCGGCCGTCAATCGGGCAAAACGCAGCGTCAAGGCATTGCTCGACATCCGCCCGGACGAAGTGGCTGTGAAGCGTGATGGAAATGTATCTGTGATCCATCCGAAAGAGGTCAAACCTGGGGAAATCATCCAGGTAAAACCCGGCGGAAAAGTAGCACTCGATGGCGAGTTGCTTTCCGAAAAGGCAGCATTCAATACCGCAGCGCTTACGGGCGAAAGCAAACCAGACAGTAAATCCAAAGGTGACATCGTTTACGCAGGAATGATCAACCTGAATACCGTTGCAGAAATCAGGGTAACTTCAGGATTTCAGGATAGCAAACTGAGCAGGATTTTAGAAATGGTGCAGGATGCGACAGCAAGGAAATCGCAAACACAATTGTTCATCAGCCGTTTCGCAAAAGTGTATACGCCGATTGTATTTGCGCTGGCCCTGGCAGTTTGCCTTATACCGTATTTTTTGGTCGAGGCTTATATTTTCAATGTTTGGTTTTACAGGGCTTTGGTGTTTTTGGTGATCAGTTGCCCTTGTGCATTGGTGGTTTCCATTCCGCTTGGATATTTCGGCGGCATCGGACTCGCATCAAGAAACGGGATCCTTTTCAAGGGTTCCAATTTCCTTGATGTGATGACGCAAATCGACACCGTTGTAATGGACAAAACCGGAACGCTTACCCAAGGTGTTTTCCAGGTGCAGCAAATCGTGGCCAATGATATGGAAGAACAGGATCTGGTAAAATTGGCAGCAGCCATCGAAACCCATTCGACACATCCTATTGCACAGGCCATTGTACAACATGTTGGAAAAGATTTGGTTAACGGGATTGCTGTTTCTGAAGTGGAGGAAATTTCCGGGCACGGCTTAAAAGGCTTATTTGACGGAAAGGAAATCCTCGCAGGCAACACCAGGCTGATGCAAAAATTCAGCATTGATTATCCCAAAGAAATCAACAGCATTGTCTATACGATTGTTGTTGTTGCGGTTGATAAAAAGTACAAAGGCTATATCACGATTGCCGATAAGATAAAGGAAGATGCGGAGCAGTCCATAAAAGATTTGCACGCCTTAAACATAAAAACGGTCATGCTCTCCGGCGACAAACAATCCGTTGTTAATGAAGTTGCCAATACACTCGGGATTGACGATGCCTATGGCGATTTGTTGCCTGAAGGTAAAGTGGAGAAAGTAGAAGTGTTAAAATCCGAAGGCAAACGCATTGCATTTGTCGGTGATGGGGTAAACGATGCGCCCGTTGTGGCATTAGCCGACGCCGGCATTGCCATGGGCGGCCTGGGCAGCGATGCCACCATTGAAACCGCCGATATTGTGATCCAAAACGACCAGCCTTCAAAAATTGTCACCGCCATTAAAATCGGCAAACTGACCAAACAGGTAGTGTGGCAGAATATCATCATGGCAATGGTGGTAAAATTGATTGTGCTGGGTTTGGGTGCAGGAGGCATTGCTACATTGTGGGAGGCGGTGATTGCCGATGTAGGTGTGGCGTTATTGGCGATATTGAATGCGGTGAGGATCCAGAAGATGAAAGTATGAAAGACGGATTAGCTCTGCAGCATAAACACTGAAGCGCGACTTTGCAAGCGATTTGCATTTTTTGTTGTCGTGGCCTTAGAAAAGTCCTTTCGGTCTTTACGCCCGCACCAATAAAAAATGCGCGCCTTACAGACGCGCATTTCAATGCAGAGAGGATGGGATTCGAACCCACGATGCAGTTGCCCACATACAAACTTTCCAGGCTTGCTCCTTCAACCACTCGGACACCTCTCTAAGTTTGAGGGTGCAAATAACTTAAAAAAAAATCAGTTGGCGAAATTTAACTGATGATTTTATTAAACGAAAACGCCGTAAAATCAATTACGGCGTTTTTCTATTGCCAATAAAAATTTAGTTTAATAATTCCTGCAACCCGAAAGCACTCACAAAGTTTTTATATCCCTCAGACACATGGGTATTGGCATCTTTGGCAAACTGGCCTGTCGCTACGTCTACTACGGTACGCAACGGCCGTTGTCCCTGTGGTTTGTTGATGAGGTTCAATACCGCATCGGCAACATCCTGCGGGTTGGGCTGCAGGTTTTCAAACAATTGTCCTATACCCACTCCAATTTGTTCCGGGATGGCAGACAAATCACCATAATCAGCAGCAATCGTACTGTCAGATCCATACGTAGACTTGCCAAAAATTTCTGTTGGAAAAGCGCCTGGCTGAACAATGGCTACGTCAACACCCAATGAGCGCACTTCGTAGTGCAACCCTTCACTGAGGCCTTCCACAGCGAATTTAGCCGCATTGTAAAATGTCATGAATGGTGCTGAAAATCTTCCTAGTACGCTGGAGGTATTCACGATAAGGCCGTTTTTCTGCTCACGCATTTGTGGCAAAACTGCTTTGATGGTACGCCATGTCGCGTTGAAATGCACATCGAACAGCGTATCGATATCTTTTTGCGTAAAGGTTTCAGCGATACCGCCCATGAAATTTCCGGCATTGTTGATCAGCACATCCAGTTGTCCTTCGGCAGCAAGGATATGTGAAACAGCCTTATTCACTGAGTTTTCGCTACTCAGATCCACTTCAATGACGTGTACA
This sequence comes from Flavobacterium pallidum, assembly GCF_003097535.1. Lineage (NCBI taxonomy): Bacteria > Pseudomonadati > Bacteroidota > Flavobacteriia > Flavobacteriales > Flavobacteriaceae > Flavobacterium > Flavobacterium pallidum. Next base: position 547,469 of record NZ_CP029187.1, read on the forward strand.
TTCTTTAATTTTGCGAGTTCTTCCGCTTTATCTTTATTCTTTCCAGAGGTATCACGCATCGTGGCATAAACGGTAAATCCTGCGTCAGACAAAGTGTGGGTATGCAGCCAGCCGAAGCCGCTGTTGGTACCGGTAATCAAAATTACTTTTTTCATTTGTAATGTAAATTAAATGTGGTTATTAGTATTTTCCGAAAGTTTCTAAAGTTTTTCTAGTATATAAAAGTTTTTTAGTTACTTTTGGGTACCGCAAATTTGCGCAGAAAAAAATTCACACACAAGAAGGCACCTTCAGGAAACACAGTTACCAAATGGAAACAATTAGCGTCCCGTCTGCAATAGACACCAGAAAAAAATTAAAAGAAATTTTAAATACCCCGCGTGATTGCAATACGACCTTATGCCCGGTGAAGGATGTTTTGCATAAAGTAGGCGACAAATGGTCGGTGTTTGTCATGATGGCATTGGGCGCTGAAAAAACAATGCGATTCAACGAGCTCAAAAATTCGATTTACGGCATTTCGCAAAAAATGCTCACGGTTACGGTACGGGATCTCGAATCCTTCGGGTTGATCGACCGAAAAATTTACCCACAGATTCCGCCAAAGGTAGAATACACCTTAACCGGCAAAGGCGAGGAATTTTTGCAGCATCTTATTGTATTGCTCGATTGGGCCTGCCGTTACAGTAAGAAGGAAAAGAGTTCCTGAGGTACTTTTATAAATATGCGTTCGGTTGATGCCTGAAATAATAATCAGCAAGCGAAAAACTTTAACAAATGGTATACTTTTTCCGTATTGAATAAATTCAAATTTTCCGTAGGGCTACAACTTCCCTTTCCCTGAAGGTAAAATACGATTTTTCCAGAACATGATGCTACGGAAAACACACACCATTTGTTAAATATGCTTCGCATGTATTTTTATGCAAAAAAGCCCGCAAAAGCCGGCAAAGCAACCTATAAACCTGAAAGTTTAAAATCAAATTGGCTTATGCTGTAATTATCATCGTCCCGGTTTTGGATTAGAGAAAATGTCTGCGATCCGCGTTGTCATGTCATGGTAATAGGGCAACTGCTCTTTTCGGCACAAACTTTTAATATCCTGGAAATGTTTGTAATGAATATGCTCAATTTCAACCTGGACTTTTCCTATTTCTGCCATTAATGAATCATTCGCCATCTGGTTTGGATTTGGATTATCCAATGGGGCATAAAGTTTGTTTTTCAAATCCATAATCCTGCCATCCGCTTCACGGATTTGGTTTCGGTGCCAGTGAATCATTTTTTCATATTTTGCAATCTGTACTTGATCAAGTTGCAGTTCGTGGATCACAATGTCCTTCTTCTCCTCTGGCCTGCCATGCCGATGTTCCCTTTGTTCAAGCAATGCTGTGGCAATCAGGAACAGGTTCAATGCGACGAGGGTGACACAGAAAATGGTGAGTATCTTTATTTTTTTCATGGCTGTGCGTATATATCGTTATGGGGCATCAGGTCGAAAGACACACTTGATTTGACAGGTGATTTGACATTTCCTGCTGAATAAAAAGTGAGCACACAAAGCAAAACCAGTGATGCACATGCCCACACTGCAGCCCCTGGCGTGATATTTTCTGAAGCACGGTGTATCTTTGCATTAATTTTATCCCTCAGGAAAAAAGGCGGATTCACTTCGCGGACAGCATCCAAAGGTTTTAACAATTCCTCCATAGCAATAGGATTTATGGGTTTAGACGTTTTTATATTGGTGTTCATTCGCGCGTATTGATTTTTTTATGCAGATTTTCTTTTGCCCTGTGCAAAAGCGATTCAACGGCCTTTTCGGAAATGTCCATGACTGCAGCTATTTCCTTTTGGGATTTCTGTTCGATTTTACTCAGAAGCAAAACCGTTTTCTGGTTGAATGGCAGTGTATCGATATGCGCAAATAATGCAGCGACGGCCTCTTTTTGTTCCAATGCTACGCCCGGATGATTGAAATCCCCGACCTCATGCCGGATTTCACTGCTGTCTTCATAAAATAACGAAGTCAGGAAGCCGAACCGCTTTTTTCTTTTTTTGGCCTTCAGGAAATCGATGCAGCAGTTTACACAAATGCGGTAAATCCAGGTTGACAGTTGCGATTGGTTATTGAACGTATGCAATTTGAGGTGGATCCGGACAAATACATCCTGCGTTACTTCCTCAGCATCTTCAAGGCTTTGGAGGTAATTCAGGCAGAAATTGTACACCCTGCGGTGGTGTTCTTTGTAGATGTCGTTGAAATGCAATGCGACGCTTAATATTTTTCCGAAGATAAAAATATTTCTTAAACCGTAGCCTCTTCGTGATTTAATGGCAAAAATCCGGATCCGGGCGAAGTTCCTGCCCCGGATGGAAACGACACGAGCGAAGCGAACTGGCGAAGCACATCCTTTTTCCACACCTTTATCAGAAGAAAGATATAGTGGACAGCCGGAAAAGGCCAAAAAAATTCCATAAATTTTTAGTAATTTAGGCGTCAAAATAAAATGCATGCGCCTTTTAAAAATCCTATGCCTGTTCGTTGCAGCAACCGCTTTTTCGCAGGAACAACCGCCTGTAAAAGTCCAGGACACGACCTTTTTTACCAAAGTCGATTCGCTTTACAGGGAAGACCAGTTTTATTTTTCGGTTACTTATAATTTATTGCAGCACAAGCCTCCGGGTTTTTCGCTGAATGGGTTTTCAACGGGCATCAGCATGGGGTTCCTGCGCGACATGCCCATCAACAAAAGGCGGACCTATGCGATTGCCGCAGGACTTGGGATCTCTTATAACAAATACCACAACAACCTTTTGGTCACCGAAAGCGGTGGCGGCCACAATTACGAAATCCTGGAAGATGTCAGTTACTCGAAAAACAAATTGGAGCAGGTCTTCCTAGACCTTCCGATTGAATTCCGCTGGAGGAATTCGACACCGGAAAGCCATAAATTTTACAGGATTTATGCAGGTTTCAAAGTGCGTTATCTTTTGATGAACAAGACGAAATTTGTCGGCGATGAGACCATTACTGTTTTTAAGAATAAAGATTTCAACCAGATCCAGGTGGGGCCTTACGTCGCGACGGGTTTCAACACGTGGAATTTCCATGTATATTATGGACTGACGCCACTTTTCAAATCTGCCCAGGTCAATGGCAAACCTATAGAAATGAGGACATTGAATTTCGGTTTGATGTTTTACATCCTATAACCAGAAATACAGCAATCCGGCCTGGGGAATGATCCCGATTAAACTCCCTAAAACCAGTTCCTGCATCGTATGCGCGTTCATGCGAAGCCTTGATGTGGCGACAAAACCATTGCAAAGTACCAAAACCAGTACCGGAAGTATCATCCTGATCTGAAAATGCAGGCTGATGGCCATCATAAATACCGTTAGCGCAGTAATGCCGATCATGTGCAGACTGACTTTATGCCCTGCAAACACCATCAGCAATGCCAGTAAGGTACTGATCAGGCTTCCGAAAAAGAAAAAATACAATTCCACGCAGCTTTCCAGCGTGATGCTTTTCTGTATTAAAATAAAAAGCAATACCGCATGGATCATCAAAGGCAGTTTACGCTGGGCCTTGTCGGCGAGCATAATCGAATCGACTTTACCCAGGGAAAGCAAGAGGTAGTAAAAAGTAACCGGAATGAAAATCGTGATGATCACAATCTGGATGATAATGAGGTAAATCTCGCTGTATTGGAAGGTTTTTTCGCCAAACAGGAAAAAGCCCAAAACCGCATAAACTGAAATAAACAGCGGATGAAAAATGTATGAAAACAAGTTGAATAACTTTCCCATATTAAATTTTCCGGCGCATCCTCGCTACTGGAATATCAAGTTGTTCGCGGTATTTTGCAATGGTACGACGCGCTATAAGATAGCCTTTCTCTTTCAGGATTTCAGCAAGCAGGTCATCATTTAAAGGCTTGTCCTTATCTTCCTCATCAATAATTTCGCGCAGGATTTTCCTGATCTCTATAGTGGAAACTTCTTCTCCCTGGTCGTTGGTCAACCCTTCGGAGAAAAATTCCTTGATCAGTTTTGTACCGTATGGCGTTTCGACATATTTGCTGTTTGCAACACGTGAAATGGTTGAAATATCCAACCCGACCATATCGGCAATGTCTTTTAAAATCATTGGTTTCAGTGCTGCTTCGTCGCCTTCAAGGAAATAATCTTTCTGGTAGTGCATAATCGCATTCATCGTCACCAACAAAGTTTCCTGGCGCTGGCGTATTGCATCGATAAACCATTTCGCAGAATCGAGTTTATGCTTGATAAACTGCACCGCATCGCGCTGTGCTGTAGATTTATCGCGTGATTCCTTATACGTTTGCATCATTTCCTGATAATCTTTGGAAACGTGTAAAGAAGGGGCATTGCGCCCGTTTAATGTCAATTGTAATTCGCCGTCTACAATCCTGATCGTAAAATCAGGAACAATATTTTCAGTCACACGGCTTGCGTAAGAACCGCCAGGCTTCGGATTCAGTTTTTCAATAAGGTGGATGGCGTTTTTCAGCTCCGCAGAGGTCACCCCGAACTTCTGCATCAGTTTATCATAATACTTATGGCTGAACGCATCAAACTGTTGCTCGAGGATGTCTATGGCCAGCGCTACTTCCTGTGTCGGTGTTTTTTGCTTCAGTTGCAGCAAAAGGCATTCCTGCAGATCGCGTGCCCCTACTCCCGCCGGTTCCAACTGGTGGATGATATGAAGTATTTTCTCCACCGTCTTCTCATCGGTGTAAATGCCTTGTGTGAAAGCCATATCGTCGACCATATCCGGGATACTCCTGCGGATATAACCCGTATCATCTATACTTCCCACGAGGAATTCCGCAATGTCGCGCTCATCATCATTGAGAATAAAAGTATTGAGCTGGTTGATTAAATCCTGATGGAAACTGATTGGTTCGGCCAATGGCGATTCACGCTCTTCGTCGTCATCGCTGTAATTATTGGCCTGGGTTTTGTAATCAGGCGTATCGTCGTTCAGGTATTCATCGATGTTGATTTCTTCATCGGCATGGTCGGTTTCATTGTCATCGAAATCCTCGTATTCTTCCGTTTCATATTCATCGGCAGGAATTTCAGGTTCTTCCTTTCCTGCTTCCAATGCCGGATTGTCGTTGAGTTCCTCCAACAGCCGTTGCTCAAAAGCCTGGGTTGGCAATTGGATCAGTTTCATCACCTGTATTTGCTGCGGTGATAACTTTTGGGAAAGTTTCAGATTTAGGAACTGCTTGAGCATAGGTTGATTTCTTCTTTCAAAATTACAAAAAACAAATTCCAAATCCCAAGCCTAAACTGCATGGAATTTGGAATTTTATTCATTTTCAAAATTCAAAAAAATGAATCCCAAATTCCAAACGTTCGCCGGAATTTGGAATTTTATATTTAAGATTTTACCATTAGAACTCCGCATTCTGCGGTGTCCTCGGAAACGGGATCACATCACGGATGTTGGTCATGCCCGTCACGAAAAGCACCAGTCTTTCAAATCCCAAACCGAATCCTGAGTGAACGGCACTTCCGAAACGGCGCGTATCAAGGTACCACCACAATTCTTCCTCATCTATACCGAGCTTTCGCATTTTCTCGACCAATACATCATAACGTTCTTCCCTTTGCGAACCGCCGACGATTTCACCAATTCCGGGGAAAAGGATATCCATCGCACGTACGGTCTTGCCGTCTTCGTTCAAACGCATGTAAAATGCCTTAATATTTGCAGGATAATCATATAAAATCACCGGGCATTTGAAGTGTTTCTCCACAAGGAAACGCTCATGCTCGCTTTGTAAATCGGCACCCCATTCTGTTATCAGGTATTGGAATTTCTTTTTCTTATTTGGCGTGGAATCTTTTAAGATATCAATCGCTTCGGTGTATGAAACGCGCTTGAAGCTGTGGCTTAACACGAAATCCAGTTTTTCCAAAAGTGCCATTTCACTGCGTTCAGCCTGTGGCTTTGATTTTTCCTCCTCAAGCAAACGGCCTTCCAGAAATTTCAAGTCATCTTTACAATGATCAACCGCATATTTCACCACATACTGAATGAAATCTTCAGCAAGATCCATGTTGTCGTTCAGGTCATTGAACGCCACTTCCGGCTCAATCATCCAGAATTCGGCAAGGTGACGTGAAGTATTAGAATTCTCCGCCCTGAAAGTCGGTCCGAAAGTATAAATCTGGCCTAAAGCCATCGCGAACGTCTCGCCTTCCAATTGCCCGGAAACGGTCAGGTTTGTATGTTTTCCAAAGAAATCCTCCTTGTAATTGATGTTTCCTTCTTCGTTTTTCGGCAAATTGTCCAGTGGCAACGATGTCACCTGGAACATTTCACCCGCGCCTTCCGCATCGGCACCGGTAATGATCGGCGTGTTTACATAAACAAATCCTTTATCCTGGAAATATTTGTGCACCGCATATGACAACACCGAACGCACACGCATAATCGCACCAAAAGCATTCGTACGCACACGCAAATGCGCATTCTCACGCAGGAATTCCAATGAATGTTTCTTCGGCTGCATCGGAAACTTCTCTGCATCAGAATCACCAAGGATTTCGAAGGAACGCGCCTGAATCTCAAACTTCTGCCCCGCGCCCTGGCTCTCTACCAAATCGCCGATGATAGAGACCGCCGCACCTGTCGTAATGCGTTTCAATTCCGTTTCCGGCGTATTTTCAAAATCGACCACACACTGGATATTATGGATCGTCGAACCGTCATTCAGCGCAATAAACTGGCTATTCCTGAAGGTACGAACCCATCCTTTCGCGTTAATGTCTTTCATCGGCTGCGTCGCCGCAAGCAAATCCTTAATCTTGGTGTGTTTCATTTTCTTCTGTTTTAATGCAATTGAAGCGCAAATATAATTTTTATTTTTTTTGAGGAGCATTTTCCCGTTATCCGCTGCAATCTTTTTACATTCCGCAGGCTCCATTGTAAAAAGGATTTCCGCTGCTATCGGGGCTAGGGTCTGGTCGTAAAATTTAGTCCAGTTCCTTTTTGGCACGTTTCTTCTCGAACGTCAGCACCAATGCCGGAAGCACAAGCAAATTGGCAAACATGGCAAACAACAACGTCACCGAAATCAGTCCGCCCAAGGCGATCGTCCCGCTGAAGCTCGACACCGTGAAAATCGCAAATCCGAAAATCAATACGATTGACGTATAAAAAGTACTGATGCCCGTTTCGCGTATAGCGCTGAAGATCGATTTCTTGACGCGCCCGTCGTTCTGGATCAGGTCGTGCCTGTATTTTGCCATGAACTGTATCGCATTGTCCACAGAAATCCCGAATGCAATACTGAAAACCAATATCGTCGACGGCTTCAGCGGAATCCCGAAATAGCCCATCAATCCCGAGGTAATGCACAACGGCAATACATTCGTAATCAAAGATGCCATTACCATTTTTACAGAACGGAACAAATAGGCCATCAATAATGCAATAGTCAAAATCGCGAAAATCAGCGATTCGATCAGGTTGTCCACCAGATATGCCGTGCCTTTCTGGAATACCAGCGCTTTGCCGGTCAGGGTCACTTCAAAATTTCCTTTTGGGAAGACTTCATCTACTTTGGCGCGGAGTTTCTTTTCGATGAGCGCCATCTTATCGGTCCCAATGTCTTTCATGAACGTTGTAATCCTGATATAATGTGCGGTCGAATCGACATAGCTTTTCATCAGGTTGTCGCCTTTGCCCTTGCTTTTCATCATGCTTTTGGCGTAGGTCAGCACAAAAGCCTGCTCATTATTATTCGGCAATTGGTAATATTCAGGATTGCCGTTGTAGTAGGTCTGGTTCAGATATTTGGCAAAATTCACCACCGAAACCGGTTTGGAAAGCTCGGGGATTCCGGCAATCGTCTGCTGCAGCTCTTCTACTTTTTCCAGCGTTTTCGGGTTAATGGCTTTCCCTTTTTTCTGGTGGATCATGATTTCAAGCGGCATGACACCGTTGAATTCCTTTTCGAAGAACAGAATGTCTTTAAAAAACGAGGCTGACTTCGGCATTTCCCCGATCAGGCTTCCGGACACTTTCATCTGCGAAACCCCGATCACGCTGAAAACCAGCAACAGTCCGTAAATGCTGTAAATCACCGTGCGTTTTGTCCTTACGGTTTTCTCAACCCAGTCCAGCAACGACGAAATATAATTTTTGCTTAAGTGGTACAAATGCTTTTCCTTGGGCACCGACATGAAACTGTACATTATCGGGACAACCATCAGCGTAAGTAAATACACTGAAATCACGTTGATTGACGTCACCAAACCGAATTCAAACAGCAAATCATTTCCTGTAATCATGAATGTCGCAAAGCCAATTGCGGTGGTCATGTTCGTCATTAACGTTGCGACCCCAATTTTAGAAATCACACGCTGCAATGCTTTCGCCTGGTTGTGGTGTATCTTGATTTCCTGCTGGTATTTGTTGATCAGGAAAATGCAGTTCGTAATCCCGATGACGATGATTAACGGCGGTACAATAGCCGTTAAAATCGTGATTTTATAATGGAACATGCCCAGCGTCCCGAAAGACCAGACCACCCCAAAAAGTAAAATCCCGATCGAAATGAATGTCGCACGGAACGACCGAAAGAAAAAGAAGAAAATCACCGAAACGGTCAGCAACGCAGCCCCAATAAAAAGCCCGATCTCGCCTTTCATATTCTCGGCATTAATCGTCCGGATGTATGGCATTCCGGACACGCGCAGGTCGATGTTGGCGGCTTTTTCAAATTTTTCAATCTTCGGAACCAGGTTTTCCACGATGAAAGTTTTCCTCTCCGCGGTATTGACGATACTTTTCTTCAGGTAAATTGCTGAACGGATGCTTCCCGATTGTTTATTGAACAGCAATCCTTCATAAAACGGCAAGCGGTTGAACAATTCATCCTTTATGGCTGCAAGATATGCCGGGTCATTTGTACGGTTTTGGTCGATCAACGGCACCATTTCAAATTTCTGGGCGATAGTGTCCTTGTGCAGTTTTTTAAGATCGTTTAAGGAAACCACCAATTCCACATCAGGGCTTTTTTTCAGGCTGCCCATCAGTTCATTCCAGGCGGCATAAGCTTTTGGCGTGAAAAAAGCATTGTCCTTTACGCCGATTACGACCAAATTTCCTTCTTCCCCAAACTTATCAAGAAAGTCAGCATATTGCTGGTTTACAATGTGTTTCTGCGGAAGCAGATTTGCTTCCGTATATGTCATGGCGAGGTTTTTACATTGCCACCCGAGAAAAATCGTGATGGCGGCAATGATACCGAGGATGAAATTCCTGTTCTTTAAAATAATTCGGGCAACGGCTTCCCAAAATCCCGGATTAATGCGCTTCTTCATAGCCTTAAAAATGGTTGCAAAGGTACATAAAACCAATAAAAAGCATCGGCAAAAAACAAAAAAATAGCACGGTTTCAAATGCCCGTTTTAAATTTATATTAAATACCCGAAAACCGATATAATTTATATATTTGGTTTCGCATATTTGCAGCCTACCAAACCAACTGATATATGAAGAACCTCAAGAATTCGCTTTTTTATATCCTGACCATTTCCGGCTTTTCCGCGCTGATTTACTACATTATTACACAGGGGAAAAATCTTGAATCCGGTCGCAATATTGTAGCGAAAACTGGTAAAGGCCAATGGGACGAATTCCTGGATTCGATGGCACACAACCTCAGTGAATCTTTGGCCATATTATTGCTGCAAATCCTTTCCATCATTTTGGTAGCGAGGGTTTTCGGGTGGTTTTTCCGTAAAATCGGACAGCAATCGGTTGTGGGCGAAATGGTCGCCGGCATTGTGCTTGGCCCATCGCTCGTCGGGCTGTATTTCCCCGAATTTTCAAACCTGCTTTTTCCGGTAGCGTCATTGCCCAACCTGAAACTTTTCAGCCAGTTGGGACTGATTTTCTTCATGTTCGTCATTGGAATGGAACTCGACTTGAAAGCCTTAAAAAACAAGGCCAATGATGCCGTAGTCATCAGCCATGCGAGTATCATTTTTCCTTTTGCTTTAGGTACGGGATTGGGTTATTTCATTTACAGGCAATTTGCACCTCCAGGTGTCGAGTTTTTATCTTTCGCGCTGTTTATCGGGATTTCAATGAGTATCACGGCATTTCCCGTTTTGGCGCGTATCGTGCAGGAACGCGGTATTCATAAGACCAAACTCGGAACAATCGTGATTACCTGCGCTGCTGCAGATGATATTACCGCCTGGTGCATCCTGGCCACGGTGATTGCGATTGTAAAAGCCGGTTCGTTTGTAAGTTCGCTTTATGTCATCGGGATGGCGATTGCTTATGTTTTCCTGATGCTGAATGTCGTGCGCCCGTTCCTGGCTCGAGTCGGGGAATTAAAGAACTCGCGCCAGAGCATGAGCAAATCAGTCGTCGCGATTTTTTTCCTGACATTGATTATTTCCGCCTACACTACTGAAATCATTGGGATCCATGCCTTATTCGGAGCGTTTATGGCGGGCGCGATTATGCCGGATAATGCTAAATTCCGAAGCATCATCATTGATAAAGTCGAAGATTTATCAGTCATCATATTGCTGCCTTTATTTTTTGTGTTCACCGGGTTAAGGACAAAAATCGGATTGATTGACAGCCCTGAAATGTGGAAAATCACCGGGCTTATCATTGTTGTAGCTGTCGCAGGGAAATTCCTCGGAAGTGCCATTGCAGCGAAATTTGTCGGCCAGAGCTGGCGCGACAGCCTTACCATCGGCGCCTTGATGAATACCCGCGGACTGATGGAACTTATCGTGCTCAATATCGGAAAAGACCTCGGTGTGCTTGACGACAGGATTTTTGCCATGCTTGTGATTATGGCTTTGGTGACCACTTTCATGACCGGGCCGGCACTGGACCTCATCAATTTTATCTTTAAGACCAAAGACGCTCTCGTTCCGGAAGAAATCCAATCGGAATCCAAATTCAAGATCCTGATTTCGTTTGGAAATACAGAAAGGGGGAAAGCATTGTTAAGGCTTGCCAATAGTTTTGTAAGGAAAGAAAAGGACGATGCTATCGTTACAGCGATGCACCTCACGCTGAGCAACGAACTGCATACATTCAACCTGGAAGAGCAGGAAAATAAAAGCTTTGCACCGATAGTACATGAATCTGAAGCACTGGACCAAAAGATTATTACGCTTTTCAAGGCATCCAATGACATCGATAACGATATTGTCGAAATTGCCAACCAAGGAGAATATGACCTGTTGCTTGTCGGGCTTGGCCATTCCATTTTTGAAGGCACGCTGCTTGGAAAAGTTTTAGGTTATACGACAAGGATCATCAATCCGGACCGGCTTTTGGACAAATTCACCGGAAAAGAAGGGCTTTTTGAAAATTCGCCTTTTGATGAAAGGACGCGCCAGATTATTGCCAAAAGTAAAATGCCGGTTGGGATTTTAGTCGATAAAAACCTGGAAAAACTCCAAAATGCCTTCATGCCGATTTTCAGCACCGAAGATGCATTCCTTTTCGATTACGCGCAAAGGCTGATCCAGAACAACGATGCAAAGATCACGCTGATGGATCCTAACCACGCGATTCGCGACAACAAGGAACTGTATGGCAGAATTGATGAGATTGAAAGCCTGAAACCGAATTACATGTCGATGCAGGAAGACCGCACCATGAAAAAAGATTTCCTTGAAAAAATGGACATCATGGTCATCAGCCTGGAAAGCTGGAAAAAACTTGTGAATTCACAAAGCACGTGGCTGAGCAACATTCCTTCAGTACTGATTATTAAGCCTTAACTTTTGATATGGCGTGGATTTTACTGATTATCGGCGGTTTTTTCGAAGTGGGTTTTGCCACTTGCCTGGGCAAAGCCAAAGAGACCCAGGGAATCATTTCTTCCTTATGGCTTGGCGGTTTCCTTGTCTGCCTTTCCATCAGCATGGTGCTTTTGTACAAAGCTTCGCAGTCACTGCCGATCGGGACGGCTTATGCGGTCTGGACGGGAATTGGGGCGGTGGGAACGGTATTGGTCGGGATTTTAATATTTAAGGAACCTGCTGATTTCTGGCGGATGTTTTTCATCACCACACTCATCGCCTCGATCGTAGGATTGAAAATCGTTTCAACACACTAAATCCCGAAATCAAGTATAAAGCTCAGTTTTATTGAAATATTGTCCTCAAAACGCGGCAATTGGTTTGGCCCATACCTGTAAAACCCTGACAGCCCGAAACCTTTAAAGATCTGGTTCAGTTCGATCCCGGATTCAAAATAGCCTTTGTCCAGCGTTTTGTATGCGATGCCGAAATGCTGCTCGGGATGTTCCATATTCCCCCAGCCCATTCTTGACACCAATACCATTGAAGGTCGCACTTTTTTGAACAATTCCACACGCTTGAAACCATGTTTCAGTTGCAGCATCACATACTGGCTTGAAAAAAATTCATTGAAATACATCGTCTCGAAACTATTTTTCCCGGCCAGTGTAAGGCGCTGCAGCACCTTGTCTTTCGTAAGGCTGTTCGGCGAAGTGTTGTACAAATGCGTCAGCGGGACATCGCCGAAAGCATAACCGGCTTCAAGGAACACGGCAGTCTTTTGCCCGTTCAGGTATTTTTTCTGGTATTCCGTACGGAAATCTATTTTCCCGAAATCAAAATCATTGCTTAAAACCCCCGGAAGCGACTTGGTGAACTGGAAGGTAAATTTCGGGTAGCGTTTTTCAATTTCTACCTTTCCGTTCGGCGTCTGCATGAAATCGCTGAAAGGGTTCCATTGCAGCGAAACCATTGCAGTCGTCATATTAAACTTCGTATAATCTTTGCCATTGGCCTGATAAATGTAGCTGAATTTCGGTTCGACGACACTTCGTGACAGTTGCCAGATGCTTTCGGTCTTCGGGATGATTTTCGTTTCTATATACCCGCGCCAGGTTTGGTAGGCATAAAACGTACTTAAGTTGATCGGGCGTGGGTCGTATAATTTGAAAACGCGTTTGTCAATCGCAAAAGAAGTACTCGCAATCTCACGCACATCATCAGTATAGGCCCCACCAATCCATGAATTCGAAAACCTCCCAATCCTTGCAGCAGTACCAATATTGTATTTGAAATTCCCGTCTTTGGTACCATAAGCGGTATACCCTTCCACCCTGTATTTTTCAGAAAAACGATCATTTGTGATTCCGCCGGCACCGAGCCGGAATCCTTCATAATTATTATAGCTCAGCAGGTAACGCAAATCGAAATCTACAGGGCCGATCGGCACATAACCGTTGATGAGCTTGCGCCCGATGCGCAGTTTCTTCTCCACTTTTTCCTTCTTTGCAATGCTGTCCAAAGCGATATACGTCTGGCGGCTGCGCGAATCCAGGCTGTCTTTTCTGAATTGATTCCAAAAATCCTCATCCCGGTTCACGGCATCGTCTTTAACGTGCATGATGACCGAGGATTTGCTGATCGTTACCGGCTTATTGTATTCGCGGTTGAAATACCAGTATTTGGATTGAAGGTATGTAAAATCGGAAGATTGTTTTTTGCGTTTTGTATGTTTTCCATCTGCATCAAATTTGAATGTTTCGCCTAAAATCCTGATATCCTCATCATTTTTGCCCTTGACAATCTTAAATTCTTTATTCGTCGGGAACCAGATTTTCTCTTCCGGAATGTATTCAAATTCATGCGTTGCCGTGACATCCAATACGGTCCGCAGGCGCATCACGGCTTTTGCGACAGCGTAACTTTCCTGATCGATGTACAGCAAACCCTGCAGCCCGGTTTTACGGTATTTCCGCTTTGGAAAAAAATAAACGAGATAGGTTTCCCTTCCGCCAATCTTCACCGTATCGAGCAAATGGTAGTAATAATCCGAAAAAGCGTCATTGGCAATCGGGCTATTGTACTTGGTTTCAAACAGTTCATACTTGCTATCATACACCGAAAAAGACTGCAGGTTGAAAGCCACCACTTCATATACCGGCTTGTCGAATCCGGACATCCGGATGCCACGGACGGTTTCCTTCAGCCTGCGGTCGGCGAACTGGAAATCCGACACTTTTTCCATCTGGAACAAATGCTGCGAGCTGATGATTTTTTTGAACCGAAACGAGGAGGAATCAGGTTTAGCCAGTGGCGGGCCGTCATTCTTTTTGATAAAAACCGAATCAATTTTACCGTCTATGGAATCCGGATTTGCAGTAACGATCAGTTTGTTGTAGGCTTTGAACTGGAAGGTTTTCAGCTTTTGCTGTGGATTGTTATTCTCTTTAGAGGCGATGACGCGCCGGATGATGTCGTATGCAGGATCTTCTTTTTTACCTAAAACAACCGGTTCGAGCTTTTTTACAGCTGCAAAAAGCAAAATGGTAACAAACTTTTCAGTACCGATTTTAACTTCTTTTTTTTGGTAACCTATGTAGGAAACAGTGATTTTTTCGTTTTTTGCTTTTGCAGGAATCGTAAATTTCCCATCAACATCAGCAATCTGGCTTTGCCCATTGCTGTCAATAATCGAAGCAAAAGCAAGCGGCATGTGCGTATCAGCATCTTTTACAACGCCGCTCACGGTCTGCTGTGCAAAAGAAAGTGTTGAAACCAGTAATAAAATCCAGGTGATTGCCCTCATCGGTGCTTTTACAAAATTGCTGCAAGTTACGAAGCTGCGAAATAAAAAAATCCGCTCTGTTCGGAAACGGAGCGGATTTTATACATTTTTTATGATTTAGACCTTCATGATCTCGGCTTCTTTGGTTGCCAGGTGTTCGTCTACTTTTTTGATGTAGGCATTGGTCAGGTTTTGCACTTCTTCCTCGGCACTCTTACAGGCATCTTCGGAAGCGCCTTCTTTTTCCAGTTTCTTGATGTCGGTATTGGCATCTTTCCTGGCATTCCTGATTCCGATTTTGGCATCTTCAGCTTCGGCTTTGGCTTGTTTGACCAGATCACGTCGGCGCTCTTCCGTCAAAGGCGGCACGCTGATGATGATCACATCCCCATTATTCATCGGATTGAAACCGATGTTGGCTATCATAATCGCTTTTTCAATGGGATGCAGCATATTTTTTTCCCAGGGCTGTACGGTAATCGTCCTGGCATCAGGCACGTTAATATTGGCCACCTGGGAAAGCGGTGTGGCTGATCCGTAATAATCTACAAAAACACTGCCCAGCATGGCCGGGCTTGCCTTTCCTGCGCGAATGTTCAGGAATTCCTTTTCAAGATGCGCAATCGAACCCGTCATGGATTCTTCGGCGCCGTCTAATATAAAATCAAGTTCTTCGTTCATTTCTGAGTGATTTTGGAATTTGAAATTTGTAATTTTTATATGTTTACTTCCGTTCCTATGTTTTCTCCCTGGCAGATTTTCAAAAGGTTTCCTCTTTTGTTCATATCAAAAACCACAATCGGCAGTTGGTTTTCCTGACTTAAGGTAAACGCGGTGGTATCCATTACGTTGAGGCCCTTTTTCAAAACGTCTTCAAACGAAATATAATCAAATTTGACCGCATCTGGATTTTTCTCAGGATCGGCGGTGTAAATACCATCAACGCGCGTTCCTTTCAGGATCACATCGGCGTGGATTTCAACGCCGCGCAATACCGCAGCAGTATCTGTAGTGAAATAGGGATTTCCGGTGCCGGCACCAAAAATGACAATCCTGCCTTTTTCAAGGTGGCGGACAGCCCTCCTTTTGATGTATGGCTCAGCAATCGCTTCAATTTTTAAAGCGGTTTGCAGGCGTGTCAGCATGCCTTTGTCTTCCAATGCGCCCTGCAAAGCCATCCCGTTGATGACCGTGGCAAGCATGCCCATATAATCTCCCTGGACGCGGTCCATCCCATTGCTGGCTCCGGCTACGCCCCTGAAAATATTTCCGCCTCCGATGACGATGGCAATTTCAATGCCCTGGTCGTGAATCGTCTTGATGTCTTCAGCGTACTCGGCCAGTTTTGCCGGATCGATGCCGTATTGACGTTCCCCCATCAGGGCTTCACCGCTTAATTTCAGGAGGATTCTTTTAAATTTCATCTGCTAATTTTGTTGAGTTGTGCAAATATAGACATATTCTGAAGATTTTGGAATCTGGCAATAAAATTTGAAAATGCCCGGAATCCCTAGCCCTGATGGAGCCGGTATCCTTTTTATTTTTTTCTTAAAAATAAAAAGATTAAGGCGAGAGCAGGGTGAAGCTCCTGAAACAAATTATTACACTTAATTTTGCCCTATGAAAAACACGATTACAAAAGGCCTTGCGGAAAGCATTTCCTACGATGGTTACCGTAGCATGGTCACAACCTTGCTGTCTGAAAACAAATCGACCGGGCATGGGCAATCTGAAGCCCTGACGCACTACAGCCGGATGAATGAGACCCGCATGAACAGGCTTGAAAAGACCGTTCTGATTTCTGAAAAGAATGCTTCAGCGATGCAATCATTGGCATCCCGGTTTACGTGGCTCGTGATTTCTGAAGGCTGGTGTGGTGATGCGGCACAAATCCTGCCTGTATTGGAGAAGCTGGCCAAATTGTCTGACAAAGTCACCCTCAAAATCGTACTGCGCGACGAACATCCGGAGCTGATGGATTTATTTCTGACCCACAACACACGCTCGATTCCAAAGCTGATCGTCCTGGATGAAAACAATGCAGTGAAAACGACATGGGGACCGAGGCCAAAAGCTGCGTTGGATCTGGTGGCAGATTATAAACGGGAAAATGGCGTTTTCGACGACGCTGGAAAAACGGCATTACAGCTTTGGTACACCAAAGACAAAGGCGCATCAATCCAGGATGAAATGGTCGCAATAATGGCCGGCTTATAAGAACGTATAGCCAAGCCCGATATTGAACGTAGAAAGATTGTCGAAATCCTCTGGTTTGAAATGATAGTAAGAGATTTCTATAAAAACGGACAGCACGCCTTTTTGCCGTTCTTCATTTTCACTGAGGACAGCCACATCCAGACCAAGGTTGCCCCGCAGGAAATTCCCTGAGAAACGGTCCTTGTTCAACACAAAAACTTTTCCGTAACCGAACGACACAAAGGGCCTCACCTCGTCATCCTGGGATAATTTCGGGGCTATTTTGATATTTCCAAAAACCGGCGCAGATACCAAACCCGGATCCGATTTCCATTCGATTCCGGTATGTAGCCCGAGTGACATCCAATCGACCACGCGGCGGCCGAAACCGACCCGGAGATAAGCGCCTCCCGGACGGAAAAAAGGCTGTTCTTCATCCTCTCCAAAGGCTTCATTCTGCTTTATCGGGGCAGCGAGTTCCCACTGGAAATAATTTTTCTTTACGGGTTTAAGCGGCATCGATTCCTGTGCCCTGGAAGCCACGGAACCCAACAATAACAATACCGTTAAAAGTATTTTCTTAAGACAGGCTGTTTTCAAAATCGGGTACGGGTTGTGCATCGTTAACATGGTAATGGCCTATTTTGGTGCGGCGCAATGCGGTAAGGTGTGCTCCGGACTGCAGTGCTTTTCCAAAATCAAAAGCCAGCGAACGGATGTAAGTCCCTTTACTGCAAACGACCCTGAAGTCTATTTCGGGCAGTGCAATTCTGGTGATTTCAAATTCGTGGATGGTGGTTTTCCTGGAAGCGATTTCAACGGTTTCACCGGCACGGGCATGTTCGTACAATCGCTTGCCGTCTTTTTTTATCGCGGAAAAAACGGGGGGTTTCTGGTCGATTTCGCCAAGGAACTGTTTTACGGTTTCGTGTATCAAATCCGCATCAATATGTAACGTTGGGAAAGTCTCGTTTATTTCGGTTTCTAAATCATAAGAAGGTGTGGTCGCACCAATGTGGAATGTTCCGGTATATTCTTTTTCCTGGCCCTGCAACTCCGTAATCCTCTTGGTGAATTTTCCGGTGCAGACTATCAGCAATCCGGTCGCCAATGGATCGAGCGTACCGGCGTGCCCGATTTTGATTTTCCTGATCCCGAGTTTGCTCTTGAGTGCCCATTTCATTTTATTGACCGCCTGGAATGACGACCAATGCAGGGGCTTATCAACCAACAGGATCTGTCCGTTCTGGAAATCTTCCGCTGTCATTATGCAGCAACAGGGGATTCGAAATAATAAATCGCAAGCAGGATGATTCCCAGTGCAATCCTATAATAACCGAAAACCTTAAAGCCGTTTTTAGTCAGGTAATTGATCAGGAATTTAATGGAAGCATACGAAACCAAAAAAGCAATGATGTTCCCCACTGCAAGGATTCCGAGATTGTCGGTATTCAAAATCTCAGGAGAATTTTTCCATACGTCGTAAATGCTTTTTACGGTAGCCGCGAGCATGGTGGGTACGGCAAGGAAAAACGAAAATTCGGCAGCAGTCCTGCGGTCGAGCTTTTGCTCCATCCCGCCGATGATGGTGGCGGCACTTCGGCTGGTACCCGGAAATACAACGGCCAACGTTTGGTAAAAACCGATGGTCAGTGCTTTTTTATTTGTTATTTGTGCTTCATCGGTAATTTTCGGATTGGGGAACCATTTGTCGACAAAAATCAGTACAATCCCTCCAATCAATAACATCAATGAAATCACGACGGGTGTTTCCATCATTTTTTCGATATGCTTTTTGAAAAGCCCTCCGATAAACAGGGCGGGGATTACCGCAATCATCAGCTTGACATAAAAACCAAGCCTTTTGAAATCAAAAAATTTGCGCCAGTAGATCGCCACTACGGAAAGGATTGCGGCCAGTTGGATTACGATTTCGAACAATTTCGTGAAATCGTCTTTTTCAATACCCATGAACGAAGAGAAAATGACCATATGCCCTGTCGAGGAAACGGGCAGGAACTCGGTTACGCCTTCAATGATTGCCAGGAGAATGGCCTGAATATAATCCATATGAAATGGGTGTTAGTGTTGTTTTTGGAAAAAAAATATCCTACTCGTTGCCTGCTGATTTTGGGGATTTCAGGATGGCATAAATAGTGATTCCGAAACCAACCAAAACCGTAGTCGGTGCCAAACGGATTCTTCGGAAACTGAAGATATCCTCACTGAAAACTTTCGGATCATCACTGCCGCCACCCATCATCAATATAAAACCCAATGCGATCACGCCGATGCCGACCAGCAGGATTTTGTAATTGATCTTTTCGAAAAGGAAATCACCTTTGTATTTATTGTCTTCTGAATGCTTCATCTTCATTTGTTTCTTTTTTAATTTTTACCTTATCTAGTAAAGATCATCTGTCCTCAGGTTCAAAAAACGCTGTGTTGCAAAAAACGTACTGAACCACGTAATCAGAATCCCGATCACTATCACGCCAAGCAAAACCAAACCGGTCATTGCCTGGTCTTCGATAATCTTCAGATCCGGATAATTCTCGTCAAGGGTTACCAGCGTGACAATCAACGCCGCGACAGCCAGTACCGATCCGATGATTCCCAACATAATGCTGCGTACGATAAATGGCCTGCGGATAAATGATTTTGTCGCGCCCACCATCTGCATGGTTTTGATGATAAAGCGGTTGGAGTAAATCGAAAGGCGCATGGAACTGTTGATCAGCAACACTGCAATCAGTGCAAATATAGCACTCGCAATCAATATCCACATGCTCACATTTTCAATATTCTGGTACACAAGATCCACGAGCACATCGTCATAAACGATATCTGAAATCATGTCGTTTTTCCTGAACCGGTCTTCTATCTTACGGATGCTGTCGTTACGGATATATGCTGCATTGAGGTGGATATCGAAGCTGTTTTCCAATGGATTCTCTCCGGCAAAAGCCATAAAATCCTCGCCCATATCCTTGGAATATCTTTTGGCAGCCTCTTCCTTGGTTACGAATTCGCTGTTTTTCACAAAACGTGCCGTTTTTAACTCTGCTGCAAAGGCCTTGTGCACACTATCGGTCGCTTCATTCTTGAAGAAAATACTCATCGGGATTTCCTCTTTGAAATGGTCCGATAGTTTCTGGGAATTGATCACGAACAAGCCCAAACCGCCCAACAGGAAAAGTACCAGGAAAATACTCAGCACTACAGAAAAATAAGAAGTAATCAGCCTGCGCTTTTTAAACTTTTCGTAAGACGAACTCATAGTTGGAAAATTATGGCGTAAAAATATAAAGAAAATCCTTAACCGCAGTTTATAACGTGCAAAGTTTTGACTTTCGTACAATAAGCGTAAATTTGCCGCTCGCAGCTAAATTGTGCAATTAAAAATACATCCCATTCTTTGCTCAGGCACTCACGTGCTCCGCAACTCTGGCACTTAAAAAGATGAAATACAATCCTTCCGAAATCGAAACATACTGGCAAAAATACTGGGCAGAAAACCAGACATTCGCCGCTGAAAACAACTCCGAAAAGCCTAAATATTACGTCCTGGACATGTTCCCGTATCCTTCCGGTGCCGGGCTTCACGTAGGACATCCGCTGGGCTACATCGCTTCGGATATTTATGCGCGCTACAAACGCCACAAAGGTTTTAATGTGTTGCATCCGCAGGGTTACGACAGTTTCGGCCTTCCGGCAGAACAGTATGCGATCCAGACCGGGCAGCATCCTGAAAAGACAACGAAAGAAAATATCGCGCGATACCGCGAACAATTGGACAAAATCGGATTTTCCTTTGACTGGAGCCGCGAAGTGCGTACGTCTTCTCCTGAATATTACAAATGGACACAGTGGATTTTCATCCAGTTGTTCAACTCCTGGTATAACAAGCAAACCGATAAGGCGGAAGACATCTCGACATTGACAGCCATTTTTGAAAGGGCCGGCAATGCCACGGTCCATGCGGTGTGCGATGACAATATTGACATTTTTTTCCCATCGGAATGGAAATCATTCTCCTACGAAAAGCAACAGCAAATCCTGCTTCAGTACCGCCTAACCTATCTGGCAGAAACCGAAGTCAACTGGTGCCCGGCACTGGGAACCGTCCTGGCGAATGACGAAATCGTAAACGGTGTGTCAGAACGCGGCGGGCATCCCGTCATCCGTAAGAAAATGACACAGTGGAGCATGCGCATTTCCGCTTACGCAGAAAGGTTGCTGCAGGGTTTGGAACAAATCGACTGGACCGAAGCGCTGAAGGAAAGCCAACGGAACTGGATCGGAAAATCGGTCGGTGCGTCGGTGACGTTTAAGCTGAAAGATTCTGAAACAGAGCGCGACAATATCGATTACCTGCTTTCAGGTGACGAAACCAACGATTATAAAATTGACGTGTTCACGACCCGTCCCGATACCATTTTCGGCGTCACTTTCATGACACTTGCCCCGGAACACGAACTCGTTTCAAAAATTACCACGCCGGAACAAAAAGCAGCCGTCGAAGCCTATGTCGAAGCGACCGCACGCCGTTCAGAGCGCGAACGCATGGCCGATGTGAAGACGATTTCAGGGGTTTTTACCGGCGCTTATGCCGAGCATCCGTTTACGAAAGAACCGATTCCGGTATGGATTGGCGATTATGTTTTAGCGGGTTACGGAACCGGAGCCGTGATGGCCGTACCTTGTGGGGACGAGCGCGATTATGCGTTTGCAAAACATTTCAAAATCGAAATAAAAAACATTTTTGACAACGTTGATATTTCTGAAGAAGCGTATGCCTCAAAAGACAATGTCACGATTGCGAATTCCGATTTCCTGAACGGGCTCAATTATAAGGAAGCTACAAAAAAAGCGATAGCCGCTCTGGAAGAAATCCACCAGGGCAAAGGCAAGACGAATTACAGATTACGCGATGCAGTTTTCTCCCGCCAAAGGTATTGGGGCGAGCCGTTCCCGGTATATTATGTGAATGGCATGCCGCAGATGATCGATGCGGAACACCTACCGATTCGCCTACCGGAAGTCGAGAAATATCTACCGACCGAAGACGGGCAGCCGCCGCTTGGAAACTCAAAAGAGTGGGCCTGGGACACAGTAAAAAACGAAGTCGTTTCGAATGATACAATTGATAACGTCTCCGTGTTCCCGCTTGAATTGAACACGATGCCGGGCTGGGCCGGAAGTTCGTGGTACTGGCTGCGTTATATGGACGCACACAATGACAACGAATTTGTTTCGAAAGAAGATGAGCAATATTGGCAGAATGTCGATTTGTATATCGGCGGCAGCGAGCATGCGACGGGGCATTTATTGTATTCCCGTTTCTGGAATAAATTCTTAAAAGACCGCGGGTTTGTATCGCAGGACGAGCCTTTTAAGAAGTTGATTAACCAGGGAATGATTTTGGGGACGAGTGCGTTTGCATACCGACTTGAAGGAACGAATACTTTTGTCTCTAAAAATAAAGTAGGCGATCAGAAAGCACAACCCATCCATGCTGATGTGAATATTGTAAATTCTTCAGACGAACTCGATATCGAAGCATTTAAAAACTGGCGTTCTGATTTCGCCGATGCCGAGTTTATCACGGAAGACAACGGCAAATTCATCGTGTCCCGCGAAGTCGAAAAAATGTCCAAATCCAAATACAACGTCGTGACCCCGGATTTGATCTGCGAGGAATACGGCGCTGATACCTTGCGTTTATACGAAATGTTCCTAGGGCCACTCGAACAATCTAAGCCGTGGAACACCGCAGGAATTACGGGCGTTTTCGGGTTTCTGAAGAAATTATGGCGTTTGTATTTTGACGACAACGGATTGATCGTGAATGCGAATCCTGCGTCGAAAGAAGCGTTGAAAACACTGCATAAAACGATTAAGAAAGTCCAGGACGATATCGAGCATTTCTCGTTCAATACCTCGGTGAGCCAGTTTATGATCTGCGTGAATGAACTTAGCGCCATGAATTGCCACGAGCGCGTGATTTTAGAGCCATTGGCGATTGTCATTTCTCCTTATGCGCCGCATATAGCCGAAGAATTGTGGAAACAGCTGGGTCATGAAGGCAGCATTTCGACCGTGCCGTTCCCGATCTTTAATCCCGAGCATCTGGTGGAAAGCAGCAAGGAATACCCGGTGTCGTTTAACGGCAAAACACGCTTTACGATCGAGCTTCCGCTGGATTTATCCAAAGAACAGATCGAAGACATCGTGATGAACGACGAACGCACGGCAAAACAACTTGAAGGGCGTACGCCTAATAAGGTTATTATCGTTCCGGGCAAGATTATCAATATTGTGGGATAAGACCGGAAGTTAGGAAAGTCCGGAAGTCCGGAAGAGTAATCCGTTCGGGTACGGGAGACCGCGTGAGGGATTGCAGCGGCATCCTGCCGTGTAGCGCAGCGCAACGGCAGATACAGCGGAAAGCCCGACCTCGTTGCTGCACAGTTTTTCATTTTAGTGTATGGTTTCCGCAACGAGGGCACGCCCAAAAAAACTGTCAAAGTGACACGGTTTAAATCTGGCTTGCATTTTGCTTTTACGGCTGCAACAATTTAAACTAGATTACTATGGGACCCGGATACCTGATTTTGGCCATTCTGATTATGGGCGTAAGCTGGCTGGTCGGCAATACGCTGAAACGGAAATTTGAGCACTACTCCAAACTGCAGTTGCAGAACAATATGTCAGGCCGTGAAATCGCCGAGAAAATGCTCGCCGACCACGGAATTTTTGACGTTAAGGTCATCTCGACCGAAGGCCGCCTGACCGACCATTACAACCCCGCTGATAAAACGGTAAACCTCAGCGAAGCCGTGTATAACCAACGAAATGCCGCCGCTGCCGCCGTTGCAGCGCACGAATGCGGTCATGCGGTGCAACATGCGCAGGCGTATTCTATGCTGCAATTGCGCTCGAAGCTCGTGCCAGTCGTGAGCGTGGCATCAGGCATGATCCAATGGATACTGATTGCGGGGATTTTGATGATTAAAACGTTTCCTGAACTTCTTTTAGTAGGGATTGTGGCATTTGCGTTGACAACTTTATTTACTGTCATTACGTTGCCGGTCGAATATGATGCGAGCAACCGCGCTTTGGCCTGGCTTGAAAACAAACAAATGCTGACGCGCCGGGAACATGACGGTGCAAAAGATGCGTTGAAATGGGCCGCCCGTACTTATGTCGTGGCCGCTGTCGGTTCTATTGCTACGTTGCTGTATTACATTTCGGTGTATGCGGGCAACAGGAGGTAATAGGCGTGTGGAATTTACGAATGGAATATTGAAATCCGCGGCCTTCATCAGGCCGCGGATTTTTATTTGGAAGTATTTTCTCCAAATCTGCACCTTCCCGAATTATCTCATGGCGTTCCGCATTCCCCAATCGGCCAATGCCGCCATGGCCGGGATGAGTTCGCTGCCGCTGCCGGATAATTGATATTCTACATGAGGCGGCATCACTTCTATCACAATCCTTTGCACGAGTTCATCGGATTCCAATTGCTTGAGGTGCTGGATCAGCATTTTTTCTGTGATGGGCGGAATCGCTTTGCGAAGTTCGCTGTAACGCAGTTTTCCATTGCGAAGGTTCCATAAAATCAGCGGTTTCCATCGGCCTCCTACTTTATCCAACGCATAACTCACGGGGCATTCCACCATAATTGCCTGGCGGTTTTCGTTGTTCGTAGAACTTTCCTTGATATTTCTCATTACATACTTTTTGGTAGGTACTTGTACAAAAGTAAGTATAAAAATACCTTTGACAAATAATTCTAAATAAAAATATTATGAAATATGTTTTAACCGGTTCTGTTGGAAACATCAGCAAGCCATTGGCACAACAATTAATTGCCGCAGGGCATGATGTGACCATCATCAGCACTAATGAAAGCAAAAAGAAAGAGATTGAACAACTGGGCGCTAAGGCTGCTATCGGCGATGTAAATGACATTGCATTTGTCGCACAAACTTTTAAGGGCGCGGATGCCGCTTACGTGATGATTCCACCAACCTGGGCCCCGGAAGACTGGCCTGCGCACATGAAACAGGTCGCCGACAATTATGTTGCCGCCATCAAAGAAAGCGGCATTAAAAAAGTAGTGCAGCTCAGCAGCATTGGGGCACATTTGGGTTATGGGGCAGGGCCAATTAACGGACTCGCCTACTTTGAAAAGCAATTGGACAAACTGGAAAACGTCGATGTTTTGAGTTTAAGGCCGTCTTATTTTTACACGAATTTATTTGCCATGGCAGATTTGATCCGGAACGCAGGCATTATGGGCTCGAATTTCGGTGCTGCCGATGGAAATTTGGTGTTGACACATCCTGCTGACATCGCTGATGCAGCCGCACAGCGCCTTTTGTCTTTGGATTTCAACGGCCATATCCATCAATACGTTTCAAGCGATGTACGTACACTTGCGGAAGTCGCTGAAACCATTGGAAATGCTATTGGAAAACCAGGATTGCCATGGATTTCATTTTCAGATGAAGAGGCGTACAACGGGATGCTCGGGGCGGGGCTTACGAAAACCATCGCTGACGGTTATCTTGAAATGGGCCAGGGAATCCAATCCGGCATTCTCCAGGAAGATTATTTCAGTTCAGGCGCAACGCCGCAGGGGAAAGTGAAATTGGAGGATTTTGCGAAGGATTTTGCTATCGCATTTGTGTAAACTTCAATATTAAAATTCCAAATTCCAATCGTTCACGCAGATTGGAATTTGGAATCTGCTTTTTGAAATTTAGAGTTGTATTTGCCGCTCGATTTGTTGATCCAGCGAAATGAATGTTTCCGTACGCGACACGCCTTCAATTGCCTGTATTTTGGTATTCAGTAAATTCATCAGGTGTTCGTTATCGCGACAGATGATTTTTATAAGTATAGACCAGTTTCCTGTGGTGTAATGGCATTCGAGCACTTCCGGGATTTTCCGCAGTTCTTTTACAGCTTCTGGATTTCGGGCGGCCTTGTCGAGGTAAATTCCAACGAATGCCATGGTACTGTATCCCAAAACCTTATTGCTTACCGTGAATTTCGAACCCGAAATGACGCCGGATTGCTCGAGTTTCCTTAACCGTTGATGGATTGCTGCGCCGGAAATCCCGATTTTATTGGCAATTTGCAGGATGGGCTTTCTGGCATCGCCCATGAGGTCGCGGAGGATTTCCTTATCGATGCCATCTATTTCAATTTGGAGGGAGTTTATTTTCATTTAGTTACAAATTTAAACCGAATGTAGGAATTTATTTCGAAATCCAAACGTGATTAGAGCATTTGCATCCGGTTTCAACTTGCCCTAGCCCGGATGGCAGCGGATATCCTTTTATTTTTTTTCTTAAAAAAAATAAAAGATAGCAGCGTACAGCCGGAATAGCTCCTAAAAATACTAATTCAACTTATCCGGATTATACCCAAAATACGTCACATGCTTTTCATTAAACACTACGCCATATTCTTCCAATTCCTTTAATATAGGCTCGTAAACTTCCCTGCGGATGGGAAGTTGGACACCCGGAGTGGTAATATTACCGTTCAAAATCTGCAATGTCGCCATGGCAACGGGAAGTCCGACGGTTTTTGCCATTGCGGTATACGTCTGATCGTCGCCGATACAGACCATTTTGGAATCGATCTGTTTTTGTTGGCCGTTGAGTTCAAAGCCGAATTTATGGTACATCACAATCATGTCCTTGTCTTCAGGCTTTAATGTCCAGCTGTCATTCAGTATTTTCTCGAGGATTTGTGCCGGCGTCGCATTTTTCAGTCCGACAATCTTGTTTGGATTAAAAATATCAAGTTCCAATAATTTGTCCCACATAATGTCATCCTGTTCAATACCAAGCTGCAGGCGCATTTTTATTTCAACTGAATCTGTGGGGTGATAAGGCAAAAACAGGTTCGTGAATTCGCGGTAGCTGATGGTATCAGAATTGTCGATCATATACGTATCGTCAGTCATCCCGAGTTGTACGAACATATTCCAGGCCCGTGAATATCCTACGCGACGGATGGTGCCGCGGTATAAGGTTAAGATATCGTCAAGTCCGTATATACTTCGGTATTTCAACGAATCGCGGTTCGCATACCCTTCGAAACGGCCGTAGCCTTCGACTTCGAGGAATTCAGTACGGCGGAACAGTTTATGATAAGGAATATACTTGTAAGTACCTTCCTGTATGAATTTTGCAGCGCCGCCCTGTCCTGCCAACACCACATTTCTTGGCGCCCAGGTGAATTTGTAGTTCCAGAGATTGTCGTCGGATTCTGGTGCGACGAGTCCGCCACAGAACGATTCGAATAGGATCATCCTGCCGCCTTTGTCACGTATCTCGTCGATGACTTTCATCGCGCTCATGTGGTCGATACCCGGATCAAGCCCGATCTCATTCATAAACACCAGCCCGTTTTCTTTTGCGGCAGCGTCAAGGCTTTGCATCGCATCACTGATGTAGGAAGCCGTCACCATGTGCTTTTTGAAAGTGATGCAATCTTTCGCGACTTCAAAATGCAGGTGTGCAGGCAGCATTGAAATGACTACAGCTGCTTTTTGTATTTCACTTTTGCGCTGGGCTTCGTCAAAAATATCGAAAGCTATGGCGGTGGCATTGGGATGGTTTTTGGTTTTCCTTTGAGCCAGCTCGACAGAAAGGTCGCCGATGGTCAGGTGCAGGTTTTCGGCATCCGACTTTGCCAGCAGGTATTGTATCAGCGATGATGCCGAACGGCCGGCACCAATAATCAGGATATTTCTCATTTGTTATGATTCTGGCGCAAATGTAGGTATTTGTTATATTTATAAAAAAGTATCCCTCCTTGTTTTTTCTTACACCTGTGCGCATTACTTTTATCGAAAACTTTAAAGATGGATAAGAAGATCATTAGCGCAGGTGCTGTGTTTGGATTTTTTGGGATTATTTTCGGGGCTTTCGGGGCACATGCGATGAAGAAAATATTGAGTGTTGATTCCTTAGCGGTGTTTGAAACCGCCGTACGTTACCAGATGTACCACGCCTTATTCCTGTTATTCCTTGGAACGGTTAACATCATTCCTCAAAAAGCAAAAAAAATCATTTTTAATTTCATCCATTGGGGTGTTTTCTTTTTTTCAGGATCGCTTTACACCCTGGCTTTATTTTCCGCAAGCGATATGGATGTAAAATTTATAGGAATCCTCACCCCTTTCGGCGGAACTTTGTTAATTATCGGCTGGATTTGGTTATTCGTTGAAATTTCCCGCAAAAAATCATAAAATTTGACGTAACTACAACGTTGTAATTTTAATTTTTTACTTTTGCTCTTTAAAATTTACAACTCAACTTAAAATTTTATGGCAAATAACGCTTTGATTACGAAATCGATTTCGTTGGAAAATTTAAAAATACACAACGCGAAAGTCCATTACCAGCTTACCCCAGACGAATTACACGACATTACCATACAGTCCGGACAAGGCCGCGAAGCTTCAACAGGAGCGTTGGCCATCAACACCGGCGAATTTACAGGAAGGTCACCTCAGGACCGTTTCATCGTAAAGGATGAAATTACTGAAAGCCAGGTATGGTGGGGTAAGGTGAACATCCCTTTCTCTCCTGAAAATTTTGACAAATTATATGATAAGGTCACCGCTTATCTTTCCAATAAAGAAATTTATGCACGTGACAGTTATGTTTGTGCCGATGACAATTACCGATTAAATGTACGTGTCGTTACTGAAACGGCGTGGTCAAACCTGTTTTGTTACAATATGTTCTTAAGGCCTGAAGCTTCTGAACTGGAAAACTTCACACCGGACTGGCACGTAATCTGCGCGCCCGGCTTTATGGCTGATCCTGAAGTTGACGGAACAAGGCAACACAACTTTGCTATCCTGAATTTTACTAAAAAAATCGCTTTGGTTGGCGGAACCGGATATACAGGCGAAATGAAGAAAGGGATTTTCTCTGCACTGAATTTCATCCTTCCGGTCGATAAGAATACGTTACCGATGCATTGCAGCGCCAATGTGGGCGAAGATGGCGATACTGCTATTTTCTTCGGGTTATCAGGCACAGGGAAAACAACGCTTTCCGCAGATCCGAACCGCAAACTGATCGGTGATGACGAACACGGATGGACGAGTGAAAACACGGTTTTCAATTTTGAAGGTGGCTGTTATGCGAAAGTCATCAACCTTTCTGAAGAAAACGAACCGGATATTTACCACGCGATTAAAAGGGGAGCCATCCTTGAAAACGTAATTTTCAAGCCGGGCACGGATGAAGTGGATTATGCTGATGTATCGATTACACCAAATACACGCGTAAGTTACCCGATTTACCATATCGACAATATCCAGCCGGGTTCTATCGGCAAGAATCCAAAACATATTTTCTTCCTGACTGCGGATTCTTTCGGGATCCTGCCTCCAATTTCAAGACTGACACCGGGACAGGCTGCTTACCACTTTATTTCTGGTTATACCGCGAAAGTAGCAGGAACTGAAGCCGGAGTGACAGAGCCTCAACCGAATTTCTCTGCTTGTTTCGGAGCGCCATTTATGCCATTGCACCCGACGCGTTATGCCGAAATGCTAAGCCAGAAAATGAAGGAAGCAGGCGTTACTGTTTGGCTGATCAATACCGGATGGACAGGCGGGCCTTATGGCATCGGCCACAGGATGAAACTGAAATACACGCGCTCCATGATCACTGCCGCAATAAATGGCGAACTGGACAATGTGGAATATAAAGACCATGTAGTTTTCGGATTGGCAAAACCGCAATCCTGCCCGAATGTACCCGACGAAATCCTGAATCCAAGGAATACGTGGGAAGACAAAGATCTTTATGATGTGAAAGCCAAAGAACTCGCACAGAAATTCAAGGAGAATTTTGCGAAGTTTGAAGAATTTGCCAATGCTGAGATTTTAGCGGGAGGTCCTTTAGCATAAATAAAAAATAATTTGAGTTTCAAAAACCGGTTCTGATGAGCCGGTTTTTTTATACAGTTACTTCAATCAAATTCTTTTTTATCCGGATGAATTAAAATTTAACAAATGGTGTGGCATTTCCACAGTAACAAATCAGATTATTTCATTAGGGAACATTCTCCCCTTCCCCTGAAGGCAAAATACCATTTTCCCAAAACATGACGTTACGTTAAATCCACACCATTTGTTAAATTTTGAATTGGAAAATCATCTTAAAAAAAGGGCATAAAAAAAGCCACACAAAGTGCAGCTCTCTTATAAAGTATTTTTCTCTTCCTATTTTTCTTTGTTTGCTTTAGCGATATATTTTTCAAGGGCCATGGTCATTGACGGGGCTTCAGGCGAAGGTGCCATGATATCCACGCGGAGTCCGTGCTCCAATGCTTCTTTTTGTGTAGTGCTCCCGAAGACAGCGATCCGGGTATTGTTCTGCTCGAAATCCGGAAAATTCATAAACAACGATTTGATTCCCGTCGGGCTGAAAAACGCAAGAACGTCATAATAAACGTCTGCGAGGTCTGACAAATCACTCATTACGGTTTTGTAGAAAGTAGCCTGTGTCCAATCCACTTTCAGGTTATTGAGGACCTGCGGCGCATCTGCGTTAAGCTGGTCTGATGCCGGCAACAGGAATTTTTCGTCTTTGTATTTCTTAATCAACGGCGACATATCGACAAAATCTTTTTGCCCGACATAAATCTTCCTTTTCCTATAAACCACATATTTTTGAAGGTAGAAAGCAATGGCTTCCGACTGGCAGAAATACTTAAGCCCTTCCGGAATTTTATAACGCATTTCTTCCGCCACACGGAAAAAGTGGTCAATTGAATTCTTACTTGTCAGAATGATGGCTGTGTAGTTGTTAAGATCGATTTTCTGTAGCCTGACGTCCTTCGCACTAACGCCTTCAACATGGATAAAAGGTCTGAAATCAATTTTTACTTTATGCTTTTGTTGTAGCTCAAAGTATGGTGAATTTTCTACTTTAGGCTCTGGCTGGGACACCAAAATTGTTTTCACTTTCATATTATAAACTTTCTTAAGGCTAACTTTTTGTAAACCAGTAATACATAAAATAGTAGGGCGCTATTTCAAGTGCGCAAAGATACAAAATAAAATAAAACAACTTACTCATTATCAAATTTTGGTAAATTCTCAAAGAATTAAGGTAAGTCAATACATTTATTATCAAAATAATAGCAATAACGCTAAATATTACTGTTTTTGAAACAGAATTGTTATAGAACAGAAAAATATTTACAGGCAGCAACAAAATTCCAAGATAGGTCCTGTAACTGACTTTCTGCAAATTGAACTGCTCTGTAAACTCTTCAATATTAAACGATACCGAAATTATTTTCTCAATAAGAAATTTTGAAAGGATAAAAACCCCCGTAAATGTAAAGATCTGTACATATACTGCCCAATCGGTCTTTGAAACATACCCGAAATAACTCAGCACGAATTGTATAAAAAACGCAATCGACAACACCTGCACCATAAAAAGGGTGATGGTAAACCAACTCATCAGATTAGAACTATCCTTATAAATCTTAATGTATTTATCAGAAATAATGAGCTTGGAGAAATCAGTGAAACGGCCTTCAAAAACCGACTTTGCCACAGCAATCAACACAAAACATACCACGAATAAAATCGTAGCCCAGTCCTTATTTTCAATGATCCGTTCGTGAAATGAAATCGCCGCTGTCATGCGGCAAAATTAATCATTTTTTGTTTGGATATATTATGGATTAATTAAGAATCAGCATTGATAAAAAGATTATTTTTGCCGTGAAATCCTACTACAGCATGACCGACAGCATTGTAATTATTCCTACCTACAATGAGATTGAAAACATCGAAAGCATCATCAGGGCCGTACTCTCGCAGCACAAGCCTTTCGATTTGCTGATCATCGATGACAATTCTCCGGACAATACTGCAGGCAGGGTTATCGAATTGCAGCAGGAGTTTCCGGGCAGGATTTTTCTGGAGCAAAGAGAGAAGAAATCGGGCCTCGGGACGGCCTATGTACACGGATTCAAATGGGCGCTGGAAAAAGGTTACGGATATGTTTTTGAAATGGATGCCGATTTTTCGCACAACCCAAAAGACCTTGAAAAACTATACCATTGCTGCCATTTTGAAAGTGCAGACGTTGCCATAGGATCGCGATACGTTACCGGCGTGAACGTGGTAAACTGGCCTTTAAGCCGTGTACTGTTGTCTTATTTCGCTTCCGTTTATGTGCGTGCCATTACCGGCATGAAGATTCACGATGCCACTGCAGGATTCATGTGTTACCGCAGTGAAGTGCTGAAAAGCATTAACCTTGACAAGATTAAATTTATCGGCTATGCGTTCCAGATTGAAATGAAATACAGGGCTTACGCCAAAAAATTCGTCATTTCTGAGGTACCGATTATCTTTACAGACCGCACCAAAGGCCAATCAAAAATGAGTAATTCCATCATTAAGGAAGCCGTTTTCGGGGTAATCTCATTGCGGATCAGGAAATTTTTCAACCGGCTTTAAGCCAAAAGCCAACCAGCGTAAGATTATGAAAAGGACATTAATAAGGAATGCAAAAATCGTCAACGAAGGTACCATCTTTGAAGGTGATTTGCTGATAGAGGATCAATATATCGTTGAAATTGCGGAAAGCATCAGCTCTAAATCATCTGCCACAAAAATCATCGATGCCCAGGGCAATTACCTCATTCCAGGCGCTATTGATGACCAGGTCCATTTCCGGGAACCGGGATTGACACACAAAGGCGATATCGCATCGGAGTCGAGAGCTGCCATTGCGGGCGGGATTACATCGTTTATTGAACAGCCGAATACCATTCCGAATGCGGTCACGCAGGAATTGCTCGAGCAGAAATACCAATTGGCTGAAGGACGTTCTTATGCCAATTATTCCTTTATGCTCGGCGGTACCAATGACAATATTTCTGAAATCCTGAAGACCAATCCACGGAATGTGGCCGGAATAAAATTATTCTTAGGGTCATCAACCGGGAACATGCTTGTAGACAATGAAGAAGCTTTGGAAAAAATCTTCTCCAGCACGCCTATGCTGATTGCCGCACATTGCGAGGATGAAACGACCATCAAAAACAATCTTGAAAAATTCAAGGCAGAATATGGCGATGACGTTCCCGTTACGGCCCATCATTTGATCCGGAGCGAGGAAGCCTGTTACATTTCTTCTTCAAGAACAATTGAGCTGGCTAAAAAAACCGGCGCACGATTGCATATCTTCCATATCTCGACCGGAAAAGAAACGGCGCTTTTTACGAATAAGATCCCGTTGGAAGACAAGAAAATCACCGCTGAAGTCTGTATACATCATCTTTGGTTTACCAATGAGGATTATGCCACCAAAGGCAACCTTATCAAATGGAACCCGGCTGTAAAAACGGCAGCAGACCGCGACGCGCTTTGGGAAGCCCTGCTCGACGACCGCATCGATGTGATTGCGACAGACCATGCACCGCACGCACTCGACGAGAAAAAACTGCCTTATCTCCAGGCACCATCAGGAGGGCCATTGGTGCAGCATGCCGTGGTGGCGATGTTCGAAGCGCACCATCAGGGAAAGATATCGATTGAAAAGATCGTAGAGAAAATGGCACACAATCCAGCGAAATTATTTGCGATTGAAAAACGCGGATTTATCCGTGAGGGCTATCATGCAGACCTCGTGATTGTAGATGCCGGCATGCCATGGAGCGTTAAAAAAGAAAATATCCTTTATAAATGCGGGTGGTCGCCTTTTGAAAATTACACCTTTAAATCCAGGATTACGCATACTTTTGTAAATGGCGAACTGGTCTACAACAATTTTAAGGTAAAAGATGTCCAGTGCGGGCAAAGGCTTTTGTTTAACCGTTAGTCAAGAGTTATGAAGAATATCGTTATATTGTTATCTGCCCTTTTACTGGCAGGCTGCAGTGACAAATCAGCCGAGAAACCAGACAACCTCATTCCAAAAGACAAGATGGTCGATATCATATATGACCTGTCGCTGCTGGAGGCAATAAGATTGTCTGAACCCACATCTATTGCAAAGCGGAAAATCAATCCGTCGACATACATTTATAAGAAATATAAAGTGGACAGCCTGCAATTTGCAAAAAGCGACCGTTATTATGCCAATGACATTGACGGTTATGCCAAAATGTATGAAAAAGTGGAAAAACGCCTGGACCAGGATAAGAAAATAGCTGATTCACTTTGGAAAATAAAGAGCAAAATACCGCAGACCGATTTAAAGCTCTCTGATCAGGATGTGCCATTGAAAAGTCCCCCGAAAAGGACCAAAGCCGGATTCAAACGTTAGGTTTTCCTGAAAAACACAGCTGTTTTATTAATTACCGCCGGGATCGATTCAAAATCAAAATGCAGTGCCTGCCTGACCTTGCTGTTGTCGTATTGCTCCAATGCATGAAGGGATTTCGCAGCAGCTTTAGAGAGTTTCCTATTCTTAAAAAACAAAAAAGACAATACGCCGTCAATACGCCATGCCCATTCCGTCATCCATTTTTTGGCATAAACTGTGGGCGCTTTGACACCGATTTCATGGGCAATCATTTTTGACAAAACTTCAAAAGACATGATTTCGGATACGAGTGCAAATCTTTGCGATTGTATCGGGCTTTCCATCAACTGATGCATGATTGCGGCCACATCCCAGACACCGACAAAACCTGTGGCGCCTTTCGTGTAATACTTCATGCCTTTGCTGATTTCCCAAAAAATCCTGCCGCTGCCGTTTTGCCAATCGGCTTTGGAGGCAAAAGGCCCGATGATTACGCCGGGATTTACAATCACCGTTTCGAGTCCTTCCTGCTGGCCGCGCCACACTTCCATTTCGGCACCATATTTTGAAATGGCATAATCACTGTGGTATTTTTCAGGATTCCATTCGGTTTCTTCCGAAATGACGGTTTCGTTGACCGCTACATCTCCCAAAGCCGCGATGGAACTCACGAAACACAGTTTCTGCACCTCTTTCGCAAGGCAAAAGTTGACGATATTCGCCGTGCCTTCAATATTGACTTTCCGCAAGATGCCTTCATCAGACTGGTCAAACGAAATCATCGCGGCACAGTGGTACACCTTACTGATTCCGGAAAACACATTTTCAAGTGACGGGATATCCGTGATATCAGCCTGCTGCCATTCGATTTTATGAAACGAATCCGCCTTATGCTGCATTTCAAAAAGCCTTTTCACTTTTTCGATGCCTTCCGTATTACGGTAAATGGCAAGGACCGCTTCCTCTTTTTCCGCCAAGAGCATTAAAAGATGCATACCCACCAAACCGGTACCGCCAGTTACTAAAATCATGCGGTAAAGGTAATGATTATGGCAAATGAAAATGCGCGCGCCGGTTTTCAAATTATTTAATTACGTTATATTTGCCGAAATTTTTAATAGCAGATGAACAATTTAGTCGAAGAATTACGCTGGAGGGGATTGTACCATGACAGCATGCCGGGAACCGAAGAACAACTTTTAAAGGAGCCGGTGACGGCCTATATCGGGTTTGATCCCACGGCAGATTCTTTGCACATTGGGAGTATGGTACAGATTATTTTACTCACGCACCTGAAGCGTTTCGGGCACAAGCCGATTGCTTTGGTAGGCGGCGCTACGGGCATGATTGGCGATCCGTCGGGGAAATCCGATGAACGTAACCTGCTCAATGAGGAGCAATTGAATAAAAATGTACAAGGCATCAAGAATGTACTTTCACGCTTTCTTGATTTTGATTCCAAAGAGGCGAATGCACCGATTATGGTCAACAATTACGACTGGATGAAAGACTTTTCGTTTATTGATTTCGCGCGGGAAGTCGGGAAAAGGATTACCGTCAATTATATGATGGCAAAGGATTCAGTCAAGAAAAGGCTTTCCGGCGAAGGCGAAGGGATGTCGTTTACAGAATTCACTTATCAATTGATCCAGGGTTACGATTTTTACCATTTGCACAAGCATTACAATTGCATCCTGCAGATGGGCGGCTCCGACCAATGGGGAAATATTACCACAGGAACCGAGCTGGTACGCAGGATGAACCCGAATGCGGAAGCAAAAGCATTTGCGTTGACGACCCCTTTGATCACAAAATCAGACGGTTCGAAATTCGGAAAGTCGGAAGGCGGAAACATCTGGCTGGACGCGGATAAGACTTCAGTGTATAAATTTTACCAGTTTTGGGTGAATGTGACTGACGAGGATGCCGAAAAATACATTAAGATTTTTACCTTTCTGGATAAAGAAATCATCGATGCGCTGGTTGAAGAGCATAAAACCGCGCCCCATTTGCGTGTTTTACAGAAGCGCCTTGCGGATGAGATTACGGTTTTTGTGCATTCTGAAGCAGATTTGGACAAAGCGAAACAGGCCTCGAACATCCTTTTCGGGAATTCGAATGCCGAAGACCTGAAGCGATTGGACGCAGCTACTTTCCTGGAAGTTTTTGACGGCGTACCACAGGCGGAAATTTCAAAATCTGACATTGAGAATGGTATCGATATCGTCCTGCTGCTGAATGAGAAATCAGGCTTTATGAAATCGAATGGCGAAGCGAGGCGTGCGTTGGCGGAAAATTCCATCTCCGTAAACCGGGAAAAGGTAGCCGAAAATTTCCTGCTCACGCCCAAAGATCTGATCAACAATACGTTTGTGTTGTTACAAAAAGGCAAGAAGAATTATTTTGTTTTGCGCGTGGCTGAGTAACTGAGCTACGAAGCGCAAATAAATCCTGACAATATAGACCAGCTTTCGGGCTGGTTTTTTTTTGTTATTTCTTACGTATTACAGCATTTATATCCTTTTAAAAAGACATTTTCTGTAGACATCCGTCCACAAAACTTAATATGCTCTTTACCTGTGTTTTAATATATTTGATGCTTAAAATCATCCTTATGAAAAAACACTACTTCGTTACCTTATCGGTTATTTTATTTACAGGCCTTTCTGCGACAGCTGCGGTTTTTCCAGCAGTAAATATTGTAAATCCGCCTGCAGTCCTTGCAAATGATGACAATGTTTCTACAAGCCAGGATACCGGAATAGACATTTATGTGCTTTTCAATGATGACACCAGCAGTGGATTGGCCTTGGAAACCCTGCTTGTCGCAACGCAACCGGCGCATGGAACAGTTGTCGTGCACGATGGTGGCACGCCTAATGACATGACGGATGATTATCTGACTTATACGCCAAATCCGGATTATAACGGGACCGATTCCTTTGTTTACCAGATCAGTGATACGAATATGGAGACTTCGCTGGCAACGGTACACATTACCATTACAGCCAACGGTATTGAGAACAACCCTGTGGCTGTAAACGACATGGCTACTACTCTTGAGGACAATAGCATTACAATTCCTGTTTTGGCAAATGATACTTTCGGTAATGCCGGGCCTGGAAGCCTGATTATTGCCGGACAACCGCTTAACGGAATTGCTGTAATCAACCAAAACGGCACGCCGGACGACCCAGCGGATGATACGGTAACCTACACGCCGAATGCCAGTTATTATGGCACAGATGCTTTCCAGTATACCATTACAGATTTCAACGGCACGGAAGCCACAGGCACTGTAATGATTACCATTACGGAAGATGGCGTGCCTTATGACCCGCCATTGGCTTCAGATGATACCGTAACTACATCGAACGATACTGCTGTGGTGATTGATGTATTGATCAATGACACATTTGGTACTGCCGGTCCTGCAAGCTTTAGCATTACGACGCTACCTGCAAACGGAAATGCCATTATCAATACCAATGCCACACCGAATGACCCAACCGACGATACTGTGACGTATACGCCAAACCCTTCGTTTTTCGGGGCTGATACATTTGTGTATACGATTACTGATGCCGAAGGGCACTCGGCATCCGGCACTGTGACCATCGTCATTGTAACTGATGGTTCGGACGAGCCGCCATTCGCTTCAAATGACAATGCAACCTTATCAGAAGATACTACGGTTACCGTTAATGTATTGGCGAATGACTGGTTTGGTGCTGCCGGGCCTTCATCTTCTGCCATATCAATATCTTCTTACCCTCAGAACGGCATCGCATTTGTGAATGAAAACGGTACCCCGGATGATCCTACAGATGACCTTGTGGATTACATCCCAAATGCAGATTTTAATGGCATTGATAGTTTCACCTATACCATTTCCGATAGCATCGGAAATACTTCCACTACGACTGTAACCCTTGTCATCAGTCCGGATGATGTTAATAACGACATGCCGCTGGCTATGGATGACACTGCAAGCACCAGCATGAATACCGCTGTAATTTTAGCCATATTGGCTAATGACACTTTCGGAGGTGACGGGGCTTCCACAACTGCGATTGTTATAGGTTCACAACCTTCGAATGGGATTGCTGTTGTTAATGATAATGGCACGCCTCAGAACCCTGCCGATGACACGATTACTTATACTCCGAATGAGGCCTTTACTGGTACTGATTCTTTTACTTATACAATATCTGATGCTGACGGACAATCAAGTACT
This sequence comes from Flavobacterium pallidum, assembly GCF_003097535.1. NCBI lineage: Bacteria > Pseudomonadati > Bacteroidota > Flavobacteriia > Flavobacteriales > Flavobacteriaceae > Flavobacterium > Flavobacterium pallidum. The sequence goes on from NZ_CP029187.1 coordinate 585,849, forward strand.
GCAACTACAACTTTACAGGTGATCCCAACGGCTGATATTATTACTGCTGTAAATGATGCTGCTACTACAACGGAAGATTCTGAAGTGACCATCCCAGTCTTGGCAAACGATTCGTTCGGGCCGTTCGGTTTTGGGGATTTCCCTATCGTTACAAATCCCGCCTTCCCTGATACGACTGCTCAGGGTGGTACGGTATCGGTACAGGACAATGGCACGCCGGGTGATTCATCGGACGATTTTATAACCTATTCCCCAGCGCCAAATTATAATGGCGTTGATATTTTTACCTATACTATTACTTCTTCAAACGGTGATTCTTCTACTGCAACTGTAACGTTACTGATCGTTCCCGACACTACTGGAGAGCCAGGTCCTATCCCCGCTAATGACCAGGTAACCACACCGGTGAATACGCTTGTCACAATTGATGTCCTGGCGAATGACCAGTACAATGTGTTTGCTGAATTAACAGGAATGAGCGTCGGAATGGGACAACACGGGACAACCGCCATTAACAACAACAATACGCCTGAGGTCTCGGACGATACGATTACCTACACTCCAGAAAACGGTTTTGCAGGAACAGACAGCTTTATCTATACGCTTAACGACCCAAACGGATTCGGTACTGCGATTGTCACGGTACTGGTCGTGCCTGAAAACGGCATATTGATGTCGGCATTTATTGATAACAACGGCAATGGCGTTCAGGACGGTGCCGAAACCACATTCAAATCAGGTGTGTTCCATTATGAAATCAACAACGACGGCATGGTACACGATATCGTATCATCGGTGGGGCAATATGTAATATATGAAGCCAATCCATCGAATACGTATGACCTCAGCTACACCGTAAATGATGGGTTTACAGCATATTATACGGTTACCACACCTGCTTACGAAAATGTCACGATAAGCGAAACGGGCGTATCCGAATTCAAATTTGCCATCAATGCATCTGTTTTTACTGATGTGAGCGTGCAGCTTATCCCGACTTCATTGCCGCGTCCGGGATTCATTTATCATAATATGATTTCATACCGCAACAATTCGGCACAAACCGTTTCCGGAACAGTGCTTTTTGTCCGTGACAATAATTTGAGCATCACTTCAGTGTCACAACCGGGAATTGTTATGGCTACAAATGGATTTACGTATAATTTTACGGATCTTGCGCCTTTTGAAACACGTTACATCTATGATATCAGCATGCAGGTTCCTGTAATCCCGAATGTTGCTTTAGGTGATTTGCTTACGAATGGAGGAAGTATTTTTGTCAGCAATGATGCTTTATCCAATAATAATGATGCCCTGCTTACCCAGCCTGTAGTAGGTTCTTATGACCCGAATGACATTACGGAATCTCATGGTGAAAAGGTCGTCCATGCTGATTTTACAGCCGATGATTACCTGACTTACACCATCCGTTTTGAAAACACCGGGACCGCCAATGCAGAAAACATCCGTGTGGAAAATGAGCTTGATGAGCAATTGGATGAAACAACAATTGAAATGATTGATGCCAGCGATGATTACACGCTGGAGCGCACAGGAAAGAACCTGGTTTGGAATTTTACGGATGTACAGTTGCCGCCTTCTGAAGAAGATACGCAAATCGGGCATGGGTATATCGTATACAAAATCAAGCCAAAGCCGGGTTATGCCATCGGTGATATAATTCCTAATGGCGCAAATATTTATTTCGACTTTAATCCTGCTGTTGTGACGAATGTATTTATGACTGAATTCGTTTCCACGCTGCATGTAGGCGATATCGATACCAATGCATTATCGTTTTACCCGAATCCGGTAAAAGACAGCCTCAATGTAATTGCTGTGGAAAATATCAGCGAGATCAATATCATCAACATTACCGGACAAAAGGTACTGACTGTAAAACCAAATGCTGTAAACAGCAAAATGGATCTTTCGGGATTGGAAAGCGGTATGTACATCGTCAGCGTAAAATCTGCGGAAGCGGTAAAGACAATAAAAATCATCAAGGAATAATCCTGGAAATAATTTCAATTCCTCGACCGAAGGCTTCAATTGATCATTGAATGCCGGCATTTTCTCATTGTGTTGGTTTTTATTTACGGGAAATGGATTATTTTACGATGGGCAATACTGCCGTGTTACAGTGAAATGAACCTAACCTTACCCATTATGAAAAAAAATTACGCCTTTTTGATTTCCTTTTTTGTGCTGCTTTGGAGCTTTTCGGTTTCAGCACAGATTGTTGCGAATGATGATGTGGTTGATAACTTAAACAGTTATTATCCGGGAGGTTCCCATTTTTATGTTCATACTAATGATACCTTCAATGGGAGCGAAGCGAGTCTGAGCAACGTAGCCATCACCCAGCTTTCATCTACAAGCAGTGCGGTATACATTATGCCGGGCACCGGGCGTGTGAATGTGTACAATGCACCCGTCGGGACCTATACATTAACCTATAGGATTTGTGAAATCGGGAATCCAAATAATTGTGATAGCGCAACAGTCACGATAAGTGTCTGCAATCAGCCAACGCCCAGCCTTACGGTAAATCCGATAAACAATTGTTCCGATACAGTTGGTGTTACACTGGGCAATTTACCCGCGGGTCCCTGGAGTATTAAACAAAGACGCAACGGAACACCGGACGTTGTCTATACCGGCTCCGGAAGTTCTACTGTGATAAGCAACTTATCAGGAGGCCTTTATTATTTTTCAGTTACGAATGCCTCAGGATGTACTTCTGCTGAAAAAAGTAGTGATTATATAGGGTCCTATAACGGGACTATTTTTACTTATAACTACACTGGGACATACCAAGACACTAATAATGATGGCATAATCAATATCGGGGATGCTGTATTTTACCAACTTTCCATAACCAATGTTACTGCTTGTGATATGACAGCGAGTGTTTATGATGAAGATCAGGACACTATATTTACAGGTCCTACATTTGTTACTATTCCGGCCGGAGTTACAAATAATGAAATTACAGGATATTTACTCCTTACACAGGCAGATATAAACTCAGGACACACATTCAATTGGTGGGCATTATCAGGCTGGACGCAAGGCGGTGCATCGGATTATTCAAAGGCTTTTACAAATACGGCATTGAACATAGGGGATGGTTTCAGATTAAATGCATTCCTGGACGATAACAATAATGGCATTCAGGATAGTGGGGAGTTAAATTATGATTACGGCATTTTCAATGTTGAGATGAATAATAATGGCGTAGTCCATCATTTATATCCCGATTTTGGCTTTCATACCGTTTATGAATCCAATCCTTCGAACGTTTACAGTGCTTCTTTTACAGCAAACCCTTCGAATAATTGCGAATATGTCTCTGCCAATTCTTACCCAAATATTAATGTAGCCACAGGATCCGGGATCATAACTTATAATTTTCCTGTTACCTACGCTCCCTGCACGGATGTAAGCATCCATGTGTCACCTTCAATACCAAGACCCGGCCTCGTATACCATAACGGAATTTATTATCACAACCGAGGAACTATGCCCGTGGCCTCTGGAACGATAAATTTCTATGCAGATCCTGTTTTAACGGTTTCTTCGGTAAGTACTCCGGGGGCAGTCATCACACCGACAGGGTTTACGTATGATTTTATCAACCTCATGCCCGGTGAAACGAGGTTTATGGCCGTATATATGCTGGTACCACCAATCCCGACTGTAAGCCTGGGCGACCAGCTTACCTCTACAGCCAATATCGCAATCCCGGAAACGGAAATTACAATGGCAAACAATACACACTCCGCTGTTCGTACCATCGTGGGTTCCTATGACCCGAACGATAAATCGGAAAGCCATGGCGGGAAGATTGTCCATGCCGGTTTTACTGCAGACGACTATCTTACATATACCATCCGGTTTGAAAATACCGGAACGGCAAATGCATTTAAAATCCGTGTGGCCGATATGCTGGATGAAAAACTGGACGAAACTTCTGTCAGCATGATTGCTTCGAGCCATCATTATATCCTGGACAGGGTCGATAATAATCTGGAATGGCGTTTTGACGGAATCAATCTTCCGCCGTCGGTTGAAAATACAGATACAGGCAAAGGCTATATTATATTCCAGGTCAAGCCGAAACCGGGTTACGCAATAGGCGATATTATTCCAAACGCCGCTGAAATCTATTTTGATTTCAATCCGGCAATCGTAACCAATACTTTTGAGACGGAATTTACTGCGCCGCTTTCAGTGGATGATATTGAAGGAAATATGTTGTCTTTATATCCAAATCCGGTGAAAGACGAACTGACTATTAATGGAACGAAAACAATCCAGGAAGTAGGCATTTATAACCTTTTGGGACAGAAAGTTCTCGGGCAAAAAATCGATGCCGTTTCGGGAAGCATGGATGTTTCCGGTTTGGAAACCGGCGTTTACCTGGTCAGGGTCATTTCTGCGGAAGCGGAAAAAACCATACGGATCATAAAACAGTAAAATAGCAAGCCAAAACAACAATGCCCGCCTTAAGACGGGCATTTTTTGTAGGCATCAAAGCCACACAACTTGACACGCTCATACAGGCATTTTAATATACATTTCAGCTTGGCACAGCTTACGATAGATGAAGTTTCTGTTGGTTCCGGATACAACAAAAACGCTGACTATTGTAAAAGAATAGACCAAGGCGTAATGCCACTTTCTAAGTGGATGCCATCGATTGCTAACTGAACATCCGTAATTACTCATTTAAGGGGTTTCCTGATTTAGGAAACCCTTTTCTTTACATCAGATTTACTGCAGTACGGGATTTTACCGGCTGCGGCGGATTGTAAACCAATTAAATATAATGTCCAATTAAAAGAACACTTATTATGAAAAAAATTCTGATTTCCCTGATCACAATCTGTGCCCTGTTCGTTTCATCATGTGATGGCGATGACGGCAAAAATTCATCAACCAACGGGATAGTGCAACTCACTATCAACGGGCAGAAAAAATCATTCAGCATTCAATCCCACAGTATTGATAACGGGAATGGAGAAAAATGGATCACTTTCGGCGGCATATCCGGCATTGAAAATATTGTGCTGAATATCAATGAAGGTGATTCGACACTGGAATCGATTTCCTACACTTTCGGAGGGCTTACCTATACTGAACTTGCCGGTGCATTCCAAAGCAACGCGACCGTAAGTACGCACGGCCACGTAACGGGAACTTTTTCGGGGAAGCTTACGACAAACGCGGAAAATCAGGTAAATCTCAATGTTACCGAAGGCATGTTCGAAGTCACATATCAATAGCCTGGAAGTTGCAAAAAAAATCCCGCCTTTTGAGCGGGATTTTTTTTTATCTAAACCGGTTTTAAAGTTCCAAAGCCTTTTTCGGGTTGTTGTCCATCAGCAATTCAGCAGGATTTTCCAAACCTTCTTTTACTGCTACAAGGAAACCAACAGATTCGCGGCCGTCGATAATCCTGTGGTCATAAGAAAGCGCCACGTACATCATCGGGTGGATTTCCACTTTTCCGTCAACCGCAATCGGGCGCTCGATAATGTTATGCATTCCAAGGATCCCTGATTGTGGCGGGTTGATGATCGGCGTGGAAAGCATACTTCCGAAAACACCGCCGTTAGAAATGGTGAATGTTCCGCCGGTCATATCGTCTACAGTGATTTGCCCGTCACGTGCTTTGATGGCAAGCCTTTTGATTTCCGCTTCAACGCCGCGGAAAGTCAGGTTTTCGGCATTCCTTACTACAGGAACCATCAAGCCTTTCGGACCGGAAACTGCTACGGAAATATCGCAGAAATTATAGGAGATTTTCTGATCGCCGTCAATCATCGAGTTCACATCGGGATACAGTTGCAATGCCCTTGTGACCGCTTTGGTAAAGAAAGACATAAATCCAAGGCTTAATCCACCATGTTTGGCCTTAAATGAATCTTTATATTCATTACGGATCTTGTTGATTGGCGTCATGTTGACTTCGTTGAACGTCGTTAACATCGCGGTTTCATTTTTAGCCGAAACCAGTCTTTCCGCTACTTTACGACGTAACATAGACAGTTTTGTACGCTCTGAACCTCGGTTTCCACCTGTTGGCGTTCCCATTGAAGGTGTAGCATTTACCGCATCGTCTTTGGTAATCCTGCCGCCTTTTCCTGTTCCGGAAAGAGATGAAGGATCAATATTTTTCTCGTCTAATATTTTTTTCGCAGCCGGTGAAGGCGTTCCTGTAGCATATGTTGCAGCGGGAGCAGGAGCTGCCTTTGGAGCCTCTTCATTTTTCGGTTCCGCTTTAGGTGTCTCTGCTTTCACTTCCGCTTTTGGTGCTTCTGCCCCACCTGCTGGCTTTGCTGCATCAGTATCAATCAGGCAGACTACCTGACCTACTTTTACGGCGTCGCCTTCTTCGGCTTTTAAAGTGATGATTCCGGCGGCTTCAGCAGGAAGTTCCAGCGTTGCTTTGTCTGAATCTACTTCGGCGATGGCCTGGTCTTTTTCAACATAATCGCCGTCTTTTACAAGCCAGGTTGCGATTTCAACTTCGGTGATCGATTCTCCCGGAGACGGGACTTTCATTTCTAAAATCATGGTCTATAATTTTATTTGGTGTTGTAATATTGTATTTTGTACATGCCCTAGCCCCGATTGAAGTGGAAATCCTTTTTAAACGGCGCGAAGCAAAGTTAAAAAGATTAGCTCACTTAACTCTTATTTTCAGTAAGAGTTCGCTGAATGCTGAAGCATTTGCAACGGAAAGCGGGAAAAAGCTCCTAATTAAATAAATTTTTATCAAAAACCATCGCGATCGCTGCGGCATGTCGTTTTTTAGAACGGGCATAACTACCGGCAGCCGGCGCGCTGTAGGCTTTCAGTGAAGCAACACGCAGTTTCACTTCATTGAAATTCATCAGCATATAACTGTAAGCGCCCATATTCCGCGGCTCTTCCTGTGCCCAGACATAATCATCGGCATTCGGATAAGACGCGATAATTTCCTTCAACTGATCCACCGGTAACGGGAAAAGCTGCTCGATACGCACCAAAGCGACATCTTTGCGGCCATTGGCTTCCCTTTCCGCCAGTAAATCATAATAGAATTTACCGGTACAGAACACGAGTGTTTTCACGTCATTCTTATTTACGCTCGTATCATCAAGCGTTTCGCGGAACGTTCCGTTTGCGAATTCATCGGCGGTAGATACTACCAGCGGATGGCGCAATAAACTTTTCGGGGTGAATACGATTAATGGTTTACGGTAGGTCGTTTTCATCTGCCTTCTCAACAAATGGTAGAAATTGGCCGGAGTCGTACAATCGGCAACGAACATATTTTCGTTCGCGCACATCTGTAAATAACGTTCCATCCTTGCTGACGAGTGTTCCGCACCCTGCCCTTCATAGCCGTGTGGCAATAGCATCACCAAACCATTCTGGTTGTTCCATTTGTCTTCTGCTGCGGAAATATACTGGTCGAGCATAATCTGTGCCCCATTCGAGAAATCACCGAACTGTGCTTCCCAGATGGTCAGTGTTTTCGGGCTTGCGAGAGCGTATCCATAATCAAATCCGACCACGCCATATTCTGAAAGCAATGAGTTATAGATATGGAATTTCCCTTTTGCGTTCGGAAGGTTTTGCAATAAAATCACTTCTTCTTCAGAATCTTCAACCTTTACCACAGCATGACGGTGTGAGAAAGTTCCTCTTTCCACATCCTGTCCTGAGATACGCACATCGTAACCTTCGGTCAGTAAACTTCCGTAAGCCAGCAATTCCGCCATCGCCCAGTCGAGCTTGTCGGTTTCGAAATACATGGTCTTGCGGTCATTGATCAGCTTTTGGATCTTGCTGATGAATTTCTTATCCGATGGCAATTCGGTGATCACTTTTGCGATTCCGGTCAACGTTTCTTTTGAAAAAGTCGTATCGGTATTCTGAAGCATTTCTGCCTGGTCTGCCTGTTTGAAACCCTGCCATTCATTTTGCATGAACGGCGTAATGATCGTGAGGTCTTTTTTACGTGACGCTTCAAGGTTTTCCTCGAGTTTCGCTTTATAAGCATCTTCAAGGCCTTTTACAAAATTGCTGTCAATCACGCCTTCCGCCAATAATCTTTCGGCATAAATGTCGCGCGGATTCTTATGTTTGGCGATGATTTTGTATAATTTCGGCTGTGTAAAACGTGGTTCGTCACCTTCGTTGTGGCCGTATTTCCTGTAGCCTAATAAATCAATGAACACGTCGCTTCCGAATTGCATACGGTATTCCAAAGCGAATAACATCGCATGTACCACCGCTTCAGTATCATCTGCATTGACGTGCAATACCGGCGACAAAGTGACTTTGGCAATATCGGTACAGTATGTTGATGAACGGGCATCAAGATAGTTTGTCGTGAATCCAACCTGGTTGTTGATTACGATATGGATTGTACCCCCAGTCTTATAACCGTCAAGCTGTGCCATCTGTACAATTTCGTAAACGATTCCCTGTCCGGCAACGGCGGCATCACCATGAAGCGCAATCGGGAGGACTTTGGAGAAATCATCCGGGAAATAACGGTCCTGTTTGGCACGGGTAATTCCTTCGATTACGGCACCCACCGTTTCCAGGTGCGATGGATTCGGCGCGAGGTTGATGTTGATGCTTTTTCCAGATTTGGTTTTCCTGTCGGAAGTCAGCCCAAGGTGGTATTTTACGTCACCATCGAAAAGCGCATCATCATCATAATCTTTTCCGTCGAATTCAGAGAAAATATCCTGTGTTGATTTTCCGAAGATATTGGCCAACACGTTCAAACGCCCACGGTGCGCCATTCCCATGACGAATTGCTCTACGCCTTTTTCGGCAGCGGCTTCAATCAGTGCATCAAGCCCGGGAATGATGGATTCGCCACCTTCAAGCGAGAAACGTTTTTGCCCGACGTATTTTGTATGCAGGAAGTTTTCAAAAGAAACTGCCTCATTTAATTTTTCAAGGATGTGTTGTTTTTGTTCCGTATTGAATTTCGGAATGTTGTCATTGTATCCGATTTTATCCTGAATCCACTGGATCACTTCAGGCTTACGGATGTACATGTATTCCACTCCGATCGATTCACAATAAATTTTCTTAAGATGGCTAAGGATTTCATTCAGCGTACAGGGCTCCAGCTTCATTGCTTTAGCCGCGTCGAAAACCGTATTGAGGTCGGCATCTGTCAATCCGAAATTAGTAATATCAAGCGTTGGCGCCCAAACCCTTCTTTCCCGCACCGGATTGGTTTTGGTGAATAAATGGCCGCGCGTGCGATAAGCATCAATTAATTTTAATACGTTAAATTCTTTCTGGAGTTTTTCAGAAACCTGGCTGAAATCCTGCTCAGCAGCTGCGGCCGCCATTTGCTGGGGAGCAGCTGAAGGATAATCATCATTGTATGTGGTAATCCCGAAATCAAAGCCTTGTAAAAAGCTCCTCCAGCTTGGCTCGACGCTGTCAGGATTTTCTAAATATTGTTCGTATAAATCGGCAAAAAATTCAGTATGGGCTGCATTTAAAAAGGAAAACCTATCCATGATTTGATGTAGAATGTGCGGGTTGTTAAAAATGTTTTGCAAAAGTACAATAATTAAGACAAACTAATAATTATTTTCTACATTTATACCTTAAACTTATCATAAAAAAGGCTATGAAAACTGCTTGTTTTGAGAATATTCCAAAGTATATCCTTATCATGCTTTTTGCATCTTCAACATTCGGAATTTACGCTCAGGATAATGCCTCAAAAGAGGGTGATTTCTGGAGCCATATCCGTTTTGGCGGAGGCTTCGGGGCGAGTTTCGGAAGTGATTATACTGATGTGTCTGTGGCTCCCGGCGCGCTTTATGAGTTTAACGATTATTTCGGGCTTGGTGTAGGTGTGCAGGGCAGCTTCGTAAAAGTGAAAGGCAACTATGCAGACAGCGACCTGAATAATTACAAATCGTGGATTTATGGCGGAAGCCTTATTGGTTTATTCAACCCGTTTGAAGCGGTACAGCTTTCTGCAGAACTCGAGGAAGTGCGCGTCAATTCAACCTTTACATTTCCAAGTGCTCCGGATATTACCCGTAATTTCTGGAATTCGGCACTTTATTTAGGCGCGGGTTACAATACCGGCGATGTTACCATTGGCGTACGGTACAATGTGCTTTTCGAGCGTGATAAGAGTGTGTATTCTGATCCATTTATGCCGTTTGTGAGGGTGTATTTTTAAGAAACGCTGTGACTTTAGACAAAATCAAAACCTGTTCCTGAACCAAACTTTTTGCCATTCCCTTTTCAATACCAGAAAGGAAACCTGCCCGGCGAGTTCGGAAATGTCGGAACCATCGAGCTTTTTGATCTCGCTTTCATTGACATCGATGATGTATAGTAGGTTTAGGTATTCTGCAAATTTGTATTGGATCAGCCGGTAAATTTTTTCGTGCAACTGGATTTTCAGTTCTTCAGGAGGGGTACTCATCGGGAAATCGACCGCTTCATTGGCGAGGTTGAAATCCTTATTGAGCTGCTCGATAAGCTTCAGGTACAGATTCTCGTTTTGTGCTTCAGTAAGCAGGGCTTCGGGGTTGATCGGTGCTACGTACATGCTTTCCATTTAAACATTACGCTGCATCAGCTTTTTTCCGAAAGCCTCAAGCATCACTTTTTTATCAGCTTCGATTTCCATTTTTGACAAAGTATCGAAGGCTTTTAAAGTATACGTTTCAATAGCGTCACGTGTCGCTGCGGAAGCGCCGGATTGCTCGAAAATCCTTTTCACGGAATCAATCTTGTCCGAATTGTCGGCAGGATGAATCGAATACAAATGCAGCAGTTGCTGTGTTTCGGTTTCATTAGAAAACGCCATCGCCTTGAGGTAAAGGTAGGTTTTCTTGTTTTCGATGATATCGCCTCCCACCTGCTTCCCGAAGGTTTCCGGATCGCCGAAAGCATCCAGATAATCATCCTGCAATTGGAACGCAAGGCCCAAATTCAGTCCGAAATCGTAAATCAAATCACAATTCTCTTTTGACGTTTCGGCAATAATAGCACCCATTTTCATTGCCGCACCGACTAAAACGGCGGTCTTGTATTCTATCATCCTCAGGTATTCCGGAATCGTAACATCTTCGCGGGTTTCGAAATCAACATCCAGCTGCTGCCCTTCACAGACTTCAATGGCGGTTTTACTGAACAATTTCGCCAGATCCCGAAATACTGCCGGTTCGTATTGCTCAAAATATTGATAAGCCAAAATCAGCATCGCATCACCGGAGAGGATTGCGGCATTCGTATTCCACTTTTCATGCACTGTTTCATGGCCGCGACGCAGCGGCGCATCATCCATAATGTCATCATGCACCAAAGAGAAATTGTGGAACATTTCGACCGCCAGTGCCGCAGGAAGTGCTTTCTTATAATCTGCATTAAAGACCTCAGCCGACATCAGCGTGAGCAATGGACGCATCCTCTTACCTCCTAAATTTATAATGTAATGCACCGGTTCATAAAGGTTTCGTGGCGCTTTCAGGATATGCTGGTTTTCGATATAGGATTCTATAAATTCCTGATACTGTGGAATGGAGTGCATGAAAAATAAAATTTCCGCTAAAGTACTGCATTCACACGGGATATCAAATTACACGGGATTATCAAATGTTAAAAAAATGTAAATACTTTGGAAACTATTTTTGTTTTCAAAGTTTCCGTGTTAATTTTGCCAAAAATTTTAACAGTGGAAAATCCGAAAATTAAAATCATAGAGCGTGCCGCCGATTTGTTCCTCAAGCTTGGCTTTAAGAGCATTACGATGGATGATATCGCCACTGACATGGGGATTTCGAAAAAAACCATCTACAAATATTTTGAAAATAAGGAACTCCTGATCGAGGCAACCACGCAAATGGTACAGGAACAGATCAAGTTGGCCATGGAAGCAATTTTTTCACAAAACCACAACCCGGTTTGTGAAAATTTCGAAATCAGGGAGATGTTTAAGGGATTGTTCCAATCTGCACATACATCGCCGCTTTATCAATTGCGCAAGCATTATCCTGAAATTTATCACAAAGTAATGGCTTTCCAATTAGAGGAATGCAGCGGTTTTATCAGGCATAATATCGTAAAAGGGATTGAACAGGGCTATTATCGGGAAGATATTCCGGTAGAGCATATTGTGAAATTTTATTACGCGCTGATCTTCAGCATTAATGAAAATACCATTCTGGAAAAAGATGCTCTGGTCCTGGAATTATCTGCTTTGGAATACCATACCCGTGCCATCGCTACAGATAAAGGCATCGCCGAATTAGAAAAACACTTACACCTAAATAATTAACCATCAATGAGAAAAATCACTTTAATCACTTTCCTGTTACTGGCCATTGGGATGACGGCGCAGGAAAAACAGCCGGAAAAATTTTCCTTCAGCCTTGAACAGGCGGTCAGCCACGCTTTGGAACACAATTACACTGTAATCAATTCGGGACGCGATATCGACATCGCCAAAAAGAAAAAATGGGAAACTACCGCAGCAGGTTTGCCACAAATCAATGCGGGCGTCGATTACCAGTACAATTTTGAATTGCAGAAATCCATTGTTCCTGCAGAATTCTTCGGAGGGAATCCGGGCGAATTCATCGAAGTGGCTTTCGGGACGAAGCACACCATGACGGGACGTGCGACATTAAGCCAGTTGATCTTCGACGGCTCTTATATCGTGGCATTGCAGGCGTCAAAAACGTATCTTCAGTATTACCAGAATGCCAAAGTGAAAACCGACAATGAAGTGCGCGAAATGGTAATTAATGCTTACGGCAACGTGCTTTTGGCAGAAGAAAGCATTGCCATCCTTGAGAAAAACAAAAGCATTCTTCAGAAAATCCTTGGCGATACACAGGAAACTTTTAAGAACGGGCTGATTGAGGAAGAAAATGTGGAGCAATTGCAGATTACGCTCACCACCGTGAACAGCAGCCTGAACAATGCGGTAAGGCTTCGTGATATCGCTTATAAAATGCTCAAAATAAACCTCGGTTTGGACATCAATGATGAATTGACGCTGACTGATAAACTCGACAGCCTGACGTTGCAGAATCTTGATTTTGCACTTACGCAAACCGGATTCAATGTCAATGAAAATATCGATTACAAGATTGCGCAGAATTTCACCGAACAGCGTAAACTCGAATACAAACTTGAGCGCAGCAAGGCGTTGCCGACATTATCAGCAAACCTGAATTTCGGCTACAATGCTTTCAACGACCAGTTTGAATTTTTCCAGAAGGACCAGAAATGGCTGAACTATTCCAATCTCGGCGTAAGCCTGAATGTACCAATCTTCAGTAGCGGCGCAAGAAGTGCACGTACGGCGCAGGCAAAAATCAGGCTTGAACAGGCCAACACCCAATTGACCGAAACGGAACAAAAGCTGAAGCTGGCCTATGAAAGCGCGAAAAGCGAATATGACTTTGCCGTAGAGGAATTCAACACTTCAAAATCCAACCTGAAACTTGCCGAACGGATTGAAAACAAGCAGCAGATCAAATTTACGGAAGGTTTGTCGACCAGTTTTGATTTCAGCGACGCACAACGCCAGCTGTACACTGCACAGCAAAGTTATTTGCAATCGATGATCGATGTCATCAACAAAAGGGCCGCTTTGGAAAAAATCATCAACAACAAAAAATAAACCACTAACATGAATCACATGAGAAAAATAATTTTAATATCCGCAGCATCATTGGCAATATTTGCCTGTGGCAAAAAGGAAGACCCGAAAACGGCACCTAAACCGGAAGCAAAACCAGAAGAAGTACTTGTTTCGGTAACAACCGTAAAAGACACCACGTTCACGCATTACCTTGAAATACAGGGAAATGTAGACACCCAGCAAAACGTGACCATTCAGCCTGAAATGTCAGGGACTTTGGTGACGCTCAACGCCAAAGCAGGCCAGCATGTTTCCAAAGGGCAGGTACTTGGAAGGGTTGACGATGCCGGAATCGGACAACAGGTCGCGCAATTGCAAACACAATATGAACTGGCAAAAACGACATTCGAAAGGCAAAAACGCCTTTGGGACCAGAAAATCGGTTCTGAAATCCAGTACCTCCAAGCGCAGACGCAAATGATCAGCGCCGAGAAAATGGTCAACCAGGTTAAAGCGCAATTGTCAAAAACACTAATTAAAGCGCCATTTTCAGGAACCATCGACGAGGTTTTTGTAGAAAGAGGCGAAGTGGTCGCTCCGAGCCAGAAAGGCCTGATGCGTATTGTAAACCTGGGCAACCTGTACGTTTCCACTATGGTGCCGGAAAGTTATGTAGGCAAAGTGAAAGTGGGCACGACGGTAGATGTGGAAATCAATTCGATTGGAAAAACCTACGCAGGTAAAGTACGCCAGGTAGCAAGCAGCATCAATCCTGAAAACAGGAGTTTTGGCATCGAGGTAAATATCCCGAATCCGGAAAACTTACTGCGCCCGAACCAGGTGGCCAAACTTAAGATCATCGATTATACAAATAAAAAAGCGATGGTCGTGCCTACCAATGTGATCCAGGAAGACGGCCAGAAAAACCAGTTCGTTTTCGTGGTTACAAACAGTAACGGAAAAACAGGCACTGCAAAGAAAACCATTGTTAAAACCGGCCAGTCTGCAGGAAATGTAACAGAAATCTTAAGTGGACTCAATGCCGAGGACATCATCGTGACGGAAGGCGCGAATACCATTTCTGAGGGAATGAAACTCAATTTCTAAAACACGCAGCTGTTTACAGTGAACATGCTACGCACAGTAAACTGTAAATAAGCCTCAACTAATAACTAAAATCATGAGTCATAAAAAACACGAATTCAGCATTTCCAGCTGGGCAGTAGACAATCGCGTGACGGTATATATTTTCACGATACTGATCACCATTACCGGTATTATTGCCTACATCACGATGCCACGTGAGGATTTCCCTGAAGTCATCGAAAACAAGATTTACATTTCTTCGGTATTCCCAGGCAACTCGGCAGAGGATGTAGAGAAACTGGTGGTGAAGCCATTGGAAAAAGAAATCAAGAACATCAGCGGCGTAAACAAGATTACGTCATCGTCTTTACAGGATTACGGAATGATCATCGTCGAATTTGACGACAACATTACAACCGAGCAGGCGAAGGAAAAAACCAAGGACAAAGTAGACCTTGTCAAATCTGACACCGACTGGCCGAATCTGGACAACGGCAGTAAAGTCGAACCCAGCGTTTTCGACCTCAATATTTCTGAAGAAGTGCCGATCCTGAACATCAACCTCAAAGGAAATTACACGACGCAACAACTGAACGATTACGGGAAACTCATCGAAGACGATTTAGAAGAAATCTCGGAAGTGAAGGACGTGGTGATCCTGGGCGTGGACGAAAAGGAAGTCGAGATTGCCGTAGACATCTTCAAGATGACCGCTGCGCAGGTGACTTTCGACGACATACAGAATGCCGTAAGGAGCGAGAATACCACACTTTCCGCCGGAAACCTCGTTTCTCAGGGCTCGCGCAACAACATCCGTATCGTAGGGGAAATCAAGGATCCGATGGAGTTGGAGAATGTCATCGTAAAATCGAATGGCGGTACAGTATACCTTAAGGATATCGCTAAAGTGAGTTTCAAGGAAGAGGAAAAAACGACCTATGCCCGTGAAAGCGGGAACGAAGTAGTCATGCTCAATGTGAAGAAACGTTCGAATACCAATATGATTTCGGCTATTGACCAGGTGAAAGAACGTCTGGAAAAAGCCAAGAAAACGTACCTACCGGCAGATTTACAGATTACCCTTACTAATGACCAGTCGTCACGCGTGGAACACCAGGTAGACGAATTGTCGAACCACATCATTTTCGGGATCATCCTGGTAATGATCGTACTGATGTTTACGATGGGACTGCGCAACTCGTTGTTTGTGGGCGCTGCCATCCCGCTGTCAATGATGATTGCCTTTACAATCCTGTCGGCTTCCGGCCTGACGCTCAATACGATGGTATTGTTCGGGTTGGTTATGGGACTTGGAATGCTCGTCGATGATGGTATTGTGGTTGTGGACAACGTTTTTGCCAACATGAAAAAAGGCATGAACCGTTACGAGGCATCAAAAATCGGTATCGGTGAGATCGCATGGCCTGTGATTTCATCCACCGCAACAACCCTTATGGCCTTCCTGCCTTTCCTTTTATGGCCGGGTACTATGGGTAAATTCATGAGGTATTTCCCGATAACGCTGACGGTAACACTTACCGGATCGCTGTTCGTCGCGATGATCATCAACGCTGCAATGACCGGCGGTTCGATGGATATTGAAGATAAGAATGTGACCAAAAAATCGGCCAAAAGATATTCGATCATCTTTACGATCATAGCCATAATATTTGTCGTATTAGGTAACCTGAATGATTCTAAGCTGATGCGCGGTATCGGGCACCTTTCCATCATCGCGTTTGTGTTCATGTGGCTGTACCGACTGCGCATTTACAAGTGGACGCAGGATTTCCAGCACAGTTTCTTCCCAAGGATGGAAGAGCGCTACAAACGATTCCTGGCCCGCATCTTACACGGCAGGACAGCATGGCTGGCATTGCTGGGCATTATCGGTATGCTGATATTCTCGTTCATGCTTTTGGGTATTTTTCCGAGAAAGGTATTGTTCTTCCCCGATAATATTCCCAACCAGGTAATTGCGTATATCGAATATCCGCAGGGAACCGACATCAGCAAGACCAACAAGGCTACGGAATTCGTAGAAAAACAGGTCATCAACATCATGAAAAAGTATGTCGACCCGAAAACCAAAGAGAATTTCCTTGCCGAATCCGTAGTATCCCAGGTAGGCGTTGGTGCCGGAAATGCGAACGTCGATGCCGGTTCACAGGCTGAGACACCGCATAAGGGGAAAGTCACGGTAAACTTCCGCGAGTTCAAATTCAGGCGTGGCATCAATACGGCTGACATCCTTGAGGAAATCCGCTCGAAAGTCAAAGGGATTCCCGGTGCCACGGTAACTGTAGAAAAAGATGCTGCCGGACCGCCGTCCGGTTATCCGATCAGTGTGCAGCTGACAGGCCTTGATTACGAGCAAATGCTCAAGGAAGCCGACAGGATGATCGCTTTTATCAACTCGAAAAATATTCCGGGTATTGAGCGCCTGCAGGTCGATGTCAATAAGGAAAGTCCTGAGCTTGAAGTAAAAGTGGATCGTGTCAATGCGGGAAGCCTTGGTGTTTCAACTGGGCAGCTGGGGTACAACTTACGCCGCTCTGTATACGGGCAGGAAATTTCAACGTACAAGGAAGGTGACGACGATTATAACATCGTGATGCGCATGCAGGAAGACCAGCGTAAGAATGAAAGCATATTGTTCAACCAATCGCTAACCTTCCGCAACCAGACCGGGCAAATGCAACAGGTACCGATCTCCGGAGTGTCGTCTACAAAGAAAACCGAAACGTATAACATGATCAAGCGCAAAAACCAAAAGCGCATCATGACGATTTATTCAAACGTACTGACCGGTTACAACGCCGATGAGATTTCGAAACAGATCGCAACCAACTTAGAAACGTACCAACTCCCTAAAAACGTCACGTATTCGTTTTCCGGAGAACAGGAAGAACAAGGCAAAAACCAGAGTTTCCTGCTGTATGCATTATTCCTGGCCTTATCCGGAATTATGATCATTATCGTATTGCAGTTTAATTCAGTATCGAAAACTGTGGTGATCCTCTTTACGGTATTGCTGAGTTTCAGCGGGGTTTTCTACGGATATGTCATTGCCAACATGGATTTCGTCATCCTGATGACGATGATGGGAATCATATCGCTGGCGGGAATCGTAGTCAAGAACGGTATCGTATTGATGGATTTCTTCGTATTGCTGCTGGACGAGAAAGTTGCTGTGAAAGGCCTGAAGGAACACGACGACCTTTCGATGGAAGACATTAAAGAAGTGATCATCGAATCCGGAAAATCAAGGCTCCGTCCGGTGTTGCTGACGGCTTTGACTGCGGTTTTGGGATTGATTCCATTGGCCATCGGATTGAACTTTGACTTCTTCTCGTTGATTACAGATTTGAATCCGCACGTGTTTATCGGCGGTGACAACGTGATTTTCTGGGGTCCATTGGCATGGACGATTATCTTCGGATTGACCTATGCCACGGTTTTGACACTGGTCATGGTTCCGGTCATGTTCTATCTCGTGAAAAACACGAAACACTGGCTGCGTGACCGTAAGAAGAAAAGACTCGCTGCCGAGTAAATGATTTTAAGATTATAACACCGGCTGCGCTTTAAGATTTGAAACCTTAGTCCAGCAGTTTTACAAAAGAAACCGTTCCGATTTTATTGGGACGGTTTTTTTAATCCTGTAAAATCAAAGTCTTTTGTTAAAATTTTGTAATATCCAGCTGCTGATGACGAAGTACTTTTACAAAAACTTACATTATGAAAAAAATACTTCTCTTCAGTTTAATACTATTATCGTACTATTCAAAAGCGCAACAAGAACCTGCAGATGATGCTCCCATATTCATCATCCAAATGGCAAATGCCAGGCTCATGGATAAGGAAGAAGGAAGGTTAGCCGCCGGATACGGAACCACGCAGGAAATTCGGGATTACGGAAACCGTATGGTAAAAGAACAGGAAATGTTGTATGCTGAACTGCAAAAACTGGCCGCATCAAAAAACATCACGCTTCCCGGCGTTATCAGCGAGAAAAAAAGTAAAGCACTGCAAAAATTAGGGGAACTGCGCGGAAATAAATTTGACAAAAAATTCCTGCGCATGATTAAGATTGACCATAAACGCGATGTAAAACGTTTTAAAAAGGCAACCGAATTTGACGACAAGGCTACCAAAACCTTTGCAGAAAAATACCTCCCTATGATCCAAAACCATTTGGATGACGTTAAAAAAATTATAGGCTAACTATATAGTTAACTACGAAAAAAATCCCGTCTCGTTTGATCGAGACGGGATTTTTTATTTGTAAAAACTTTAAAATTCCTTAATTCCTGTTTACAATAGCTTCCTGTTTCCAGTTCTTTACCGAAGCTACCCTGCTGTCAGAATAATCGACTTCGCTTAAGGCACCGTCGTTCCAGAAAAACCATTTGCCGGTTTTTACACCGTCTGTATATTCACCAATTGCGGTTTTATTGCCGTTTTCGTCATACGAAATCCATTTTCCATGGACTTTTCCATCCTTGTAAAAACCTTCCTGGCTTACTTTTCCGTTTTCATAGTAATAGGTCGATTTCACCATCTGCCCTACAATTTCATTTTTCGGTTCATTATGTTGTGCGAAGATCATTCCTGAAATCAGTAGCGCTCCTGTCAATATCAATTTTTTCATAGCTTCGGGGTTAAATGATTAATAATTCCATAACAAATATAGAAATTACTTTACACTAAAAAAACTTTCGCTTAACAATTTGATAACATTGCATGAAAACTTAACATTGGAGCATAAAAAAGCCTGCATTTTCATACAGGCTCATTTTCAATTATGTAGCTTGGAATTATTTCAGCAATCCATCCAATTGTGCCTGAAGCGCAGGATCTGAAGGCCTTGCGGCATCAGCATCTATCACTTTTCCCTGTGGATCGAGTAAAATGAACCTCGGAATAGAATTGATGTTGTAAGCCCTTACGAAATCTGAATTCCAGTTGTTGTCCGCAATCAATTGGATACCGCCCAAAGTCTTATCAGTAATCATTTTTTTCCATTTCTCGTAATCCTTTTTCTCGTCAACCGACAAACTTACGAATGCAATATTTTTACCATGGTACTTTTCTTCAACCTTCTGCAAATGCGGGATTTCCTGGCGGCAAGGGCCACACCATGTTGCCCAAACATCAATATAAACATACTTTCCCCTTAAATCCTCCAGCTTCGTCTTCCCGCCTTTAAAGTTTTCAAAATCAAACGACGGCGAAACATTCCCCGTTAGTTTTTGCTTTATTTTTTCCTGCTCCGCAGCTTCCGCGGCCTGTGCAGCAATGGCATCCGTCTCTTCTTTCATGGCTTTTTCCATCGCCGCCTTAAATTCAGGATCGAGGCCTTTGGCTTTCAGATTCTCAGCTACTTTAGCATGGTGTCCCGCCACAAGCTTATTGAATTCTTCCTGGCTTTTTACCGATTGCATGGTGTTTTGCATCTCCTCTTCCATCAGGGTTTTCTTCGCAAGGAAATTGTTTTCCATTTCCCCTTTACCTTTATATACGATCGACTCATCGAATTGCTTCGCATCCATTGTCAGGGTCAGGTCATAACCCGGCTTGAGGTAAAGTGAGGTAAACTCTGTCCCGTCCGTCATTTCATATAAGCCGGCCGGAGCCGTAAACGTGGCACTGAAAACCCCGTCCTTGTCGACAGTGATTTCTTTCCTGAACTTCTTTTCTCCTGATATCGTAAGCTTATCAGAATTGCGGTTGGCGATTTTGGCCGTAAACTTTACATCCTGGGCATATACACCGCAAACAAACAGGAATAAAAGCAAGCTGATTTTTTTCATAAGGTTAACATTTATATTTTGTCTCCCAAATATAGTTTTTTAATTGAAACTCAATACCGTTTTAACATTTTGTGCGTGCCCCTGCGGGTCGGGCTGTCCGCTCTATCTTTTATGGCTTTTTGAACTTTCCATTTCTAAATCAAAGATCCCGAAGCCATAAAAGGATGCCGCTTCCATCCCTCACGCTAAAGAAGTTCACAAGATGGATTTCCCGAAACCTTCGAATCTTTCTGACTTTCCGACTTTCTGACTTTCCGACTTTTCATTACTTTTGCAATCTAAATTTTCAAACATGTACAGAAGCCACAATTGCGGTGAACTCAACGCCTCGCACATCAATACCGAAGTTACCCTCGCCGGATGGGTCCAGAAATCCCGCGACAAAGGATTCATGAACTGGGTCGATTTGCGCGATCGTTATGGCATCACGCAATTGGTATTTGATGAAAGCCGTACCGACAAGGCCGTTTTTGAATTGGCCAAAACCCTCGGGCGCGAATTCGTCATCCAGGCCAAAGGCACCGTGATTGAGCGTGAAGCCAAAAACAAAAACATCGCCACCGGCGATATCGAAATTTTAGTTTCAGAACTGACCATATTAAACGCTGCATTATTGCCCCCGTTCACCATTGAAGACGAAACCGATGGCGGTGAGGAACTCCGCATGAAATACCGTTACCTCGACATCCGTCGTAATCCGGTGAAAAATGCGCTTTTGTTCCGTCATAAAGTGGCAATGGAAGTACGCAAGTTCCTTTCAGACCAGGATTTCTGCGAAGTGGAAACACCTTACCTTATCAAGTCCACTCCGGAAGGCGCGCGCGATTTCGTCGTGCCGAGCCGCATGAATGCGGGACAGTTTTACGCCTTGCCACAATCGCCCCAAACTTTCAAGCAATTGCTCATGGTAGGCGGCATGGACAAATATTTCCAGATCGTAAAATGCTTCCGTGACGAGGATCTGCGTGCAGACCGCCAGCCGGAATTCACCCAAATCGACTGCGAAATGGCATTCGTCGAACAGGAAGATATTTTAAATGTTTTCGAAGGATTGACACGTCATTTATTAAAGGAACTCAAAGGCATCGAAGTCGAAAAATTCCCGCGCATGACCTACGACCACGCGATGAAAACCTACGGCAACGACAAACCGGACATCCGTTTCGGGATGGAATTCGGGGAACTCAACGCCGTGACACAACACAAGGATTTCGGCGTGTTCAATTCCGCTGAATTGGTGCTCGCCATCGCAGCGCCAAAATGCGGTGAATACACCCGAAAAGAAATCGACGCATTGATCGAATGGGTGAAGCGCCCGCAAATCGGAGCCAGTGGCATGGTATATGTAAAATGCAACGAAGACGGCACTTATAAATCATCCGTAGACAAATTCTACGACCAGGAAGATTTAAAAAAATGGGCGGAAGCCACCGGTGCCAAACCCGGCGACATGATTTTCGTACTTTCCGGCCCGACTGATAAGACCAGGACACAAATGAGCGCTTTGCGTATGGAGTTGGCCACAAGATTAGGCCTTAGAAATCCTGAAGTTTTCGCACCTCTTTGGGTTGTAGATTTCCCATTATTGGAAAAAGATGAAGAGAGCAACCGCTGGCACGCAATGCACCATCCGTTCACGTCGCCAAAACCCGAAGACATGGCATTGCTTGAAACCGATCCTGGTAAAGTACGCGCCAATGCTTACGATATGGTATTGAACGGAAATGAAATCGGTGGTGGTTCGATCAGGATCCACGACAAGGCAACACAGCAACTGATGTTTAAATATTTAGGCTTTACAGAAGAAGAAGCGAAAAATCAATTCGGGTTCCTGATGGATGCCTTCCAGTTTGGCGCACCGCCACACGGTGGACTGGCTTTTGGACTGGACCGTTTGGTGGCCATCCTTGGTGGGCAGGAAACCATCCGCGACTTCATCGCTTTCCCGAAAAACAATTCCGGGCGTGACGTGATGATCGATGCACCGTCGGCGATTGACAGCAAGCAGCTGGACGAACTCAGCATCGCTTTAAAATAACAAATCAAGCCCCGTGAAATCGGGGCTTTTTTTAAGGCCGAATTGTAAAGCTTTCCGAATTTTAACTTTTTTTTAATTTTTTTAACATTCGCTGATTATCATATCATTATAAATAGTACATTTGTTCCTTATTAATTATTTTTTATTACACAATGCGTACAGGTACAGTAAAATTTTTCAATGAATCTAAAGGTTACGGATTCATTACAGATGATGAAACAGGAAAAGACATTTTCGTTCATGCTTCAGGACTCAAAGCGGAAGAGCTTCGCGAAGGAGACAAAGTATCTTACGAAGAGGAAGAAGGAAGAAAAGGTAAAGTGGCAGCTCAGGTAGTTGTAAACGGATAACCTTAACTGAATATATAAGATTATTTTAGTTCTTCAGACAGTTTCAAGGCGTCCTTCGGGGCGCTTTTTTTATTTTGTTTTCAGGAGCTAATCCCGCTGTCCGCTATATCTTTTGCTTTTTAAAGAAAAAAGCAAAAGGATGCCGCTTCCATCAGGGCTAAAAATCCGGACCAAAACGACGAATTATTTCCAAAATCGGTATTTTTGCCAACATGAAATTCCCTGAAAAGCTTGCCCAGAAACTCGAAATCCGCCGCCAGCAAAACGCGTTCCGGCAATTGCCGCAGCCAAACGGCCTTATTGATCTTGCCTCAAACGATTATCTCGGTTTTTCAAAATCCGAAGCCATTTTTTCGGAAACGCATGAGTATTTGGTAAGCAATCATTTTACGCAAAATGGGGCAACCGGTTCCCGATTGATTTCAGGAAACCATCCACTTTACGAGATCACTGAAGAGTACATTGCCGACTTCCATGAGTCCGAAACCGCACTCATTTTCAATTCCGGTTATGATGCCAATGTAGGTTTTTTCAGTTCGCTGCCGCAAAAAGACGATGTCATCCTATATGATGAGTTGTGCCATGCTTCGATTCGCGACGGCATCCGGCTGTCCAATGCAAAGTCTTATAAATTCGCACACAATGATCCGGAAAATCTCGAGGAATTAATAGTACGCCATCAATCTGAAAATACGAAAGTGTATGTTGCCACCGAAAGCGTTTTCTCGATGGATGGCGACACGCCGCCACTGGAACGATTCGTTTGCATTTGCGAAAAACATCAAGCTTTTCTGGTCATAGATGAAGCGCATGCACTGGGTGTTTTTGGTAATACTGAAGGCTCCGGAATGATCCAGGAACTCCAATTGCAGCACAAAGTTTTCGCACGCATTATGACTTTCGGCAAAGGATTGGGCTGCCACGGTGCAGCCATCATCGGTTCGGAGGAACTTAAAGATTATTTAGTCAATTTTGCCCGCAGTTTTATTTACACTACCGGGCTTTCACCGCATGCCTTGGCTACAATTCTCATCTCGTACCAGCATCTGCAGCAGCGGAAAGATGCTTTGGAGCAGCTCAAAAAAAACATTATCCATTTCAATCAAACCAAAAATCTGCTGGGATTAAAACCGTTGTTCGTATACAGCAAATCGACGATACAATGCGCTGTAGTTCCTGGAAATGAAAAGGTAAAAAGCATCGCCATACAATTGCAGCAAAACGGATTTGATGTAAAAGCCATCCTATCGCCTACCGTTCCAACCGGTCAGGAACGCCTGCGGATTTGCCTGCACAGCTACAATTCTGAGGCGGAAATTTCGCAATTGCTTCAAAGTATTGCTCAATTTACGTTGGCATAAATGCTTTGCTAGTCTGCAACTTTGTAACTTTACCACTTTGTAACTTTTATGAAATTATTCATCACAGGCATTTCCACCGACGTGGGCAAAACCATTGCTTCGGCCATTATCACCGAAGCGCTCGAAGCCGATTACTGGAAACCGATACAGGCCGGCGATCTGGAACATTCCGACAGCCATAAAGTAAAATCACTGGTTTCAAATTCGAAATCCGTTTTTTTCGACAACAGTTATGCCTTGAAAACACCTGCGAGCCCACATCTGGCTGCTGAAATTGACAATATCAGCATTGATTTAAAGAATATCAATGAACCAAAAACCAACAATCATTTAATCATTGAAGGTGCGGGTGGGATTTTTGTGCCATTGAATGAAAAAGATACCGTGGCTGATTTAATCAGACCCGATTATAAAGTGATTGTGGTTTCAAGGCATTATCTGGGCAGCATCAATCATACATTACTGACAATTGAAGCATTGCAGCACCGAAAAATCAATATCGCCGGGATTATTTTCAATGGTGATGAGAATCCGTCTACGGAAAGCATCATTCTCAGTAAAACCAGGGTGCAAATAATCGGCCGGATTGAAAACGAGCCGTATTTTGACAAAAATGTGATTTTGGATTATGCGGACAGGTTCCGTGAAAAAATATTATCGTTATGAGCCTGACGGAAAAAGACCAGCAATACCTATGGCATCCATACACACAGCACAAAACCGCCGCCACGCCCATAGCCATTTCCAAAGGCGAAGCTGCGTTGCTTTGGGATGAAAACGGCAAAGAATTCATTGATGCGATTGCTTCGTGGTGGGTCAATCCTTTTGGGCATTCGAACAGATTTATTGCCGATGCAATCTACAAACAATTGACCACGCTCGAGCATGTGCTTTTTGGGGGATTTACCCACGAACCGGCAGTGTTGCTGGCAGAAAAACTGATGGAAATCCTTCCGTCAAACCAGCAAAAAATATTCTTTTCTGACAACGGTTCCACCGCAGTGGAAGTGGCGATTAAAGTCGCTTTGCAATATTTTTACAATAAAGGGGAAAAGCGCACGACCATCATTGCATTTGAAAATGCATTCCACGGCGACACGTTTGCGGCGATGGCCGCGAGCGGCATTTCGTTTTACACACAGGCATTTGAGGGCATGTTTATTGATGTGGTGCGGATTCCGCTGCCGACGGAAGGCAATGAGGAAGCCAGTTTCAGCGCTTTACGCAGACACATCAAAAATCACAATGTAGCCGGATTTATATTCGAACCATTGGTGCAGGGTGCTGCCGGAATGGTGATGTATGCGCCGGAAGCGTTGGATGAATTATTGAAAATATGCCGTGAAAATAAAATTATCACAATTGCCGACGAAGTGATGACGGGCTTTGGAAAGACCGGTAAGAATTTTGCCTGTGATTATTTAAAACAGCAACCCGATGCGGTCTGCCTTTCGAAAGCGTTGACCGGCGGCACCATCCCGATGGCCATCACGACTTTCACGCAGGAATTGTTTGATGGATTTTACAGCGAGGACATCAACAAAGCGTTGTTTCACGGACATACCTTTACCGCAAACCCGACGGGCTGTGCGGCAGCGTTGGCGAGTTTGGAATTGCTGCAAACTGAGGCGATGCAGGAAAATATCATCCGCGTGAATAAAAGGCATCTTGAATTCCGGCAACGGATCCAGGATCATCCCAGAGTGGCCGTAACAAGGGTTTTAGGAGTGATTTTTGCCTTGGAAATCAAGATTGAAAACCAGGAAAGTTATTATGGCACGATGCGCAATACATTGTACGATTTCTTTATTGAAAATGGTGTAATCCTGCGCCCTGTGGGCAATATCGTGTACATCCTTCCGCCGTACATCATCAGCGATGCGCAGTTGGAAAAAGTGTACCAAATCGTTGAACAGGCTTTGGAAATAGTGTAATTTTGCGGCAACAGTCAACAAACCATACTTTGCCGAAAACCATTTCCATTACTTCCATCGCTTCCTTATCCCCATTGGGTTTTGAGCCGCAAACCATCCGTCAGCATTATGGGAACGGAAAGTATTTCTTTTCCGTAAAAGACATCGGTGCGCAAATGGTTCCCGTAGGAGCGTTATCTGCGGAAGCGGCAGCAAAAATAAACCAGTTAAGGCAGTCGGACCAAAAGTATAAATCGCTGGACGACTCGGTTTTATACGCGATTGCCGTGTCACGCGAGGCCGTTAAAAAGGCAGGTTGGACTTCAGATGATATCTTTGGGATCAATATCGGGTCGTCCCGCGGCGCTACGGCCTTATTTGAAAAACATTTCCAGGAATATTTAGAAAACGGCAAAGCGAACGTACTGACTTCGCCAGTGACGACTTTGGGAAACATTTCGTCGTGGGTAGCGCATGATTTGCAGAGTGATGGCCCGGAAGTCTCCCATTCGATTACATGTTCAACGGCGTTGCATGCCTTATTGAACGGCTATGCATGGCTGCAATCGGGTTTGGCAGATAAATTTTTAGTGGGTGGCAGTGAGGCGCCCTTGACCCCCTTTACGATTGCGCAGATGCAGGCGATGAAGATTTATTCGAAAGGCACTGGTGATTTTCCGTGCCTGGCATTGGATCTTGAAAAAAAACAGAACACGCTGATTTTAGGCGAAGGTGCGGCGGTTTGCTGCCTCGAAACCGGAACGCCTGACAATGCTTTGGCGACAATTGCAGGAATCGGGTATGCGACGGAATTGCTGGAGCATAATGTATCCATTACAGCGGAAGCGGAATGTTTCCAGAAGTCGATGAGAATGGCCTTAGGTGAAAACAGCCCTGACAGTATTGATGCGATTGTGATGCATGCGCCCGGAACGATTAAAGGGGACATCACCGAATATAAGGCGATACAGAAGGTTTTTGGGGAAAATCTTCCGCTGTTAACGACAACAAAGTGGAAAACCGGCCATACTTTCGGGGCATCGGGAATGCTAAGTGTAGAACTGGCGTTGCTGATGATGGAACTCGATACTTTCATCGGGGTACCTTTTGCGAAAGCGCAGGAACAAAGCAGGCCCATCAGGAAAGTATTGGTAAATGCTGTAGGATTTGGCGGAAATGCAGTGAGTGTGGTTTTGGAGAAAGTAGCAAAGTAGCAAAGTAGCAAAGTTAAAAAAGCGCCCTTTGATGGAGCGCCTTTTTTATTTTATGGTAAAAACCTTGTACTGAGGAATTACTTCATCATTACCTTTTTCGTGATTTCGGCAGTGGCGGTTTTTACTTTTACTATTAAAGCCTGATTTCTTGCTGTAATACCGGTTGCGGTAAAATCAAGATTGTTTACCTTATTATTTTGATAAATGATTTTCCCAAGCAGGTCATAAACGGTTACAGCCATGATTTCATCTGTTGCAGACAATAATTGCAATTGTGCCTGATTTGTTATGACCTGAATGCTGTTCTTATCGGTTACAGGATGCTCAACTCCGAGTGGCGCGCTGGTGAAGTGAAGCTCAAAACGATCTTCAAATGTGCCGGTTTCAGTTGGCGTAAAGGTATACCCGCCTTCTTTCAGGTTGGTGAGCGTATCGTTTGACTTGTCCAGAAGATATACATCCTGCCCGTCAAAAAGCCCGTCAAACCTGGAAAGGTCGATCGTTAAGGGATCTGTAAGGGAGGTCTTGAATCCCAGCGGGATAATATCATGCTGATCGAAATTCACGTCGCGGCCCTGGATGCATAATTTTTCGCCATCCAGTATGGAATAAATCATAACATAATTTCCGGCATCAAATGTCCTGCCATCGTATCCGTAATCCATGTCGTTCGTAGCGCCTGTAACATACCCAAGCAAGGTCTCATCATAAGCACCTCCGGCATTGCTGATACTGATCCATATGCGGTGCTTTTCAACCTCATCTCCGGTTACTCCCTGTGTGGCTGTTCGGAAGAAGTTGCCATTAGCATTATCTGTTTTTACACGCATGCTATTGTTAAATACGATATTCGAAGTAGCATTGGACCCTGTCAATTCGACGAAGAAGCCTTGCCCTGCTGCTATTTTACCGGTAGGGGTCACGCCTCCGGAAAGTGCTGCATTTCCTACAGATCCCGTCTTATTGTACTTTGCATAATCGTTCTGCAGGTAATTATAGGTTTCACTGCCAGGATTATTGGCGCTGATGGCAGTATTATGTGTCCACAGGTAAATTATTCCGGTAGTTTTCGAAGCGTTCGTGGCATTATTCAGGAATAAGTCGGCATCAATAGCGGACGGATAAGGATTTCCAACAAGGTTGTAAGGACAGGCTGCCGTTTTTGTTACCGATGCATTGACAACCCCATTATTGGGAACCCCTGCAAATACGGCATTGAAGGTTGCCGTAGGGTTAAATACAAGTGTTTCAGGCGCCCTTACAATATAGCCTTTTCCTGGGGTTAGCGTTGTGTCCGTACCCTGGGCTGACCAATTGTAAATATTCGGATTGAAATAAAAATTATAGTCTATCGCGGCAGGAATTGCAGCAGCCAGCGTAGTCGAGGTTACAGGCGAGCTGAAATACGTATAATCATACGGCTTCACTGAGGTTGTCGTGCGCGTCATGGAGATATTCCCGCTTACTGCAGCAGTATCACTATTTTGCACCAATGCGCCTTTGTCCTGAATGACAATACTTCCGTTGATGGTAAGGTCATTTTGGATTTCAACTACTTTTCCGGCAGTGATTGTCAGCGTATTGTTATTGTTGACCTTGAGCTCGCAGGCTACAATACCGCCATTGGTTGCTGTGTTGTAATTTCCGCTGATGTTGACTTTCGTAGTAATGGTAGGCGCACCATTGCTCCAGGAATTTCCGTTCCAGGTGGTAGTTCCGCCCGAGCATGAAGTATACTCATCGGCTCCGATTGTGGGGGTGGTGTTCCTGGTGTCGCCGTCAATATCTGTGGTAATTCCGGTGATAGCTGTCCCTACATTTAATAAAGCCTGCACACTACTCAGGTGAAGGTCTGTCGCTGATGTAAAAGCAGGTGAAACATTAATGGACTGAGCATCTTTCGTAGTCACGGCTTTCCATTGGGCAAGCGTACTTTTTAGGTTCCCGCTGGTGTAGAATGAACCAAAAGTACCGATGTATTGTGTGGAAAAATAATCATTGTAATTGATATTTGTAAAATTAGAAGTGCTTGCCGCTGCATCAGCCACATACACACAAAATCTTGAAGAACCGGAAGCCTGTGCATTCACAAAAATATTGTCACGGATGTCCAATGCCGAGCCTGCAGCGATGAAAAGACAGGCCGAAGCACCCGTCGACTGTGTTGTTTCGAGCCTCACGGTATTGAAATACAAGCTTACTGAAGCACCACCGGCAATATAAATGCCATAGCCACTTTGTGAATCAGGACTACCGCCACCGGCAGATGAAATATTCCCAATCATATTGTTATAAATCAGGGCGCTGTCGCCATTGATATAAATCCCGTTGACCAGTTTTGCCTGTGCCGTCGTAAGGCTGTAAATTTTATTGCCGCTGATGGTAATGTTTTTACCCACTGCATGAATTCCGCCAAATGAAGTGTCGCTGGTTGAAGTGGAATTCATCGTACTGATCGTATTCCCGCTGATGGAGGTACTCACGGATGTATTTGCAGAGGAGCCCACAATGTTGATACCGAAGCAGATTCCGCTCCCACTGGTGTTTTCGATATTCTTGATCGTATTTCCTGAAATTGTACCGCCCGATGAACCCGAACCTTCAACATAAATGGCTGCGCCGGAGTAGGTGTGTGTACCATTGGTTCCTGGCTTTTTCAAACCGTCGATACTGTTATTTGAAATCGTATAAGTAGCCACGTTATTGAGGTAAAAACCTACGAGCGGCTTCGATGCATCCGAAGCAGATCCCAATGTATTGTTGCTGATAATCCAGTTTGTATTGGAAGAATTGCTTCCGTTTACATAGACACCTTGCTTGACGTTGGTAAAGGTGACATTGGTTACTTCGTTTGTGGAGTTATTTGCGGCACTTCCGATACTGCCGGAACCTGCATAAACCCCAGCAGAAAATGTGCCGATGCTTGTGTTGAGCATGTTGAGCTGGATATTCAGGTTCCTGAACTTGTTACTGTTTGCCGTATTGTACAGCCAGATACCCAGCCTGTTTGTATAGGAATCAGCGGTATTGAATGTATTATAAATAGTGAGTTGCTTGTCGCTTGTGCCATTATTTCCATCGATGATGATGTTGTCGGCGCCATTCAACTGGAATACGGCACCGTCCGATACCGAGCCGGAAATCGTAATGTTTTTGCCGGTATTAGGCTTAATGGTCAGTGTGTTTGCAGCACTTCCGGCATATTGGTTGATGATTAATGCGGATGCTACGGATTGATTCTCATCAATCAGGAACGTGGTGGCACCGTTGATCCCGACGGTATTAACGTACGCAATCGCTGTTGCAAGCGTTAAGTATTGTGCACCATCTGTGGTGGTGCTTCCGATTTTTTTGCTACCGTTGATTTGGGAAAAACCAACAATGGGGATAAGTAAGAACAGTAAGTATTTTTTCATTGGGACATTTCTGCTTTGTAGGTAAGCTTTTTTAATTACGCAAAAATATCCGCTGAAGATGTTAATTGTTTTAAATAAAGTGTGAAAATTTCAATATATTCGACCAATAGACTGATAAATCCGTTGTAATACATTGTTTACGAAATCGATTTCGCTGAATTTGAGGTTTTTTACTGTAAAATATTGAAATTTAAGGGATTGCTTGTTAAAAGGAATTTTGCTCCAATTCCTTCGCTCTGGCATAAATCAGGTCGCTTTCAAACCCTTTCCTGAGTAAAAAGTCACAGAACTTTTTCCGCTTCTTTAACTGGTTTTTTTCAGAAATAAGCTGCCATTGTTTCTCGGAAAGTCTTTCAAATGTTTCATGGTATTCTGCTTCGGTTATTTCGCTTAATGCGGTATCAATATTGAATTTCGTAATGCCGCGCAATTTGAGCTCCATGACAATGCGGTTTGTTCCCCAACCCTTAATCCTGTGCTTGCCCCGCGCAAAACTCCTTGCGAAACGCTCTTCATTGAGAAAATCATGCTCCAGAAGATGCACGACAACATGGTCTTTTTCTTCCTCAGTAAACCGAAAGGAGTACAATTTTTCCAGCACCTCCTGATGGCAACGCTCCTGGTAGGCGCAAAAGCGTTCGAGTTTCTTAATGGCTTCGGTTAAAATCGGATTGGTGTACATGCAAACAAAAATAATAAAGAATACCTATAACCACACATTAACGATAGGCACCATCGGAAATAACAAATGCCAATACCATACGGTACAGCTAAAAGCAATCATCGGTTCGTTATAAAAGATGACAATTGTATTTACAATAATTTAAAGTTCTTCGAACAATGCGGTAATAATGATCAGCGTAATTGTCGGTACGTTTTAGTTTAAGTGTTTAATTCACAATGAATTTCTACCCGTTTTCGTGCACTTAAGCGACAAAAAAAGCAGTTCAACGAGAAGTTAAAAATTAGTTAAAAACCAATGCTGATTAATGAAATGTTTGTCTCTAAATTTACTCCCCCCAAATTGACTCAACCGATACATTATCAGATGATCATGCCGGGTTAACATTGCTCCCCAAATGATTATTTTATGAGAATGAAGGTTTTTTATTTTTTACTTCTAAGCATTGTATGCTTAACAAAACTATCTGCGCAAAGTGTTGTCGTTAATAAATATTTTAACTCGGGAGGTACCACCGATATAATCGAACTCCTTATAGTTGCTGATAATACGGATATGCGTGGATTGTGGCTCAAAGATTTTTCCGGAAGTAATGCCAACGATAGCGGAGGAGGTTTTCAATTCACCACCAACGCATTGTGGAGCAGTATGAGAGCAGGAACTCTTATAATTTTGCGCCAAGGTTCCAGTGCCGCAACTGATGTAACTGTAAGCTGCAGTGATTTCAATCTGGATATCGGACTTTCTAATACTACTTATTTTACAACTGGGTCAGGTTCATTTGACATTAGCACTAATGATATGGTAATGATTAAAAGCGGAACCCAAAGCGGTACTGCCAATAACATTCATACATTAAGAGCTGGTACAGCAGGTACACAATGGACAAATATTTCAACTGGAACTAAAATCGGAACGACATCAACCGCTAGCAATTATGCAGTAGTTGACAATGCTTCAAGCGTTATTGGAGATTTCAATCTTGGAACTTCTGGCGTAACCGTAGGAACCACTTATACGTTAGGAAGTGGAAACAATACTAATAACACCAATTTCATTAATTTCCTCAGAGGCCCTGTTTCTTCAGCCGCCACAAGTATATCCGGCAGTGGATTTATTGCTAACTGGAGCGCTGTCACAGGAGCTAGTTCTTACAGGCTGGATGTGTCCACTGCTTCAGACTTCTCTGCATTAGTTTCAGGATACTCCGATCTCAATGTTGGAAATGTTGTTACCTATGGCGTTAGCGGGCTTTCTGCATCGACTACTTATTATTATAGGATCAGAGTGTTAAACGCAACCCCTACAACAAGCGGCAATTCCTGTACAATAACTGCCGTCACAGGCACAGGAGCCTTTACCACAAATCAGGATGGCCCATGGACCACAGGTGCTACGTGGGTGGGTGGCATCGCACCAACAGCAGGTGACAATGTAGTTATTGCGCACAATGTTACTGCAGGTGCTTTAACGCGTAATTCAGGCACAACAACAACCATTAATACCAGTGGAAAGCTTTCTGTTTCAGGTACATTTACCTGCACCGGCTCCAGTACAACCGTAAATGGAACGTTTCAGTTTGATACAGGTGGATGGGCAACGGGTGCCAATTTTACCTACGGCAGTTCGGCAACCCTGAACTTTAACAGTACTTCATCCTATAGTGTCAATAATAGTGATGTTTTTTGGTCAACAGGAAGCAATCCTTTTAACGTAAACGTATTACAGGGCGGTCTTACGATGAATTCGGCAAACCGTACCGTTACAGGAACTTTTGCCACCGCGGCGGGTGTCACACTAACCAGCAGCACCCTGACCTTAAGCGGCACAACGCAGCTTAACGCTGGCGGTTATTTCAACCAATCGCCTACATACAGTGGCGCATCATCAACTTTGATTTACAACAATGTCGGCAATTACGGAAATGGCAACGAATGGACAGGCGGCGCTTCTACCACACCCACAGTAGGCTCCGGAATTCCCGGCAATGTGACCATACAGCAAACTTCAAATGTGACGCTTGCGGGCGGACGCGGGGTTCCCGGGAATATTACGATTTCAACATCAGGTTCATCTGTGCTTACGCTGAACAGCACTTCCGGCGATCTTTACCTTGGTGGGAACCTAACGCAAAATGGCGGCTCAGGCGGTTTGATCAACAACAACCGCGCCGTGTTTTTCGTATTGTCGAACAGCCAGGTGATTTCGGCATCAAGCAGCCCCGTATATTTCGATTATTTCATTATCAACAAACCATCGGGCAGTGTTCAATTGAGCGGCACCGATATGACTATAAATACCACTTCGGGCAGCGGGGTACAAATCATCAACGCCGGGACGCTGGACCTCAACGGCCGTTCCCTGACGTTAAACAATTCCGGAGGAGGATTTTATGTGTCGGGCGGTGCACGCAGCATCACTTCATCTGCAACAGCGCAGGTCAACATTAACGGCAATAAAACCGTCAGCTACAACAATACCGGTACCGACAGCCTGACATTCGGAAATCCCATAACGGTACATGTTACAAATGCCGCAATGGATTTCGGTAGCGGAAATACTTATATCAACGGCACGCTGCAGCTTAATGCCAATGGCGGAATCAGTAACGCACCAATTTACGGAAGCAGTTCCACACTGAAATATTGGTACAATGGTTCGAACAGCGTATATGGCCGTTACAACGAATGGAATGCGAACGGCGTTGGTACCATTGGCAGTACCAAAGGGTTTCCTAACAATGTACAGATCAGCAACACCACCATCCTTGATCTGGGTGCAAACAGCGGCTCAGGCATAGCAAGGGCATTGGCCGGAACCCTGACAATTGATGACGGTGCGGAACTGCGTATGAGCGGCAGCAGCGCGATGACCCAACCTTTAACCATTGGTGGCGACCTGATCCTCGGGCAGGGTGGTGCGGCGACGTTGAACCTTTCGGGTAGCAGTGGCGGCGATCTTAAAGTGGGTGGAAACATCAGTTTTACAGGGACCTATAATTTCAATGCCAATAACCGCGCGGTTTACTTCATAAAAAATGGTACGCAGACTGTTACAGCACCCGTCGGAAGGCCATCTACTTTCAATTACATCTTTTTCCAGCCTGCTACGGGCAGCACCACAATACAGCTTGCAGGAGCTGATATGACGATTGCGCCGACATCAACCGGAAGTTTGCTGAACTTCAATAGTGCTTCAGATGTATTCGACCTGAATGGCAGGACGCTTACTTTAGGAAATGCTTCAATAAACAACGGTATCAGCGGATCGGGGACGTTCAAGGGAAGTACGGCTTCTAACATGACATTATTGGGATTGGGCAGTATCGGGACTTTAAGGTTTACTTCCGGTTCGCAAACGCTGGGCACTTTGACCATGACACGTCAAAACGGTACTTTGGGTGCTGTATTGGGAACTGACCTTGCCGTCAATACGTCTTTGGTACTGACCAATGGATTGCTTGACCTGGCGTCATTCAATATGACACTGGCTTCAGGGGCTGGGGTAAGCGGCGGATCTTCAAACAGTTTCGTCATTGCCGACGGAAGCGGCGAATTCAGGAAAACCTTCACGACAACAGGCTCTTTTACCTTCCCTATCGGCGACAATACCGTGATTGCAGAATATGCTCCGGCTGCATTGAATTTCACTGCCGGAAGCTTCAGCAGTGCCTATGCCGGAATCAGGCTTGTTGACGCAAAGCATCCTAACAACACGGCATCCACAAATTACATCACACGTTATTGGGCTGTCAGTTCCTCCGGGATTTCGTCTCCTACTTATAATTTTACGGGCACATATATTGGTTCTTCGTCCGATATTAACGGTACCGAGACTTTGTGCGATTCAGGAAGATGGGACGGCACAAGCTGGACCCTGGGAAGCACTTTGGCATCGAATACCGTTGCTGTCACAGGCCTGACGACATTGCCGTCCACAAACCATTTTACAGGGGGAAACCCTTTATCGCCGCCTGAAATCGATTTGCTGGGCAACAGCATTTCGATTACCAATGGCGACAGTACGCCATCGGCGGCAGACCATACTGATTTTGGCAGCGTGGCTTTTGCGGGGACAGTCGTGCGTACTTTTACAATTAAAAATACTGGCGCATCGGCATTAAACTTATCCGGCACGCCGCGGGTACAACTGAGCGGTTCTTCGTCTTTTTCCGTTACCACGCAACCTTCCGCAGCAAGCGTGCCGGCCAATGGTTCGCTGACATTCCAGATCACCTATACTTCAGGTGCTTTCACAGCCGAAAATGCTACGGTCAGCATTTCCAATAACGATTCAGATGAAGGTACTTATACATTTGCCATCACTGGCATCGGTACGCCGAGTGTTGCGAGTGATGTGGTCGCTAATGCAGGCTATACTTACAATTCAAATATTGCTTATAAAGACTACCAGGCTTCTGCCATTACGAACACCTCAAACTCCATCGATTTACTCAAGTTCGACGTACGTGATGGCGGCGCTTCCGCAGATGCGGACAACCTGCCTACAATCCTGAGCGGCATCACCTTTAACGTAACGAACACTTCTATGATTCGATCTGCAGCGCTTTTCAGCGGAAATTCCCTGATAAATGCTTCGCCTACAATAAATACCGGCTCAGGAACGATCACCTTCAGCGGATTATCAGGAGCCAATGTAACGGCAGCCGACGGCAGTTCCGCGGGATTGACCTTAAGGGTAACTTTCCTTTCAACGGTGACGGATAATACGCAATTCCAGGTAACGATTTCGAATGCGAACGTGAGTGTAGCGGGCAGCAGCACATCCTCATTTTTTAGTTCATTTACGAGTGTCGTGTCCAGCACCACTTCGAACAGGAACAGGATTGCCGTAACAGCGGACAGGCTCGTTTTTGTACAGCAGCCATCGGCCACAACAGTGAATTCAGCGATGTCTCCTTCAGTAACTGTAGCCGGAGTTGATGTAAATGGCAATCGCGACCTGGATTATGTGGGTACCATCAATATTACTTCAACAGGAACTTTGAGTGGAACGCCTGTAAGCGCTTCCGCCGTTTCGGGTTTGGCTGCATTTGCTTCGCTTACCCATACCGCTGCAGGGACAGGATTAATCCTTACCGCTGCCACGACAGGTCTGGCTTCAGGCAATACTGTGGATTCATCGACATTTACAATTAGTGCGATTGTAGGCGCTACAGGGGATTACAGGACAAACCCTGCTTTCACGGGTAATGTTTACTTTAATTCGACCTCGGCTTCAGGCGGCGTACGCCCCTGGCAAAAATATAATGGCTCCGCCTGGGTTGATGTGACCGGAAGCAGTGCTACGGAAGGACCTGAAGCGCTTGTTACAAAACCTGGCACCATCTACATCACCAGTGGTTCCAGTATCAGTTTTGCCGGAGGAGGCACTTACAACAATATTTATATTGACATGCCGACATCCACAAGCGTGGTCACAGCCGCCAGCAATTCTCCCGGGCTTACCATTGCCTCTGGAAAAACACTTGAAGTAAAAAAAGGCATTTTTGACTGCAGTGGCGCGTTTGAAATGCTGGGCAGTTCGAGTCTTATAGTAAGGGCCAATGCTGAAATGTGGATTTCCGGCTCCTCATTCTTAAGGAGTCCGACGTCAACTTTTGAAGTGGAAAACAATGCTTATGTTGAAGTTTACGGCACCTGGACAAACCACTCCACTGCTGGAATCTGGAACGGTACGGAAATTTTCCATGAGGATTCATGGTTCAATATTACGAAATGGGTGAACAGCGAAAAACTTTTTGATGCCAATACGAGTATTTCGACCACATCCTATGCCGGAAACGCGGCAATGTTCGGGTACCTTACCATCGATATCGCATCAGGAGACCTTGCAGGGAACTGGACGGTGTTTCCGGCGAATGCAAACATCTATCTTACGCACAAGGATTTTGAAGTATATAATGAAGAAACCGACAACATCAACTTTTATTCCGGAAACACTTCCACCCTCACCGTAGGAGGAAACTTGTATACTGCCGGGAGTGGGAACATCCAGGGACAGACAGGGAACGGATCGTTGACCTTTAACGTAAAAGGCAATTATACTAAAGACGGCACCGGGGATTTCAGGTTTCATGTTTCCAATAATGCGGGCAATGTGATGAACCTCAATGTTGATGGAAATTTTAGTGTGAATAATGGGTTCTTCGTAATTGATGCGGGGACTACTTCGGGAGCCACCACAAAAGTGAACCTGAAAGGAAATCTCAAAAAATTACTGGCGGGTAAAATGACCAATTCAAACGTTAACAGTGCCAATATTTCGTTTAACTTTTTGGGTACCGCTGCACAAACTTCGGATCTTGTTGTAAACACGAGCAATGATATGCTACGGTACAAATTCTTTATAAAAAGCGGTGCCAATGTACAAACAATCAACCAGGACTGGAAACTGGCCGATGCTTCGTCAATTACGGTAGAATCCGGTGCTACAATGGATTTCGGGTTTACGGGAACAACGGCTTTAAATGTTATTGAAACCACATCAAGTGCCGTAACCTCATTTATACTGAATTCAGGCGGGACCTTGAAAATATCTTCCCCGTCAGGGATAACAGCGTCAGGCAGTGGAAATGTGCAGACCGACACGCGAAGCTATACGGCACCTTCCTCTACATTCCACTATATCGGAAAAGCAAATCAGGCTACCGGTGATGGTATTACCACAGCTTCAAACAGTAAAACAATCATTTGTGAACTTAATGCCGATAGCCTGCAATTGTCGCTTACAAATTCCACTGCGATTACCACGCCAGGACTTTTAAACATCAAAAAAGGGCAGGTGATCGAAACGAGTTCTTCTTATATTACAGGAAGCACGGGCGGGTTGACTATGGAATCCAATACCTACTACCAGGTCGCTGCACTTTCAGCATCTGGCAGCGATGTCATTCCGCGTCTGGATGGCATCTCGAATGCTTACACGCTTAACGGTGGAACTATTGAGCTTAACGGTGCGGGTGCGCAAACGCTCCGGGGTTCGAGAAGCTACAGGAACCTGATTTTTTCCAATACGGGAACGAAAACTGTTTCCTCATCAATCAGCACAATTAGCGGAACCGTCACAGTCGCAAATGATGTTGTATTGGATGTCGCCAGCCACAACATGGGCGGCAGCGGAACAAACCTTACGATGGCCAACACATCACAGTACAAAAACAGTGGTAGTGGTAGCAAGCCGGATGCCACTGGAACCTATACGTTAAGCTCCGGCTCAACAATTGAATTTTACGGAACGTCGGCTACGGTGAT
Organism: Flavobacterium pallidum; assembly: GCF_003097535.1. Taxonomy (NCBI): domain Bacteria; kingdom Pseudomonadati; phylum Bacteroidota; class Flavobacteriia; order Flavobacteriales; family Flavobacteriaceae; genus Flavobacterium; species Flavobacterium pallidum. The sequence goes on from NZ_CP029187.1 coordinate 624,650, forward strand.
CCGTCTGGGGTCGCCGATTAACTATGCCAATGTGATTGTTAACGGCACAAATGTATCGACTTCATCGACGATAACGGGCCTCAGGCTGCAGTCAGGAACTACCTTTACGGTGAAAAACGGTGCCACCTTTGGTATGATTAACAGCGCTGGTTTCAGTGGCGCTGCCGCTACCGCAATCGACAGTGCAAATTCGCCAACAATTACGCTGGAAACCGGATCAACTATAGATTATGCAGGCGCTAACCAAAGCCTCACGGCATTTTCACCTTCCTATTATAATTTAAAAGTTTCAGGAACAGGCACGAAGACCATTCCGGGTTCTTCGGAGATACTCATCGGAAATAACCTATCGGTTACAGCCAGTACATTGCAAATCGATGCCAATAAATTACTCACTGTCACCAATGCTATAAACAGTATTGATGATGCGATTGAAGTAAAGAATAACGGCAATCTCGTGCAAATCAATAACGGCATCGCCGATACCGGTAAAATCAAAGCGACCAGGATCAGCAGGGCCATGGTAGAAAACGATTATGTGTATTGGGGATCTCCTGTACAGGAGAACGTGATTTCTCAACTGCCTTCCGGTTTTGATACTTCATACGAATGGACTCTGGACGGCAACTATGACGGACATTGGGATGGCCTCTCGGCAACCACTGCAGGACGTGGATTTATCACCAGGATAAGTGCTGCGGGGCAAGGGGCAACCCAAAGTTTTGTATTCAACGGCACTCCTAATAACGGTGTAGTGACTGTTGCAGGCGACAGCTATGACAACGGTGTCACGCAATCTTCAGGAAACTCCATATTGCTTGGAAATCCATATCCTTCGGCGATTTATGCTTCCTCTTTCATTACTGATGCCGCCAATCTGGGAAAAATCGGAGGGACGCTCTATTTCTGGACTTCGTCAACAACATACGCTGGCGGGGAATACAACACCAACGATTATGCAACATGGAATCTTTCAGGCGCGACAGGCGTAAAAGCCTCGACGGATGTCTCAGGTACTGACGATCTGAAACCCACCGGAAAGATCGCTTCAGGTCAGGGATTTTTTGCCGTATTGCTGACCGATTACAACGTTACTTTCAACAATAATATGCGTGTACGTACCACTGCAGATAATACGCAGTTTTTCAGAAATAACAATGAAGTACAAACCGTTTCCGATGAAGGCAAGTTGTGGTTAAACCTCAGCAATGACAATCATGCTTTCAGGCAAATGCTCGTAGCCTATGTTGATGGTGCCACAAATGGTTATGATAATCTTTTTGATGGAAACAGCATTACCGCCAATGAAATCAATTTCTATTCTTTGATCGATCAGAAAAACCTTGTGATACAGGGCAGGGCATTGCCTTTTGCGGATACCGACTTGGTCCCCTTGGGGATGCGTGTCACCAATGCCGGCAACTATACTGTAACATTGGACAGCACTGAAGGGTTTTTCGCTGAAAATCAGGACATCTATCTCGAAGATTTGCAGTTGGGTGTCATCCATGACCTCAAAACCGGGCCTTATCAATTCAATACGGATGCGGGTACATTTGACAGCCGCTTTGTCTTAAGATACACCAATGGAATTTTGGGGATGGATATCATGGAGTCAGATAATATCAAAATGGCTGTGAATAAAAACCTACTTTCCATAAAATCAGACAAAGAAAGCATGTCGGCAATTACCATATTCGACATTGCGGGGAGAAAGGTTTTTGAGGCCAGCCAGCTCAACTCCAACGAATTCTCTGCGCGTGACATTGTACTCAACCACCAGACGCTGGTTGTAAAAATCACATTGGCCAACGGCAATATCGCCACGAAAAAAATAGTGTACTAAAATAAAATCTGAAACTGAAAAAGCCCGTCATATCAAGCGGGCTTTTTTAATGGGATTATTTCGCCAGTTTATTGTTGGTCCTGATAACCGCCTGCTCATTCTTATAATCAATCCATTCCTGACCTTTCCATTTGCGCATAAAAACATCGTAATGGCGCATAATCAGGATATTGTAAACTGCTTTGGATAAATTCATCGCATTGCGCGGAAACGCACGAAGGCTCATCGAAAATCCCGGAGTCAAGTATTTCATATAATGCCAATACCCTTCCGGCATGTAGAGCATTTCTCCATGGTTCAGGTCGCACACAAAGCCTTTCGCATTCTTAAGTGCGGGCCATTTTTCGTAATCGGGATTGTCAAAGTCGATGTCTTCCCTTGCAATCAGTGCATGAGGCACTTTATACATGAACCTGGTTTCGCTTTGCGGAAAAATCACGCAGCGCTTTTTTCCATGGAAATGAAAATGAAGGATGTTCGAATAATCAATGTCATAATGCATGAACACTTTAGAATTTTCCCCGCCAAAAAAAAGCATCGGCAATTGCCTGATCAGCCTGAGCCCGATATCTGGCCATTTAAAATCGAATTTCAGCAACGGCACTTCTTTCATCAGATTGTAAAGGAAGATACGGTAATTCGTGGGTCCGGACTGAAGCATGTCAACATACTCAGACATCTTCATCTTCTTGTGGGCCTCGTTGAAACCTTCAGTATGTGACACCGGGCGGTCATCATACAACGGCACGATCTTGTCTCCGGCGACTGCCTTGATATAGTTCAAATCCCATTTAGCGAAAGCGGGCCAGTCATTAACGAGCTGCTCTACCACAACGGGTTTCTGTTTCTTTACATAATTATTGTAAAAATCTACTTTGGTGATAGTCTTTACGCGTTCAATTTGGGTTAAGTTCAGACTCATAAACGGAGTTGCAAACGAAATAAATTAAAAAAATGCCTTTGATGGTGTCAAAGGCAAAGTTAAAAAACCAAAATTTTTAATAATATATATTTAACAAAACCGAAACATATCAGACTTTCGATTTTTGTGATGCCTCAAGATTTCTTTCGATCGTATGGCCTGGCCGCGACCATTTTGGCTTTTCGCCTAAAGCACTGAATTTTGACTGATCTGCCTCTACAGTTTCAGGCTGTGCGGCTTTTACGAAAGGTTTCTGCGGAATCAATCCCAGCATTTCAAACATCTTCATGTCTTCATTGACATCCGGATTTGGCGTGGTCAGTAATTTGTCTCCGGCAAAAATGGAGTTTGCTCCGGCAAAAAAGCACATCGCCTGCCCTTCACGGCTCATATTCATCCGCCCAGCGGAAAGCCTTACCTGTGTTTGCGGCATGACAATCCTTGTAGTGGCTACCATACGGATCATTTCCCAGATTTCGACAGGCTTCTCTTCTTCCATTGGCGTGCCTTCCACAGCAACAAGGGCATTGATCGGCACGGATTCCGGTTGCGGGCTTAATGTTGCCAAAGCGACGAGCATTCCTGCACGGTCTTCAATGCTTTCACCCATCCCGATGATTCCGCCGCTGCAGACAGTGACGTTGGTCTTACGCACATTCTCGATGGTTTGCAGACGGTCTTCAAACCCACGCGTTGAAATGACTTCCTTATAATATTCTTCGGACGTATCAAGGTTGTGGTTGTATGCATAAAGTCCGGCTTCAGCAAGCCTGTGCGCCTGGTTCTCCGTAAGCATGCCTAGAGTGCAGCATACCTCCATATCGAGCTTGTTGATCGTACGCACCATCTCGAGTACCTGGTCAAACTCAGGGCCGTCTTTTACATTTCGCCACGCTGCGCCCATGCACACACGCGATGACCCGCTTGCCTTGGCACGCAAAGCCTGTGCTTTGACATGGCTGACGGTCATCAGGTCATTGCCCTCAATTTCAGTATGGTAACGTGCCGCTTGCGGGCAGTATCCACAATCTTCTGGGCAGCCGCCGGTCTTGATAGACAATAACGTGGATACCTGTACTACATTCGGGTCGTGGAATTGGCGATGAACGGTTGCCGCTTCAAAGAGCAGGTCCATCATCGGTTTATTATAGATTGCGATAATTTCGTCTTTAGTCCAGTCGTTTCTTGAAACACTCATAAACTTGTTTTAATGTTGGTTCAAAAATAACGAATTCACCCGGAACGGAAAAACATCCTGCGGCAAAGTTTGAATGAGAGGATTTCACATAAAAAAAGACCATATAATGACGGCCTTCTTTAAATTTTATATGTGATATGATTAGTCGACACGATTTATTTTCTCGACTTTGTTTTTCCAGAACTGCATCAGGCAGAAGGAAACAATCATCGAAGCGGCTACGGATTCAAACAGCAACCCTATACAATACGTATAAATGGAAATGCCGCCTCCGGCAAAAAGAAATTCATCCGACAGGTTTTGCAGATATGTCTCTCCTCCCTTGTAATAGATTAAAGACAATAATCCTGCCACACTTAATATCGCGCCAATCATGGAAGTAATGATTGCCGAAATCAGGTTGGTATTGTATCCCCTTATGCCATCATTATAATTTTGGCTCAGCGTCCGGTTGACCCCGTAAATCACAATAAAGACGTTGAGCACCCGCAGGTAAAAATGGCTGGAAAGGCCCAGCGCATCCATAATTAAAAAGTAAATTCCTATTCCTAAGAAAATGATAAATCCGTTGATGAATTCTCTAGATAGTTTCATGATAATCCGGTTTTTGGTTAATGTAAAAAGATGTTTTATCTTATACAACCTAAAATTACGAATTAATCTTTGCAAAGCTTTTCAAATGGCCTTACAAAATTCCCATTTTAATAAACTTTTAATAATCATTTAAGCAGAAAATGACTTGGGAGTTAAGATTCTGATTTTCTGTTTCCTATATATGAAAGCGAGAATTCTTTGTCTTCACGGAGTTTGTGCTGAAGCATTTCAATCGTACCGAACTTCTCCTCATCCCTGATTTTGCAAAGTACAGAAACCGTAATCTCACGATCATACAGGTCTTTTTCAAAATCAAAATAATTCACTTCTATGGTTTGTGAAGTCCCACCCACGGTAGGATTTGTCCCGATACTCATCATACCGTACACCTTTTGCCCGTCAATGAAACTGCTGACGACATAAATCCCGATGGCCGGAATCAGTTTATAATCGTCGCTGATATAGAGGTTTGCCGTAGGGTAACCGAGCTGACGGCCCAACTGGCGGCCCTTAACAACGGTACCGCTGAAAAAATAATCATAGCCAAGATATTGGTTTGCCAGCGCTATTTCGCCGGAAATCAATGCATTCCTGATTTTGGTAGAACTGATGGAGATGTCATTGATTTCGAGTGAGGAAATTTGTTCCACCTCAAAATCATAAGTTTCACCAAAACCGATCAGGTCGTTGATATCGGCGGTGCGGTTCCTTCCGAAGCGGTGGTCATGGCCTATGATGATTTTCCGGATATTGAATTTTGCAACGAGGATGTCCCTTACGAATTCTTCCGCGGTAAGCCTTGAGAAATTTTTATCGAACGGATGGATCACAAGATTATCCAAACCCGTCTGTTGAAGCAATTCACATTTTTCTGCCATGGTATTCAGAAGCCTGATATCGCTTCCTTCCTGCAGCACCACGCGGGGGTGTGGAAAAAAAGTCAACAACAGTGTTTCCAGTCCGGCACCCGCGCTTTGCATGAGCCGCTCTATGATTTTCCGGTGTCCGGTATGCACGCCGTCAAAAGTCCCGAGGGTCACTACGGTGCCGTTACCTGGCGTGAAATCATCAATGGAATTAAAAACTTTCAAGCTTGTGCATTTATACTGCAAATTTATACCATCTGCCCAAATTACAGGCATTTATCAAACTTAAATTTATATTGAGAAAGAAATATCTTATTTCTTAAAAAGCAGGTTATTTTGAGCTATAGTTCTACGGAATTTACTAAATTTGACTGAAAATTAAACCTTTATGCAATGAAAAGAATTCTACTTCTCACTCTTTTTTTCAATTTATTTTTCGGCGCTTATGCCCAACAGGGTAATTTGTGGACAAAAATCACAGCAGACAAGACCCCTGTTTCCGAAAAGTTGGCAAAAAGATCGATCCCAAGCGAGTTCCAGGCTTTTTCCCTTGACCTGAACCAGCTAAAATCAAGGCTGGCCGGCGCTCCTGACCGCAAAGACAACAAAACCAAAGCCGGCGTATTGCTTCCATTCCCAAATGAAACCGGTGAATTGGAAAACTACAGGGTTTTCGAATCCTCAGTAATGGATCCTGCACTGGCTGCAAAATATCCGGACATTAAATCATATGTGGGTGTCGGAGTGGATGATGCCACCGCCACAATTTGTTTTACGACTACCATTTTCGGGCTACACACAATGACCTTGTCAGGAAACCATAACAACGTTTTCATTGAGCCTTACACTAAAGACCTGAGCAAATACATGGTCTACAACAGGAATAAGGTACAGTCACCACCGTCATTTGAATGTTTTATGGCAGAAAAATCAAATGAGCAGAACCGCAACCCGAATACTACACAATCCAGCACACAGATTTACCGCACTTACAGGCTTGCCCTTGCCTGTACGATAGAGTATGCCACTTTTCATGTGAATGCAGCAGGGGTGTCGTCAGGTACGCTGGCTCAGAAAAAAGCCGCTGTACTTGCAGCAATGGTAGTTACAATGGCCCGTGTAAATGGTGTTTATGAACGGGACCTGGCGATCCATATGAACTTGATTTCTAATAATGATGTGCTGATTAACATTACATCAGACACTTTTACAAATACCAGTGGTGGTGCGATGTTGAACCAGAATCAGAGTTTTGTAGATTCAAATATTGGCAGTTCAAATTATGATATCGGGCATGTCTTTTCAACCGGAGGCGGCGGAGTAGCATTTCGTGGAGGTGTATGCAATAGCTCCAGTAAAGCCAAGGGTGTCACAGGCTCCGGAGGTCCGGTAGGCGATGCTTTTGATATTGATTACGTCGCGCATGAAATGGGGCATCAATTTGGCGGCAATCACACTTTTAACAGTGACTTTACCGGAAGCGGGTCTTGTGAAACAAATAAAAACCTTGAAACCGCTATTGAGCCAGGAAGTGGCACCACGATTATGGCATATGCCGGAATTTGTAATGCCGGTAATAATGTGCAAAACAACTCTGATGCGCATTTCAGCTTCATGAGTTTGCAGGAAATCGATGCTTATGTCGCGTCGGGAGGGAATTGCGCTGCAAATATGGCTATGGTCAACACCCCGCCTGTTATTGCCCCAATTCCTAATTATACGATTCCGAAAAGCACTCCTTTTATATTGAAAGGTGATGCTACGGACGCGCAGGGCAATTCGCTGACTTATTGCTGGGAAGAGAATGACCATTGGGATACGAACACGGTAGCAAAATCCGCCCCGCCAATAGCCACAAATACGGGAGGTCCAAACTTCAGGTCGAGGACCCCTTCCGCGTCACCTGAAAGATACATGCCTGTACTTTCAAGCGTACTTGCCAATAATATTACACCGAACTTTGAAGTGGTCCCTTCTGTAGCAAGGACAATGAATTTTGCACTTACTGTGCGCGATAATAACATAGATGGCGGGCAGACCGCACGAAAAAACATGACTGTCACCACTGCTAATGTAGGGCCATTCGTGGTGACTTCGCCAAACAGCGTCGTGTCATATGCTTCAGGTTCGAACCAAACCGTTACCTGGGATGTGGCAGGAACGACAGCCAATGGGATCAACTGTAATTTTGTTGACATCTATGCTTCAAGCAATTCAGGTTCCACATTCCCTACCCTGCTGGCGAGCGGCGTACCAAATGATGGTTCAGAAGTCATCACTATCCCGAATACTGTTGGTACGAGTAACCGTATTATGGTAAGGGCGAATGACAATATTTTTTATGATGTGTCAAATACAAACTTCGCTATTACGAGTGCTCCGTCAACATTTTCAATTGCTTTTGCAGGTGTTGCCGGTAAACAATACCAGACCGCTTGTGCAGGAAGCACTATTGTTTATCCTTTGACATATGCCGCATTATCAGGCTTTAGCGGAAGCACTACCTTAAGCGTTACAGGAAATCCTCCCGGATCAACAGTAACTTTTTCACCCAACCCTATAAGTGCTGGTGGTAGTGTGAACATGACTATTTCTGACACTTCAGGAATGGTGAACGGCATTTACCAAATGGTAGTCACCGCTACATCAGGTGCTACAACAAAAACGGTGAACCTGTATCTGGTAGCGACAAGTATATCTTTTGCTACTATTGACCTGAACACGCCTGCCAATTTCTCTACAAACCAGGCTACAAATGTAGTTTTGGATTGGACTGAAGACATGTTTGATGCCAACGGTTATGATGTCCAGGTGGCAACAGATGTCAATTTCGTAAATCTTGTACACAGCCAGACGGTACCATCAAGCGGATTTACCACCTCACTGGGTTCAAACACCACATATTACTGGCATGTAAGGCCACGTTTCAGCGCCTGTACAGGAGCCTATTCGGCAACTTCACAATTTACGACTGGCAATCTCGGAATTGAGGACAATGCCAGTTTCAATTTCAGCGTATATCCGAATCCGAATGATGGGGCTTTCAATATCCATTCTGACCGATTCTCTTCTGATAAAATCCAGGTTATGGTTTATGACATGCGTGGAAGGGTGATTTTCAATCAACATTACGCTGGAAACAGCAGTTTTGATGAAAGCATAGCGTTGCCTAATGCCCAGGCAGGAGTGTATTTACTTTCCGTAACAGACGGTGAGCACAAAGGCATTAAGAGGATTGTCGTAAAATAATTATTAAATTCATAGCAAAGCGCTTTCATTCATTTGAAGGCGCTTTTTTATTACCATCAAATATGCCCGAAAAAATACGTTGCGGCTGGTGTGCCGGAGATGCGCTTTATGAAAAATACCATGATGAAGAATGGGGCGTTCCTGTTTATGACGACCGGAAAATTTTCGAATTCCTCATTCTGGAAACCTTTCAGGCCGGATTGAGCTGGATTACGATCCTTCGAAAAAGAGAAAATTTCAGGAAGGCTTTCGACAATTTCGATTATCAGAAAATTGCAAAATACGATGAAGCAAAAATCCAGGATTTAATGCTTGACGCAGGAATTATCCGCAACCTGTTGAAAATTCGTGCTGCCGTTTCGAACGCCATGGCATTTATGGCGATCCAAAAGGAATACGGGAGTTTTAGTAAGTACATCTGGGGTTTTGTCGATGGGAAGCCTATTGTAAACACCTTGCGTGGATTATCACAGGTGCAGGCTACGACACCAATTTCAGATGCTTTGAGCAAAGACCTGAAGAAACGCGGATTCAAATTTGTAGGCTCCACTGTGGTGTATGCGCATATGCAGGCAACAGGAATGGTCGACGATCATATCGACAGCTGCTGGAAAAAATCAAATTAGCTTTTCAAAAGAATGTCCATAAATTCCTTTCTTGGGATTTCACGGCAGCCCAAACTTTCAAGATGGTCATTATGTACCTGGCAATCGACGAGTTCATATTTTTTTGCCAAAGCGATGAATGCCACTTTTGAAGCGTTCGGGAAAATGGAAAACATGCTTTCGCCAGAAAATACATGGCCAAGATCAATACCATACAATCCGCCCGCAAGTTTGCCTTCATGCCATACCTCAATCGATTTTGCCAGACCTGCTTCGTGAAGCCGGCAATAAGCTTCCATCATCGCGTTTGTGATCCACGAACCGTTTTGATCATGACGGTATATTTTGCTGCAGTTTGAAATGACCGCTTCAAAATCCTGGTTGTGTGTTACTTCAAAAACATTCCGGTTCAGGAGATTTCGCATACTTTTCGAAATCTTAATTTCATCCGGAAAAAGCACCATCCGTTGTGGCGGCGCCCACCAGATAATGGGTTCGTCTTCATTAAACCAGGGAAAAATACCGCGTTTATAAGCCAGCGTCAACCTTTCGGCAGAAAGATCGCCGCCAATGGCCAGGACGCCAAATTTGTCAGCCTTTTCAATGGGCGGAAAAAATAAATCTTCATTCAATATATACATCCCAAAAAAAAATCCTGGCGGTCAGGCCAGGATAATTAAATTATATCATTGTTTAGAACGGCAGATCATCGTGATCTTCTTCTTTGAAATCAGGTGCAGGTTCAAAAGCAGGTGCCGCAGCTACAGGCGCTGCATGTATTGGTGCCTCAGCAGCCATCCTTTCGATCCTCCAGCCCTGGATGCTGTTGAAATATTTGGTTTCGCCCTGGGGACTAACCCATTCGCGGCCTCTTAAATTGATGGAGACCTTAACCGGTTCCCCCACCCTGTAATTGTTCAGCAGGTCACATTTGTCCTGACCGAATTCGATCATGATGTGCTGTGGGTACTGCTCTTCGGTTGTAACAACCAGTTCTCTTTTTCGGAATGTGGCGCTTACCTGTTGTTCGGCGTTGATCACTTTGATTTTTCCTGTAATTTCCATCGTCTTGTAATTTATTGTTGTTTAAATCCGTTCTGCCAAAAGCACTTTCCAGGCGGAGAGCACGTCATCATGGTCAAGGTATTCCTTCGCTTTAAGATGGATTTTCTCCTCATCATCAGCACTCAGCACACCCTTGACGGCAATGTTAGCTTTTACAAATATATTAATTTCTTCGGTAGTTGGCAACGATTCCGTGTTTCCTAATTTCCCTAAATCGTTCCCTGTAAAAACGCCGCTTTCCTTAACAAAATCAGGAATCTGATCTACACCAATGCCCAAGGTCGTCAGCGGTTTAGGCACTTCAAACAGCCCCGCATTCGAACGGGAATACCAATTGCCTCCAAGCCTGGAAACGAGGTCAATCTTGTGCTGGTCAATGGCACCGTTTTCATTGAGGATGGATTCGTGCAGATGGATTTTGAGCACTTCGCAAACCACCAGGTTCCCGGCACCACCCCCATCGCCCAAAGCGATGACATCATTGACCTTACATTCAAACTGTACCGGACTTTCTGCCACCCGATACGGTTTTACAATATCCGACGGGACCTGCGTAAGACCGGATTTGAGGAATTCATTCACGCCATCCGGATATTCGGTGCTGGACAGCGAGGCCTGCTGGACAATATCATAATTCACGACATTGATGACAACTTCTTTTGTCGCCTGTACATTCAGCAACGTGTGTTTTACGGTATTGTCGCGTACGCGCCTTGCGGGTGAAAAAATCAGTATCGGCGGGTTCGAGCTGAATACATTAAAGAAACTGAAAGGCGACAGGTTCGGGATGCCGTTTTTGTTGATGGTACTGGCAAAAGCGATGGGGCGCGGGCCGACAGCGCTTTGCAGGTAGCCCTGCAATTGCAGCGGCGAAAGTTCTTTGGTTTCGAAACTTGGCATGGAAATTCGTTTTTGCAAAAGTACGTAAATGTTGCGACGATTCCCTAGCCCGGATGGAAGCGGCATCCTTTTCATGCCTTCTTTAGGCAGGAAAAGATATAGCGGACAGCCGGATCAGCTCCTGAAAAAAATAAAAATCCCTATATTTAACGCACAAATTAAACTCATGGAATTTTCGGAAAGAAGGAATGCTACACGTTGGGGGATTATCGCCGCTTCTTTTGTGATTGTGTTGTTTATCCTGTGGAATACGTATGCGCTGTTCCAGATTTTCAAGAATGAGGAACGGATCAAGCTGGAAAACTGGGCTTTGGCGCAGCAGAAAATCAATTCCATTGATGTCAATGATGTGAATGCGGATCTTGAACTGCCGTTTGCCTTGGCGCAACATCCGCCCAGCATCCCGATCATCCTCGCGCTGAACAATACGATAGTCAACACCAATGGCATCGACGAATCGATTTTGAAGAACCAGAAAAAACTGGACGATTATATCCGCACGCTGAAATCGCTGAATGATCCGATTGTTACCAGATTATCCAAAGATAAAACGCAATATTTGTATTACGGTGATTCGTCTTTGCTGAATAAGCTGAAGTATTATCCGGTGGCGCTTTTGCTGATTATTTTCCTTTTTGCGACGGTCGTTTATAACTTCTACCGAAGCACGAAAATGGCGACGCAGAACAAGCTTTGGGCGGGAATGGCGAAGGAAACCGCGCACCAGATCGGGACACCTTTATCTTCCTTATTGGGCTGGCTCGAAATCATGAAAGCCGATAATGTGGATGAAACCACGGTCACTGAAATAGAGAAAGATGTCGTAAGGCTGCAATCCATCGCGGACCGTTTTTCAAAAATTGGCTCCGAACCGATCCTTGAAGAAAAAGACATCATTTTTGAAACGGAAACTTCCGTGGAATACCTTAAAGCCAGGTTTTCAAACCAGGTTGCGTTTACTTTTACGGCACCCCATTATCCGGTGATGGTGATGATCAATCCGGCGTTGCACAGCTGGACGGTGGAAAACCTCGTTAAAAATGCGATTGATGCGATGCGTGGTAAAGGCAATCTTGATATCGCCATTATCGATGGTGACCGTTTCCTTCGGATTTACATTTCAGATACTGGGAAAGGCATCCCGAAAAAGCAATTCCGGCGTGTATTTGAGCCAGGGTTTACAACCAAGAAACGCGGCTGGGGACTGGGGCTTTCACTTACAAAAAGGATTGTGGAAGAATACCACGACGGCAAAATCAGGGTATTGCATTCAGAACTTGGGAAAGGAACCACCATTATGGTGAGTTTCCGGAAGCCGGGAAAATAAAAGATGCAGGGCTCAAGGTGCAAGGCACAGAGAAACCTTGACTGTTACATTTTACAGGTTTTGCCTGATGGCCGATGCCAAAGCTTCAAACGTTTCCTTTTCCAACTTTACCTTATTCTGGAAACGCATGTCGCCCATGTCGTTCAAAGGGATCAGGTGTACGTGTACATGCGGGACTTCAAGCCCAATGACTGCCATACCTACCCGGTCACAGGGAACGGTTTTGGCTATGGCAATCGCTACTTTTCTTGAAAACTGCATCAATCCCGCGTACAAATCCTCTTCGAGGTCGAAAAGCTTATCGACCTCCTTTTTCGGGATGCACAGCGTATGGCCTTCCGTATTCGGGTTGACATCAAGTATGGCAATATAATTGTCGTCTTCGGCGATTTTATACGAAGGCAGTTCGCCGTTGATGATCCTGGTAAAAATGCTTGGCATGTGGACTATTTTTTAAAATTAATCCCTTGACACTTCCAGCACCTCGAATTTCAGGATGCCGTTCGGCACAGTGATTTCAGCTACTTCACCAACCGATTTGCCCAGCAATCCCTTCCCGATGGGGGATGTGACGGAAATTTTACCGGCTTTAAGGTCGGCTTCGCTCTCGGCTACCAGCGTATATTTCAACTCCATGCCATTGGCCTGGTTCTTGATTTTCACATTTGAAAGCACGAGCACTTTGGACGTATCGAGTTGCGACTCGTCAATCAGCCTGGCGTTGGCATATAAATCTTCCATTTTGGAAATACGCATTTCCAATAATCCCTGCGCCTCTTTTGCAGCGTCATATTCCGCGTTTTCAGAAAGGTCTCCTTTATCACGTGCTTCCGCAATAGCCTGCGAAGCTTTCGGGCGTTCTATGCTTTTCAACTGCTCGAGTTCATCCTTCAGTTTCTTCAATCCTTCGGCAGTGTAGTATGATACGTTATTCATAATTTCATCGTTTATATAAAATAGAAAAAATCCCATCTGCAACGGGATTTCTTTTGACAAAGATAGTATTTTTCAGTTCGCCCCATAATTATATGTTAATCATGGAGAACCCAAAGTTAATTAATTTAAATTTGTCCGTACAACTATCCACTGATTTTTTTAGCATGAAACGCATATTACCTCTTTTTACTGTGATGATATTGCTGGCCGCCTGTTCCGGAGGCAGTTCACGATACCGCAATCCTTTCCTTCCCGATTACTCTTTTTCGATGAACATCAATACGAATTTACCTACGCTGAGCGGACTGAATTCTCCTATAAACCCCATCATTATCCCTGATAACGGCAGCGGAATCACAATCATCGCCATGAAAATTTCCGATAACGATTACCGCGCCTGGGATGCACATTGCCCTAACCAGGTGCCTTCAGCCTGTTCGCTGATGGATATCGATGGTGTAAATGCTGTTTGTTCCTGCGAAAATTATGAATACAGTATTTTTTCAGGTGATGGATCACAGGTTGAATATACGATGAAGCCTTATAAGGTTTCCGTGATTGGGAACAACCTGCTCCGCATATCCAATTAATAAAAAAACCGGTTTTTAGGCCGGTTTTTATTGCTTAGAATTTTAATGTCAGTCCGACAAGGAAATTGGTTCTCGCCTGCGGATAATAATATGGATAGACATCATACATATAACCGTTTGACACATACTTTCTATCGAAAATATTATTGACCAATCCATTTATGGCGATGCTTTTGAAAATGGTTTTTGGTTTAAATTCATAAGACACATTGAAGTCATTTACACAATAATCTAAAATTCTGGCTTCCGGCGATTCGATGTTGTTCATGAATTGTTCCCCTACAAATTTAGAAAGCAGTGACGCCTGGAGGTTAGCAATTGGTTTGAAAACCAGAATATTTCCGGCAATTACCGATGGTGAATAAGCGATATCACGGGTTCCGTAATTTTCTCCGGCAACAGCCAAATCGACATTTTTGTTCATGCTTATTGTAAAGTTTGGACGGATAATAAGTTGTTTAAAAATAGCATAAGTCACATCGGCTTCAAACCCCAGACGGTAGCTTTTCTCACTGTTAGAACGGATTGGGTTACCGACATCGTCAAGGTTTCCGGTAAGAATAAGCTGATCTTTATACGCCATATAATATACGTTGGCGTTGATTTTCAGTTTGTCTGAAGTATTTCTCCATCCTAATTCAAAATCATTGAGTTTCTCCGGGCGCGCATTGCCGCTTTCATAATCGGTGCGGTTAGGTTCGCGCTGCGCCTTGGCATAAGAAAAATAAAAGGCATTGGATTTATTCAAATCGTAGGTGATTCCCGCTTTTGGGTTTATGAAATCAAAAGTATCGTCTACAAAATCTGCCTGTACGCCATTCGCTTGGTAATTCACGTTGCGGTATTGGAGGTCTCCAAACAGGCTCCATGTCGTCGATAATTTATAATTCGCTTTCGCAAAAATATTGGCATCGGTTTTTACTGCGTAATCGTCATAATAATGATCCCCGAGTTCACTTTGAGAAGCAAAACGCGCCCAGATGACTTTTCCGAAGTGGTCGCCTTCATAACGATTCCAGCCACCGCCAATAATCACTTCGAGTTTTTCCGAAGTATAATTTCCGGAAAATGTCATGCCGTAAAAATCATTGTCGAGCCATTTTTGGCGTACCAGATCTGTTGAAACTGCTGTGCCGACAGGAATTAATCCATAATCCCCGAAATCGGCATCTTCTTTATAATTTTCGTAATAACCTTTCCCTTTTGTATAATGCAAAGCCGTGTTCAATTTCCAATGGTCAGACAGCCTTTCGTTCCAATGCAATTGGTAATGGTTCTGGAAATAATTGTCGGTTTCATTATCGTAGAAACGCGTTTGTCCGAATTCGTCTGTGTAAATTCCCGCCGAATTGAATGTCGGACTGATGAAAATCGTTGCTGCATCAATACCGTTCCAGGACTGATATGTTTTTTCGCTGCCGCCAAAGACGAGCGCCTTGATCAAGGTTGTTTTACCCACATAAGTCCCCTGAAGGAAATACGATTTTAAATCGGCCGCAGCACGATCGACAAAACCGTCGGAATGGATTACAGAAAGCCTTCCTGCCAATTCAAAACCTTTGTTTAAAAGACCGGAACTAAATTTCACGGTATGTTTCCTTGTATTGAAACTTCCGAACGAATTCGAGATTTCGCCATTGGCTTCCTTAGCGAAGCTGTCCGTTAAAAGATTCAGGCTGGCTCCGAAAGCACCCGCGCCGTTCGTTGATGTTCCTACGCCACGCTGCAATTGCAGGCTTTCTACGGAAGAAGCAAAATCGGGCATGTTGACCCAGAAAGTGCCGTGGCTTTCGGAATCGTTGTACGGGATTCCGTTGATGGTGACATTTACGCGGGTGGCATCACTACCGCGAACACGGATTCCGGTATAACCCACGCCATTTCCGGCATCAGAAGTGGTAACGACCGACGGCAGGAAATTCATCAGGATGGGAATATCCTGGCCCAGGTTCCGGGATTTGATTTCTTCTTTACCGAGATTGCTGAAGGTGACCGGCGTTTTGGATGTAGCACGGACGGCAGACACGAGGACTTCATCGAGTTGGTTTGTTTTGGTCGAGTCCTGGGATGTTTCCTGCGCGAGCAGCGTTCCTGAAAAAAGCAGCAACGCGATGGAACACGGGACCGCGTGAGGGATTGAAGCAAGGTGCCGCGCACCGCGTAAAGCCCGACGGCGTAGTGCAGCGGAGCCGGCACGCCCAAGAAAATAAAATAAAGTTTTCATTCGTAAAATGTTACGAATAAAAGGGGCAATTATTCTTCGTTAATAATAAATTGAATCCTGTGACGACAGCGTGCACTCTGTGTCACTTTTCCCTTAGCGGCATTACCCGCCCAGGTTCATTGGGTATAATCTCAGCCCTTGGTAGAGCACCCCTTTGAGACGCGCAAATATAGTTTTTAATTACGAATTACGAATGTTTTTTTTATGTCGCAATTCATAATTATTCAAAGTTTCGGTTTCTGCCTTGATTGCTTAATCTCCGACTGGTTTCGTTTTTCCTTAATGCGTTTTTCAATCACCGAACGAGGGACTTTGGTTGGTTTGCGTTTTTTAAGGACAACAAGTGCTTTGGTAATGATGTCAAGGAATCTTTTGGTGACGATGTCCTTGTTCTTGAGCTGGCTGCGGTCTTCGTCACAATTCAGTATCAGGATGTTTTCAGTGGTAAGTCTTGCTGCCAGATTTTGTACAGCAAGGGCTTTCTCCTCTTCAGAAAGTGCTTCGGAAGCGGGAAGGTCAAATGTCAGCACCACTTTTGACGATACTTTATTGACATTTTGCCCGCCTGCACCACTGCTTCGGACGGCTTTGTAATGCAGTTCCGTTATGATTTTTTCAGCATCCATTATTGTGGCTGGTGCAATGGTTTGAGCAAATCATTGACGGTTTTCACGGGATTGAAGGTCACCAACGGCACTTGTACGAAAACCGTAATCCACCTTGCCATCGCGCCGTTCCAGAGTCCGGGCAGTTCATACGCTTTTAATGGGCGGCCATTTTTATTTTTCTCCACGATGAAACCGCTGTTCTGATCAATAAATTGCAGCAGGTCGAATTTCTTTCCTTTATGATCCTTCAATCCGCAGACCAGGTCCACCGGATTGAAATGTGTGGCGCTTTTAAGGATTTCAAGTTGTGCAGGATTTTGCAGGTCAACTTGTGATGATTCCACAATTTGCAATGAAATAGTCCCTTTTTTATCCAACACCCAGAATGGGCCGCCTCCGGGTTCGCCTTCGTTTTTTACCATGCCACAGATGCGGATCGGGCGATTCAGGATTTCCTTTAGGTATTCCTGTTTGTTGTTTAATGTATATTTTTCGAAATCCTCTATAATATTAATGTTGAGTTTTTCTTTGGCGAAAGCAATGATTTCAGGAATGTCCTTTTCTCCCATATTTCCGGATTCCATCCTGTCAAGATACCCGTATATTTTTTGCTGGAGTTCAATCATCACGCCTGCCAGGGCTTTTTTATACAAGGCAATTTCCTCAATATGGTTTTGTATGACATTGTCGATATTCTTGATAAAGACAATATCGGCATCGAGAGAATTCAGGTTTTGGATCAAGGCTCCGTGTCCGCCCGGACGGAAAACCAACTGCCCATTGTCATCGCGGAAAGGGTTATTTTCAGGATCAACAGCCAATGTATCCGTTGCTTTATCCTGATACGAGAAATTGACATTGATCCGATTTCCATGCTGCGCCTCGATTTTATCTTTCATGTCAGCAATAATTTCCTCAAACGCAGACTGATGCTCGGGAGAAACAGTGAAATGAAGGTTTGAAACGTTACCGTCACACGCATAAAGGCAGCTTTCATACAAATGTTCCTGTACCGGCGTGGCAATATGCGTGGAGTATTTGTGGAACGGTAAAATCCCCTTTGGTTTTGAGGCAAAATCAAAATGCTTCGACGACAGCAACGCCTTAATGAAATAATAATCACGAAGGTCTTTGCTCAATGACTTGAAATTGGAGTAGTTTTTCTGTAGTGAAAGGCTGATTTCCTCATAAAAAGGAAATTTCTCCATTCCGACGAGGAATACGGACAACGCAGTGGCATTTTTCCGGTTGATATAAGCATTGATGGTTTCTTCCTCGATATGGAATTCATTCAGGAATTCGTTCAGGAATTTGAACATCCGGCTTGCAGCCCCTGATGCGGGAACGAACTTTTTCAGTTTATATCTGGAACGCATTTTCCCGAAGTAATCGGCATATCTGCTGTATTCTTCATCGGTAAGGCGCAATATTCCGTCTTCTTTGGTTGCCGGCCTGTCGAGAATGGTCTTGGAGATTCCTTTTGTAAAAACTCCGATATGGTTTTCTATCGTAAAAGGAGAAATGCCCTGCTTGTATATTTTGATGAAATCTTGGGATGAAAACCCCATTTCGCGGGCTTTTTCGAAATCCTTAAGGATGGCAACAGCGGTTTCTAATCTTTGTTTTTTATTTCCTGATAATATGATATACGGCTTTTCATTTTCAACCAGGGCCTTATGGAAAATGTCGAAAGTGCCTTTCCTGTCCAGCGGGCGGTCGCGCAAATCATCTTTTTCCCACGCAATATCAACATCAGTCAGGAAAAATAGATCGTATTTGTGCTTGCGTGCCGCTTTGTCCAGCATCGGATCGCAGAAATTATAATACATTTCTGAAAAGACTTTGGTGACCATTAAATTGGTATCGCAAAACAAATACTTATTGGCGGTAAGTAAGGCATCGTTTTCGGCTTTTACCTGACCGATGGCAATGGGTAACAGGTCTTCAGGTTCACATATTTTTTGTTCGGAATCCCATTTCTGCTGCAGGTAATCGCGGGCGAATTCAGGTGCCCAAACGGTTTCGAAATGCGTCGCTAATTGTTTGGCAAGCGTAGTTTTCCCGGTAGATTCAGGTCCGAAAAGTGCAATTTTTATAGTTGTTGTAGCTTGTTGCTTAAGATTCTCTTCCATTCTAAATAAGCCGAAATGGCCAGCAGTGTAAAAATTAAATATTGTAAGGACAGCATGCCCAATCCCCTGTAGGCATACAATGGCGTGACGATGATGTCACCGATAATCCACAGTGTCCAGTTCTCTATTTTCTTTTTGGCCATGTACCACATGCCGGTGAAGAACAGCCCGGAGGCAAAAATATCGACGTAATTGTCAGTATTGATTTGCTGGTCGAAAATTTTATAGAGGGCGTAAACTACAAAAATTGTGATAAAAAACAGCAGGATGCCTGTTAATTTTTCTTTACGATTGGTTCTGGTGATGGGGAGGTTTTGCTTATTATCACCGCTTTTTGCCCAATTGTACCAGCCGTAAAAACTCATGACGGTAAAATAAATATTGACCGACATGTCGCCGATGTAACCCGCAACATAAAGCAGGTAAGAGGTGATGATCGTGGCAATAAGACCGGTTGGATAGACCCAGATGTTTTCCTTTTTGGCAAACCAAACACTTAAAATTCCGAATACAAAAACAACAAATTCCAAAGCAGTTTGCCAGGCAGGGATGGTTTTATAATAATCAAGGAAGAAATCGGTCATGGTTCAATTTTCAAAAAAGTGGATGTCGTTTTCAAATGCGGTTCCGATGACGACCAGATCTGCGCCATTTTCGAAGGCTGTTTCAATACCCTGTTTGGTACGTATGCCACCGCCAACGATTAATGGGATTTTGATGCTTTCTGAAACCGTTTTAATGATTTCGAAAGGCACGGCGTTTTTGGCTCCGCTTCCGGCTTCGAGGTAAATGAGTTTGTTGCCGAGCATTTGTCCTGCTACAGCGGTGTGGACGATTTTGTCAATATCCGATATTGACAATGGCTCAGTTTTGCTGACTCTTGCCACTGCAGTTTCACTACCGCTTTCAATCAGAATGTAGCCGGTCGGGATGATTTCCAGGTTTGTCTGTGTCAATATCGGTGCGGCATCTACATGGTGACCAATCAGGAAATCGGGGTTGCGGCCTGATAATAATGAAAGAAAAAGTATCGCGTCCGCTTTATCGGAAATTTGCGATGGATTTCCGGGGAAAAGGATGACGGGCAGATGGCTCTCTTTTTTGAAATGCAAAACCAGTTCGCAGATGCGGTTCGTGGAAACATGGCTTCCGCCGATGAAAATATGGGTTGCCGGGGATATATTTATCTTTTGGGCCAAAAGTTCCAGTGCGTCCCAGTCGATTTTGTCTGGATCGAGTAAAATGGCGAGTAGCTTGCCGCTTTCTTTTTTAGCCGATAGGATGGCATTGTAAATGTTTCCCATGTTAATGGCGCTCGAAAAGGTAAACGATGGTGTATTCCGCGATTTCCTCAAAATAGACATCGAACTGTCTTTGAAGATTATTGAAATGCAATGTGGCTGTGGTTTTCTTATCAGACATTTCGAATAATTTTACATCGATATGGTCTTTGAAACTGATGCCTTTTTCATTCCGGATTTTAAAAACGGCTTCTTTTACGCCCCAATTCACGGTGAGTTTACTGATGTAATCGGGATCGTTTTTATCAAGAATAAAAGAGGGCTCAATGAATTTATCGGCGATGATGGCAATCTTGTCGCGCCGAAGTTCCAGGTCGACTCCGGTGATGCGGTCACTGATGATGATGGCGGAATATTCATATGAATGCGAAATGGAAATGTGCTTTCCATCGGTTAAATGTGGCTTACCGAATTCATCGTAATACAAATCTGAATCCTGGTAGCCCAAAGAAAGCAAGAGCTGGCGAACGCTCAGGAAACCACAACGGTGCGCATCGGATTTCATGTTGCGCAGACGATCGAGGCTTCTTTGTGTCAGGTGCAATCCTTCGGACAGCATTTCGGCGGTCTCGGTGATGTTCCAGAGCAGGATTTGCGTGTCGGGGAAGCAATTTATGGTTTTGTGGAGCGGCACTGTATGAATTACAAATTAGGAATTAGGAATTACGAACGAAATCGTTAATTTATCGTGGAAGCCCTAGCCCCGATGGAGGCGGCATCCTTTTTCCTGCTCCTTTAGCAGGGAAAAGATATAGCGGACAGCGGGATTGGCTCCTGAAAAATATTATCCGATTAATACTCAAAAACTTACAGCGAAAGTGAATTTATAATTCTGATGGAAATCCTTTTAAATAAAAAGTAATTCCGTAATTTTGCGCCTGAAATTTTTACACTTACAAATATAATATAAATGAGTACGACAACGATGCCTTTTGTGGCTTACAAAGTAAAAGACATTTCCCTGGCTGCGTGGGGAAGAAAAGAGATTGAACTGGCTGAGGCCGAAATGCCGGGATTGATGGCACTTCGCGCGGAATACAAGGATGAACAGCCGTTGAAAGGCGCGCGTATTGCTGGTTGCTTACACATGACAATCCAGACTGCGGTTTTGATTGAAACATTAATCGCTTTGGGCGCTGAAGTGACCTGGTCATCATGTAACATTTTCTCTACCCAGGATCAGGCTGCTGCTGCGATTGCTGCTGCGGGAATCCAGGTGTATGCATGGAAAGGTCTTGATGAGGAATCGTTTGACTGGTGTATCGAGCAGACATTATTCTTTGGAGAAGACCGTCAGCCGTTGAACATGATCCTTGATGATGGTGGCGATTTGACGAACATGGTTTTTGACCGTTACCCGGAATTGGTTGATGGAATCAGAGGTTTGTCTGAAGAGACCACGACTGGTGTTCACAGACTTTATGAAAGAATGAAAAACGGGACTTTGGTGATGCCGGCAATCAATGTGAATGATTCGGTGACCAAGTCTAAATTTGATAACAAATACGGTTGCAAGGAATCTGCTGTTGATGCGATCCGTCGTGCAACTGACTTGATGCTTGCCGGAAAACGCGTTGTCGTTTGTGGTTATGGCGATGTTGGTAAAGGTACTGCGGCTTCTTTCCGTGGTGCGGGTTCTATCGTAACAGTTACTGAAATCGACCCAATCTGTGCTTTACAGGCTGCAATGGATGGTTTTGAAGTGAAAAAACTGAATACTGTTATTGCCAATGCTGATATCATCATCACGACTACAGGAAACAAGGATATCGTTTTGGGTAGCCATTTCGAGCAGATGAAAGACAAAGCTATCGTTTGTAACATCGGTCACTTTGACAATGAGATCGACATGGCATGGTTAAACAAAAACCATGGCGCATCTAAAGTGGAAATCAAGCCACAGGTTGATAAATATACGATTACAGGAAAAGACATTATCATTCTGGCGGAAGGTCGTTTGGTAAATCTTGGTTGTGCTACAGGTCACCCGAGTTTTGTAATGAGTAATTCATTTACAAACCAGACTCTGGCGCAAATTGAATTGTGGAAAAACAGTGCGAACTACAACAATGAGGTTTATATGCTTCCTAAGCATTTAGATGAAAAAGTAGCGGCGCTGCACCTTGCCAAATTAGGCGTTGAGCTGGAAACTTTGAGAGAAGACCAGGCTGCTTATATTGGTGTTGGTGTGGAAGGGCCGTTTAAGCCGGAGTATTACAGATACTAGTCTTTGGATTTTAAGACTGTAAGGTTATAGGAAAACCCTCGCTGCAAAGTGGGGGTTTTTTAATTAGGTAATTTGGCAATTAGAAAATGAGATAATTAACGAATGATATTTATGATGTAGTGAGGGGTTGTTCATTTAAAATTACACAACGTATTTCTTTGCATGTCGCTCCGCCCTCCGCTTCGCAGGCGGGCACCTGCATTTCGAAGATTCCGACACGAGCGCAGCGAACTGGCGAAGCAAAAAATTAAACATTGTTTGAGCGCAGCGAGTTTGTTTAATTTAGGAATCGAGGAATAGCAGGTCGCCGACCCTAGGCCAACGGCCGAACTGGGCGAAGCCAGAAGAGGTCGGCTTGACATCGAAGATTCATGAATACCTATGAAAATATTAACGCATGAATAATTATTGCTTCTTTTGTTTAGCTACGCTCAGTCGGCTACGCCTCTGGTCAAGACAAAAGAAGAAGACGTTACAGCTAAAAACAAAAAACCCACTTCTCTCGAAATGGGTTTTCCTATGCTTGTTTTGTAATTCTTAAGCTTCAACTTCGAATGGAAGGATAGAAACATATGATTTATTGTCTCCTTTTTTCTGGAATTTTACAATCCCGTCCACCCTAGCGTGCAATGTGTGATCTTTGCTGATGTACACATTAGCGCCCGGATTGTGCTTAGAACCTCTTTGTCTTACGATGATGTTCCCTGCGATCGCAGCCTGGCCACCATAAATCTTCACGCCTAGACGTTTCGATTCTGATTCCCTACCGTTCTTGGAACTACCGACACCTTTTTTGTGAGCCATGACGTTATACTTTTAAAAATTAATTATTTTCTTCAGTTGTGGTCTCCTCGGTTGCAGTTTCTTTCTTCGCAGCAGCTTTCTTCTTAGGAGCACCAAAAGTGATTCCCGAGATCTGGATCTGCGTCAATGACTGACGGTGACCGTTTTTCTTCTTGTAACCTTTTCTTCTTTTCTTCTTGAAAACGATTACTTTTTCTCCTTTTAAGTGTGATAACACTTTGGCTTCTACTGAAGCACCTTCTATAGCCGGGGCGCCCAAGGTGATTGTTCCGTTGTCATCCAACAAAAGTACTTTCCCGAATGATACGGAAGCACCTTCATCATCAGACAGCCTGTGAACATAAACCTTAAGGTCTTTGCTTACTTTAAACTGTTGCCCTGCTATCTCTACGATTGCATACATAACAAATTGGTTTATTAATTTTAAGGTTGCAAATATACGACTAATATTCACTCATGCAACACCATGCGAAAAAAATTTCAAATTATGAATTATGAATTACGGAGTCCTATCATAATTTGAAATTCATAATCAAAATTTATTCGGGAGCTTAATCCCGCTTTCCGCTATATCTTTTTGCTATCACGCACTGACTTTGAATCACAATCTGTCCAGGTAAAAAAGGATATCGCTGCAATCGGGGCTAGGCGTTGAGAGCGCAATTCATGAATCTCCACTTAAGTTTACAAATCATCAACATTGTAAATCCGTAAAAAAAAGTAAATTTGGCGTAACAAATAATTCGGTAATAATACCAATAGCGAAAATCAAACAAAATATTAACTTATGAAAAACTCATTGATGGCTCTAAGTGGTGCACTTATGCTTGGAGGTATTGCTTCAGCCCAGAACGTGGCTTTCGAAGAATACAATTTGGACAACGGCATGCACGTCATCCTGCACAACGACCCGTCGGCTCCGGTAATCATCACTTCGGTAATGTACCACGTAGGCGCAAAAGACGAAAATCCGGAAAGAACCGGTTTTGCCCACTTCTTCGAACACCTTTTATTCGAAGGCACTGAAAACATCAAACGCGGCGAATGGTTCAAGATCGTCACCTCAAATGGCGGGACCAACAATGCCAACACCACTGAAGACAGGACGTATTACTTCGAAGTTTTCCCTTCAAACAATACCGAATTAGGGCTTTGGATGGAATCTGAAAGATTGCTTCACCCGGTGATCAACCAAATCGGTGTGGATACGCAGAATGAAGTTGTAAAAGAAGAAAAAAGGCTTCGTTATGATAACAGCCCATACGGACAATTGATTCCTGTGGTAAAGAAGAACATGTTCAAGAACCACCCTTACCGTTGGACCACCATCGGCTCAATGGACCACCTTGATGCTGCAAAACTGGAGGAGTTCCAGGCTTTCAACAAGAAATTCTACATCCCGAACAATGCCGTTTTGGTCGTTGCGGGAGACATCAGCAATAAAGAGCAGACTAAAAAATGGATCCAGCAATATTTCGGAAGGATTCCTAAGGGACCTGCTATCACAAGACAAACATTTACGGAAGCTCCGATTACAAAAACCATCACCGATACTTTCGAGGACCCAAACATCCAGATCCCGATGATTGTTACGGCTTACAGAACCCCTTCAATGAAAACCCGTGATGCACGCGTTTTGGATTTCATCTCAGGAATTCTGAGCGATGGAAAAAGCTCAAGATTGTACAAAAAAATCGTCGACGATAATAAAACCGCACTTCAGGTAGGCGCTTTCAGCTACAGCCAGGAAGATTACGGCACTTACATCCTTTACGGATTGCCACAGGCACCACACACCACTGAAGACATTCTGAAAGAAATGGATGAAGAGATTATAAAACTACAGACAGAACTGATTTCTGAAAAAGATCTTACGAAACTGAAGAACAAATACGAAAACCAATACGTTAACGGCAATTCAAGCGTTGAAGGCATCGCCGACAACCTGGCAACGTATTACCTGTTATATGGTGACGTGAACCTCATCAATACTGAAAAGGATATTTACAACTCCATTACCCGTGAGGAAATCAGGGATGTTGCCAAAAAATACCTGAATCCTAACCAAAGGCTGGTTTTGAATTATGTTCCATCTAAAGACAAAGCGCAAAATTAAGACGATTATGAAAAAAGTATTTATATTATCAAGCTTGCTCTTAACTTTTATTATGCAAGGACAAATCATACCACAGCCAAAACCGGGACCATCGCCGTCAATCAAGATCAACAAGCCTGAAACTTTTGAGTTGAAAAACGGACTGAAGGTAATGGTCGTGGAAAACCACAAACTGCCACGCGTTTCTTTCAGCTTAAGCATCGATAATGCACCATACGCAGAAGGAAATAAAAAAGGTGTTGCCGATATGGCCAGCGCTTTGATCGGTGAAGGAACTACAAAAATTTCAAAAGACGCATTCAACGAGGAAATCGATTTTCTTGGTGCTAACGTAAGTTTTGGTGCCAGCGGTGCTTTCGCAAGCTCATTGTCCAAGTACGCCGGAAGGGTTTTGGAACTGATGGCTGACGGTGCTTTGAACCCAAATTTCACACAAGAGGAATTCGACAAGCAAAAAGCTAAAATCATCGAAGGACTGAAGTCTGACGAGAAAAGCGTACCTGCTGTCGCTGAGCGCGTAAAAGGCGTTTTGACTTATGGTAAAAGCCACCCGTCCGGGGAATACCTGAGCGAGGAAACCTTAAACAATGTAACCCTTGCCGATGTAAAGCAGAATTACAACACGTATTTCGTGCCGGGCAATGCTTATCTTGTGATCGTTGGCGATGTAAAACTGAAAGACGTAAAGAAAACCGTGGAGAAACTTTTCGGATCATGGAAAGCGGCTACTGCACCTTCTATCAGCTATACAGACCCTAAAGATGTACAATATTCACAAATCAACTTCGTGGATATGCCAAATGCAGTACAATCAGAAGTGGCTGCCATCAACATCTCAAACCTTAAAATGACTGATCCTGATTACTTCGCGGTAATCGTAGCGAACCAAATCCTTGGCGGTGACTTCAACAGCTACATCAACATGAACCTTCGTGAGGCGCATGGCTGGACTTACGGCGCAAGATCTGCTATCGGCGGAGATAAATATGTAAGCAATTTCGAAGCTTCTACACAAGTAAGAAATGCGGTTACCGACAGTACTGTGGTTGAAATGTTCAAGGAAATCAAGAGAATCCGTACAGAGAAAGTTTCTGACGAAATGCTTTCTAACGTTAAAGCAGGATACGTAGGCCGTTTCGTAATGCAGGTTGAAAAGCCGCAAACCATCGCAACTTATGCTCTGAGGACGCGTACACAAGGACTTCCTGATGATTTCTACGAAAACTACATCAAGAACATCAACGCAGTTACTGCTGATGATGTGATGCGTGTAGCCAATAAATATTTCCTTGCCGATAACATGCGTGTCATCATTGTAGGTAAAGGCTCCGATGTACTTCCGGGATTGGAAAAATTGAAGATGCCGATCCTTTATTTCGACAAATACGGAAACAAGACCGACAAGCCGGCTTCTAAAAAAGAAGTCCCTGCAGGCGTGACTACAAAAACAGTTTTGGACAATTATATCAAAGCTATTGGTGGCGAAAAAGCGGCTAAAGCAGTAAAAACCGTTTTAATGACCGGTACTACCGAGCTTCCTGGAGCACCATCACCATTGGCTTTCACCCTGAAAGTGGACGTAAAAGGAAAATCGAGTGTGGAATTGGCCATGGGCCCTATGAGCATCATGAAACAGGTTGTTGGCGACAAAGAAGGATACCAGGTACAGCAAGGCCAGAAAATGGCTATGGAAGCTGATGAATTCAAGGATGCAAAAGCAAGTGCTGTTCCATTTGAGGAGTTGACATTGCTTACAAGCGCTGAGCCAAAACTTACCGGAATTGAGCCAATCAACGGCAATGATGCTTATGCGCTACAAGCCAATGCTGATACCGTTTACTATTATGACCTAAAATCAGGATTGAAAGTTGCCGAAGCTAAAACGCAGGAAAATGAAGGCCAGAAAATGACGCTTATGACCTATTTCAATGACTATAAGGATGTGAAAGGTTTGAAATTCCCATTCAATATCGTTAAAAATGTAGGTATCGAACTGGACATCAAATTCACCGATATTAAAATCAACGAAGGGGTAACCGACGCTGATTTCCAATAATCCCGAATATCCAAATGAAAAAGGCTGCCTGAAAAGGTGGCCTTTTTTATTTTATAGCAATAGCAACACGAAAATATTAATCCTTATAATGCTAAAAAAATTTAACAAATGCTATGGCTTTTCCGTACCGGAAAAATTCTGAAATCGATTAGGGATGGTATCGCCCCTTCCCCGAAGGTAAAATACAAATTTCCTAAAACATGATGTTGCGCAAAAAGCATACCATCTGTTAAATTTATATCAACATAAATTTCACTTGATTAACGCAATCCTCTATTTTTTAGAAGACAAATAAACCCCAGCCAAAATGACCAAACCACCTAAAATCTGAACCATCGTCAACCGCTCGTCATTCAAAAAGCCCCAGAAGAACGCCACAATCGGAATAAGATAAGTCACTGAAGTAGCAAAAACTGGCGACGAAATCTGTATCAGCCTGTAAAACAAAATGTTCGACACACCAGTTCCCATCACGCCTAATATCATCACATATACCGCCGCTTTACTGACTTCCGCCTGATGTATAATATCAAAGAAACCCGTAAAGCCCAAAATCAAAAATGCCGGTACAATCATCACGGCAAAATTTCCGGCAGCAATCGTCAACGGATTCAGGTTCGACAGATATTTCTTCACCAAATTTACATTCGTCCCATAACACATCGTCGCAACGACCAGAAGTATCGCATAGGAATAATTGCTTTCCCCATGTTCCGCATTGCCGCAAAAAACCAACAGGCAGCTTCCCAAAAAACCCACAAACACGCCTAATATCTGTCTCTTATGATAATGAAACCCGAAAACGAGCAGGCCCAGCATCAGTGTATTCAACGGTGTCAGCGAATTCAGTACTGCACTCACCGAGCTGTTGATTTTTGTTTCGCCCATCGCAAAAAGGAATGCCGGAAAAAAATTCCCCAATAAACCTGTCAACGCAATGATTTTCCATTGGTTCCTCGGAATCTGCGACAATTTCCTGAACCCGATCAGCAAAGTAAAAACGCCTGCAAACGCAATCCGCAACGCGCCTAGCTGTATGGGTGTCAATCCATCAAGTCCTTTCAGTATCAGTATGAAGGAACTGCCCCAGATCAGGGCTAAAATGAACAGGAAAATCCATTTCGTATTGGTTGGTTTCATGGCGTTTGTTTTGAAGTCCTAAAATTCTGATATTTAAATGGATTCAGGAACTTTTTTATTAGTTTTGTAAACCAATTTTTAATTATCAATCTTTAATTTTAAAATATGAAAATCACGAAATCAATCCTTTCCCTGGCTTTAGCCGCCATGCTTTTCACGGCTTGCAAACAAAATGCTTCAGAAGCCGCAACACCCGCAAAAGACGCTACTGCAACAATTGAAAAAACCGAAGCAGCCGTTACCGGGAAAATGGAAACCGCCAGTTTCAAGATCGAAGGCATGAGTTGTGCCGTGATGTGTGCTTCAAAAATCGAAAAGGAGCTTTCTGCGATGGAAGGCGTGAAAACCGCCAAAGTGGATTTTGAAAAGAAAACTGCCACCGTAGAATATGACAATGCCTTGCAAACGCCACAAAAACTGGCTGACAAAGTGGAATCTGTTGCGGACGGTAAAACTTATAAGGTCTCAGATATAAAATCAACCGCAGACCACGCGATGCTTTTCAAAGGCGACCAGGAAAAACCTAAAAAAACAAAAGCTTCCAAAAAAGCTAAAAAGGCAGAAACCACAGAAAAAGAAGCAAAAGCCTGCGACAAAGACAAAGCAGGTGCTAAGCCAGGCTGCTGCGCTGCTAAGAAACATTGCTCCGAAGGCGGAAAAATGTAATCAAAATACAAACAAAAAAGGAACCAAATTGGTTCCTTTTTTTATTTCTTCCACCGGATCGTTTCCATAATCCGCCGCATGTCGTTCTTGATATAACTCGCCGCCGGCATCACCGAATCAAAATTTGGTTTTGCATAAAAATACACCGAGCAATCGATAAAATGCTTCGTGCTGTCCGTGACATAAAATTGCCCGTTCGTCGCAGCGTTCCCGTTTACATTATAAAACATTCCGTAAACGCGACTGTCTTTATTCAGGAAAGGCTGTTCGGTAATATCGTCCGCTTTCACGACGTGCTTGTAAGTCAGCTCCTGCGCATCCTTCAGCAACGCATTCACATTGCCCTGCACTGGTTTATAACTGATGTAAATCGTCGCTTTCATCTTCGGGTACGTAATCTCAAAATTACAGCCCGGCTTGCCTTTGATAATGGCCTCCGAATTCATGTCAAACGTAAACGGGCACTCATTTTCAAAATGCGCGTATTCCGCAACAGGATAATCCAGCCGCAATTGCGCCGCCGGTTTCGGCAACACATCTTCCTTACAGCCCACAATCAGCACCAACAGCGGTGCGACAAACAAAAAAGGTATATATTTTCTCAAAATCATAATTTGCATTTTCAGGAGCTGATCCGGCTGTCCGCTGCACCCGAGCGTAGCGAACTGACTGAAGGTAATCTTTTTATTTTTAAAGAAAAAATAAAAAGGATTTTCGCTTCCATCCGGGCTAGTGCTCCTCCTCCAATCTTATTCCAGCGTCACTTTCACCTGCCGTATCCGTTTCTTGTCCACCGATTCGATCGTAAACAAATAACTTCCGCAATGGATTTTCTGTCCTTTCTTCGGGAAATTCCCTAAAATTTCCAATATCAATCCCGCCAAAGTCTCCGCTTCGCCTTTTCGCTCTTCAAAAATTTCCTCATCAACGTCCACGATGCGGTAAAAATCCTTCAGGTAGATCTTGCCCTCAAAAAGGAAATTCTTTTCGTCGATCTGCGAATAGTTGATATTCTCATCATCAAATTCATCGCTGATATCGCCCACGATTTCCTCAATAATATCTTCTAAAGACACCAGTCCTGAAGTGCCGCCATATTCATCCACCACAATGGCCAAATGGCTTTTCATGCTTTGAAAATCCTTCAGCAGGTTGTCGAGCTTCTTATTTTCGGGCACGAAAAAAGGTTTTCTCAGCAACGCCGTCCAGTCAAAATCCTTCGCGTCAATATGCGGAATGATGTCTTTCACGAACAAAACGCCTTCTATCTGGTCAATATTGTCGCGATACACCGGAATCCGCGAAAAGCCTTTTTCTGTAATCTTCGAAAGCACTTCTGAAAATGACGCTTCAATTTCCAAAGCAAAAATATCAATTCTCGGGCTCATTACCTGCTTTGTGTCCGTATTTCCGAAAGAAACGATGCCTTCAAGGATTTTCTGCTCTTCTGTTGAAGTTTCTTCAGATGAAGTCAATTCCAGGGCCTGTGACAATTGGTCTACCGAAAAATTAGATTTCTGCTTGCCTAATTTTTCCTGCAAATATATGGTCACCGAACGCATCGGCAAACTGATCGGCGACAGCAATTTATCCAAAACAAATACCGGGCGCGCAATCCACAACGCAAATTTCACATTGTTACGGTTCGCATACACTTTAGGCAACACTTCACCGAAAAGCAAAATCAGGAACGTCACGAAAACCACATCCACGACAAATTTCAGCGCTTTCGACGCAATGGCATCAAACAAACTGTGTCCGATATATGAAAACAAAATGACTACCCCGATATTGATGAAATTATTCGCGACAACCAATGTCGCAAGCAATTTCTTCGGTTTTTCCAGAAGCTTTGCAATCAGCCGTGCCCTGTCGGGATTTTTGGCTGACGCATCATCAAGATCATTTTGTGACAGTGAGAAAAAAGCGACTTCAGCGCCGGAAACTATTGCCGTGCAGAATAGCAGGACGAAAATTCCTGCGAAACCCAATAAAAGATTGGTGTCAAAATGTGCTAAACCGGGGGGTTCGGGGTCCAAATTCAGGTCAGTTGGTTAAACAATCAAAACGGCAGATCATTCTCGGGTGCCGCCTGCTGCTCATAACCTGAACTGCGGGATTCTCCCGGATGGTTGCGGTTTACTTCAGATTCTTTTTTGGTGCTCAGGAACGTAAAATCGACGGCCTGGATTTCGGTGGTGTATTTTGTCGAACCGTCTTCGGCCTGCCACTGGCGTGATTTGATCCTGCCTTCAATATATATCTTATCGCCTTTTGAAAGGTATTTTTCGCATAATTCGGCGGCCTTGTTGCGCACCACGATATTGTGCCACTCGGTCGAGGTTACTTTCTCGCCGGTCTCCTTATTGATATAGGTTTCGTTGGTCGCAAGCGGAAACCTGCCGATGCAGGAATCTGCCTTGAAGTAATGCATTTTCACTTCGTCACCAAGATGGCCGATCAGCATTACTTTATTTAAGGTCGAGTTCATCTGGTTGGTATTTAAATCAAATATAACATTTTTAACTTACTCCGAAAAATCATTATCTATAAAGTTGTAAATGACGATTGGAAACGGGAAGGTTTTCAAAGTGTCATAATCGATGCCGTTTTGCAGTAAGTCGTTTACTTTAACTTTCCAGAATTTAATGTGAAGGTGCTGGTGCGTGAGTTTATGGATGATGGTTTTCGAATTCATTTCGGAAATAGAAACAACATTATTCCCGAATGGATTTTCAGAAAGTACTTTCGCAGCAATGAATTCCATATTTTCTTCCGTTTCCGTTTCAATGACCGGAAATTCATACAAGCCGTGCCAGATTCCTTTTCCGGACCTTCTTATAACGACGGTATTCCTGAGATCATCTTCTGCTACAAGATAATGGAAGAAGCGGTTTTTGGCTTTTGCTTTTTTAGATTTTACCGGAAGCAGGTTCACTTTCCCTTTTTGCAAAGCGGCGCAGCTTTGGTTCATCACACAAACGGAGCAATCCGGATTTTTCGGGACACATTGCAGGGCACCGAATTCCATGATGGCCTGGTTGAACATCGCCGGGCTTTCTTTCGGCATGAGTTCCGATGCCAGTTTTTGGAACGACTTTTTAGCATCTGCGGAAGCGATATCGGTATCAATATCGAAATAACGCGCCAAAACCCGGAACACATTCCCGTCGACAACCGGAACCGCCTCATTATAGGAAAACGAGGCGATGGCGGCGGCGGTGTACTCCCCGACCCCTTTGAGTTGGAGCAAATCGATGTAATTTTCCGGAAACCTGCCGTTCATTTCAAAAGCGACAATTTGTGCCGTTTTGTGCAGGTTTCGGGCGCGGGAATAATATCCGAGGCCTTGCCAGAGCTTCAAAACCTGTTCCTCGGAGGCGTTAGCAAGGTCAAAAACCGTCGGAAAAGCTTCGGTAAATGCATAAAAATACGGCATTCCCTGTGCGACGCGCGTTTGCTGCAGCATGATTTCAGACAGCCAGATGTGGTAGGGATTTTGCGTATTTCTCCACGGCAAATCACGTTTATGCTGTAAATACCATTGGATTAATAACTTAGAAAAAACCATAATTAAAATTTCGTGAGCAAAAATAAAGTTTATGTAATTAAATTTTAATCTTTTATCGTTGATTAATTGTTTTTTAAATTCGTATATTTGCAACCTCAAAAAATATTACACATTCTAAATAAGAAAGAAAATGACGAAAGCAGATATCGTAGCGAAGATTTCAGAAAAATTGGGCCTTGAAAAAGGAGACGTTCAGGCCACTGTTGAAACATTCATGGAAGAGGTAAAGAATTCACTTGAAACTGGAGACAACGTTTACCTTAGAGGTTTCGGAAGTTTTATCATCAAGACAAGAGCTGAGAAAACAGGAAGAAACATTTCCAAAAACACTACAATTAAAATCCCTGCACACAATATTCCTGCTTTCAAACCTGCAAAAGTGTTTGTAGAAGGAGTAAAAACCAACAACGAAGCAAAATAATTTTATTAATCACCAAAACGTCACATTATGCCAAGTGGTAAAAAGAGAAAAAGACATAAGGTAGCTACGCACAAAAGAAAGAAAAGAGCGAGAGCTAACCGCCACAAAAAGAAAAAGTAGTTTTAAACTACTTTTTTCTTTTTAAACGTTCATTGAAATCGGGGAATTTAGAAAATCGGCCAAAGAGGAAAGTCAAAAGACTATCCGGATTGCGCCATAAAGACCTCATCGAAAACATTTGTTCAATCATTTGGGCTCAAGGCTCAAGGTTCAAGGCACAGGTTTTTCCTGCACCCTGCACCCTGTGCCCTGCAACTCAAAACAAAAATTTACAAGGTGAATAAAGAACTCATCATAAGATCCAGTTCTGACGCCGTGGATTTTGCCTTATTGAAAGATGGAAAACTGATTGAATTGCATAAAGAGGAAGAGAAGAGCGACTTCCAGGTGGGCGATATTTTCTTAGCGAAGATACGCAAGCCTGTCGCGGGACTGAATGCTGCTTTTGTAAACGTAGGCTTTGAAAAAGACGCGTTTTTACATTATCACGATTTAGGCCCCAATTTAACTTCCCAATTGAAATTCATCAAATTAATCACAACAGGTAAACTGAAGGATTTCACATTAAAGGGCTTCCAGTTCGAAAAAGAAATCAACAAGGATGGTGTCATCACGGAAGTGCTCACCGCCAATCAGTCCATCCTGGTACAGGTCGTCAAAGAACCTATATCTACCAAAGGGCCAAGGATCAGCTCAGAGCTGTCCCTTGCAGGCAGGTTTATTGTTCTCGTTCCTTTTTCTGACAGAGTTTCGATATCACAGAAGATCGAATCCAAAGAAGAGAAAGATCGTCTTAAACGACTCGTACAATCCATCAGACCAAAAGGTTTCGGTATCATTGTGAGAACCGTAGCCGAAGGCCAGAAAGTCGCGGAGCTGGAAAAAGACTTAGAAACATTGCTCGGCAGATGGTCGGGAATGTGTAAAAAATTACCAACTGCTCATCATCCGTCGAAAGTCTTGGGAGAACTCAACAGGGCTTCCTCAATACTCAGGGACGTTTTCAATGATTCCTTCAGCGGAATCCATATCGATGACGAAGAGTTGTTTTATCAAACGAAGGATTATGTGCAGGAAATTGCCCCTTCAAAACAAGCAATTGTAAAGCATTATCAGTCTCGTGACACGCCTATTTTTGAAAAATACAATATAGAGCGGCAGATCAAGACCTCATTCGGCAAGACGGTATCGATGGCCAAAGGGGCTTACCTCATCATCGAGCATACGGAAGCGCTGCACGTGATCGACGTCAACAGCGGAAACCGTTCGAACAAAGCCTCCAATCAGGAAGACACAGCCATGGAGGTGAACATGATCGCTGCCGCAGAAATCGCAAGGCAATTGCGCCTGCGCGATATGGGCGGCATTATCGTCATCGATTTTATCGACATGTCGAATCCCGAAAACCGCAAAATCCTTTTCGATACGCTTCGGGATGAGATGAGCGATGATAAAGCCAAACACAAAATTTTACCGCCAAGCAAATTTGGCCTGGTACAGATTACAAGACAACGGGTAAGGCCGGAAGTCAATATCAAGACAAGGGAAGAAGACCCGAATAACGAATCCGGTGAAATCGAAGCCCCAATCCTGATTATCGACAAGATAGCCTCAGATCTCGACAGAATATTAAAAAGCCATAAGAAAGTGGTATTGAATACTCATCCGTTTGTGGCTGCGTATTTGTCTAAAGGATTCCCATCAATGCGTTCAAGATGGTTTTTTGAGCACAAGAAATGGGTGAAAATTATCCCGCGCGACGCTTATACGTATTTGGAATACCATTTCTTTGACCATTCCGGAAAAGAAATACGCGAATAAAAAAGAAACCGCCCTCATTTTGAGTGGCGGTTTTTTTATGATTTATATTTTCAGGAGCTGGTCCGGCTGTCCGCTATATCTTTTGTTTTTTAAAGAAAAAAACAAAAGGATGCCGCTCCCATCCGGGCTATGCGTACCGTATTTATTTCACGATCAGCTTCCTTACGGCGGTTTTATCACCTGAAACGACTTTCACGATATATACCCCGGGCTGTACTTTGGAAATGTCCAGTCGGCCTTCATTTCCGCTAAATCCTGATTCCATGATTTTCTTGCCCTGCATATCAATAAGGCTGGCAACAGTTTCGCCGCTTTGAGTATTTTCCAGATACAGTTTTACTGCCCCTGATGCCGGATTCGGGTGTACTGTAAATCCGGTTTCGAATGAGGTCACACCCAAAGGCTCCACCAATTCGGTCATGGCGGTATTCGTCGTAATCGGCGCATTAAAATCGAAGAAAATATCCGCAGTTGCAGCAATCACATCACCCACCTGCAGGGTCGCTTTTGGTTTCACACGGTACATGATGAAACCGTTGCTTTCCGGTTCATTCACCGAGCTTGGCGGCAGGTTTATGCCTTTAAATCGGAAAACCACTTCATTGCCAATACGATCTGTTGTAAAATCATCGCTCGCAGTAATCGGGCGGAAAGTATTCCAGTCAAGTTTCTCATCAAGTGTGGTAGCAATCCTGATGTTCACGGCATTTCCGGTACCGGTATTCTGGCAGCGTATGGTGTAAATCAAATCATCATCAACCTGGTCCTGAACAATTTCAGGGCCCTGCTGCACGGCAATGTCATTCGGATCGAAAGAATTTACTACAACCTGATTCAATGCCACTGAATTATCCGATGGGTTTACATCCGTATTCACGGTGGTTATGGTCGCTGTAAAATGCAATAAATCGCCTGAGTTCACAGTAGGAGGTGTTTTTACTGTAAAATACAGGTAAACCTGCTTTGCCTGCAGGGGTTGTAAACCTGCGACATTGTAATGGATTGTATTGCCCGCTATGCTCGCACCGGCAGGAAACGCCGCAACGAAATCAAGTTTGGTATCATCAAAAGTGAACACCGCTTCGCCACTCACCGGCAGCGTCCCGGGATTGTAAATATTCACGCCATAGTTTGCCGCAAAGCCGGGCACGGCATTATTGTATGCGAAGAAATAAATCTGCGCATCGGTGACCGGAGCAGGTACTGCAAGGCAAAAATCTGCTGAAAGCGTGTTGTTGTCTTCTTCAAAATTAAATATATACCCGCCGTTATCCTGTGTCGGCGATGTCACATAACCTGATTGCGGGAGGCTAGGCCCATAAAGTGACACATAACCTGATCCTTCTTCTACATTGTTAAACGTATATTGCCCCTGCGCATTGGTGTAAGTATAATAAATGGTATTGCCAAAAGTGCGTTGCACCGCTATTCCTGCTGCAGGTTCATCGTCAGCGGTACAGCCATTGTTGTCCGCATCGATCCGGATGGTCCCCGAAATCGAGTTATTGTTTACCGGGCATTCTTCCGGAATAAGCTGTACGGGAAAAGTCACCTGGCAGTCTTGCGGATTATTAAAATCCGGAATATTGACTCTTGTGTAAACCGTTACCTGTTGGGTCAGCGTGTAGAGCAGGTTTCCATTTTGTGACATAAAATCATTGGTATCCGCGATGGCATCATCCTCTGTAGCATAAAACTTAACGATGGACTGGGTTTGGCCTGCAATCTGTGTGGCAAGCCCTGTCAGGTCGATGACGGTAGTGCCGGTAGGATTGACACAAACTGTCATTTGCGGAACAGGATTAATCAGCGACTCAGCATCGATGATTTCCCGTACATGTTCTATAAATATACCGCAGCCATTGCTTACCTTACAGGTGTAAACACCAGGCATCGTAGCAGTAAATGTATTTTGGTTGGCTCCTTCAATAGCTACACCGTCCTTACTCCATTCGAAGGTAAGTGTGCCCGACGAAGTAGTTTCCATAAACAATTCTATCGGATTAGACGGGCAGGTTACAATCGTAGTTTCTTCCGGATACATCTGGGTCGTGAAAGCATCAGTGATATAAATTACAAAATTCTCCTCGTTGTCACAGCTTCCGGCATTGGGAAGGTAAACATATACCTGCTGGGTAGATGTGATGGCGGTTCCCGCAGGCAATATTGTGCCGCTCCCCTGAGGTCCGGTCCAGTATTGGGCGCCCGGTGTCATTAGAGCCGGCAAGGTATACGAACCACACTGTGTAATGTCCGAAAATTCACCCAGCGAAGGCGTTACCGCCATCATCGTGCTGCCCGAAATTACTGAAAAACAATTCCCGCTGCTGACCTCGCAATGATATTCCCCTGCGTCATTCAACGTGACCGGGAACACATTCAATCCGTTAGTAGTTGCACCGCTAATCGCGACATTATCATGAAACCATTGATAGGTCAGGTTATTCCCTTCGGCATAGATGAATGGCTGGAAAAAAGACCCTTCACAGGCCTGCGCTGCCTGCACGGGTTGTGTCGTAATTACAGGAACGCTATTCACTGTAACCTGTGCCGATGTGGTGAACACATTATCCGAACCACTGCTGATCTTGCAGTAATAAAAACCGTTGTCTGTGGATGATGCACCGGAAACCGAAAAAACTGGTGCATTGGCATTCGGAATTTCGACAAAATTGTGGAACCAGGCGTACATCAGGTCAGTGCCATCCGCACTTACGGAGAGGGTGAGTTCGTCATTGGCGCAAATAGTCGTGCTTTGTGGCCCAACCACGTTGTAAATTTGTGCCTTTGCTGAAAATGCAAATGCCAGGCACACGATGAAGAGTACTGTTTTTTTCATATGCAGTTGATTTAGATTTACTTCCAAAACTACTAAATTTATAAGCACTCAGGAAGTTATGGCGAAATTTTCCGGATGTTGCAGATGCTTTTTTATTACTTTTATAATGAAAAAAACCGCACTGAGTCATCAGGACGGTTCTTTGCTTAAAAAAATCTAAAATCTAAAATTTAAAATGGGCATCAGGATGACAGGCTAAATTACGGAGGTCCAGTCCTGTCATTCCCTTTGCCTAAGTTTGCCCTTATTTCACAACAAGTTTCCTTACTGCAGTTTTATTTCCTGAAATAATTTTTACAAAATAAATTCCCGTCTGCAGTTTTGAAACAGTAAGGCTTGCTTCATTCCCGGTAATTTTACCAGAATGACTTAAAACCGTTTTACCCTGCATATCAAAAACATTGATTGTGGTTTCGTCGTTTACATTTTCATTAAAACGGATATTGACTTTTCCGCGCGCCGGATTAGGATACAGTTCCAGGTTCGAAAAATCATTGTGATTTGTATTTAATATGGTCACCAATTCAGTCATTACTGTATTGGTCGCGATTGGCAGGTTGAAATCAAAATAAATATCCGCGTCAGCTTCAATAATGTCACCAAGTGCCAAAGTTGCTTTTGGCTTTACCTTGTACGTGATATATCCGTTGCTTCCAGGCTCATCAACAAGGCTTCCAGGAAGGTTTATATTATCGAATTTAAAGACGATATGGTTTCCGACACGCTCCGAAGTATAATTGTGAGTTGATGCTACAGGCCTGAAAGTTGTCCAGTCCAGTTTGTCATCTAGGTCGGCTTCCAGCCTTACGTTGATCGCATCAGCATTGCCTGTATTTTGAAAATGGATGGTATAGTTAAGATCTTCTGTTACCTGTGTTTCCAGGATTTGAGGTCCCTGCTGTACGACAATTTCATTGGGATCATAAGAATTAACCGCAACCTGGCTCAATTCCAGCGTGTTATCATATGGGTGCGCATCGGTGTTGACAGTATCCATATTGGCATGGAAAGAGATGATGTCGCCCAAATTTACGATTGGCGGTACCTTAACGGTAAAGGAAATATAATAGGCCTGGTATTGTGAAGGTGCCAGATCATTAAAATAGAAATTCAGGGTGTTGCTGATTTGGCTTGTCTGTACGGGGCTGGCAGCATTGAAATCAAGTTTTGAAACATCATAAGTCAATGAAGCGTTTCCACTCAGGTTTAGCGTACCCGCATTGAATACATACATCATATAGGACACGGAAAAGCCCGGCCTTGCATTACTCATTGGGTAGAAATAAATTACCGCATCAGTGACAGGCTGCGCAGCGCTTAAGCAGAAGTTTTTAGTAACCACGGTATTGCCTTCCATTACATAGTTGCTACCTGTAGGTACAGGAGCGGTATACTGTAGCGGAATAGTGCTCAGGGCAACAAAATTATTACCATTGGCAACATTGGTAAATGTATACTCTCCATTGGCATTGGTATAAGCATAACTAATATCATTGTTATGTATGTTGACAACCTCAATGCCCGAAACCGGACCGTCATTGTCTGTGCAACCATTGTTGTCGCCATCAAAACGGATGACACCTGAAATGGTATTCCCGGTACATTCCTGCGCAATAAGCTCGATGATAGAAATACTTACCGGGCATATTCCCTGAATGTTATCCACCCTGGCCCAAACATAACTATATTCCTGCGTTACTGTATAAGCACTAAGGGTGCCGGTATTGATGGGATTGGCTTGAACCATAGCGTCGAATTCACTCGTGTAAAAAGCGAAGGTAGCTGGCACATTTTCTCCTAAATTTACCGTAGTAAGGTCGAACGTCGCCACGCCGTTTTCAAAACAGGAAGTCATCGGCTCCAAAAAAACCGCCGGAGTTCCCGGGGTTACCGTGATTGTTGCTGACTCCGGAACACCACAACTTGTTCCAGTCACTATACACTCATAAGTATGCGGAACATTTGATCCTTCAGCAGCAAAATCGGGACCGGTAACGCTTGGAACCAGCACACCGTCTACATACCAGACGAAGGACTCCTCAAGCCCAGTTTGCCCAATGCTTACTACATAAGGTGTCCCTGGACAAATCTGCCCTAACGAGGGATTGACATCTATCTGTGGCGTTTCATATGATACATTGATGAAATTGCCATCAGTAAGGCACATGCCGTTGCTTACTGTAAAGTAGTAAGTGCCCGGCTCTATTATATTTATAGAATTTGTCGTAGCTCCTGGTATTGCCTGGGCATTATAGTACCACTGGTAAATAAGGTTCGCCCCTTCGGCATCTGCTGTAAGCATCAGTGAACTGTCAGGGCAAATGATGATATTTGATTCCGGCTGATTTACAATTACCGGTGGCTGCAGGACTGTAATTGTAAAACCCTGGTCTGATGTGCAGTTCCCGTTTCCGGCATACACGTACAATGTTGTGGTGCTTGTAATGGCTACGCCAGGCGGAATTGTTGTGCCTGTTCCGAATGGACCTGTATAATATTGCCCGAATTGAAGCGGTGGCAGGATATATTCCCCACAAACCGTTACGTTCACCGGTGTCACTGCTGGCGCTGAAAGTATATTCACGTTAAAACTTTCCTGGCTCGAACAGAAACCATTTTCTACATATATATAGACAACAGTGCTTTGTGTAATGTTTGCCTGCACAATAGGAACAGTATGGCTTGCATCCCAATAATAATTAGCGCCCGGCACCTGTAACGGAGGTAAAGTATAAACATCACAGGCGGTAACGTCGGGAAAAGGAGTTAACACCGGTGTCATGTCCCAATGCACAGCAAACTGCGTGATGCCGTACAAGCTGGTTAAAGCATTATTAGTGACCCTTGCAAAAACCATCTGGGTATTGCCCTGCGGCACAAACTGCCACGGATTGGCAATAGGATTGACATTATTCTCGGCATCTGATCCGGTTATAAAATAACTGACCTGATATTCATTGGGATTCAGGTTGCCCAGGATTACCGGGGTTTGTACGGTGAGGTCAAAAACTTCATAGTTGCATTGGTTGATATCATTGGGCTGATGCGCTTCAACCTGTCCGAGGCTCCGGATACAGCAAAGCAAAATAAATACTGAGAAAAGTAATTTCTTTTTCATGCAATAAGGTATTGAGGTTAGTAAAATTGCCCCGGGTATGGGTAGTAACAGCCTTAAAGCAAAATACCCTACCGGGGTTTATTAAAATTTTTTATTTTTTTTAAGAAAAATATTATCGTATGATGTCAATTTTTCTTCGGATTTCATTCCCTTTTTTATCAACGACAGTAATTTCATGTGTTCCGGATGAAGGCGTGACCGGCATCTCATGAAAAGTTTTCGTAGTCCCGATAAAATTCCTGTCAAGGTACCAATAAATCTCAGATTCGCGCTCTGAATGCGCTACTTTGAGAATAACCGGCTGCACGACACTGTTAAAGTCTTTCGTCAGGTAAATCTTTGCAGTGCTTTTCGGATAAATAAAATCCATGGTAACGGTCTGCGCATTAGCACAACCTTCCTTAAAAGGCGGCAAAGGACGATAATCGATATGCTGGCTTTTATAATACCATTCCATTACCGGCGGCAACACAAACCAGCTTTCCGTAACGATATTTTCAAGGCTTTCACAACTCGTGTTCACCCGAAACTGCTTCGTACGGTCAAGATGGATTAATTTGTGGTAAGGACAAACCGAAGTGATTTTTCCCTTCAGCGGGATCCACTGCTTTATCTTCGGACAATCCGGTTGCGCCAAATGCCCGCTGAGCGCACAAACCTCCGCTTCTTCGAGGTCATTCAGCGGCGGCGAAAACCATTTCTGCCTCGGCAACAGGTTAAACACATCGAACAACACCGGCGCTGCGCTTGAAACACCTGTCAGCGTCGGCCTTCCTTCACCCGAAGCATTTCCAATCCACACCCCGACGACATACCGCGAATTCGTGCCAATCGCCCACGCATCACGATTCCCGAAACTGGTCCCTGTTTTCCAGGCGATTTTCTGGGAGCTGTCATAAAACTTCCAGGCTTCATCGGCTTCAGGGCGGTTCACTTCTTCCATGGCATTATAGGTAAGCCAGATAGCACCTGCACCCAATATGGTTTTCTGGTAACTTTCCTTCCCAAAGTCCTGATCAAAACAGAACTTGTAATTGAGTTCGGCAAACTCCTTCGTGCGGTACTTCCCCTGATTGGCATTGAAATAATTTACGGTGGATGTCATTGCGGCGTAAGTCCTGCATAAATCCCACAAATTGCTTTCGGCACCGCCCAAAATCAGCGACAAGCCATAATGATCCGGTTTTTTAGAAATATCACGAAGCCGGAAATGCTGCAATTCCTCATAAAATTTATTGACCCCGAAATCCTTCAGCATCAATACCGCCGGAATATTCAGCGAACGTGACAACGCGCGGTGTGCAGGCACGGCACCATCGAAAGTCAGGTTGAAATTTTCAGGTTTGTAACCGGAAATCTGCGTTGGGACATCGGCGACAAGTGTGTTCGGGAGCAGTTTTCCTTCGTCGAGCATTCCTGCATACAGCAATGGCTTAAGGATGCTCCCCGTGCTTCGCGGCGCTCCTATGATATCCACATCTTTTTGGTGCGCGGCATCAGTCGGGGCATTTCCGACATAGCTGATGACGTTCCTGGTTTTGGTATCAATGACCAAAATAGCGAGATTATTCACGTCATTCTGCCGGTACTGATTGTAATAATATTTAGCGATTTGGTTGACACGCTGCTGCAGATGGACATCGATAGTGGTTTTGACGCGTTCCCCGCGCTG
The DNA here is from genome assembly GCF_003097535.1 of Flavobacterium pallidum. Taxonomy (NCBI): domain Bacteria; kingdom Pseudomonadati; phylum Bacteroidota; class Flavobacteriia; order Flavobacteriales; family Flavobacteriaceae; genus Flavobacterium; species Flavobacterium pallidum. The sequence goes on from NZ_CP029187.1 coordinate 667,524, forward strand.
ACTTTTAGCCACACGCTGCAACAAATGCGGGGCGGTTTGCGGAAGTGCGAATGGTTTCTGCGGAAGCGGCTCAGAAATGGCCAATTCATAAGTCTGCCCGTCGATGATTTTTTCATTTTTGAGCTTGAGCAGCAACCGGTCTCTTTTGCCTTTCAATTTCAATTGGTTTTTTCCCGGGTAAATGAGGCTGGGCGCGTTAGGCAAAACGGCCAGGGTGGCACTTTCAGCCCATGAAAGCTGGTGTGACTGCACGCCGAAATACCGCCTCGAAGCCATTTCCAAACCGACGACATTGCCGCCAAATGGTGCGTGTGCCGCATACATATCGAGGATTTCGTCTTTGGAAGCACGGAATTCAAGCCGGGTAGACAAAATCAATTCTACCGCTTTTTCAAAATATGTCCGCTTTTTATTTTTCCGCGACAGCCTGATGACCTGCTGCGTCAGCGTACTTCCGCCACGGACGACTTTTCCGGCTTTACGGTTCTGCACAAATGCCTTGTACATCGAAACAGGATTGAAACCCGGATGGTGGTAGAAATTCTCGTCTTCGAAATAAACCACACATTCCCGAAACTTGTCCGGTACGCTGTCCTGTGCGGGAAAACGCCATTGGCCGTCCGTCGCTATTTTCGCGCCAAGGAGTTCGCCTTGGTTGCTTTCAATGACCGTTGCGTAAGGTTCGCTGAACAGTATCTGCGGAAGCGAAAAATAATACCAGGCCAGTAAGATAAATCCGGCAGCCGACTTGATGCGGTTGCGTTTCACCCAATTGATGCGGCGATGGAAGAAAGATTTTATCCTGGCCTTCAAAATTTCGATGCTTTCTTAGGATGCTTTAAATTCACTGTCATTGAATCGATTTCCGCTTCATCAGTACGGTAGGTAATCTGGATTTTGTTCGGCTTTATTTTCTTGACGAAACCTTTCCATTGCAGTAAATCACGTTCCAGTTTTTGGTTTAAAGTATCGTTTACAGCTACTTTCCCCTCAGTCCCGAAAAGTCCGTACTGATTAGTTGCTTCGGGCAAATCAGGCAATTGCCAATCCCATATGCCGAAGCTGTAAAGTTCCTGCCATGAATTGTTTTTGTAAGTCATGATGTGCCATGAATTGAGGCTGGAATAATCAGCCCAATCGCCAACGTAGGACACCTCATCGGTCCCGTCTCCGTTCAGGTCACCTTCATTCCTGAGAAGTGACACGCCATAAACCTGGCCTTCACGGCCGACGCGGAGCGTATCTATTTTGAGGTTGTCAGAAATCAAAAATGAATAATTGCGATTGGCGATCACGGAATCAATGGCTTCCCAGGGTTCCTCCGTGATAAAGTATTTATCGGTTTCCTTATTGTCTTTGAGGCTGATGAGGCGTTCGGCTAGTTTTTCCTTCTTCCCATCACCGTCAAAATCGCCTTCAATGACAAATCGATATCCGAAGATGCGATGGCTTAACGAATCGTGTTGCTTCATTGATAGCAGCCTGAATTCATTTTGAATCTTACAGGTCTTTTGGCTGTGGCAAATTACTGCCACAGCACAAATGATTAAAATTACTGTTTTCATGATTATTTCACCACTTCAACCCAAAATCCTTTCGTCCTTGCCATAAAAGTATTGTCATACATCGCTTCGCATTGCAGGCCAGGCAAATAATAAGTTCCCAGATAGGATGCATTGAGCAGTATCTTGAATGTCCTGGTTTCATTGGCTTTCAGTCCGAAATAGAAATTGGTCCTGTCGTCGCGGATGTCGATATAATCTGCGGTGTTTGCCGTGGCGTCGCCGAAATCAGTGAAACGGGTGTTGACGATTTCGAAGCCGGATGGTAAGATCTGCGACAAGGCGATATTGGACACATATTCATTGCGCCTGTTGGTTACGGTAACTTCGGCGATGAACTCGGTTCCCTGGGCAATTTTCGCCACATTCACCGGAGCGCCTTTACGGTTCTTAAACACCATCGACGCCGAAACATCATGCTGTTCTGCAAGTTCTTTCCCAACAGGAAGTATGCCTGAATTGAGTATGCGCACAAACAACGTATTGTTTTTATTGTTCTTTATGGTCATGCTGTTGGTACCCATTTTTACCGAAAGCTTACGGTTTGCAATGGCTTTTGACGTTTTCACTGCTTCGGATTTTCCATCCTGCGTAATCACGATATCCATGCCGCTGCCACCGTTTGACGCGGCAAATTTCGACATGGCATACAGGCCATACGCAGTGGTTTGCGTACTCATCCATTGCGGTGCGGAAAGGTTCTTGGCCAGTTTGGTCGCCATGACGAACGCTTTTTCTTTCTGGCCTAACAGCACGAGTGTTTCTAATGCCATCGCGCGGTTCCTTTCTGCCGAACCATAATAGTAGTAACGGTATTCGCTGTTATCATCGTCGATTTTACTTTTTGCCAAAAGCGATTGCCCAGCCGACATTTGCCCTGCTAAGGCGTAAGCCGCCGCCAATCTGAGCTTACTTTCATTCGAAATGCCTTCTGTTTCACGCAGCCTGTTCATCGAAGCCAGATCAGCCGAACCTGCCAGGGCCAACGTATACAAACGATACGCCTGTGAGAAATCATTGCCCCACTGCACACTATATCGCCATGCTTTGGCCTCCTTTTTCTGGTAATCGATCCATTTGTTTCTGAAGCTGATCGGCAGCACGTACCCTTTTTTCTCGGCCTCAATCAGGAAATGCCCTGCGTAAGAACTTCCCCAATCATCAGCCGGGCCATTGCCGGGCCAATAAGAGAACCCTCCGCTGGCCTGCTGGAATCCGCTTAACCGGTTGATGCCGGCTTTTACATTGCGCTGTATGGATTGTAATTTTGAGGCATCGATATCAACGACATCGTTGAGGTACAATTGTGGGAATACGGCGGATGTCGTTTGTTCCACACAACCATGCGGATACTCAATAAGATACTGTAATCTTCGATTGAAATCTATTGTCGGTACCGATGAGATTTCAATCTGTGCGCGGTTACTGCCTGAAACCCCAAACGTCGTCCAGGAAATGGAGTTGGACTTGCCTGGTTTTAATATCACATCCTGAAAAGTATTTGTAAGCGGGTTCGGGTTCATCACATCAATCTCAACCTCATAAACCGATTTTTCTTTTCCTGATGTTGCAGTCACGGTCATCTTACCAATGCCTGTGGCGCTTCCCGCTTCAAGGCTGAAATAGGCCAGTTTTTCATCAGGCTGAGTGAAAGTAACCGTCTGGCTGTTGCTGCCGACAATCCGCAACGCATTATTTACGCTGATTTTCACCGAAACGTTCTTAACATGTTTTTCCATAGCAAAAACCGTCACAGGCACCGTCACTTTTTCCGATGGCGTGATTTTTCGCGGCATGGATGCCAAAACCATCAACGGACTGCGGACCGGCGTAGCTTTCTCTGCACTTCCATAAGCACTTGTGGCAACATCGCCTGCAACCACCATGGTACGGACTGACCCGATGTATTTTGGCAGCATGATCTTATGGTTTTTGGTTTCGCCTTTGCCTAATGTAAACGGCCCGTAGTACAATACAACCGGCTTGAAACGATTGGCTTTCTTGGCTTTGCCGCCACCCAGTTCCTGGTCGCCACCAATACTGAAAATCTGGTTGACTTTCCCGCCATAAGCACCAATCACATTATCATAAATATCCCAGGTTTTTACACCCAAAGCTTCCCTGGTGTAGAAATTATCCCAGGCGTTCGGGGTTTTGAAACGCGTCAGGTCGAGCAGTCCCTCATCAACTATGGCCACGGTGTAGGTCATCGCGCGTCCGGTTTTTTCACTGACTTTGAGGTCGAATACCTGCTGTGGTTTCAGTACATCAGGCATCGATATCTTCGGTTCGAGTATGGTTTTCTTATCAATGACTTCAATCGGGACAATGCCGTACATCCTTATTGGGGAGTCGTTTTTAGTGGAAGCATGGGGTTGCAGCAGTGTGATGTTCATGTAGACATTCGGTGCCATTGCAGAAGTGATTGGGACCTCCACGATGGTTTCGCCTTTTTTGGTCTGCGCCCAATACGTTTGTACTACTTTAGAACCGTTCTCTATGGAAATCAGCGCGCGTCCACCGGCACTCGAAGGGAACGAAACTTTTGCGGTTTCACCGACAGCATACTTTTTCTTATCGGTAGAAAACACGAGCATGTTTGCGGTCGTGGCATCGGTGTTGCGTGTTTTTCCGGACCACATCGGGTAATCGACCAGGACCGTTTCTGCGGAAGCGTGGCCATCGGCAGGATCAACAGCGCGGATTAAGTAACGTCCCCAATCCTCATCCGGAATGGCGAATTGCACAAATCCTTTTCCGCTGGCATCAGTACTGATGGTAAAATTTTTATACGAAGTGGTCGCATTCGAGGAATTGAAATTCGAATAATTATCCTCTGAGGCATCCCACCACCAACGCCATTCAGTACGCATCACGCTGATTTGAAGGTTCTTTACGGATTTGGGCCTGCCTTTTTCATCAACGGTGACAATGTCAAAACGGTTCATCGCACGGGTTTCGAGCATGCCGTATTTCGTTAGCGTCGGTGATTTGATGCCTACATAAGTTTTGTATGGTGAATATGTCGTGCTCATCACATCAGTGCTCACATCACCGCCTTCTTCATAGACTTTTGTAATGAATGCTGCTTTCAACATCCCCGGTGCCTGTCCGGTCAACTGCGGATTAATGGTCGCTTTTGCATTTCCATAAGCATCCGTCCTGGCTGAAAGCACATTGATTTCCTCGGTTCCGAATTTACGCACCAAATCATCAAAAACATAATTGTCATACCCTTTGAAAGCCGTTCCCTGTTGTGTAAACTTCGCCTGCATTTCTACCTTCAGGTTTTTTGCCACAGCGCCATGAAGCCAGGTCACATCAAGATTCACGTTGTTGGGCGTTGCGGAAGTCAGCACAGGACTATTGAATGTCGCCTTAATCCGTAAGCGGTTTGGTTTAATGGTTTCAATCTTGATGTTCTTATAAAAACGCGCGCCGCCCACGCTGACCATCGCCTCCCAACTGCCGGTTGGTGCATCGGGATTCGTTGGTACTACGAAAACGTAGTGGTTTTTATCATTTGATTTCTGGACATCCTGGAACGTCACCTTTCCTCTTGGGTCAGTCAACCTGAACTTGATAGGGTGCGATTTCGGGAGTTTGTTTGCGGCATCATTCAGCATAAAGGACAGGTACAGGTTGTCACCGGGACGCCAGACACCACGTTCGCCGTAAATGTAACCTTTAAGCCCTTTCTGCAATTCTTCACCGGAGACATCGAAATTACTTACCGATAATGAATTTCCGTCGTCAAGCTTGATGTAAGTCGACTCATTCCCTTTGCTTACGATTGCGAAATAGGCAAACTTGTCTTTGATAAATCCTACCGTCCCATCGGCATCGGTTTTTGCTTCGCCGATCTTCTGTTGCTGGAAGTTGTAGATCTGCACAGTAGCGTCGCAGACAGGTTCTGTATTTACGATATTATTAACCGCGAAAAAGTATGATTTGTTGTTGCCTCTTTTCGCAATCACACCCAGATCGGTAGCCAGCACATTGGTTACAACCCTGGTATTGTAATAGTATGAACGCGAACACGGGTCCTGTTCCTCGCGCCATTCGTAATCATCATAATAATAATCGTCGTAGTAATTATCGCTGTAGTTTACATCGTTTTCATTGATTTCCTCTTCCTCCTCGTCACTATTATCATTAGTGCCTTCTTCCTCCGAACCTTCACAGTCATACAAGACATATTTTTTACGGAAGGAGAACTCAATATGGTAAATCGCACCTGGCTCCGGAGTAATGATCTTGGACAGATCCAGTGCATAAGTGTTCCATTTGGCAAGATTTGCAATGTTATTTTTCTTGAGGTCGAGAACCGTTTTGGCAACAGGCTGCGCCACGCGTTTCAGGTCCTGGCCACCGTTTAAATCGTTGTACTGGAGGAATTGCAGGATGTTGTTTTTGAAAATCTTGTAGACTTTTACATCGACGGCGCTGAGGTTTACGGCTTCGAAGTTCAGCTTCAGGTTGTTCGAACTTGGCATAATGGTCCCGTTCTTTGTAAAGCGTACGTTGGGCTTGATTTGCTCAAAAGAGACTTTTGTAGCGAAGTGTTCCTTTAATTTATAACCATCTTCACTTTGGATCCCCTGGAATACTTCGAGTAGTAAATTGCCTTTTAGCGGTTCGTCAAAAAACACTTTCAAGACATTGCCTTCGGTAGCGAAAGTCATCGTTTTTGCATTTTCGACAGCAATCAATCCATCAAAAACCTGCCCGCGCTGCAGCGCATCAGAGAAGTTGATCAGCAGCGTCTGGTTTTCACCTTCCGGAACTTCAACATTCATAATCTTAAAATGGTCACGGCCCGCAATCGGGTAATTGATGACCCCTTTTTGCCTGATATCAAAGTCATTCCCGTCATACTTGATCTGGATATCGGAATCCTGGTCAAAGCGCTGTATGCTGTCAATCATGAACTTGAACTCTGTTTTGGTGCTGAGTTCCTTATCGATCCTGACACTGAGTTTCCTACCTTTTTGTTCAGCGGAAAGGATTTTGGCGACGGTTGCAGGATCCATTTCGTCGGCGGCTTTGAACACGCCGTTCAGGTATTGGTATTGTTTGCTATATGATTGGATATCATTCGTAGTCACGATGAAATCCTGCTTTATCGCTTTTACCGTAAACTTAAAATCCTCAAGGTTTTTTGGGGTTTCGATGAGTTTCGAAAGGTGAAAAGTCACCTGGTATTCCGTGTCCTGCTCCAGTTTCTTATCCGGAACGAACGCAATCGTATTGGCGGAAAGGGCTACGACTTTACCATCAACACTGGGTGAAATATCAAAAAGGTCGTTGTCAAGCGGACCCAATTTAAGCTGTTTCTTTTCAAAAGCCAATACGACACGGATATCGCTTTTGGCAGGGATGATGCCCGATGTAAAATCGGTGAGGTACTCTTTAAACTGTGAAAAATCGGAATTGAAATCGGCCACTGATTTCTTTTTACAGGCCTGGAACAATACAAATGCAACAAAGACAAAAACCAAATTTTTCGGTTTCATTGTTATAAAGAGTTAATGGGTTACAAGGAACGTTTCGGAAAGGCAATTTAACATTTCTCCGATATTTGCGATAACTGTTAAATTATGGGATTATTGTAGTAAATGTAAATTATTTTTTTGAGGTTTGAAAGTGGGGATTATAAGATTTTAAGACCGCTTCGCTTTAGGATTTCATTAATCTTCAATTCAACTGGGACTGTCTTATAACCTTGCTGCGCAGCAATCTTACAATCCTTTAGTGTAATAATGTCTACTTTCTTCTTTCTGCAAAAAACCTTTTCATCAACGCTCCCGCTTCTTCCCCCATCACGCCGGAAACGATTTCCGTCTTCGGATGCAATTTTCCACCCATCACCCGGTAACCGCGATGGTCATCATCGGCACCATAAACGATTTTGGAAATCTGGCTCCAGTATAAAGCACCGGCACACATCTGGCAGGGCTCGAGCGTGACATACAGCGTACAGCCTTTAAGGTATTTGCCGCCTATGAAATGTGCGGCTGCGGTAATCGACTGCATTTCGGCGTGCGCGGTCACGTCATGCAGCATTTCGGTGAGGTTGTGGCTTCGCGCGATGACCTTATTGTCTACGACGATAACAGCGCCTACAGGAATTTCCCCTTCGGCATAGGCCGCCTCGGCTTCCTGCATCGCTTTCTTCATGAAGTATTCGTCAGTAAAGATGTTTTCCATGCGGTAAAAATACTATTTTGGATACAGATTCCGTTATCAAAACGAACCAACCAAAACCTTATGGCACGATTGCTGATTTCCGTACCTAAACCCTGCCAAGAAGACTGGGATAAAATGTCGCCTGAAGAAGCAGGACGGTCCTGCGGCAGCTGCGCCAAAACCGTAGTTGATTTTACTGAAATGCTCCCTGAGCAGGTCCGGGGTTATTTCTCAAACCATGAGCATGAAAAAATCTGCGGAAGGTTTAAAACATCCCAGCTTAATATCCTGAACATCAACATTCCGCAAAGCATATTGTTGCGCAGGCGATCTTTCCGTAAGGCCATGCTGCTTGCTGTTTTCGTGGTGATGGGCAATACCTTGTTCAGCTGTAAAAACAATGGCAATACCCTGGGCGAAGTAAGCGTTGTCAATGATACTGTTGCGAAACCTGTTGGAGACACTTTGAAAATAACCAAGGCCGACAGCACCAGTCAACCACAAATCAAAATCGGCGAAGTGTCCTATGGAGATTCACTTGTGCCGCCGCCACCGCCACCGCCGCCTGCTCCAACAATAGAAGAAATACGCTTTACAAAACCTGAAACTCCAAAAAAGCGCGGTCATTCGATTACTATGGGTATGACATTCAGGGATACTGTGGACACATTAGAAGACATCCCTGCCGCAGATACTATCTCAAAACAAAAATCCGCAAAGCGTAAAACAAAGTCGTAAATTTGCCATTATTACAATTATGGCAGACGGCTTACTTGCATACATAGATAATCCACATGACCTTCGCAAACTCAGCGAAAGCCAGTTGCCGCAACTCGCGCAGGAGCTCCGCAACTTTATCATTGATATCGTATCGAAAAACGAAGGGCATCTCGGTGCCAGCCTCGGTGTGGTGGAACTCACCATTGCGCTGCATTATGTATTCAATACGCCTGATGATTTACTCGTTTGGGATGTCGGGCACCAGGCTTATGGACATAAAATCCTTACTGGCCGGCTTCACGCATTTCAAACCAACCGCAAGCTCGGGGGTATTTCAGGTTTCCCTAAACGCAGTGAAAGCGAGTATGACACTTTCGGGACCGGGCATTCCTCCACGGCAATTTCTGCTGCACTGGGAATGGCCCTGGCTTCGAACCTGAAGGGTGATGCGGAAAAGCACCACATCGCTGTCGTGGGCGATGCTTCGATTGCGAGCGGCATGGCGTTTGAAGGCCTGAATCACGCAGGTGTCACCGATGCCAATCTACTGGTCATCCTCAACGATAATGCCATTGGTATCGATCCCAGCGTCGGGGCATTGAAAGACTATCTTACGTCAGTTAAAGAAGGCAAGAATCCGAAGGAAAACAACATGATCAAGTCGCTTAATTTTGATTATTCGGGACCTATAGACGGACATGATATTTTTGCCCTGATCGCAGAATTGGAAAGGCTTAAGAAAATAAAAGGCCCGAAATTCCTGCACATTATCACCACCAAAGGCAAAGGCATGCAGCTTGCCGAAGAGAACCAGGTAAAATACCATGCGCCTGGAAAATTCGACAAGGCTACCGGAGAAATCCTGCCCAAAGACGAATCACACCTGCCGCCAAAGTTCCAGGATGTGTTCGGGCTGACGATCCTTGACCTTGCCCGTAAAAATGAAAAAATCATCGGCATTACGCCGGCAATGCCATCAGGCAGTTCGCTTACCTATATGATGGATGTGTTTCCTGACCGCGCCTTCGATGTAGGTATTGCAGAGCAGCACGCCGTAACGCTTGCCGCAGGGATGGCGACACAGGGCATGGTCGTGTTCTGCAATATCTATTCCACTTTTATGCAACGCGCGTATGACCAGCTGATCCACGACGTCGCATTACAAAACCTGCCCGTCATTTTCTGCCTCGACCGTGCCGGACTCGTGGGCGAAGACGGCGCCACGCACCACGGCGTTTTTGATATCGCTTACCTGCGCTGCATCCCGAACATGATCATTTATGCACCACTGGACGAAGTGGCTTTGCAGAACATCCTATACACGGCCCAACTCGGCCTTGACCATCCCATCGCCATACGGTACCCACGCGGACGTGGCAGTATTGCCAATTGGCAGCAGCTACACGCGGGCCATTACGAAAATATTGAAATCGGGAAAGCACATTGCCTTAAATCCGGTTCCGACACGGCCCTATTATCTACGGGAAGTATCGGCACTAACGTGCGCAAAGCACTTTCCATTACGGAAAATCCGGAACGCTTTGCATGGTATGATTTCGGGTTTATCAAACCTTTGGATGAAACGCTGCTGCATGAGATTTTCAGTAAATACAACCGCATCATTACTGTTGAAGAAGGCGTCATTAAAGGCGGTTTTGGAAGCGCGGTAGCAGAGTTTGCCGCTGCAAACCAATACCATAATGCATTAGAAATCCTGGGCGTGCCCGATGCTTTTATTGAGCATGGCAGCATTGCGGAATTGCAGGGGATTTGCGGGATTGATGTGGAAGGTATTTTAACCGCCATGGAATCCTCTGCCGGAGCTTAGACTAAAAAACCTTTGAAGGAGCTATTAACTTAACTCGTGATCATTACGCTTCCGCAGATAAGTAATTCAAACGGAAGATATCGGTTAAATCAATCACTTCATCGGGTATATCCCGCAATAATTGTTGCCAAACAACCAAAGCCTTAAGTTTGCACGACCAAGCAAATCTTAACCCGAAACATGAATAAAACGGTACGCTATTTCGCAACCATTGCGGTGCTTTTATACGGCACTTTCACTTTTTCGCAATGCCCTTCCGGAAGCGTGGCGTTTTTTTCACAGGCCGAAGTGGACGATTTCGGGAGCACATACCCTTCTTGTACCACCATTAATGGTAATTTAGGAGTATATGGCACTGACATCACCAATCTTGACGGACTTTCGAATATTACCACCATTACAGGTTATGCAGATTTTGAGAGTGATTTATCCGCATTAACGGATTGGAGTGGCCTTGACAATCTTACTACACTTGATGGCTCGTTGTATCTTTATACCGTAAATTTTTCGGTATTGCCCGATTTTAATAACCTGACGAGCATAGGCGGTGATTTTGTATATCGGGAAAATACAGGGCTCAGCGATGTTTCTTTTCCTAATATTACAACCATCAATGGTTATTTTGATGTAGGCGGGAATCCAGATATGACTGGCTTTTCAATGCCTGCCTTAACCAGTGTAGGCAGCCTTTTTGCGTATTATTCCAACCCCCTGCTTGCCGATTCAGATTTCGCGCAGCTTGCTTCGACAGGGGGATATTTCTATATTTCAGAAAATGCCGCACTACCGGATTTTTCAGGGTTCTCAAGCCTGTCATCGATCGGCAGTTACCTGTTCATCGGAGACAATGCGATCCTGGAGGACATTTCAGGTTTAAATAATCTTGTCACCGTGAATGGCTACATACAACTGACGTATAACAATGCTTTGACATCACTTTCAGGCCTTGACAATGTGGATCCATCATTACTTACAGATTTGAGACTGGATTCCAATGCCGGTCTTGCTACATGCAATGTGCCGAGCCTATGCACTTATCTTTCCAATGGCGGAAACGCAACCATATCCGGAAATGCGATAGGATGCCTCAATGCCGCCCAGGTAAGCCAGGCCTGCACGCCCGGTTGTGCCTCAACGACGGCCTGGAATGGCACTTCTTGGGACAATGGCGCTCCAAATAGTACTATTGCGGCGGTATTTACCGGAGATTTTTCCTCTACCGGCGACCTGCACGCCTGTACACTTACAATCCAGCAAGCCAATGTAACGATTAATACCGGTGATGATTTTATTGTCGAAGGCGTGGTTTCGGTTGATTCGGGTGGATCTTTGGTTGTTGAAAACAATGCAAACCTGATCCAGGTAAACGACGCAAGCAATACCGGTGTAATTACCGTGAAAAAGAGGGCCATGATGAAAAGGCAGGATTATGTTTTCTGGGGTTCCCCCGTAACAGGCCAGGATTTGAAACGTTTTTCCCCATACACGCTGTCCCCGACGATGGCTCCGGGATATCCCGCCACTGTAGGCAGTTCCCGTTTTTATACGCTCAACGAAACCACGAATTCATTTGCGGTGATTCCCGAACCGCTGGGGATTTCATTTGCTGAAGCCAAAGGCTATATGGTGCGTGCTCCGAATAACTTCCCTTTGGATTTTTCGCAAACGACGTTTTACGGCGCGTTCACTGGCATACCGAATAACGGTGACGCTACAATCGCCATCACCAATACGCCGGGTACGGGCCAGGGCTATAATATGCTGGGCAATCCTTATCCGTCGGCTATTGATGCTGATCTATTCCTGATGCAAAACCCGGGCGCATTGTACTTTTGGACACATACCGATCAGGGCGCTGCTTCGGGAGCGAATTATGCCACCTATACCACATTCGGGACGGCTTCAGCCACCACACCAACCAGTGCAATACCTGACGGAACAATTGCTGTCGGGCAGGGCTTCCTGCTGAAAACCGCCACTTCCGGAACGGCCACATTTACCAACGCCATGCGTACCGGCAATAACAATGCTGTTTTTTTCAGGCATGCCAATATCGAAAAACACAGGATTTGGCTGAATCTTGCTAATGTTGAGGGAGTACAGAGCCAGATGTTAGTGGGTTACATGGATGGCGCTACGCAAGGTGTTGATATTTCCGTTGATGCACCGCAGATGGAGGACAGCGTCAACAATATTTCCTCCTTGATTGGTAATGAGAAGTTTGCCATACAGGCACTGTCATTGCCATTTGACGCTGCGGATGTCATACCGATAAGTTTCAACGCCGTCACGCCGGGAGCTTTTACAATGGCCATCGACCACCTGGACGGGTTGTTTGCCGGAAACCAAAATATTTACATTAAGGACAATATTCCGGGAATTATCCATAATGTGAAAGAAAGCCCGTATACTTTTACCGCCGATGCGGGAACCACCACAAATCGTTTCAGTATAGTATTCCAAAATATGCCCCTTGCTGTAGACACGCCCGTTTTTGATGCCGGAAGCATTGCCCTGTTTAAAGCCGATGGCGTGTTGGAAATCAATTCCGCGACTGAAGCCATTTCAGGTATTAAAGTATTCGACAGCCGCGGCAGATTGGTTTTAGAACAATCCCACCTCTTCGCCAATACCGTAAAATTACCACAATTAACTGTGTCCCGACAGGTATTATTTGTCCGCGTCACTTCAGGCGATGGCAATGTAGTTACTAAAAAAGTGGTTTATTAAACGGCTGGAACACTACTTTCGACTTTTGACTTTTGACTTTCTATCAGCGATAACGTTATCGCAAAAAATGCCATCAAAATATCCGGCTTTTATAGGAAATTCCGATTTTTGCAAACCAAAGAATCGTTTTCCTCATGAAACTTATCCGCATTTTCCTCATCGGCTGTATCGCATTCAAGGCAATCCAATCTGCCGCACAAACCAAAGACACCATCATTACTGTTGAAAAGAAAATCATTGTCAAAGTCCCCGATTCCGTTTCCCCATGGCAGCGCAAGAACACGATTGGGTTCGACCTTAGTGAAATCGCTTTTGTGAACTGGAGCGCGGGAGGGACGAGCTCGGTTTCAGGATTGCTGAAAGGGAATTTCACGCGGATTTACAACAAAGGCAATTTCAAATGGGGCAACGAAATGATTGTGCGTTATGGCGTCAACAAGCAGGATGGCATCGAATTGCGCAAGACCGACGATGCATTCCAGTTTACTTCGACGGCGGGTTATCGCAGGGATTCGGTGTCTAATTGGTACCATTCGGCGAAGTTCAGTTTCAATACGCAGTTTACGAACGGTTACAATTACCCGAATACCGAAATGCCGATTTCGAAACCTTTGGCACCGGCATATACCTTCCTCGGTGTCGGAGCAGAATATTCAAATAAGGAAAAGAAAATCAACCTGTACATCTCGCCATTAACCCTGAAGAACACGATGGTACTAGACCAAAGGCTTGCCGACCAGGGCGCTTTTGGGGTCACCAAGGCCATTTATGACGATGTCACCGGCGAACGTTTAAAAAAAGGCAGGCAGATGAAGACCGAATTGGGCTTCCTCTTCACAAGCCACTTTAAGAAGGAAATCTTTAAGAACATCACCTTCGAACACCGCCTGAATTTATACTCCGATTACCTCAACCATTTCGGGAATATCGATGTCGACTGGCAGGCGCAGCTCGATTTGGTCGTAAACCAATATGTAAAGGCCAATATCGGATTCAATTTAATCTACGATGATGACATCAAGGGCAAAGAGGAAAAGGAGGGCGAACAGATCACCGTTGGGCCGAAAGTACAGTTGAAGCAGGTTTTGGGGATTGGGCTGGTGTATAATTTTTAGTCAGGAAAGTTAGAAAAGTCTGAAAGCCGAAAGACACAAAAGCTTTCGGACTTTCCTGACTTTCGGACTATATTCTCTTCGTCCCATTAATCGTCTCAAACAATTCCAACGCATTGCCGTCCGTCAACAGCGACACGAAATGGCAGATGTGCAGCAATCGCGCATACAAATCGTCTTTCTCTTCCAGGAACTTGTCGGGGAGCATCTTCAGGATCAGCTTGTCGTAATTCGAGCAATTGTTGTTGGCTTTGTTGTTGAAAGCGGTGATGAACTTGTCCAATAAAGTTTGAATGATTTGGTAACCGACGAGTTCCTTTTCAATCACTTCCCTGCTCTGGTAAATGTTTTTGATGCTGAGCTTGATAATGTCATCCATCTGGGCTTTGTACTTACTTTTGTCAGTCAGTGCCTGGTGGAATGTACCTTTCAGTATGGCTTCTTCATTTTCGATAAAGACATTTACGGCATCATTGATCAGGCTGCCGATGGCGAGCGCACGCAGGTAGCTGATGCGGTCTTCTTTCGTCATAAGCGCATTGTATTTGACCGTATCGATGTTGTCTTTAACAAGTTTAATCAGGTATTCCAACGCATAATCTTCGGAAACCAGGCCTAAATTGATACCATCTTCAAAATCAATGATCGTATAACAGATATCGTCCGCCGCTTCAACCAAAAATGCCAACGGATGGCGTTGAAAACCGATGTCATCACCCGATCTGCTTGGAATCATGCCAAGTTCCTCCGCGACTTCCTTAAAAAAATCCTTATCCGATTGGAAGAATCCATATTTTTTATCCGAGATATTTGAGGTGGGTTTCTTCGGCAGGCTTTCTTTCGGGTATTTCATAAAGGCACCAAGCGTGGCATACGAAATCCTTAGTCCGCCCTCAATACCCGGACGACTTGCGGTCAGTACTGAAAAACCATTGGCATTGCCTTCAAAATCAATCAGGTCCTGCCATTGCTTTTCGCTCAGGCTTTCCTTAAACTGCTGCCCTTTCCCGATGGAAAAATATTCCCCGATCGCCTTCTCTCCCGAATGTCCGAAAGGCGGATTCCCAATGTCATGTGCCAGGGAAGCCGCAGCAACAATCGCCCCGAAATCATTCATATGAAAGCCATGCACTTCGCTCAGATACGGATATTTTTCGATGATTTTCTTGCCCACCAGCCTTCCTAATGAACGCCCTACTACGGAAACCTCAAGACTGTGGGTCAACCGTGTATGCACGAAATCGGTTTTGGAAAGTGGAATGACCTGTGTCTTGTCCTGCAGGCTGCGGAATGCGGATGAAAAGATGATACGGTCATAATCGACTTCAAAGCCAAGGCGCGTATCGAGTTCTTCTATACGGAGGCGCTTGCCTTTATCCCCGAGTTTTTTAAGTGAAAGGAGTTGTTCCCAATTCATTGGATTATTTCAGCATTAAGAGTGTAGGATTAAAAATAAATATGACATTATTCCTTCAGGTTTGAGAGGAAAAAGTCACGTGACTTCTGCGGATACCAACCCGCGCTTGCGTCGCTAGGATTTGCAATAACCGATTTGATGTTGACTTCGTCGCCAATTTTGAATTTACCGGCTTCTGTGTATTGATAATCGAGCAGGTACGGCCCGCAGAAATAATTCCCGAAATCATCTTTTTCTATCAGTCCGGTGTAGACTCCTTTTTGTTTTGCCATAATATATTAATATTTAATTCTTCGTAATGCCGGGCTTGCATATTATATTTCTTCCCTTTGCCCTATTTCGTCAAAAGAGTGGAACAGGTTGCGCGCTTCTTCAAAAGCAACTTTATCAACCACATATACATCTGGAATCGAGTCATGCCAGCCACGTTCCCCGAAAAAGGAAAACTGTTCGAATGGGATCAGCCGGCAAAACGTCCTCTTCATAATGGTTCCTTTATCCGGTTTTGAGCCATCTTCCATGACCACTAACGTTTGGGTGATGAACTTGCCGACGGTTCGTGAAAGGAACATTTCCATCGTTCCGTAATACAATACCACAAATATGGCGCCGATAAGGTATTCCTCAAACCTGTTAAGTGTTTGCATTTTGTACAAAATATCCTGTCTCCCAAGCAGCGCGACAATCAATCCGGCAATGACTGAAAATGCAAATACCAATGCATATTGTACAATAAGGTCAATAATGTAGTTTGCAAAACGTTGTCCCTTCGATGCGAGGAGGTCATCAGTAACAACAAAATTCCTGTTCTCCATGATGTTCATTGTTTTTGGATTAAAAAAAACAGCCGCCTTTACGACAGCTGTTTCAAATATACAATTAAAGTCTAAAATCCGGTTTAATTTCGAATTATGAAATATGAATTTCAACCTAATAACTCGTAATTCATAATTTTTAATTCCTAATTTATTCCGCTGCGCTCCATACAGTACGGCTGCGCCTCGGGTCTTAAGATCCGCACATTTCACAATCATCCGGTTCCGAAGATTTCGCCCTTTCGATCATCGCACGGAAATCATCCGCATTGATGGCTTCCACCTCAACGGCAGGCGCGGCAACTTCCTGTTTCATGGCAGGTGCTGCAGCGTGTATTTCGGCTGCAACAGGCTCGGCTTTCTTATCATTGTTCAGCGTAAACTTGATGGCATCCACGGCTGATTTTGTCCTTAAGTAATACATTCCCGTCTTCAATCCTGACTGCCAGGCGTAGAAGTGCATCGAGGTCAGTTTCGCGTAATTCGCATCCTGCATGAACAGATTCAGCGACTGGGACTGGTCAATGAAGTATCCTCTGTGGCGCGACATATCGATAATGTCCTTCATTGACATTTCCCAAACGGTTTTATATAAATCCTTCAGATCCTGTGGAATACGCTCAATATTTTGCACCGATCCGTTGTGGCGCATGATTTCCTGTTTCAAATCTTCGTTCCACAAACCACGGCTTACCAGGTCTTCCAAAAGGTGCTTGTTTACGACGATAAACTCGCCTGAAAGCACACGCCTTGTATAAATATTTGAAGTATATGGCTCAAAAGCTTCATTGTTTCCAAGGATTTGAGACGTCGAAGCGGTTGGCATTGGCGCTACCAAAAGGGAATTACGTACCCCATGTTCCATTACTTCTTTTCTCAATGCAGCCCAATCCCAGCGGCCGGAAAGTTCTTCGTCTTTCAGTCCCCAAAGGTTGTGCTGGAATTCTCCCTGCGACATCGGCGAGCCTTTGAACGTCGAGTATGGTCCGTCCTCTTTGGCGGCTTCCATCGATGCGGTTACGGCAGCGAAATAGAGCGTTTCGAAAATCTCCTGGTTCAACGTTTTCGCCTCATCAGAGGTAAATGGCATGCGCAGCATGATAAACGCATCAGCCAATCCCTGTACGCCCAATCCTACCGGACGGTGGCGCATGTTGGAATTCTCGGCTTCCGGCACCGGATAATAGTTGCGGTCGATTACCTTATTCAGGTTTTTCGTCACACGCTTGGTTACTGTGTATAATAAATCGTGGTTGAATTTTCCGTCTTCCACAAACATCGGCAATGACAGCGACGCCAGGTTACACACCGCGATCTCATCTTTCGAAGTGTACTCCATAATCTCGGTACACAGGTTCGATGAACGGATAGTTCCAAGATTCTTCTGGTTTGATTTGCGGTTCGCCGCATCTTTATAAAGCATGTACGGCGTTCCGGTCTCGATTTGTGATTCCAGGATTTTCTCCCAAAGCTCGCGGGCCTTGATAGTCTTACGCCCTTTATTCTGCTCTTCGTAACCAATGTACAGTTTCTCAAATTCCTCACCGTAAACGTCATACAATCCCGGACATTCGTTAGGGCACATCAAGGTCCAGTATGAATCTTCCTGTACGCGTTTCATAAATAAATCCGATGTCCACATCGCGAAGAACAAATCACGCGCACGCATTTCCTCTTTTCCGGTGTTCTTCTTCAAATCAAGGAAATCGAAGATATCCGCATGCCAGGTTTCGATGTAGATGGCGAAACTTCCTTTGCGCTTTCCACCACCCTGGTCTACGTAACGTGCCGTGTCGTTAAATACTTTGAGCATCGGTACAATTCCGTTTGATGTTCCGTTTGTCCCGCGGATGTAAGAACCCGTAGCACGTACATTGTGGATAGACAATCCGATACCTCCCGCAGATTGCGAAATCTTGGCCGTTTGTTTCAACGTATCATAAATCCCGTCGATACTGTCGTCCTGCATCGCCAGAAGGAAGCACGAAGACATTTGCGGTTTTGGCGTACCGGCGTTGAACAACGTTGGTGTCGCGTGGGTGAAGAACTTTTTCGACATCAGGTCGTAAGTCTCAATCACCGACTTCAGATCATCAAGGTGGATTCCTACAGAAACACGCATCAGCATGTGCTGCGGGCGCTCTACGATTTTGCCGTTTATTTTGAGCAGGTAAGAGCGCTCGAGCGTCTTGAACCCGAAATAGTCATAATTAAAATCGCGATTGTAAATCACGTGCGAATCCAGGAATTCGGCGTTCTTTTGGATCACTTCATGCACTTCTTCAGAAAGCAGCGGCGATGCCATTCCGGTTCTCGGGTTCACATAATGATACATTTCGTTCATCGTCTCCGAGAAGGATTTCTTCGTGTTCGAGTGTAAGTTTGAAATCGCAATACGCGCCGCCAACTGGGCATAATCCGGATGTGCAATCGTCATCGATGCCGCGGTTTCGGCTGCAAGGTTGTCAAGTTCTGAGGTGGAAACACCATCATACAGTCCTTCAATCACACGCATCGCTACTTTCACCGGATCAACGAGATAATTGAGTCCGTAACACAATTTCTTGATACGCTCGGTGATCTTGTCAAACATTACCGGCTCTTTCTTGCCGTCTCTTTTTACTACATACATACGCTTTCTGGTTTTGTGAATCAGGGAATCCCTTCGCTGAATTCGGGTTATTTGTAAATATTTGTTTTTTTATTGGGCAGACGGTTCCTGCTCTACGCTATTATCTTTTCCCTGCTAAAGGAGCAGGAAAAAGGATATGCTTTGCCGTTCGCCTTTCAGGCTCGTGTCCGCTGCGATCGAGGCTGCAAATCCTCGTCTCCGGACGTTATCCGGAAATAATGAACGTAATTTACGGGCGTGAAAATCTAAAAATCGGCGTCGAAACTAATCTTTTGTGCGTCTGTATCGTTCCCGCTGCCGCTGTTCAACACACCGGCTTTCTGGTATTCAGACACTTTCTTTTCAAAGAAATTCGTTTTCCCCTGCAGTGAAATCATGTCCATGAAATCAAAAGGGTTTGAGGTATTGTATTCCCGGTCGCAGCCCAATTCCACCAAAAGGCGGTCGGTCACGAACTCGAGGTATTGTGTCATTAGATTGGCATTCATCCCGATAAGGCTCACCGGCAGGGACTCGGTAATGAATTCGCGCTCAATGTTCAAAGCATCAACGATGATTTCGCGGATGCGTTTCTTCGGAACTTTATGGATCAGGTGATGGTTGTGCAAATGCACCGCGAAATCGCAATGCACGCCTTCATCACGGGAAATCAATTCGTTAGAAAATGTCAATCCCGGCATCAGGCCGCGCTTCTTCAGCCAGTAAATCGAGCAGAAAGCACCGGAGAAGAAAATCCCTTCAACGGCTGCAAACGCAATCAGCCTTTCCGCGAATGAATCAGATTCAATCCATTTTAGTGCCCATTCGGCTTTCTTCTTAATCGCAGGAAATACTTCAAGTGCATTGAACAATTCGTCTTTTTCAGCTTCGTCTTTTACATACGTATCGATCAAAAGCGAATAGGTTTCGCTATGGATGTTTTCCATCATGATCTGGAATCCGTAGAAGAATTTCGCTTCGGCATATTGCACTTCGTTGACGAAATTCTCGGCGAGGTTTTCGTTTACGATACCATCTGAAGCAGCAAAAAACGCAAGAATGTGTTTGATGAAATATTTTTCCTCCGCATTTAGTTTGTTGTTCCAGTCGTTCAAATCCTGCGATAAATCAATTTCTTCGGCGGTCCAGAAACTGGCCTCCATCTTTTTGTACCATTCCCAAATGTCATGGTGCTTGATCGGGAAGATTACAAAACGATTTTTATTTTCCTGTAAGATGGGTTCCTGAGTCGACATGCTTCGTTAAACTTTATGGTTTTAGGGGTATTATTTGGCTCTTTCAGAGTGATACAAAGATTGGCATTTCAGACGGTTTATAAAAGCCAAAAAAAGCAGACTTATCCACAATAAGAGGGAGTTTTTAACAAAGCGGAAATTTATGTGAAAGGTTTTTCTTGATTTACAAACGGCTGTTTTTCAACTTATTATGAAATTGATTTTCAGCTTAAGTACCGTCAAATATAGGAATTTCAGTTGCGGGAAATCTGCGGAAGCGGGGAATGAATTACCCTTGTTTTTTTAATTCCGCAGCCACTTTTTCAAGCTCGGCATACCAGTCTTCGCCAAACCTGCGGATGAGCGCTTCTTTGACGAATTTATACACCGGGACTTCCAGTTCGGCGCCCAAAGCACAGGCCGGATCACAGATGTCCCAGCGGTCATAATTTACTGCCGCGAACTCCGTAAAATCCTTCACCCGTATCGGATACAAATGACAGGAAACGGGTTTTTTCCATTCGACTACACCCTGGTTGTAGGCTTGCTCAATACCACAAAGTGCAGTTTTCCCGTCGAAAATCACATAGGCACAATCCTTGTTGTCTATCAGGGGCGTTTCAAGATCGCCGTCAGTACCCGTGACCCAAGTGCCCTGCGCTTCAATGGCAGCAATGCCTTCCTTGCGGAGGAATGGCTTGACTTTGGGATAAATTTCTTCGAGAATTTTAGTTTCTGCCTGGCTTAAAGGCGCACCGGCATCGCCATCGACGCAACAGCCGCCGTGGCAAGCGGAGAGGTTGCACACGAAGTCATTCTGCAGAATCTCTTCCGAAACGATGGTTTTTCCTAATTGAAACATGCAGCAAAGATACTCAGTTATTTGGATTTTCAGATTTTCGGATTTTCAGATTTCGATAATTCCTCACGAACGAATAATTAACGCAATTTTAGCGTCGTTCCGGTTTTAAAGCGATAATTTTGCGGCACAAATCCTAAGTATGAATTTCGATATCAGGCAAATCATTACGGTTACCATGGTGCTCTTTGCGGTGATCGACATTGTTGGGTCCATCCCAATTATTGTCGACCTGAGGAGGAAGCACGGCCATATCGAATCTGAAAAAGCGTCGCTGGTCGCTGCCATCATCATGGTCGTTTTCCTGTTTGCCGGAGAGGAATTGCTGAATCTGATCGGGATCGATGTCAATTCGTTTGCGGTAGCCGGTGCCTTCGTATTGTTTTTCCTGGCTTTGGAAATGATCCTCGGCATCCGTATCTACAGGGACGAGGAATCGAATTCGGCATCCATCGTACCGATTGCTTTCCCGCTGATCGCAGGTGCGGGGACAATGACAACACTGCTTTCGCTACGCGCGCAGTTTTATGCGATTAACATTATCGTTGCCATAGTACTGAACATTATCCTTGTCTATTTTGTGCTCCGGTCTTCAGGCAGGATTGAAAAATTACTGGGTAAAAACGGCTTGGGCGTCATACGCAAAGCATTCGGCGTGGTGCTGCTGGCCATCGCTGTTAAATTATTCGCTTCTAATGTTAAAGCATTATTCGTTTAATCCATTTTTTATTACTTTGGATAAAAATTTTTTAAAATAAAATGAAGATATTTACCACTATATTAATTTTTTTAGCATTAGCGCTTATTGTATTCAATATTACGCAATTGAATTTCAAGAACTTGCTCGCGGGCGACAGCCTTGTAGCGATGATTGGCATTGTCGCTTCATTTTGCGCCGTCTTCATATTGATTATTTTCAGGATGTCAAAAGCGATTGAGCACAAGACAAAAAACCAATAATCCATGTTTGATGTTTTGATTTTTGGCGGCGGCGTTTCAGGCATGTCGTGCGCTTTGGTCTTAGGCTCCGCTATTAATAAAGCGTATGCTGCCGATAAAAAAATAGGCATTTTCACACACCAGAAAACCTCTAACCTCCAGGAAGCGCTTTTCAATAATGCGTATGGTATCGAGCCTGGAACTACCGGTGCCGATTTGCTGATTCAAAGTACAACACAGCTTGCGCAAAAATACCCGCACGTCATACAGCTTCCCAATGAAAAAGTGATGAAGGTGGAAGGTTCTTACCCTGAGTTTACCGTTACGACGAACAAGGATATTTACAAAACAAGGTCTATTGTCATCGGCATCGGGTGGACAAACACTTTTGCGATTGAAGGTTTGACGCAATATGTTGAGCCACATAAAAAGGCCATTCCTGAGAAAAACCGCATCCAATTAAAAAACCAGGACCACAAAGTTGCCGAGGGTATTTATGTTACCGGAACCCTTGCCGGATGGAGAAGCCAATTGGCGATTGCGGCCGGAAGCGGCGCGGCTGTTGCAACCGATATCCTCACCGGATGGAATGGAGGCAATCAAAGCCAGTCCCACGACAGCATTAAGAAGTAGCCGGCTTATTCAGGATGGCATTGATCATCGCGTCACGGGACAGGATGATCTCAAAATATTTATTTTCTCCAAACAATTGCTGCGCAAATTCGGCCAGGATATACCTTTTCACAAGCTCTTTTTCCTGATCAAGGTTGATGCTCATGCCGTTTTCCGAAAGGTATTTTGAAAAGGCTCCAAAGTACGTGTCCTTTTTCTTCATGAAGGCTAAAAATGCCGCATAATCCATTCCTTTAAAAATTTTACGGTTATGCTCCAGCTGTTCAAAAACAAAATACCCCGTCACGCCCGATTGCAGCATATATCCTAATCTTTCGTCCCCATGGACTGTTTCAAGCGGTACGAAAACATCTGGAACGATGCCGCCACCGCCATAAACGATTTTCCCCTTTGGGGTGCGGAATTTCAGCGTGTCGGCAATTTTGATACTGTCTTTCTTATACAATTCCCCGCTTTCAAAACGGTGCCCGAAATCCTTATAATATGCTTCTTTTCCGTGTTCGTATGATTTTTGGATGGAACGCCCCGTTGGCGTGTAATATCTCGCCACGGTGAGCCTCACCGCCGACCCGTCGTCAAAGCTCATTTCCCGCTGCACCAGGCCTTTCCCGAACGAACGCCTTCCTACAATCGTACCACGGTCATTATCCTGTATTGCCCCTGCAAAGATTTCACTGGCAGAGGCCGCATTTTCATTGATCAAAACATATAAATTCCCGTTTTCAAAATCACCCCGTGTAGAAGCGTATGTCTTTTCAATCTTGCCTTTCTTGCTTTTGGTAAAGACGATCATACGTCCTTTCGGGAGAAATTCATCTGCGATTTCAACAGCCTTTTCCAGATAGCCCCCGCCGTTGTCGCGTACATCGACGATGAGGGTTTTGGCACCCAGCTTTTTCAGTTCCAGAAGCCCTTTATGGAATTCGTCATAAGTGGTTTCAGCAAAGCGGTTGATCTTGATATATCCGTCGGTTTTATTGATCATCAACGCGACATCCACGCTTTTAATCGGCACGACATCACGCTTTACGATTACATCGAAACGCTTGTTTTCGCTTTTGCGTAAAATGGTCAGCCTTACTTCAGAATCCACTTCGCCCTTCAGCCTTGCATATAAATCTTCAGTAGAAAATTTCCTTCCGAAAAGCCTTTCCTTATTAGCATATAAAATACGGTCCCCGGCGATAATCCCGGCCTTATCACAGGGGCCGCCGGGCATTGGCCTGATGACGGAAACCGTGTCGTTATACATGTAAAAATTGACGCCGATGCCCACGAAATCGCCTTTCATACTTTGGGAAACATCTTCCATCTCATTCTTTGCGATGTATACGGAATGCGGATCGAGCTTGTCGAGGATGTTGTTTACGGTCAGATCCACGATGGAGTCCGTATTGACATCGTCAACATATTCATTGTCAATGAAGTCGATGAGTTTGTTGAGCTTACTCTTATGTGTATTTGAGGAAAGAATTTCGCGGTCCACCGGAATGTTGAGTATTGTTCCAAGCACAATTCCCAGCGCCAGCGTGGTAAAAATCAAGATCGGTAAATAAAGCCTGTCCTTTTTCATGATTCCGATTCAATATGCACCACCTCAACACCGGCCTTTATTAAAAAATCAATCCCGGATTCATCACGGTAGCCATTGCTGTACACCACGCGTTTAATTCCGGATTGATGGATGAGCTTGCTGCATTCCCTGCATGGCGAAAGTGTGATATATAAAGTAGCACCTTCGCAGGATTGTGTGGAACGCGCCACTTTAGAGATGGCATTGGCTTCCGCGTGGAGCACATACCATTGCGTTAGCCCGGTTTCATCTTCGCAGCAATTGTCGAAACCGCTTGGCGTGCCGTTGTATCCGTCAGAGATAATCATCCTGTCTTTTACGATAATAGCGCCTACCTGCTTGCGTTTGCAATAGGACAAAAGCCCCCATTCCTTTGCGATGCGCAGGTATGCTTTGTCGTATTTGTTGCGTTTTTCGATGCTCATAATGTAAAAGTAGGGATTATTTTTTGGCGAAAGTAAACGAATTTATCTGATGTAAAAGCTTTGCATTGTTAATGTTTATTCCAAAGCCAATGGTCGACAATCATCGGAAGTACCACACCGGTAACAAATGATGCCATGACAAGTGTCCAGTCGCGTTTTGAAAAACGGAAAAATGTCTGGACGACATACGACAAGATCAAAACAATCAATACGACAATGATCTGCGCTGCTTCGATTCCGAGCGCAAATTCGAGCAATGGCAATAATTTATCCGAAGCCGTTCCCGGCAGCAATTGCTTAAAATAACCCGAAAACCCAAGTCCATGGATGATCCCGAAAAACAGCGTGACGAATCCGATAATGCTGATGCTTTCGGTTTTAGAGGATTTCCCTGCGGTAAAAAGATGGAACAGCGCCGTAATTAAAATCGTAATCGGGATCATAAATTCTACCAAACCGGGATTTACGGAAACCATTCCGTACACTGAAAGTATCAATGAAAGTGTATGCCCTAGCGTAAAGAAACTTACCAGGATTAACACCCGTTTCCAATCCTTAAAAGCATATGGGACGGTGAGCGCGATCAGGAACAACACATGGTCGTAGGCATTGATGTCGAGCACATGCCGCAATCCGATTTGAAAGTAACTCCAAAATTCAGACATCATAGGGTAACAATTTAGGGTCCCCAAACATACAATTATTTTTCAAAAGAAGCGATTCTGGTTGAAATCCGTAGTAAAAACCGCTGAAAATCTTTGCAATTAACTTCCATTAAAATTGAAATACTTTTATATTTGCAGGACAATTTAAACCAAAGATAATTATGTCATTTTCAGATTTATTTGATAGCGAATTCAAGACCAGGAATAAGGGACACTTTTCAGCAATCGTGCGCGTGGCATTGGCTGATGGGATTATGGTTCCGGAAGAAAAATCATTTTTGGACAAGCTTGCCGGAAAACTGGATATCACCTCGGACGAGTATGAGGAAATCCTTGAAAATCCTATGAAATACCCGATCAATCCACCCTATTTATACACGCAAAGGCTGGAACGCCTTTATGACCTGTCACGTATGGTACACGTCGATCACCATCTGGGTGACAAGCAGGATGTATTGCTTAAGAAATTCGCATTGGCGCTGGGCTTCACGCCTGGCAATGTAAACCATATTGTAAATAAGGCGATGTCATTGGTCGATAAAAAAGTCGATAGCGATACTTTTATTTATGAGATGCAGCACATGAATAAATAGTTGCTGAGTAAAATTACAGAATAAAGAAAAAGCTTCCCGTATTGGGAAGCTTTTTCTTTAACTTTTTTTGAAAACTCCGGAAACTCAGCAACTCAGCTGCTTTTCCTCATAAACTCCTCTGCCTTTTCCACCATATTATAGCTTCCGCAGAAGAATGGTACGCGCTGGTGCAGTTCTGTAGGCTGGATTTCCATGATGCGCCCGAAACCGTCTGAAGCTTTCCCTCCTGCCTGTTCAGCTATAAATGCCATCGGGTTGCATTCGTATAAAAGGCGTAATTTCCCTTTCGGGGCTTTGGAGCTGGTGGGATAAATATAGATCCCGCCTTTGATCATATTCCTGTGAATGTCTGAAACCAGGCTTCCGATGTAACGCGAAGTATACGGGCGGTCGCCTTCTTCAAGCTGGCAATATTTAATGTAATCCTTTACGCCTTGCGGGAAATGCACATAATTCCCTTCGTTGATGGAGTAGATTTTCCCATCTTTACTGAACTGCATATTCGGGTGCGAGAGATAAAAAGTCCCGATTGCCGGATTCAGCGTAAAACCATTCACACCATGTCCCGTCGTATAAACCAGCATTGTAGATGTGCCGTAAATCACATAACCCGCAGCCACCTGTGCCGTTCCCGGTTGCAGGAAATCTTCAAGCGTTACCGGAGTACCCACTTCGGTAATCCTGCGAAAAACTGAAAATATGGTCCCCACGGGAACGTTCACATCAATGTTTGAAGAGCCGTCCAAAGGATCCATCAGCACAACATATTTGTTATTGTGCCCTTCGTCCAGTCCCTGGACCGTGATGAAATCGTCATTTTCCTCTGAAGCGATGCCGCACACGATTTCACGGTTGATGAGCGTTTGTATGAACACCTCGTTGGCATATACGTCCAGTTTCTGCTGGTCTTCACCCTGCACGTTCTGTTCGCCAGCCGCACCGATGATGTCCACCAATCCTGCCTTGTTTACTTTATAGTTCACGACTTTCGCCGCAAGCCTGATCGAATTGATGATCTTGGACAATTCCCCGGTCGAGTAATTATGGTCTTTCTGCTTCTCAATGATGAATTCCCCTAAGGTCCTGTTGCGTTCTTCCATTACGAAATCGTTGTAGTTAGTTAGGCACAAAAATATCGGTTTTTTTGTGAAATTACCGCCGATTTCGAAAGATAGTTTTCGGGATTTGTATATTTGTCATTGAACACGAATCCCATAGCCCGGATGGCAGCGAAAATCCTTTTGTTTTTTTCTTTAAAAAACAAAAGATTGCAGCGAACAGCCGGATAAGCTCCTGAAAAAAATGATCATAAGAAAAGGCGAAAAAAAAGACATGCCCGCCGTATTGGCGCTTGTAAAGGAACTTGCGGTTTTTGAAAAAGAACCCGAAGCAGTCGTCGTGACTGTGGAAGACCTGGAACGCGACGGTTTTGGCGAAAACCCGTTATTCCATACATTCGTAGCGGAGAAAAATGACGGCCATATCGTAGGGATGGCGCTGTACTATTACCGTTATTCAACCTGGAAAGGCCGCACGATACACCTCGAGGATTTGATTGTCACCGAGGCCATGCGCGGCACCGGCCTGGGCCTGATGCTGTACAGCGAGATCATCGCGCAGGGCAAACGCGACAACGTGCGCCGCATCGAGTGGAATGTATTGGACTGGAACACACCCGCCATTGATTTTTATGAAAAGTCCGGCGCAAGGATTTTAACCGACTGGCGCGTGGTGAATATGGATGAGAACGGGATTGAAACTTTTTTAAATTCCAAAAAATAAATACCAAATTCCAGAATTCCGGTCAAAATTGGAATTTGGGATTTTTCAAATTGAAATTTTTATTATGCGAATATTCAAATTTGGCGGGGCGTCGGTAAAAGACGCGGCAGGAATCCGGAACGTGCATGACGTATTGCAGAAAGTGGGCTATGAGGACGTACTGCTTGTGGTTTCCGCAATGGGAAAAACGACCAATGCATTGGAAGTCGTGATTAAGAATTACTTCGAAAAATCAAAGGAACTGCAGGCCTCAGTACAGGAAGTACGCAAGTATCACAACCAAATCCTGCTCGATTTGTTCGATGATGAAAAGCATGCGGCGTTTACGGATGTGAATCGGTTGTTTGCCGATCTGGACGCGTTCCTTTCACAAAATAAATCCCCGAATTACAATTTCGTTTACGACCAGGTCGTGAGTATGGGCGAATTGATTTCGACGACCATCCTGGCGAATTTCATGAATCATATGGGCATCAAAACCAATTGGATTGACGTGCGCCATTTCATCAAGACGGACAATACGTACCGCGATGCGAATGTGGACTGGGAACAGACGCAAAAGAACATTTCCAAAAATGTGAAACGCAAAGTCCTGAATATCACCCAGGGTTTTTTAGGCTCCGATGACAACAATTTTACGACAACGCTGGGTCGTGAAGGTTCTGATTATACCGCAGCGATTTTTGCGTATTGCCTCAATGCGGAAAGCGTCACGATCTGGAAGGACGTACCGGGCGTAATGAATGCCGATCCGCGTTATTTTGAAAATGCTACGTTGCTGAACCAGATTTCGTATCGCGAAGCCATCGAGCTCGCGTTTTATGGCGCGACGGTCATCCATCCGAAAACGTTGCAGCCGTTGCAGCGCAAGGAAATCCCATTATTTGTAAAATCGTTCCTGAAACCGGAATTGCCGGGAACCAGCGTATCGAAAGGAAAAGACCTCGAACCGCATTTGCCTTGCTTCATCGTAAAAAAAGAACAGCTTTTGATTTCCCTTTCATCAATAGATTTTTCTTTTATCATGGAAGAAAACATCAGCGAGATTTTCAGCCTGTTGCATCAATATAAGATGAAAGTAAGCCTGATCCAGAATTCGGCAATCAGTTTTTCAGTGTGTATTGAGGATAAATTCGGAAATTTCAATGAATTGAAAACGATACTTTCGAAGAAATTCAAAGTCGCTTACAACGAAAATGTCTCTCTGTATACCATCCGCCATTTTGATGAAAAAGCCGCCAGAATCGTCGAGAAAAACAAACAGGTTTTGCTGAAGCAGATGAGCCGGGAAACGATGCAGGTCGTGACGAAGGAAGTGAATTAGGTGATGCGGTAATTGGAAAATGAGATAATTTAGCAATATATCCGGTAACGCCCACATTTTCTAATTTTCTAATTATCAAATTTTCTAATCAAATCTACGTTGTAACGGATGTTTAAAAAGTGGCTTGCGATATGTTCGGTATTGTTTTTTTCGGGGATGTATGCCCAGGAAATCCAGTCGCCATACCGAAATCAAAAAATCGTAGCCACGCGCGACACGATCCGTTTGGACAGTGTGAGCATTAATCCTTCCTTTTTTAAACTTTCCGACAGGAACGGAAACCCGGTTGATTCGCTTTCGTATCAAATCAATTTTGCAAAAGGCACTTTGGTATTTCATGAAAATGCCGCCGTTTTAAACGATTCGGTTTCTATCCGGTTTTTAAAACTTCCGGAATTTCTTACCAAAGAATACAGCATTTATGACCGTTCACAAATAGTAGAAAACGGATTGTATACAATTTCCCGTGATCCCATAAAACAATTTGTCCCTTTCGAAGGATTGAATACATCCGGAAGCATTACCCGGGGGATTACCGTTGGGAACAACCAGAATGCCACGGTAAATTCTTCGCTGGACTTACAGATTACGGGGAAAATTTCGGATAAGGTAAGCCTACGTGCCTCCATACAAGACACCAATATTCCGCTTCAGGAAGGCGGTTACTCTCAAAAACTGGATGAATTCGACCAAATTTTCATCGAGCTTTTCAGTGACAAATGGAACATCCGCGCCGGGGATCTTTTCCTTGAAAACCGAAAATCGAAATTTCTCAATTTCAGCAAAAAAGTGCAGGGGCTCGCCGCATCTTTCGATTTCGGCACGCCTGAAAACAAGACATCGGTTTTCGCATCGGCGGCATTGGTCCGTGGGCAATATGCCAAAAGTACGTTTACGGGCCAGGAAGGGAACCAGGGCCCATACAAACTCAAAGGCCCTAACGGCGAGCTTTTTATCCTTGTGATTTCAGGCTCGGAAAGGGTTTATGTCAATGGTATTTTGCTGAAACGCGGCGGAAGCAATGATTATGTCATTGATTACAATGCGGGCGAAATTACTTTTACGTCGCTTTTCCCGATCACTTCTGAAATGCGCATCAACATTGAATACCAATATTCAGACAAGAATTATACCCGGTTCGTAACTTATGCAGGCGCTTCACACGAACAGGAAAAGTGGAGCCTGAGTGGTTATCTGTATTCTGAAAATGATGTGAAAAACCAGCCGGTGCAACAGAATCTTTCTCCGGAGCAAGTACAGGCCTTGTCCGCGGCAGGCGACAATCCCACTGAAATGATTGTGCCTTCAGCTTATGAAGATACTTTTTCTGAAAATAAGATTTTGTATAAGAAGGTATTGTCCGATGGTGTCGAAATATTTGTACATTCTACCAATCCCGATGACACTTTATACAATGTCCGGTTTTCCTCAGTGGGCAGTAACCAGGGGCATTATGCTTTGAAAACCGTTACGGGAACCGGAAAGATCTACGAATACAAACCTCCCGTGGATGGTGAATTGCGCGGAAGTTATGAACCGGTTACGCGTTTGGTACCTCCCGTAAAACTGCAGGTTGCGACAGTTGGTGGTGCCTATCATCCGGGGGAAAAGACGAATATTGATTTTGAGGTCGGCCTCAGCAATAATGACAAAAACCTGTATTCTCATCTCGATGACGGCGACAACCAGGGTGTGGCAGCAAAAATGAATGCGAAGCAACGGCTGTATTCGGGGAAATGGACTTTGGATGCGTTTGCAAATTATCAATTCATCCAAAAGAAATTCCAGCCTATTGAGCGCCTGTTCACGATTGAATTTGACCGCGACTGGAATCTTGTAAATCCTGTCGGCGACCAAAGCCTGATAGTTACTGGTTTGAATTTCCAGCTTCCGCAGCAAGGACAATTCACGTACCAATTCGAGAAACTTGATTTTACCGAAAGTTTTTCCGGTTCACGCCACGTCGTCAACGGTGTGTTCAATCTTAAAAAACTGACGATACAGGAAAACGCCAGCTTGCTCAAAAGCGACAGCGATTATGCTTCTTCGAAATTCGTGCGCAATCAAACCCAGGCGCGTTATCATTTCGGCAAAAACTGGATCGGCGGGTCGCTGCATCTTGAGGACAATGAGGAAAAATTGAAAGCAACAAACCAATTCTCAGCTTTAAGTCAGCGTTTTACCGAATACGGCACATTTATCGGGCGTGGCGATTCGACCAAGGTTTTTGTGGAATTGGGTTACCTGCACCGTATCAATGACAGTTTGCAGAATGGTTTGCTTCAGAAAGTCAACACTTCCCATTCCTATTACATCAAATCGCGTTTGATTAAGACAGACAAAAGTGACCTGACGCTTTTCGCCAATTACCGTACCCTGAAATTTGAAGACCCGGCGAGGGAAAGCGAACCTTCGCTGAATTCAAGATTGTTGTACAACGACCGTTATTTCAACCAATTGGTGCAGGTTACGGCGGCGTATGAAAACTTCTCTGGAACGATAGCGCAGCAGGAATTCTCTTATGTCGAAGTGGATGCCGGGCAGGGCGTTTATACCTGGAACGATTACAATAACAATGGGTTGCAGGAATTGGAGGAATTTGAAATCGCACAGTTTATCGACCAGGCAAAATATGTAAAAGTATTCCTGCCGAACCAGGTATTTTTGAAGACGCACCAGAATAAATTCTCTTCGTCGGTGACACTGAATCCTTTGCAATGGCAGAATGAAAAAGGCTTCAGGAAACTGCTTTCGTATTTCTACAACCAGACTTCATTCCTTACGGAGCGGAAAATCGAAAACCACCATGGCAATTTTGATTTCAATCCGTTCGCTTCCGCAGATGATGACGAGCTGCTTGGGCTGAACTTTAACTTCCGCAACAGCCTTTTTTACAACCGCGGGAAACAGAAACATTCCGTGACCTATACCTTTCTGGAAGCGGAATCCAAAAGCCTGTTATCCGTCGGGGCGCAGCAGGCTTTCATAGGCTCGCACCAGTTACAGTATACCCACCTGCTGCAGAAAAGCTGGCTTATCAATATGGGCGGCGCTACGGGGATTTCGACTTCGCATTCGGAAAATTACAGTGCCCGCGATTATGATGTTAAAAATTATAAACTTTCTCCAAAGATATCCTACCTGTTTTCAAAAAGTGCCAGTTGGGATTTGTTCTATGAATTCCAGCAAAAGGACAACAGGATAGCGGCTATGGAAACGCTTTCGCAGCAGCGGTTTGGGACATCATTTACGTTTGCCGGAGAAAAACAATTTACAGTAAACGGGGAATTTTCATTATATCAGAACAAATTTAATGGAGATGCATTGGCACCGGTAGCTTACCAAATGCTTGAAGGACTACAGCCGGGACAAAACATGACCTGGCGTTTATTGATACAAAAGAACCTGACCCAATTTCTTGACATCAATTTAAATTATCAGGGACGTAAAAGTGAAACAAGTAAAACCATACATACGGGAAGCATACAATTGCGTGCTTATTTTTAAACCTCAATTGCCTAATTATAAGGAAAGTTCATAAATAATCACTATATTTCAATCCGGTATCGGTGAAATGCCGTAATTAATTGAATATTAATAATACATCAGGCAAAATTTTGTTTCAACGATTAATTTTATATTTTTGTGGCGTATGAAAATTGTCCCCAACAAATTATTCATTATCTGCATTATAATTGCTGTTCTCTCTTGTGGGTTTTGCCTTGCGGGACCACCTGCGGAAGGGCCACCGCCCCCTATTCCTCCAGGGCCACCGGGAAATCCGATTGACAGTGGCATCTTATATTTGCTGGTTGCGGGACTCGGATACGGAGTGTTTATGATAAACCGATATAAAACAAAAAAGGTTGCCTGATGGCAACCTTTTTTAATTTCTGGCGGGCTAAATTTCCTTACAAATCAAACTTGATTCCCTGTGCCAGTGGCAAGTTTGTCGTATAATTGATGGTGTTGGTTTGTCTTCTCATATAGATTTTCCAGGCATCAGAACCCGATTCGCGGCCACCGCCGGTTTCTTTCTCGCCACCAAAAGCCCCACCAATCTCAGCACCTGAGGTACCGATGTTTACATTTGCAATACCACAGTCTGAACCTGCAACGGAAAGGAAACGCTCGGCTTCGCGAAGGTTGTTGGTCATGATTGCTGAAGATAATCCCTGTGCCACGCCATTCTGAAGTGCGATCGCATTTTCTACATCACCTGAATATTTCAACAGGTATAATACCGGAGCGAAAGTCTCGTGCTGTACGATTTCAAAACTGTTATCCGCTTCAGCGATAGCAGGTTTCACGTAGCAGCCGCTTTCGTAACCTTCACCTGAAAGTACGCCGCCTTCTACAAGTATTTTCCCCCCTTCGGCAACCACTTTTTCAAGTGCTTTGTTGTATGATTCCACAGCATGTGTATCGATCAGTGGGCCTACGTGGTTGTTTTGGTCTAATGGATTTCCGATCCTTAATTGCTTGTATGCTGAAACGATAGCGTCTTTTACTTTATCGTACATGCTTTCATGGATAATAAGCCTGCGCGTTGAAGTACAACGCTGTCCGGCAGTTCCTACAGCTCCGAATACGGCACCGATAACAGTCATTTTTACATCGGCGTCAGGAGTGACGATGATGGCGTTGTTTCCGCCTAATTCCAGAAGTGATTTTCCAAGACGGCCTGCAACTGCCTGTGCGACGATTTTACCCATCCTTGTAGATCCTGTTGCAGAAACCAAAGGGATTCTCGTGTCGGCAGTCATTAATTCTCCGATTTTGTAATCTCCGTTGATTAAACATGAAATACCTTCCGGTAAATTATTTTCCCTGATAACTTCAGCAATGATATTCTGGCAGGCGATACCGCACAAAGGTGTTTTTTCAGATGGTTTCCAGATGCACACATCACCGGCAATCCATGCCAGCGCGGTATTCCATGACCAAACCGCCACAGGGAAGTT
This sequence comes from Flavobacterium pallidum, assembly GCF_003097535.1. Taxonomy (NCBI): domain Bacteria; kingdom Pseudomonadati; phylum Bacteroidota; class Flavobacteriia; order Flavobacteriales; family Flavobacteriaceae; genus Flavobacterium; species Flavobacterium pallidum. The sequence continues at coordinate 701,500 of NZ_CP029187.1, forward strand.
GAATGCCGAGATGATCCCGACAACCCCAAGCGGATGGTATTGCTCATACATCCTGTGACCCGGACGCTCTGAATGCATAGTCAATCCGTGCAACTGTCTTGAAAGCCCAACTGCAAAGTCACAGATGTCAATCATTTCCTGTACTTCTCCGTAGCCTTCCTGCAGGGATTTTCCCATTTCATAGGAAACGAGCTTTCCAAGTGCTTCTTTGTTTTTGCGTAATTTTTCTCCGAACTGACGCACGATTTCACCACGTTGTGGTGCCGGCATCAAACGGAAAGTTTTGAAAGCTTCCGTAGCAGCTGCCATTGCTGTTTCATAATCTGCTGCAGTGGACATTCTCACTTTTCCGATGAGTTGTCCGTCTACAGGAGAATAAGATTCGAGGATATCTCCGTTTGAAAAGTGGTTAACTCCTGTTGAAGTTCCTTCGTTAATATCTTTAATGCCGAGTTGGGCCAGTGCTTCGGTCATGCCGAATTGTTCTGCTATTGTTGTTGTCATAATTTAATATATCGATTGCGAGTGCAAATGTAATTAATAATTTTTCTTTTGTCTTGATACAAAAGAAACAAAAAATCAAGCCACGAACCCACTTGGCGACCTGCTACTGCTTAATGCCGAAATTAAACAAACTCGCTGCGCTCAGACAGTGTTTAATTTTTGCGGCATTTTCACAGTGCAGGTGCCCGCCTCGCGACTTATGGCAGCGCAACGGGACGTTATTTTTCCAAGTTGGAAGAAACTTTGTGCTATACAGGAACGTTTAGCCCCGATGGAAGCGGCATCCTTTTTCCTGCTTCTTTAGCGGGGAAAAGATACAGCGGACAGCGGGATTAGCTCCTGACCCGAGCGCAGCGAACTGACGCAGTAAATTAATTATCATCAGTATACTTCGGATCTGCTTCCATTATTGTACCGCATTTATCACACGTCCGCAATTCCACTGAATTATAGAAATGCTTATAATGCGGCAAAAAATCCTTCTCGATGTCGTGGAGTTCGAAGTAGATTTCGTGGAGTTTGTGGTTGCAGTTTTCGCAGAACCAGAGCAGGCCATCTGTAAATCCGAGGCCGGCACGTTTGCGTTCGATGACCAGTCCGATGGAATTTTCTGAACGGACAGGCGAATGCGGAATCCGTGCACCGTGCAGGTACATGTCGCCGGCATGGAGTTCCATTTCCTTTCGCTCACCGTCTTCCTGGATAATCACCTTTATACTGCCTTCGAGCTGGTAGAATAACTCTTCGGTTTCATTGTAATGGAAATCCTTGCGGGCGTTTGGGCCGGCAACAATCATGACGATATAATCCTGTGAATGGACGTACACGTTTTTATTTCCCACCGGCGGTTTGAGCAGGTGGCGGTTGTCGTTGATCCACTGATTGAGGTTGAAAGGTTTTGTGGAGGCCATAGCGTAAATTTAGTTGGTAAAGCCAGAAAGAAAGTCGGTATGATCTCAATGAAGTGACAACAATAACTTCCGGGCTTCCGGACTTTACTGACTTCCTAACTTAATATAAAATTAAGCTATTTTATTTGAATCTGTGTCGGATTGAAAATCTGTGGCACGGGCCCGCCATTTTTATCGATGATGATGGTGCCTTTTACAAGGATTTTTTTGCCTTTGGCAGTGGCCAGGTCTACCTTCATACGCTGTGCATACTTGACATTCAGGACGACCGTGAAGACATTATCGGGAAATGCCTTGTCGACATTAATATAGACCACACGGTTTTCCGGAGTGGCGTCCTTTACGGCAGCCACTTTTCCTTTTACCCATACTTCCTTACCGACAAAATCCTTCACACGCGTGGTAGGAATGGTATCCTGGGAAAAACCTTTTATTGCTGCAAAAAGTAATAACAGGGCGAACATTTGTTTCATAAAGTGTTGATTTTGGGAAATCTGCGGCGCAAATGTACTATTTAAAATTAAAAAAGCCGGAAATATCCGGCTTTTCTTATAACATCAGGTATACTATTTCATTTCCTTAATCAGGTAAATGTATACGGGAAAGTGATCGCTGAAACCGACTTCATTGGCCGAATGTCGCAGCGGGTATCCTTTATACTGCCCATCGGTCTGGATCATAAACGGCTTATTATAAATTCCGGCTTTCCAGTAGCGAAGGGATTCATAGCCTTCCTTGATCAATGTTTCGGAGACCATGATCTGGTCAAAAATATCTCCGGCATCGCGGTAGAAAAGTGAGGCGTTGCCTTCCTTGGCCATTTGCTCAAAAGGATTATAAACACCATATTGCTTGACTTCGGTTTTCTTAAGCTTTGCCCCTACGCCTTCCTTGACGCTTTTATTATACGTACCGTCATTGAGGTCGCCCATGCAGATAATCTTCGCATTCGGATTTACCTTGTATACAGAATCCATGATCTTTCTGGCAAGCCTACCGGCCTCTTCACGAAAAGGGCTGCTTTTCTTTTCACCTCCGGAGCGCGATGGCCAGTGATTGACCATGATATTGACTTCTTCACCATCCAGGAGCCCGGTTACCAAAAGGATGTCACGGGTATAAACACGGTTGTCCTTACTGATTTCAATCTTATCGTCCGTAGCTTCCTCTTTTTCCTTTTTGGCATCTTCCGCTTTTTGATCCCTATATATAAGGAGTGGAATATTGATGTAACTCGTTGGCTTGAAATGTTTCTTTTGGTAAAGCATCGCGACGTCGATACCACGTTTATCAGGGGAATCAAAATGTACGATACCATAATCCCATGGCTTCATTTTTGGCTGCTTGACAAGGTCTTCGAGGACACCGCGGTTTTCGATTTCGGCACCGCCTATGATCACGGGTGCATCTTTCTGTTGGTCATTGGTTCCGATTTGTGTAATGACACGGGCCAGATTTTCAAGTTTCTGATGGTATTTAGCTGATGTCCAATGCTGTGCGCCGGTTGGAAGCCACTCTTCATCATTGTTTGGATTGTTGATTGTATCAAATAAATTTTCGAAATTGTAGAATGCCACTGTCTTCACAGCGAACTTTTTTGCTTGGGAAAAGCCTGCCAATGTTGAGGATAAAACAAAAAACAGGGCTAAAAATTTTCTAATTCGCATAAATCCTATATTAATTTAAGGTCAAGTTTAACATAAACTTGGGAGCAAAAGTAGATAATATTAATTAAACATGTACATTTGCAGCCGTTAAGAAATTCTTATTCTTTCCGAATTAAATTAATTTAAACTTTTTTATGAAAAAACTTGTATTTAGTATGCTGTTTGTGATGCAGGTACTTTTTGCCTGGGCGCAACAAAACGGTACGGTTACCGGTAAAGTTGTAGACTCCAAAACACAAAAGCCTTTACAAAGCGTTGTGGCGTCGATCCAGAACACCAACTTAACGGCGCTGACTGCCGCAGATGGTACTTTTGTGATTAAGGACATCCCTGCCGGAAATGCTTTGCTGAAGATCACCAGCACGGGATATTCCCAACAGATGTTGCCTTTGGACTTAAAAGCGGGGCAAAATCTTGATTTAGGCGTAGTGGTGCTGGAGGAAGATCAAACCGAAGAGCAGCAATTGAGCCTGATTACGATTACAGAAAACGACCTTGGCGATGACAACAGCGGATCAGAAAGCACTGCGGGATTATTGCAGGCGAGCCGTGATGCTTTCCAGCAGGCAGCAGCCTTTAACTGGGGACAGGCGCGTTTCAGGGTAAGAGGCCTTGACAATGAGTATGGCGTGACGATGATCAATGGTGTTACGATGAATAAGATCTATGATGGAAGGCCGCAATGGGGCAACTGGGGTGGATTGAATGATGCTACCCGTAATCAGGAATTTACCACAGGGTCTACTCCTTCTGATTATACTTTCGGAGGCATACTTGGTACTCAGGAAATCAATACAAGGGCATCAATATACAGGCCTGGAACAAGGATATCTTTTTCCGGAACAAACACAAACTACAGCTGGAGGGCCATGGCCACCACAGCTTCAGGGATGAATAAGGACGGATGGGCTTATGTGATTTCAGCAGGCAGAAGATGGGCTAAAGAAGGTTATTTTGAAGGAACCGATTATAGCGCAAATTCAATTTTTGCCAGTGTTGAAAAGAAATTCAACGAGCACCACAGCCTGAACTTTACCTCAATTTATGCTCAGAACAGCCGCGGGAAAAATTCTCCAAACACACAGGAAATTACGAATATCGCGGGTTGGAAATACAATTCTTACTGGGGTTGGCAGGATGGAAAAAAGAGGAATTCAAGGGACAAGGACATCGAGGAGCCAATCCTTATGTTAGGACACTATTGGAAAATCAATGAGAAAAATAAACTGACTACCAATGTCTCTTTCCAACAGGGGACAATTGGCAACAGCAGGATTGATTTTTCAGGAGTGAATAACCCTGATCCGACTTACTACAGGAATTTGCCGAGTTATTTCACATCTTTGTATGAGAATGACGCGACTACAGGCCTGGTGCCGGCTTCAGCTTATGCTCCGGGAGGACTTGGAGGATTGTTTACACCAAACTACGCAGCAGCAACCAACCCATTGGACGCTAAATTTTTGGCACAAAGACAATTGGACTGGAACGCGATGTACACGGCCAACTCTACGCCAATCACATCGAACGGCATGGTGATCGGAAGGGCACCTGCGGAAAGCAAGTATATTTTATATTCAGACAGGACAGATGACACACAGTTTGTTGGAAATTCTGTTTTTAACTCGCAATTGGCAGACAATATCGTTTTGAATGCAGGCGTAACTTACCGCCACCTGAAATCACACAATTACCAGAAAGTGGAAGATCTATTGGGTGGATTGTATTTTCTGGATGTGGACACGTTCGGTGTAGGAGACCAGAAACAGTCAGATTTGAACCATCCTGACAGGCAGGTAACCGAAGGCGACGAATATGGTTATAATTACAACCTTTTGGCCAATACAATTGATGCCTTTACGCAATTCAAATTCAGCTACAAAAAAGTAGATTTTTACCTTGCACAGACATTTGCACGTTCTGAATACCAAAGGGAAGGGCTTTACAAAAACGGATACTACCCAACCAACTCTTTTGGAAAAGGCCATAAAGTGGAATTTGACAACTTCGGTTTCAAAGGTGGTGTTACTTATAAGATTTCCGGAAGAAATTATTTGGATTTCAACGGTCTTTACATGTCAAAAGCCCCGACTATGAGAAATGTTTTCCCGAATTCGCGTTTGAACAACAACATGGTGGATGGCATTGACAGCGAAACCATCAGCAGCCTTAACGGTAGTTATATCATCAGGGCACCAAAATTCAAAGCCAGGATTACAGGATACTTTTCTGAAATCAAAAATGCAACAGAAACAGCATTCTTCTTCGGTGAAGGTTTGTTCGAAGATGATGGTGGAGACGGTGGTGATGCTTTCGTAGCGGAAACACTTACACACGTAAACAAGAAAAATATTGGTGGTGAACTTGGCCTGGAATACCAGATTACTTCAACCATTAAAGCTATTGGTGCCGCAGCATATGGGCAATTTACCTATTCAAACGACCCGACGGTCAGCATCAACCAGGATGCTTTGGCAACACCGGACAACACCAACCCAATCGTAAATTTCGGCACTTCAAAATTAAAGGATTATAAAATCCCTGGCACGCCACAACAAGCGTATTCGATTGGTTTGGAATACCGCGACCCTAAATTCTGGTGGGTAGGCGCTAACGTAAACTACCTTGCTGATAATTACATCGATGTGGCTCCTGTATTAAGGACAAGCAACTTCTTTGAAAACCCATTGGGAAGCGCCGGAAACTACTTCCCGGAAGCGACAGAACAAAGGGGAAGAGAATTATTGAAACAGGAAAAATTTGACGAATTTACTTTAGTAAATTTGACAGGAGGAAAATCATGGAGGATTGGCAGCAAGACCCTTGGCTTCTTTGCAAGTGTGAATAACGTTTTTGACATCATTTACAAAACAGGTGGTTTTGAACAGGCACGTAATTCTAATTACAGGGAACTGAACCAGGATGTTTCCAGTGGAACACCATCTTTTGGCCCTAAATATTTTTATGGATACGGAAGAACATATTTCGTAAACCTTTACTTAAACTTCTAATATTTTTAAAGAAAATAATAATAATTATGAAAACAACAATTTTAAAATCAGTGCTTTTTGTGACGCTTGCTGCCGGATTCAACAGCTGCGTCAATGACGATGACTATGCTATTCCAACAATGGAGTGTACTGAAACGAACCTTGTAAAGACCATCGAAGTATCTGCCGTGCCTTTTGGAACATTGGCGCAGTATACCGCTGACGATGTGATTGAAGCATACGTAACTTCAAGTGATGAAGGTGGAAATTTCTTTAAATCCATCTCAATGCAAACTTTGGACGGGTCAAAAGCTTTCAGCGTGCCTGTTGATGCTTCTTCGACTTTCGTGAACCTTGAGCCGGGAAGAAAAGTATTTATCAAATTGAAAAACCTTTATACTGATTCTCCTCAGACTTCAGGCCCTATCGGACCAAGGATTGGTGGTATATATGTGACCAGTTCAGGTGCCGCTTCAGTAGGAAGGCTTCCTGAGTCACAGTTCAAGGAAGCGGTTGTTCGCTCATGTACGGTAATTGATGAAGAAACTTTAGTAAAGCCTGTAACCATCCCGCAACTTTTGGCTAATAACGATTACCTTAATAAATTAGTGGAACTTGACAATGTACAGTTTTCAGACGCTGCTGTTGGAAAAACTTACTATGTTGAGGGAGCAAGCAATACAATCGGTGGTGCAACAAACCATTCTTTGACAGATTTTTCAGGAAACTCTATTGATTTCAGGACAAGCAGCTTTGCTAATTTTGCAGGAAAAATTGTTCCATCAGCAAGCGGGAAAGTAAGAGGCGTTCTGACCAAATACGGTTCTGGATACCAATTCATGGCAAGGACAGAAAGGGATATTAAATTGACCGGGCAAAGAGTGGTGGCTTTTTATTACGAAGATTTCCAGGAGTCTGTTGACAATACAAACTTCAACTACGAAGGCTGGACAAATGTGGCTACTTCAGGAACAAAACTTTGGAGAGAAGAAGCATTTTCAGGAAATGGCTATGCTGAATTCAGTTCATTTGGCTCAGGAAATGCTTTAAATGTAGCATGGTTGGTCACGCCTGGAATTGATATGGATGCCCACACAGGAGAAACCATGTTGTTCAGGACTGCACAACACCATTTGGATGTCAATTCAGACGCGAATTCATTAAAAGTATATGTATCCAGCGATTTTACAGGAAATCCTGCTACTGCAACATGGATTGAAGTTCCGGTAACTCTGCCAACTATGGATACTGCATGGTATGCTTTCGTCGGATCAGGAGGCGTTGACTTGTCTGGCTACACAGGAACAATCCACATCGGATTTAAATTTACAGGTTCAGGAACTGACACTACATTGGATGGCGCTTTCCAGATTGATGACCTGAAAATCCTGGGTAACTAAAATATTTATTAAATAAAGGCTGTTCTAACAGGCAGCCTTTTACAAAAACAATAAAGATGAATAAAAAAATCATATCCCTTACAGCCATTTTACTTTGCTTCTTAAGCGTAAGTTTAGTTTCGTGTGAAAGCGATGATGAAGGTGGGAACTATGTTTCGCCTAATTATGTTGCCGCGACCTGGAATCTTACGGCTATCGGGGCACTAAATGCGAACAGTACATTAATTTATGAGCCTGTAACAGAAGGGTCTTGTGACAGGCAAACGCTTATCGCTAACGAAGATTTGACATTCACCAGAAACTTTTTCGTAACAACTGATGGTGTATGTGCGCCAAAAACAGTTACCGGAACCTACCTGCTGGATCAGGGCAATATCGTAGCTACTTATGTTCCTGAAGGAATGACAGAAAGTACGGCAATCACTTATGATATCATCACGCTTTCAGATGTAACGCTCGAAGTCGCTTATACGGATGCCGTTTCTCACGAATTGGTGTTTTTGAAATACGCGAAATCGGTTCCGTCGGTGAACTAACGGTATACAGAATTTATTAAAAAGGCTCCTTAACCGGGAGCCTTTTTTATTTCCATGCAGATTGCCTCAGGATATCATCCCAGCTGTTCTCCATTACAAAATGAATTAGACGGATAAAATGATACACCGCCAATGTAATCCCAAGTCCATAAGCCAGTTTGCGGTTGTAAAGCCATTTGCCGAAATATTCCTTCCCCGTTGCCAGTTCCGTCGACAAAACCAAAAGCGTCACGATACTGGCCAAAATCACAAACGGCCCGAAAATATGGTAGTGCATGCTTTTCCCGAAATCGCCCGCGTACAGATACACCAGCGATTTGGTGATGCCGCAGCCGGGACACGGGAAACCCGTCAGCAATTTAAACGGGCACAGCGACTGCGCCGACTCCAAATGGTTGTCGGCATTGTCAAGCATAAAAAAAAACGGAACTGCCAACGTTAATAACGCTCCGGCAATTCCGTAAATTTTTCGCTTTATGCGGATATTATTTGTATAATTTGTTGATGTCACCCTGTACAATCATTGCAGCGACCATAGGAACAAGAAGCCCTAAAATCAGTAATAGCGTTGCATCATCTTTTTGCGGAACCCCGGCACGACGGTATACATGCGGCAAACCATCTTTTCCAGCGAGGTAATAAAAATACATGTTCACAGGCGAGCAGCATCCGGCAAAAATAGCGACCGGCTGCGAAATCACTTCCCTTTCAGCAACCGCATTCAATACGTCGGCCACTTTAATGTTCCAATAAATCAGGTAAAGCCCGCAGGTTACGATTCCCAACAGCAAAACCGCTACGGGATCAACTTTAAAATAAGGGATGTTTGGTGGCTGTGGTGTATTCCAGCTTTCAGTAGTATTCACTTCCATAAATGTTTGGTTTTGGTTATTGAGTCTATAAAAATAAATAATTTATTGAAACGCGCTGTCTTTTGGTTCCCAAAGTTCGATTTTATTTCCTTCAGGGTCCAGGATCCATCCAAAGTCCCCATAGTCAAAACGTTGTACTTCGCCAACAACAGTCACGCCTGATGCCTTTAAT